>CAYRAO010000012.1:0-8780 GCA_964422395.1 uncultured Clostridia bacterium
AACATCACCCCCTCATAGACAGAAGGATTATTCACCGGCGAATTAGTGGATTCGGCGGAAGATACAACTCCGATATTTTCCTTTTTATCTATCAATTCGGCAGGGATTGACCTCTTCTCATCAAAAATCATCAAACAATCGGATTCCGACAGATAGTCACCGCTCTTTGTTGCAACCGATTTGTTCAAAACCGCTTTTATTATCTCCCCCGAGAGCAATTTTTCATATCCGGTTCCGTTATCCGCCGACGGATCAATCTTGATCTTTATCGGATCGGACATGAAAATATTATAGTTTTCGTCGGATAATGCGGTTCCGACCCTTTTAAGTTTAATGTTTTTCAGATAAAGTTTAATCCCGTTCTTACCCCATGGGATCTTTCTTGAATATTTTCTGTTAAGGCTAAAGATATCCGCTTCTACAAAATCACCTATCCCTCCCGGCAATTTGATCTTCAATCTTATCTCTCCGGGATAATTCATCGGATTATCTTCACTGTGAATACCTATCGGAGAGATCTTTTTCGGAGAGATATAGGTCCCGTTATTTTCATAAACAATCCTTAACTCGGGATTTGAAAGCTTTACTATATCAACTCCTTTCCCAAACTGTCCCGTATATGCGATATTCATTTCGGTATCAACAGTCAATCCGAATCTTGACCGCCCCGATGTTTTAGCAACGGATAATAGTCTGCTACCTTCATTAGGATCAATATATCCCGATATGTTCATATCGTAAGTTTGGAGCCCTTTATCGGAATTAACGTATATAACCCTTTTGGCAGTGTCAACGAACATATCTCCCGTATGCGAATTACCCGCAATATTTATCTCTCCGAAATTAACCGGAGAGGAGGGGTCGGTGATATCGAAGACATACACTATCTTGCTCGAAGGTGCTGTAAAAAAAGCTAAATCCCTCTCTTCATTGTCAAATACTCCGTTTCCGTTTTTATCATCTCCTTGATCAAGTATGCCGTTTTTATTAAAATCTTCACCCTGATCAAGCCTCCCGTTCTCATTGACATCTTCCACTCTGTCGGCATAACCGTTCCGATTCGTATCTACCCAATAGTTCTTTGACACTTCAAGATTCTTAAAGAGATGGTTGCTTTGGCTATCAAATGAACCTACTACCTCCGGATGGGCGGGATCGGTCACATTGAATATTTTTAATCCGAAACGATCTATGAGAGTTACCGCATAAAATTTTGTATCAAAACCGCCCGATCCGTTATCCGTCCTTTTCGAATATACTTTAACGTTCTTTATCCACTCTTCGGGAGTTCTATTTATTACGGCATGAGAGTTGGAATTTGCACTCATCTTTTCCATATTGACAACAACCATTCCGAAAGACTGAACGGCAACAAATGCAAATTTCCCGATAATATAGACCTTTCTCGGAAAACCGGAATCATCGTTTCCCGAACCATTTATGCTACTGATTATCTGACTCTTTACCTGATTCTCCACCAAAGGGTTTGATATATCGAACACTTTGATATATCCGCGGGATAATGCTCCTCCTCCTACGACAACGAGATTATTATTCTCGTCGAGTGAGAGAGCCCTTACCGCACCCGCTATGTTGCTATAGGTTGCAACAGTCCTGTAATTTTTCGGATTTGTAACATCCATTACCCTGATACCGCGGTCACCGGTTGCGACATAGAGATAACCGCCGTGAAGCAGTGTATCGTAAACTCTTCCGAAGTTGATTTGCGAATTGATAACGACCGATCTCTTTGTCCTAAAATCCATCTTTACGGATAGAGGATTTCCATTGCCGTCCTTCAGTTTATCCGTTTCCAGAATATATCGTGTTCCCTCTTTTAAATTTTCCGCAGTTTTAACCGACAATCCCATTCTTGAAGGGAGGATATTTGCATAAATTTTAATATCTTTCGGATCTCCGAACGGTGTACCTACGTTTTTCGCTTCGGTTATCCTTATCGGTATTTGATTATCGTTATATTTGAACAGAGGTTCCGAAAAAGAGATTATAAATTCGTTACCGAGAGGGAGTTCTCCCCTTTCGACACTTACTATTATTTTGTCATTTTTCTTACATTCAATATCTTTTGAAAAACCGCCGTCTCTGTCGGCTGAAAAGGAGATCAACTCTTCATATTTTTTCTTTTCCCTGTTAAGCTTAAATACCCTTATCTTCCCTTCCGGTTCTTCTTTATTATCAACTATGACAGCCGCCCCTTTATCTCCTTTCAGAGTAAATCCGTTTATCTTATTACCGTTAAATTTTGGTTTGACGGTTAAGCCTCCCGATCTTATTTCCCGTTGATTCACATCGAATCCGAATGTGGTCAATCCCGAAACCATTGTTATTGAAGGAGGTTCGTTATCGTTTAATACCGATTCGAAGGAGTAGTTCTGACCTTCCGAGGCGGGACCCGTTCCCGATATTTCAGACAATGTTTCTCCGGTAAATTCATTTTTTACCTCTATCTTGACGGGAGTGCCGACCGGTGTTAGCATTAAAAAATTGGAAGAGTACGACGAGAGGAAAACAAAATTTTCACTAATAAGTGCAAGACCGGCAACAAGACCTTCCGGACAACTTACATATCCAAGGGATAATGAACTATTCAACATCATTGAGTAGATTCCGTCGGATGTAACACCCGGCCACGGAGGTGAATTCACTTCAATTCTTCCTCCCGATTTAAGTGAAACGGAATCAACTACCATAAGTCTGTTTTCCCCGAACATATTTACCTCTTTTGCAATGAACATTTTCGAATTCTCAGTTACTCCGCTCGGTGCCGGAACCGATAGTTTTATCGGTTTTAGAGGTCTTTCTCCGTTAAGATCCAATCTGATACTTTTCAACCTGCTAAAACCGTTCGGCATATCGGCAAGAAGTGCCTGATTCGATTCTTCATAAAGCCCTATGACAACCGGAGTTGAAAAAGTTCCCTCTTCCACTTTAATACCGATCCCTTCGGGGGAAATATATTCCATAGCTTTGTTTTCTATCAACACCTTTCTTCCGTCACTGCTAACAAAAGGTTTATCTTCAAGTTCGATTATATTATTTGAACCGTCTATTATTTTTATGGAAAGTTTATCCGTTATTTTAGCCGCTATTGAGATTTCGAACGAACCGTCCGTTAAAACCGTTACGTTCACGGTCTCTCCCGTTCTCGAATTAGATACCGTTAAGGTAGATCCGGCTTCAGCGGAGCCCGCTTCCCCTTTTACGACCGCAAATCCGTTTTCCGGCAGAACCGTTTGGATTTTGGAATGGTCAAATTCAGGAGGCGTTATATCCACGGTTTTAAAATTTGAAGCAAAAACACTCTGTAATGGGTTTGAGAATGTATCTTGTACTCCGTTTGTTACCGTTATTGAGATAAGGGTATCGGACGGAAAATCACCGTTCGGAGTAAACACTCCCCTCATTCCGTCTCCCGACAATGAAAAACTTCCGTTAACGTTATCAGGACCGTCTTTTATGAAAATGTTCGAGGAGGTGAACGTTGAGGCTTTTATACTCTTTGAGAACAGGAATGTTATTTTCCCTTTCAGAGGGATCCCTTCGCTTCCGTCGGGAGGGGTTATCCCCGTTATTTCAGGACCTACCCTCAATATATTAAGATTCAGATTAACTATCTCACCCGGAGAAGATAAATTTCCGCTCCCGTTTATCGAATCTCCGGTATCAATCCTCTTTGCCGTGACCGAAAAGCTACCGGCAGGGACGGTATTTACGTACGATCCGTCTCCTGAAGAAGATGAGAACAATCCGTGTGAATTAACCGATATTTCCGCTGAATCAATAGGTTGATTTTCAAAAGAGACAACCCCTTTTACAAATCCCGAAGCTGAATTGCTCTTTAAGAAAATAAATATTCCCCCTTCCCTTATCCCCTCTTGAGGGAGCATCTGATTTTGTTCGCTCTTAATGATCTGATTATCTATTGTACAGGAACTTTGGAATATCCACCTTAACTCGGAACCAAAACGGCTCAGCCTTGCGGCAACAAGAGTCGAGTCCCCTACCGATACCTGTTCCGTTAAAGCGATTGAGAGTACCGCCGACTTTGTCAGCTTTGCCCCTCCGATAGATAGATCGACAATACCGAGTACATCAAATCCCGAAGGTGCGGCAAGTGATAGTTTTGATAATTCCCCTTTTTTTATCGTAACGGCTATCGGATTTGAGACTGCATTTTGAGGGATCACTATTTCGGTTCCGCCGTCACCCGTAACCGTACCGCCCGATCGCCCGACTACAACACCGGAAATTCCGGAATTGTACCTTACGATATCATTTTTTATGGTACCGAGTTTAATATCGGTAACTTTGATTTTTTTGTCCGCCGATATTTTATACTTTAATTCCGATATGTTTTTTCCGAAATTGTACAAGGTCAAATCCATCCCGTAAGAATCGGAAGTGATATTTTGACCTGACAATAATTCATATTTTCCCGTAATAACCGCTTGGACGGGAGTTCCGCTCGGAACAACGGGGACAATACTCAGCGACCCTTCCGAATTATCCCCGGGAAATATCTTTTCGGGATCAAATGAAAATTGCGGAGTAACCGCTTGAGGAATATCTTTAGGAGATACGCCGGTCAATAGTTCGTCGGAAGTTTGTGAAGGAGGCGGTACAGGAAATTTATCTCCTATTAAAATCGAGATAAATCCGGGCTTATCCACTACGGTTGACAACTCATTGTTTGCAACGGAAACCGATTTTGAGACGACTCTCCACTTCCAAACCGACTCATCCCATCTTGCAGCTATTAATTCTGTCCCTTCGGCAATATTCAATCTGTTTTTTACTCTGACGGAGAACGGCTTTAACGTTTCCGCTCCGACACCGACATAAACCGAAGCGACGGGTGACCAGCCGTAGGGAAGTTTTGCCTGAATTGATTGGGGCGTTGTCTCCGTTACCGATATTTCGGTCTCGGCTGCAACAAATCCCTCGGGATAAATTATGACCACACCGTTTATGTTTACTATCCCTTCTCCCGTGACAATATTCTTCTTTGCTCCGTTTTTCGGGTGAAGCAGAGAATCAAAAACTTTTGATCCGAAACCCGATACGCTCCGTATGACCCGATCGGAAAAATGGTACCCCTCCTTACTGATTCTTATCACATTCAAATTTCCCGACAGTTGGAGAACGTACTTACCTTTTTTTGTCGTGACGGTGGAAGGTACCGGCTGAGTCGGTTGGGACCCGTCGGTAGAGATGAGTATAACTTTAGCCCCTTCAACCGGAAGTCCGGTATTATCATCGTAAACCGCTCCCTGAATAACAATAGCCGATCCGTTTGCATTAAAAAAACCGTCATACGGAAAAGAGAGATTCTTCCCCGACCTATTCTTAATTCCCGTCTTGATCTCAAGCCTGAGAGGTGAGTTGGTCAAATCATTTTGAGGGGTAAAAATAACTTTCGAATCTTCCTGTTCAAACAGGAAAGCACCCGATTCGTTACCCGCATTTGAAGTTACCGTAAAATTAACGTTTGTAACGGTAAGTTTGTCAACAGGATCGGAAAAAGTGACCGTAAACTTATTATCTTCATATAACGCATCCGTCACCGTAAAATCTATATTTTCATGGTATAGAGAGACACATGCAGGTGAACTTACATTGCCGCTTGAATCCGCTACCGTTATGCAAAGAGTATTCAACTTGTTTTCATTAAGTGATACCTGAAGTGAAAAATTTCCCTGGGAATCGGCACTTCCACCGACATTTATCAATCCGCCCGAAACGGAGAGTGTGGAAAGGGGTTCGGCAGTTCCGGTTAATGTTATCGAATTTTCCGAGGTTTTTTCAGGAACTGTATTTATAACCGGTAATTTAGGAGGGGTCTTGTCGGGAGTTGAAAAAGTTCCCGAATAGGGGTTTGATAAACCGTTTCCCGCTCTGTCCTTAACCGAACCGGTTAACAATAAAGAGTAAGTTTCACTGTCTTTTAAGGGTGAAGCCGGTAAAAATTTGACGGTCATATCCGTTATTGAAAAGCTCCCCGATATTACATTTCCAGCGGAATCTTTTAAGATAAATCCCGAAGAGGAGAGCGTGTCAACATTAACCTGTTCTGAAAAAACAACGGAAATTTCCGAGTTTAGCGGAACATTTGCCGTCTTGTCCGCCGGAGTCACCGATTCAACCGTAGGATGCACGGAATCAAGGGTCACGATAACCGTCTTTTCCGTTGAATTTCCGGAGGAATCTACGGCTACCACTTTTATCCTGTTCTCACCTTCCGTCAATGTTACCGGTGAATATGAGAATGCCGATCCGTTCAAGGTAGCGGTATCTCCGTTAACTTTTACCTCAACTATGTTCGGATCTTCTGCCGTTCCCGATACGGATATTGTTCCGGTTGAAACAGTGATATTATTTATCGGTTCCGTAATATTTAAAATCGGTTTAATTGAATCTACATTTACAATTACATTGACCTTTGTCTTGTTTCCCGCATCATCGGAAGCTTGTGCTTCAACGGAATTGCTCCCTTGAGAAAGGTTAACCGTAGTTGTAAACGATCCGTTTTGAATTTCACATATTTTTCCGTTAACTTTCAAATCTTTCAGATTGTCATCCGAAACCGTTCCTGAAACTGGAATAACGCCGGTTGAGAAAGTTGAACCGTTAGCAGGGGATATTATGGAAAGAGCAGGAGAAACGGTATCGCAATGGATATTGAACGTATACTCTTTTAAATTTCCGGCTCTGTCTTCTCCGATTATTTTTATTTGATTTTCTCCCTCGGACAGGGCAACATTTGAGAAACCGAAATTATTTCCGGTAAGTTCTCCTTCCGCTCCGTTCAAAGAAACCTTTTTAGGATAAGAATCGGTTATCTTTCCGGTTATATTGATACTTTGAGAATTCATCAGAGTCCCTGCCACCGGAGAAGTAACATCTATCACCGGTAATATGGTATCCAAGACAAGAATCAGATTTGCATCGGACTTATTCCCAGAAAGATCGATTGCCTCTATTTTTATGCTGTTTTCCCCTTCCGAAAGGGTAACTCCGTTAATGATAAAATCTTCGCCCGTTACGGTTCCCTGAATTCCGTTTCCGGTTATGACAGACACACCTTTATCATCTGTCACTCTACCTGTAATATTTACCGTTCCCGAATTGGTGAAAGAGTTATTGAGAGGGGACAAAACGGTTATTTTCGGAGGGTTTGTATCAGAAATATAGGTTACGGTGAAATTTTTCACGGTTTCGGTTCCGCCACTGTTAACGGCTTTGACCTCAAAAGTATTTTGACCCGGATCGAGTGTATAGGTTTTAGTAAAGCGGTTGTTATCAAGAGTAACCTCTTCGCCGTTTATCATAACTTTTTCTGCTCCCGACACTTCCCCCGAGATAGTAAATTCCGGTTCGGTAACGGTTACGTCTTCAGAAGGATTTATGGAAACAAATTCGGGATTTGACCGATCTATCTTGAATTTTACAAATTTATAGGAACAGTTGAAGTGGTTATCAAAAGCAATTGTAAAAAACCAATAATTTCCGTTTAAGGTAATTGGAGTGTTATTTACGTATATCCGGTAGTTAAGAAAAGAGACTATTGAAACGGGATCTCCTTCCGGGTCCGTTGCCGAAACGTTAATTTTAACATCGGAATTCGAAGTTCCGCCGTCCGGTAGTCCCGTAACGGTAATCACCGGAGGGTGATTACCTCTTCTCCCTCTCATGCCGAAATTGATAAAAGAGAGCTTTTTAATCAGTTTCTCAACCTTTCTCCAGCTTTTAATCTCATTTCGGGAAGGTTTCTTATGGAACTTTTTGATCATATCTTTCATCGGGAAAAAAGAGAGCCATCTTGCGTTTGCTTTTACTTTCGGATTTTTTGACAGAGTTAGAGATTGCCATACCCTCTTCTTCTTTTTATTGATAAGAACGTTGAAGAGTTTTACAAACCCTTTCTTGAGATGGCGTCCGGTTCTACTTTTTAAAGAGGGATTGATAACAAGGATCATAGGTTTAAACAACTCACTGTGATCACACAGAGGTTTTATCTCCATCAATTTCCCTCTTCCGAGGAGTTTTATTTTCGAAGGTATCACACCATCCTTACCCATAATATAGACGGAATTCGCATTGACGGAACTCCTGTCAACCTTATTGTTAAAATCTACGTAAATTTTGGTAAAAAGGAGTCTCCCTCTTCTAACCGTGAACTTTCCGTTACCTGAAAAAAGGTTCACGGATAAAACGGAAACTACTAATAAAACAGACAGTATGATTTTCTTTTTATTCATTATCATTTTTATCCCTCTTAATTTTGATTTTCTTCAACAAGGGTCGATCCCGATTCGACCTCTTTCGTTCCCGATATTTCAAGAATATCGAAGGAATAGACATTTGCCTTCCCTTTTATATGGACATCTTTGAAATTAAGTACACCCTTAAAAGCGGTTCCCACTGCTCCGTATTGTGTCATATCTCCCGAAGACGGGTCGGTGAATATCCCCTGAGCCGTATTTGAAATTATTTTAAAAGGGGGTCCGTGGTACGACTGACCTATTACGAATCTGATATTTATCCCCGTTAACGAACTTGGAATAAAGGTCATCCCGCTCCCCTGCAACCTGTTCGGTTCCAGAAGAGACACCTGCCCTTCTCCGACCGAAGGGAGTTTTGTGGAATTTGCATTCGTAGTTGTTCCGTTATTGTCTACGATCAAATCTCCGTATATATCGGTACTTTTTTTCAGATAGACGGTTCCCGCTCCGCCGTTAAGGGTTGAGTTTGATCCGTTG
>CAYRAO010000012.1:8880-54099 GCA_964422395.1 uncultured Clostridia bacterium
TCCTACCGTATTGACTGTTATTCCCTCCACGATAACCTCCCAAATATCCCCTGCCGGATACCGTGACGGATGCATCCGGTCCGATAACCGTTTTTCCGATCACCTCAAGTTCCATCTTTTTCAGAGTTGAAGTTGTCGATGATCCGGTTGTAAGTTTTCCACCCTCTTTTACGAGAAGATTGGTAAAAGTGTGAGATCCGTTTACGGTAACGGTTCCGCTGTTGATTATTACCGTTTTGTTATCGTAAGATGTGTCATTCTCATCAATCACCGTTCCTGCCGGAATAACCGTACCGTCGATAACTTCCACGGTTGCCGAATCTTCAGCTTCCTTTGAATCCACATCTACGGCTTTTACCATAATGACAAAAGATGTTCCTGCGACGGCATTCGCCGGTACCGTGTATGTAGTCTCGTAAGGTTCCGCCGTTTTCGTATCTGTCAATTGTCCGTTAATATAAAATTCAACCTTGCTTACCCCTTCATCATCGGTTGCCGAAGCTTTTATCTTAAGATTTTCTCCTTTGTACACAAGAGAGCCGTCCGACGGGGTGATCAAAGTTACAACAGGTGCAGTCTCGTCCACAAGTTTTTTAAGTACCACATTTATCTGTGAATTTGTAATTTTTCCCGCCAGATCAACCGCTTCCGCTCTAATGACCGAATTTTTATCATTATCAAGGGGGGGAACCGTGTAAGATGCCGTGTACGGCTCTTGCGTATCTTTGTTTAACAACGTGTCATCAAGATAAAAGTTAACCTCTTTCATCCCTATATCATCCGATGCATTTGCCGTAATCGAAATAACATCTTTATGATCAAACGAAGAGTCGGCGGCAGGTGAGGTTATTGTAATTGTCGGGGGATTTTCATCGTTAGGAACATGGAGAGTTATTACCCCGCCCGATACCGAATTTTCCCTGCTGTCCTTTGCAACCGCATTAAAAGTCAAAACCGTTCCGGGTAAAATATCCGCCGGTATCGAAACGGTATAATTTTTCGTGAATGTCTTTTGTGAAATATTTGAAATATTGCTATAGTTTAACAGCCCTCCGGATCCGGTCATGGTAACTCTTTTCAGCAGTACATCATCCGTTGCCGAAACGGAAAAATTAACCGAGTTTCCCGGATATACAACCGTACTTGAAGGTCCGGTCAGAGTTATTTGCGGGGGATTGTCGGCAAGAAGGTTGAAGGTCATATTTCTCTTCGTACTTTGATTCCCAGCTTTATCAATCGCCAAAGCCTCCACAAGGAAATTCGTTCTTCCGATATCCGCTATCAAAGGGGCTCTAAATGTGTATGAAAAAGGTAACGAACTATCCGTTTTCTTTGTAACACCGTCAATGAAGAAATATACTTTATCCGTATCGGGAGAATTATTTAAAGTTACCGATACCGTAACATTTGTCCCTTCCGTAACCGTTGTACCCGATGAAGGCGGAACAAGGGTTATTGAAGGAGAAATAGTATCGGGAGTATGGAATACGGATGAAAAAACTGCGTTTTGGGTATTTCCGCTGATATCTTTATATCCCGTTATCGACACGTTGTAAGTTGAGTCTGCTATCAAAACCTGTGTCGGGGTGAAGGATAACTCTGTTTTTGTCTCATTGAAAAGTAGTGTGCCGTTAACCGTATCATTCCCTTTTTTAACACTGATATTTCCTGCATTAAAATCGGATGAATTTATCGGTTCTGAAAAAGTTACTTTTATAACCGTGTTTACCGCAACACCGGCAGAATTGTTCGGAGGATTGATCCCGATCACGGAAGGGGGAATGATATCCGAAGTTGTAAAAGAACTCTGATAATTATTACCCAAAGTATTCCCCGCGATATCTTCGATTGCACCGTTAAGAGAAATCGTGTAGAGAGAGAAACTCTTCAACTGTGAAGAGGGGGTGAACGTAATTGTTCTTCCGTCCGAACCGGTTGTAACCGATCCCCGAACGGGTCCGCTTGCCGATAAAAGTTTTACGGTGTTTCCGTTTACGGTTGATAGAGATAATTTTTCGGAAAAAATAATTGTTATTCCTGTTGAGATCGGAATATTTGAAGATCCGTTAGCCGGAAAAAATGAGTCTATCGCCGGTCTTACGTTGTCAAGGACTATATCGTTAAAGGTAACCGTATCTCCGTGTGAAACTATCGAACCACTGCTTCTATACTTACCCGAATTGTTAAATCCTTTAACTTTTAAAGTAAAATCGCCTAATTTAAGATAATTAAAGGTAAAATTTCCGTCCGAGTCGGTGGATGTCATTTTTGTATATCCGGGACCCTTTATTTCGACATAAGCTTTGTCGGCATGAGAAGTTCCGTTTGGATTCAGAACCGTTCCCGAAACCGTTCCCGCTTCCGCAAGTACAAGATTTACGGTTTTCGTTTCCCCCGCAGTTGAAAGTGTTCCGCTTACAGTTGCTGAAAAACTGGATACGGGGTCGTACACTTCAACAGTGAATTTTCCCAAATTAATATTTTGGAAATTGAATTCACCGTTTTGTCCGGTCATAAAAGTATTTATCAATTTATCCTTGTAAAAAAGTTTCACCTCTTTTCCCGAGAGCAAAACTCCCCCTCCGTCCTTGACATTTCCACTGATGGTTCCGAGTCCTTCGAAAATTATGTTAACCTCCGCTTCTTCACCGTTAAAAGTAATTGCCCCGGAAGATGTTCCTCTATTATTACCGTTTTGTTCGTACGCATTAATGGAAAAATTACCTTTCGGTATATAGCTTAATTCGTAACGTCCTTCACCGTTTGAAACGGTTCCGTAATTTTTCTCACCCCTTCTCAACCTTATTCCTGCATTGGGAACAGGGGTGACTCCATCAGTTTCAAAAACTATTCCCTTAACTTTTCCCGATACTTGAGAAAAAATATTTACAACAACATCTTCACCTTCATAACTTATCTTACCTTCGGCACTTCCCGTTAAACCTGTGGATTTATCTCTGGCACGTATTATAAAATCACCTTTTGCTATCTGTTCGAATGAAAATTTTCCGGAAGAATCGGTTGTGGCGTTTATCGGATAAAAATAATTTTTCTTGTTACGTATCTCTATTGCCGCTCCCGAAACAGGATTGATCATTGTATTATCATAAAATATTCCCGATACATTACCTCTTCCCTGAAGGGTAATATCGAGGTCATAGTTGCCTCCTTCCCCCTTTATCTCCCCGTACCTTTTCCCAGGTCTTCCCGAAATCGGATCGTAAGCAATTAGAGAAAATTTTCCGACCGGTACACTTGTAAATTCATAAGAGCCGTCCTGTGAAGAGGTTGTGAAACTGAATAAATTTGACGGATCGGATTCTCTAATCAGTTTTATGCGAACGTTCGGGACGGTTTCCGATGAATTCGGCTTGAAAACTTTTCCCCTGACCGTTCCCGAAGGCTCCAAAAGAACCGTAATCTCTTTGGTACTCCCCGGTCCGTAAACCTTGACTCCCGCACCGCCGTGTAATGCGGTAACCGAATCAAGTACCGAAACGGTAAAATCATTTTCCACCACATTATAAAATGTACATTTACCTTCACTGTCGGTTGTTTTTCGGTGGATCTTGACCGGACAATAAATGGATTTTAACGTTACGGCAGCATTAGGAACCACCGAATCTCCGTTTTTTACCGTAACCTTCAAGGTGACACTCCCCTTAAGTTTTATATTGATTTGAACATGTTCTCCGTTATGACCCATATATCCCGATTTGTCACTAATTATTCCATAATTATCATATTGATCAATGAGCATATTTTCAGCTTCAACAACGAAATTTCCGGGTTTTACCATTGAGAACAAAAATTCACCGTTAGAGTCGGTATATTTAACCATATCGGGAAAAAAAGGTATTTTCATTGTTACTTTAGCTCCGGGGACAGGTGTAGTATTATCAAGACCGAGAACTTTTACCTTCACATCTCCGTTCAGATTATCGGACTCATTCATTCTTATCGTTATAGTCTTCTCTTCTCCGTTAGAATCGATTGATCCTCTTTTGCGGACTTTGGTTGAATAGAAAGAGTTTGAAGCAATAATGCTAAAATCCCCGCAAAAAATATTGTTAAATTCAAGATGTCCGTTTATATCCGTTGTATAGGATGACCGGTCCCCGTAAAATCCTATATATATTCTTTCCGTCTCTTTGAAAACTATAGAATTAAATTCAACATCTCCCATGATCGGAAAGCTTCCCGTGGGATCCAAAAGATTTATAATTACCTTTCCTTTTCCTCTTAAATTAAAATTACATGTTTCAAAATGTCCGTTAAATTTTAAAGTAACATTCTTTATCCCTGCATACTTTCCGTATTTTGTATAAACAAAGTATGAACCGGCTTTTAGACCACTAATGGAATAGTTACCGTTAACATCTGTCCTTGTAGCACCTAAAATAATTAATGCTTCATTGCAAATATTTACCATAGCACGCATTACGGGTGTTACTCCGTCGGGCTCCATAATTTTTCCGTTCACACCTCCGAGGGTCGGGTTAGGATTATCGAATGTAAATAAGATGTTTACTTTTTCTCCTTCCATCCTTATGCTGAAACGCTTTTCAATTTTTTTGTTGGTATTTTCGTCATAAGCAACAATTCTATAATTATCTGACACTGAAACACCGTCAAGCTCAAATTCTCCCTGAGAATTTGTTTTTACATACTTATTCGTTGATTCAATATAGACATGAATGTTTTCAAGAGGGCGGTTGTCAAATGACAATACTTTTCCAAAAACCGATCCGGTTCCCCTCAATATTATATTTACATTTAATTCTTTATTCTCAAAGACGGAAATGTTTATCCTGTTTGTAAACCTTCCGGTATTCGGATCTACGGCATACAGAGATAACTTTCCTACGGGGATATTTAATAAATGGAAATATCCGTTGGAATCGGTTTGGGTATATTTCACAAATTCCGAGGTATTGTCCAACTGTACATATGTATTGGGAACAGGGGTAACGGAATCGCTGAAAAAGACCCTCCCCGATACGGAACCTGTTTTTCCGGAATAGAGAGTTACCGTTACGGAAGCTGTTTCTCCCGGTGCCGTTATCGATACGGTTCCCACTCCAAAATATTTCTCGTTTCCCGCCGATATAAAGATAGGACCGATCGGAACATTCCGTACTAAAAATTTTCCGTTGGAATCGGTTTTATCTGAAAAATATTCATACTTTCCGTTGTTATCCGCTTTGGCTACAATGGTCGCATCTTCAACAGGAGATCCGTTTTCATAAATAATAGTCCCCGTAAGATTCCCTCTGCCTCTCATGATAAGATCAACTCTGTAACGTTGTCCGTTCGCGGTTATTTTTCCATTAACAGCTTCCAATCTGCCCGAATTCGGGTCTTTTACCTTTAATTCAAAAGGGTCACGCAACATCCTCACATAATCGAACATGTAGTTACCGTTATCATCCGTTGTTACGTACGAATTGGAAATTTTTTCGAATCCGAGAGAATCAAGACCTTCAAACTCGGTAAGCTGAACGAGGAGACCTGATAAAGGATCTCCTTGAGCCGATAGAACTCTCCCGCTTACAATTCCACCGGGAGTTTTTATAGTTGTTACTATAATTTTTTCCGTAGGAGACGGTACTATATTGGATACCGTAATTTTATTTTCAACAAAAGGGGAGATTGCACTTTTTAATCCGAGTATTACAACTCTTCCGGAAGGTTGTAAAAATGCACCGTACGCAGCTTTACCTTTGATGTAAAAATTATTCAAATCTTCAATTTGATCAACGGATACATCTTTGTTAAAAAACAGAGCAACGGCTCTTCCGACCGAATCAGCCGAAATATCTTGTTCGGCATGGATAAATCGCATATCCGGTTCCACGATGGAAATTATAGTCCCCGATACCGCGGAATCAATTGTTCCGTCATTTTCGAGATCGGTCTTTAAACTAAAAGATAGATCTCCTCTCTTCACAAAGATAGAGGAAACGGAACCTGTTTTGCATGGAATGTCCTCAAATAATACCTGCCTTAAATTCCCGTTTTGGTCAGGAACTATCAGATAAAGAGAAAAAGTTCCTTCTCCCTTTCCCTCTATTTCGACGGTATAGCCGTGTTCTTCAAGGAGACCTATCAAAGCAAAATCCACCGGATTGGAACTACCATCCTCTAAAGAGAACAACTCCCCGAACGGGATATCTCTTACTTTATCTTCACCGTTATATCCGAGACTGTTCTCGTAATAATCCCTGACACTTAACAAAGCGGTCCTTTTCGAACCTCCGAAAGAGACGGCTGCTGAAAAAAACTCTTTCTTGTAAGAGCAGGTTTCGGCATAGCTTTTTTGAAATTCTGATAAGGAATTTGTTTCCAACGATTTATTGAAAATTTTAGAAACTTCAGCTGCAAATTTTCCACCTTTTGAAGTTATCCTCCTCAATATGTCAAAAGAGAGATCATCCTTAATATTTCCAAGCCAATCAAGTGCAAGGACTTCAATCGATTTGACAAGAGGTTCCGTATATCTTACACGCTGTCCGGCATATCCGATATCTATAATTCTATCCTGAACAATTTCCTTTTCAATAAAAGGGAGCCCTTCGGGGACACCTTCGGGAGGAGTTGTTGCCAAGCTGTATGCCTGCCCCAACAATTCCAGAGATGCCGTTAAAAGTTCGGACGGGAGATAATTTGCATCGGGTGGTAAAGAGAGGGTATCTGGAGAGAGGGGTATCCCCTTTTCCCCGACACCGGCGGTTAAAAGAAATTTCCCGGATACGGGACCGTCCACCGCAATAGCCGAAGCTCTTATACCCCCCGTTTCCAAAGAGAGCATGTGAAATTTCAGAGTTTCCGATTTCCCCGATTCGATTGTCTCAAAAGAGAGAGTTTCATCACTTAATAACCTGGTTCCGATCAATCTTGAGGCGGGCATTGTAAAAGAGACGAGGTTTGCCGGGACAGGTGATGTGTTTGTTATTGTAACAAGGATATCGTACTCTTCACCAGATCTGATAACGGACGGGTGGGCGAACACAATGGAAAATTCGGGATCACGTACTATAACCATCCCTTTTGCGGAACCTGAAACAGTGACATCTCCGGACGGAAGACCCGACAATGTACCTTTAAAATCCACCTTTAATACGTGCGAACCCTTCTTTAACCCCTCCGCTATAAACTCCGACATTCCGCTGAACGTGGCAAGTATTACGGTAATGTCGTCCGCCGTACCGATCTTTCCGTCGGGACCGGGACACTTTACAGGGACCGGAGTTCCTGTAATATGGGGAGGATTGGTTTCCGCCTCCCTCAAACCGTCGGGGAGGGTCAATGTTGCGGTGATATCTTTTAAAGACAAATTGCTACCATCGGGGGCACTATTTGTTATTATGAACATGACACTAAAATACTGATGGAGAAAAGCGATGTTGTTGTTAAAAACAAGTAATGCTTGTACTTTTCTTTCTCCAAGTCCAAATTTCTTGTCACCCTCCTCTTTTTCTTTAGTAGGCCCATCGACTTTAATCGAGAACACTTTAAAGGATTTTTTTATCCCTTTCTTACGTCCTGTTCCGGGTATACCGAACGCTGAATATTTCTCCAACAATCTCGGAGGTAAATCATTATTTGAATAGACAATCGGAACACTGTAGTTAACAATATCACTCTTTATCTTGAAAGCGATGGAAAGGTTGTAAATTTTAAAGTTATTGTCGGTTATAACTATCCCTTTTTCCCTTATTTCTTTCATGGTTAGAGGTCTTGTCTTAATTGAGGTAATTATAAGATCTATCACCTCTATTTCCGCCCGTTCGGGATCGGATTTGGATACCACTTCTCCGTTCCTTTCCAAACGGATATTATCGAGATAATATTTACCTTTAACGGTAAGTCCGGGAATAGAGAAAGGATAATTGGGAAGGGTGGTCAGTGTTATTGCCTTGCTCAATCCGGGACCTGACAACTCTCCCTTGACAACTATTCCTTTAAGGGAACCCGAATCATCAATTGATAGAACCGTATTTACCGATGTCCCTGTATTAACCGGAACATTTTGAGTGACCGGTGATATCGAGAGTGTTAAGCCTTTTACAATAACATCTTTCGATACGATTATCTCATCCGGATTAATATAGGGTGAGAAGAAAAAAAATATAAAAATAAATAATAAAAATAGTGTAAAAAAGCCCCTTTCTTTGTTCTTGGCTAAAACTCCCAATAGTTCCATAACATCCCTCCGGTAATCTAATAAATAGTTAACTCTACTTTTTGGGAAACGGTCGGAATCTTTTTCATGTTGGAGTTAAAAAACAGAAAGTTATCAGGATGAATAGAAGTTTTCCCTTTCTTTACGGCTTTAAAAATAATGACCGCAACTTCACTGTTTTCTCTACTCATTCCGTCTTTAAATGAAATTTTAATTCCGGCTTTTCCCGAAAAATTGTCAAAAGTTTTAAATAAATTCCCCTCTACAGCCTTATTAACAAAAGTTTTTCCTTTTTTTATCTTAACTATTTCAAGATAGTTTTTATCAAAAGAAAAATCCGCTTTTATTATTTTAATCTTATTTTCCACTGCTGTATTCTTTGCTGTCAATGAGACGGAAAACTCCGAACTTTCTTTGACTTCCGTTTTCATCGGTACCAATCTCATTATGGATTCGGTTTTAATTTTTAAAGGAACACCCTTATCTTTTATCGGCTCCTTTTTTGTCCCCTTTGATTTTTGTCTAATTGAATTTTTGTGAGATTCAGTCGTCTCTTTTCCCTTTTTTTCCGTTCCACTCTTTTCCTCGTATAATTTGGGGATCGATTTTTTTATTCCCGGATCCGTTGCCGTCCCTATCCATGTATATTCCAGATCTCTCTCGTTTATTTCAGGATATCTTATAATTCTCGGAGTTAAAGTTAAAATAATATCGGTCTGTTCAACTTCATTTAACTTTCCTCCGAAAAGGCTTTTCAAGATAGGAATACTCGATAGTATAGGTAAACCTCGCATTGTTTTTCTTTCGGTATCTCTTAAAAATCCGGCAAGGATAGTCGTTTCGTTATCTTTTAATTTTATTAAGGTTTTTATTGTCCTGTTTCCGATTGTCGGGGGAGTTCCGCTCTCTATGTCTCCGGGAGATGAAATAAACGTAAGTTCGAAATTCATCTTTATGGAAATTAATCCGTTATGATGAATTGTCGGTTTCAAATCGATATTAATCCCTATATCTTCCATTTTATAGGAAGTAATAGGTTGATTGTTAACGGTCGATCCTCCGTATTGAGGAACAAATGTTGTGGTGGGAATAGGAACTTTATCACCCAACCGAATTTCTATATCTTCACCGTCCACTACCCTTATGTGGGGTCTTGCCTTTATCTTTGAATCTCTGTCTGATTTTAATAATTTATAATGAATTGAAGGTAAACTTAACAAAAAGTCGGCGGCATCCGCATGGACTATATTACTTAATCTTGCGACCGATGAAGTATCACTGCCAATTGCTCCGGGTGCATAAGTTTCGGTAATTCTGTATTTGCTTAACTCTATTCCATACTCTTTAACCCTTTTTTTATTAACCTCGATTATTTCGATGTCTATGAGTAACTCACCTTTCGATTTGTCATTCAACTCGACCAGTCTGTCTACAAGTTTAACTTGTTTCAATCTCCCCTTGACCGTAATTGAATTCAATTTTTTATTAACCGAAATATTCTTTATTCCGGAAATGCTCTTAATGATTTTTAAGATTTCCTCGGGCTCTATATTGCTTAGAAAGAAAGTTTTCATAACAAGATCTTCATACTTTTTTCTTTTTACCGGAGTATCGGGTATTATCAGAATTGTATTTTCGTTAATGACCTTATAAAAGATTCTCGCCTGTAAAGTAATTTTGTCAAGTAGTTCAAGAATTGTGGTATTTTCTCCGTTAAGATGAATTTTTTTCGATTTAAATCCTTCATCGAATAAAAAATTTATTTTTGTAGATTTTTCCAAAACCCTGAACAGATGTTTTAATTCTATCGACTCAAAATTTACTTTAAAAACATTCTTCGAAACTTTTGATTCCGGTAGCAACACCTGTTTTTTCCCCGCACTGTCTTTAATCCTTTCTATCTCGGTTTTTACTCTCGATCTCTTTTTAATCTCTTCAAGTTTTTTTATTACCTTGGATTTGTTTCTCCTTGCCAAATTATTTTCAGGATTGTTTTCCATAGATTTCTCATACTCAAAAAGAGCCTGATCCAAATTACCGGAATGAAAATATTTATCCCCTTTTTCCAAATGATAATTTGAAGCGGATATTAAAGCTCTGCTCAGCAACAGACGATATTTAACATTGTTCGGATCATTAGATAGAGCTTTGATAAAATAGTTTACCGCTTGGTCCCAATTTTTACTGTTTGAAAAATCAACACCTTTTTTGAAATATACTCTGCTTTTACAGGAAAAGAGTAGTAGTAAAAAGAGAAAATTTAATAAAATAATTTTTTTATAGTGATACATTTATATTCTTTGAACAGATATTTGAATTTCCGTTATTATCGTTTACGGTCAGTTTTACATTATAAATACCCGGAGAACCGAATACATGAGAAACGTTCTTTCCCGAACCTTTTTTCCCATCACCGAAATTCCATTTGTAGTCAATAATAATTCCGTCTTGATCGGATGAAGATGAAGCGTCAAAATTGACACTGTTACCTATTTTCGGATTGGAAGGAGAAAAAGAGAAATTTGCCGTTGGAATTTTTTCCAGAACTATTTTAAGAATCCCCGTTACGGAACCCGATTTAGCGGTTACCGTAGTATCGGAAGAAGTTTTAAGAGTGTCAACGACAACCCCTTTTGCATTTGTATAATGGGTTTCTCCGTTCAATAAGCTACCTGCGGAAACTAAAAAAACTATCGGAACGTGTTGAAGAACATTCATGTTTTTATCGTAAGCGGTTGCTTTTATCTCTGTCTCTCCTCCCTGCGGAGGTAGAGTTAATTTTGATGCGGAGAGAAAAATATATTCGAGTCTTAAATTACCGATCTTTACCGAAATGTTTTCAGGAGACACCTCTGCATTCCCCGAAGAGACATTGATAACCGCCTCACCCGATCTCCCGTCACTACTTTCCAATGTTGCGATTGCATATCCGTTTCTTATTTCACTTGTAGGGGTAATCCTTCCCATTGTAGTTGAAAAATTAATAACCGTTTTATCAGGAAGAGGAGCTCCCGACTCCCTGCGACCCGTAACTTTTACCGTGGCACTTTCCCCTATTGCAATTGAATCGGGATTAACGGTAACAACCAATACCGAACCGTCGGGAGCAAACAGAGGTGGAAATTTGCAAGCTGAAATATTGAGCAAAGATAATAGTAAAACCATTAGTATCGGGAAAAACAATAACAATCTACATTTTTTTAAAAATGAAATTCCCATGCCAATTCTCCCTAAAAAAAACCGGATTAATTTTCTTATTCTTATCTCTTCTGAATGGATAGTGTATCCAAAAGAGTAATTCTATCTATATCATATCTCTTTTGAAAATGTCAAATTATTTTAGATTTTATTTGTTTTTTTACAAATTAATTCAATATAAATAAGATATGGAATTTATTTTTCAGGTAAATAATTTACGAAACATTTGAGAATCCTTAAGTTGATTTAAGATAAGTTTTGCAGTAAAATCATTTTATGTGGAAACAATATCGCGAAAAGCGTCGAATTAAAAAGTTGGAACTTAAAAAAAAGCAGAAAGAGATGGGATTTTTTCGGGAATATTTTGAACTGATTGCCGAAACATTGATATACGTTTTCTTTGTTATGACTTTTCTTCTCCAATCCTTTGTCATTCCGACAGGCTCAATGGAGAATAATCTCTTAATCGGAGATCACCTCCTCGTAGACAAAGTGTCATACTCAAGATCACTTACTCCGATCGAAAGATTCATACTACCTCAAAAAAAGATAAAAAGAGGGATGATAGTCACATTCAAAGCTCCGGCAGACATAGAAAAAGAGTATGTAAAGAGAGTTATCGGAGTTCCGGGAGATAGAGTAAAGATAGTGGCAAAAAAAGTATACATAAACGGACTGTTACTTCATGAACCTTATACCTATTTTAGAGATAATAACATTCTAAATACCGAAAGGGATTACATGAAAGAATTAATTGTTCCGGAAAATTCTTATTTTTGTATGGGAGACAATAGAGATAACAGTTACGACTCAAGATATTGGGGAACGGTACCGGCGGATTTCATAATCGGGAAACCATGGAGAGTTTACTGGTCATTTTCTTCAACCTCGGACGAATACCTCACTCCGGGTTTTTTACATAAGATAAAAGATCTTTTTAAAACGGTAATTAATTTCTTTTCAAGAACACGCTGGGACAGGACAGGTATGAAGATCAAATAAAATTATTCGGAATCAGGGGAGAAGAATAAATGAAAAAAAAAGCACTGATAACCGGTATTACGGGACAGGACGGATCTTATCTCGCTGAATTTCTTCTATCGAAAGATTATGAAGTTTACGGAATGGTCAGACGTTCCAGTATGGAAAGGTTTGACAGAATAGACCATATAAAAGAGAGTCTGAAAATAGTTCAAGCGGATCTTCTTGATCAGTTTTCCATAACAAAACTTATTGATGAAATAAGACCGCAGGAAATTTACAACTTGGCTGCAATGAGTTTTGTTCCGACTTCATGGAACCAGCCCGTATTGACAGCGGAATTTACTGCAACCGGTGTTACAAGGGTTTTGGAAGCTATCCGTTATGTTGATCCTAAGATTAAATTTTACCAAGCATCCTCATCGGAAATGTTTGGAAAAGTTAAAGAGATCCCCCAAACCGAAAAAACCCCTTTTCATCCGAGGAGCCCTTACGGAGTTGCAAAAGTATATGGACATTGGATAACGATTAACTATCGGGAAAGTTACAATATTTTCGGTTGCTCGGGAATTCTATTTAATCACGAATCTCCACGAAGAGGGATCGAATTTGTAACAAGAAAAATTTCGTACAATGCGGCAAAGATCAAACTCGGACTTGCCGATGAACTGAGACTCGGTAATCTGGAAGCAAAAAGGGACTGGGGATTTGCCGGAGACTATGTAAAAGCAATGTGGCTTATGCTTCAGCAAGACAAACCCGATGATTATATTATTTCCACAGGTAAGACACATTCGGTCAAGGATCTTGTCGATATAGCTTTTTCACATCTCGGTTTGGACTATAAAAAATATGTCAAGAAGGATGAAAAGTTTTTCAGACCTGCCGAAGTGGACCTTCTGATCGGTGACAATTCAAAAGCAAAAAAAGAACTGAACTGGGAACCTGAGATAGGATTTGAAGAATTGGTGAAAATGATGGTGGATTCCGACATTAAATTATTGGAAAAAGATAAGAAATGAACTATAAAGAAGAGAGACCTTGGGGATGGTTTGAAATTCTCCTTGAAGAAGATGATGTGAAAGTTAAAAGAATTCTTGTAAAAGTCGGAAAAAGACTTTCACTCCAGAGTCATAAACACAGATCTGAAAATTGGATAATTGTTCAAGGTGAATCTTTGATAACCGTTGATTCCAAAATTAAAAAATATGTTCGCAACGACTCGGTTTTCATAAAGGCGGGGAAAAAGCACCGGATAGAAAATATAGGTAAAAACGATGTTATATTTATTGAGGTGCAGACCGGATCTTACCTTGGTGAAGATGATATTGTTAGATATGAGGACGATTTTAATCGTACTTGATAACTAATATTATTTGATATTCAAATCTTTTTTAATCAGTTTATGAAGTTTTCTCCTTATTTTGTTAAAATTCACTCTCCGATCATATTTCGGATATATCCTGTTGGTCAACAGAATAAATACATTAGCGGATTCAGGCTCCATCCAAATTGATGTTCCGGTAAACCCGCTATGCCCTATCGCTTTTTTCGATAGTGACTTTCCTCCAGAAGTTATGAAAGATGAATTTAATTTAAAACCCATGGATCTGTGACTCTTCTTAAAAGGGGTTAGATTCTCCCAAAATTTATCAGTAGATTCAGGACTAAGTAGAGTGGAAAACTCCGGATAAAACTCCCTTGAGAGCTTATAAATATCTCCTGCCGAAGAAAACAATCCCGCATTTCCGCTACTTCCGTCTAAAAAAAAGGAATTCCCGTCATTTACTTCTCCGCAAAGCGTATATTCTCTCCAATTATAATTTTTGCATAGATCGGGATAATACTGCTCAGCTAATATTTTCTCATATAAATTCCCCTCCTCTGTCGGGATACATTTTTTAATTTTATCGGAAGGTACTTTAAAAAAAGTGTTATTCAGACCAAGCTTCTTGATTACCAATTCTTCCGTCAGTGAAGAAAATTCAGTACCCGTAACCTTCTCAATTATAAATTTCAGGAGAACATAACCTATACAGGAGTATATTACTTTTCTCCCCGGTCCGGCAGTTGTTCCAAGCTCTTTTATGACGGTTAAAGGATCTTCATCCCTGAGATAAAGGGGATACCAAGCTTGAATTCCGGATGAATGTGTAAGGAGATGAGAAATTTTTATTTCTTTGGAGAACCCTTCAAAAAAACTACCGATTGAAGAATTTTCACGAAACTCACCTTTCTCAATTAAAATCAAACTGACAAGGGCGGTTGCAAGGGGTTTGGTGAGAGATGCCACATCATATATTGAGTCGGTAGTAAGATCTTCATCCGATGAATCGAATATGATTTTTCCGTAACTTTTTTCAAACGGAACTCCTTCGTGTGAGCCGGCAAATATAGTAATTCCCGGAAAGGTCTTCTCATCTATCAGTTCGGAAATATATTCTTCAAACTTCAATATCTTTTATACTTTTTGAAACCATTTCGGCAAGTTCCAATGCATCCCTTCCGTCCTCTCCCGTAACATTATAATTTTTCCCGTTATTTAACGTTTTATAAAAATTATTCCACAAATTAAACAGGGGTTCAATATCGGGAATATCGGGAATTTCCTCGTTTATTTCTGTTCCTCCGATCCTGTACACTTTCACACTCTTTTTTTTATAATCGACGGAAAAGTATCCGTTTTTTTGAAAAATCCTCAACTTGCGAGTTTTCTTTTGTGAGATTCTGCTTGCGGTAATATTTGCAACAAGACCGGATTTAAACTCAATTCTTGCATTGGCAATATCCAATTTTTTTGATATCACGGGAATACCCGATGCATTAATTCTCTCAATCCCTGAATTATCCCACTGTAGGATAATATCAAGATCGTGAATCATCAGATCGTTTATTACATCAACATCCAACGATCTGGGGGAAAAAGATCCGAGTCTCTGAATCTCGATAAAGAGAGGTTTTTTTATATAGTCTTGAATATATTCAACAGCAGGATTAAACCGTTCGAGATGTCCGACTGCAATCTTAACTCCCTTATCTTTTGCTATCGCTATCAGTTCGTCAGCTTCCTCCAAAGTAGTCGTAAAAGGTTTCTCCACAAGGACACTCTTACCTTTCTCAATAAAATATTTTGCTATGGGATAGTGAAAAGTAGTGGGGGTAGATACCATAACGGCATCAACATAATCCGGCATTTCTTTATAATCGACAAACTTTTTGATATCATATCCGGAAGTACCAGCACTTAGATTATTAGGAGAAATATCAGACGAACAAGTTAATTCAAACTCAGGAATGGAATCCGCAACCCTTAAATGATTCCGCCCCATTGATCCCGTACCTATAATTCCGATTCTAATATTCATTTGTTTGGTTTAAAATTCTTTAGAATTCCCCTTTTTGTCTTTGAGATAAAATCCAATATTACTTCGGCTTCCTTTGAATCGGCAAACAATAACTTCAGTTTATCAACAGCCTGGGAAGTATTCATATCTTCTCTATATATGATATTTAAAATATCCCTTACCATATTGATAAAATCTCGATCAATTCCACTTCTTAACATTCCGATCGAATTTGGCCCGTAAAAATTATAACTGTCTCTGGATTGAGATATTTTTACGTAAGGTAGAACATCCTGCTCAATTATGGAATACGCTCCGATGTAAGAATTACGACCAACCCTGACAAACTGATGAACCGATGAGAAAGCACCTATATATGCATAATCTTCAATTTCGACATGACCTGCCAATGTCGCTCCGTTTATAAAAAGAGTATGATTTCCGATCATGCAATCATGAGCTATGTGAGAGTATGCAAGGATATAATTATCATCTCCGATTTTTGTTAACCCTCCCCCTTTAATCGTACCTCTGTTTATTGTGGTAAACTCACGAATCAGATTGTCCGATCCTATTTCAAGAAAAGTTTCCTCATTTTTATAAGTGATATCCTGCGGATCGGTTCCTATTGAAGCAAAAGGGAAGATTTTCGAATTCTCTCCGATCTTAGTATTTCTATCTATGACCGAATGGTGCATTATTTCACAATTATCACCTAACTCAACATTGTCTCCGACCATTGTAAATTGTCCGATCTTAACATTTTTTCCAAGCTTTGCATTCGGACTTATTACCGCCGAAGGATGGATCATATTACCAATCATTATGCCAGTGCGGAACTTAGAATTCCGGTTGCGGCAATTTTACCGTCAACAGTTGCTTTACCTTCCATTTGAGCAAAAACACCTCTTTGGCGTACAAGTTTCATTTCCAAATCGAGACGATCTCCGGGTATTACAACCTTTCTGAATTTTGCTTTATCTATCCCTGTAAAATATGCCATCCTTTTCTCTTTGGGTATTTGTCTCAACATTAGAATTGCACCCAATTGAGCCAAAGCCTCCATTATCAAGACCCCAGGGAAAACAGGGTTTGCAGGAAAATGTCCTTGAAATATGGCTTCGTTTACCGAGATATTTTTATAACCGCGAATAAAATCAGGCTCAATTATCTCCACCACCCTGTCAACAAAAAGGAAAGGATAACGGTGGGGAATTATCTCACGAATCTTTTCAATCCCGAAAATTTCATCCATTCGACTATTTTTTTTTGTACTTTGAATTGATCTCTTTAATCACAACATCGGTGATATCAATAGTTTTATCAAAATAAGAGATTCCTGCAATACTTAGATCGAATACGAGTGTAAATCCTTTTGATTTTCCGATTCTATCAATAATCGGCATTACTTCCTTTTGGAGAGACTGCATCTCTTGCTGATACCTAAGTCTGAGTTCTCTCTGAGTATCTTCATAATACCTTTTTAAATTTGTTTTCTTCTTCTGCAAAAGGATAGATTTATTCTCTCTCGTTTTCTCATTAAGTGCAGGCGACCGAAGATCTTTTTCGATTTTTTTGATCTCCGCTTGCATTGTAGCAACTTTTTTCTGCTTCGATGCTCCGAGATTACTCAACTTTGCCTGAATATCTTTTCCTCTTTGTGTAGAAGCTATAACTTTTTGAGCATTAATAACACCGATTTTTACTTCCGCAAAAGTAAAGAATGTCAGTGTCAAGATTGCAATAACAACAACTAATGTCTTTTTCATATTTGTCTCCTTAATTAAACATTTATCTGTTTATACGTTTTAATAAAATGACGGTCCGACGGCAAATTTAAAGGAAAAGTTAGAATCATCTTTTCTAAGGACTCTCGGATTGTACGCAAAGATCAATCTGAACGGAACATTCAGCATCGGTATGAATATTTTCAACTCAAGACCCGTTGAGACATAAACATCTTTGAAGCTGATAGGACGATCTTCTCCGTACGAATTTCCGATATCATAAAAGAAATTAAACGAAAACTCTCTCGTTAACGGTATCTGATATTCAAAATTAAGATAGAAAGCTTTGTCTCCACCTAAAACATAACCGCTCTCATCTCTGGGCCCCAACCTCATTATGTCAAATCCGCGAATTGTTCTCTCTCCTCCGAGAAAAAACTTTTCATAGAAAGGTATTTTCTTTTCTCCGAACTCAATAAGGGTTTGATAAACCGCATGCATTCCGAATGTGTGTCTGCTCCAGAGAGGTATGAATTTAACAAATTCAAATTTGAACTTGTGCATATCAATATCTCCTCCGAGAAAACCTCCCGAATATCTGTAATTTAAGAGATATTTTGTCCCCGATGAAGGAAAAATCGGAGAATCAACGGTTGAATAGTATATGGTAGGAGAAAATGATGATATCACCCTCTTCCCTTCCGTATAGTAATAGAAAGCATAGGTATTCTGCCAGTTGATATTGTCATTTACATCACTTATTGATACATCTTCAAAGCTGTAAACGAGCGAAGCTCCCCAAAATCTCCAGAATCGAAATGAAGTCATCAGGTTAAAACCGACACCATCCCTTTTATAATAGTTCGGGTAATTGAATGATTGTTTAAAAACATCAAAACCCAAACTTGCGGGAAGATGAAAAAGGTGAGGTTCCGTAAATGCAAGTCTGTAATTCTTAGTTCGAGAACCACTTTGGAGATTCAGTGCAAAAGTCTCACCGAGACCGAGAAAATTTTGAGTTGAATATCCAAGACCTATGAACCATCCGTCGTATCCGCTGTAACCGACATTAAAATTTATCATCTGTCTGTTCATCTCCTGAACATCAACAATCATATTTATTTTCTGAGGATCTTCCGGATCGGGTTTTATTTCAGGCATTTTTTCAATAGTCACAAGACCCAGCTGCCTCATCCTTCGGATAGAACTTTCCAATGCCTGAGTATTAAATCTCCTACCCTCCCTTAAAAACCACTCTCTTCTAATAACTTTATCCTTTGTGAACGTATTTCCGGTAAATTCAAGTTTACCTACATACGCAATTTCATTCTCCCTGATCCTTATTGTAAGATCGGCAATTTTCTTAACGGGATCCAAATTTTCATCGGGAGCAACCTGAGCATAAAAAAATCCGATAGACCCGTAAAGTTTCTGAATCTCCTCTATACCTTTGTTTCTCCTCTTAATGTTGTAAACATCACCGGTTTTCATCTTTATCAAGGATCTGAGAAATTTTTTCTTTATTACTTTGTTACCTTCAACTTTAATTTCTCCGAGAGTATATCTCGGACCCTGATCAACAGGTATTGATATTTTCAACATTTTTTGAAGTTTACCGAATGCAGTTACTCTATTCACTCTTGAAAAAATCGGTTTCCCGACTTTTGCTTCAATAAAACCTCTCCTTTGGAGACGGAGTTTCACACCTTTCAGATCCTCCACCATCTTCTCCTTGTTGTAAACATCTTTGCCGATTATTGTTGAGATCAGTCCGTGAACTTTATTGTTCTTCATCCCCCTTCTGATAAAAGAGGGAGAAACATACCGTGTATCAAGTCCCGGGAAATCTATGCATCCTATCCTTGTCTTCGGTCCGGTAACGACCTTTATCTCAAGTTTTATTCCCCCTTTTTCGGGAGTTTCAATAATCTCCACTTTTCCATCGTTGTAACTTTTTTCAAGCAGAAGATCTTTGATAATCTTTTCAACCTTCTTCAATTTAGCGGGATTAAAATATGAGAAAGGTGCAAGGACAACACTATTCTCCTGTAATTTATCTTCAATGTCATCACGTTTTATTTTTTTTCCGGTTTTATATTTGATGGAAATAATGAGAGGATTCTCTACAACAACAAATTTCACCTCCTTTCCACCTTCAACATCGGAAACATCAAGTTTAATATCTTTGAAAAATCCGGTTTCCCACAATGTTCTGAAATCCTTTTTCAGCTGTTCCGGACGATATTCTTTGCCAACTTTTGATTTGATATAGAAAAGGAACGTGTCTTTGGATACTTTTTTGTTTCCGTTAACCGTAATTATCTTTATCACATCCGAAGACAACAAAAATGCAGACAATAAAACAAACACAATTAGAAATGATGTTTTTCTCATAAGAGCCTCTCAAGTAATCGAATTTTATAACATATTTTCCCCTGTAATTCAATAAAAACCGATTTTACAGAGTAAAAATATCCCATACAGCTTATGACTACGGATTTATAAAAACAGTTTCATAAAAACCGATAAAATCCGTATGAGTTTTCAACACCTCAACTATTTTACGAGAAATAAAACTCCGATAGATTGAAAAAAGCATCTGTTGAGATATAATCTCCTAATGAAAATTACACTTCTACTATCGGTTATGATTTTTATTATTGTCCCCCTTACTCCGTTATCCGAAGAGAAACAGGAATTGCCAAAAGATGATCTATTCACAATCATGAAAGGAAAACTTGTAGTCAAAAGAACACCTGTAAAAGGTTCTCCTTGGCCGGAGATCAAAATAACGGGAAGAGTAAAAGCAAGACCGATTGAGAGTATCTCGGTTTTTTATGCCTATCATGAGCACAAGGAATTTCTTCCGGATCTTCTCGAATCCACTCCTGTAAAATATGTATCTCCGTCGGATGTCCATATTAAATTTGTAATGGATATTCCGTGGCCATTAAAAAACAGCAGATATGTTACGGGAAATAAAGTTAAAAAACTTGGAGAAAATAAATTTGCAATTGAGTGGTATCTCGTTAAAAGCAACTCATCTAAAGAGTCAAAAGGGTCGGTAACCTTTTTACCGTTTAAAGGTGAAACCCTCCTGATCTACCGTACATTTATCAATCCGAAAAGCAAACTTGCCGGACTGTTCAGAAAAAAAATGGTCAAAAAAACGGTTAAGTCGGTAAAAGAAATCATACGATGGATAGAATCCAAAAAGATGTATCATCCCAAAGAGATAAAGAATTACATTTCGCTACTTAACAAAACATTTGAAGGTGATTACGTATACAAAGACATACCGAGAGAATAATTGACTTTGACATGATGTTTATCTATACTGAAAATATATAGTCGGATTCCGGAGAACATAACGATGAAAACGGTTTTGATAACTGGAGGGGCAGGATTTCTCGGATCACATTTGACCGATAAATTTCTTAGTAATGGTTGGAATGTTATCGTACTTGACAATCTCATAACCGGATCGGTAGATAATATCGGTCATCTCATCGGAAAAAACAATTTTAAGTTCATTAAATACGATGTGACGGATTACCTCTTCTTTGAGGAAGATATTGATCTGATTCTCCATTTTGCCTGCCCTGCTTCTCCCATTGACTACGCTCTGCACCCTATCCACACAATGAAGGTCGATTCCCTCGGAACCTTAAACACTTTGGGACTTGCAAAGAACAAGGGTTCACGCTATGTGTTCGCTTCCACTTCGGAAATTTACGGTAGTCCGGAAGTGCACCCTCAACATGAGGGGTATTGGGGAAATGTGAATCCCATCGGAATAAGATCGGTATATGATGAAGCAAAAAGATTCTCCGAAGCCATGTGTATGGCGTACCATAGGGAACATAAGATTGACATTAGGATCTCAAGAATTTTTAATACCTACGGTACAAGGATGAAACTTACGGACGGCAGAGTGATACCTACATTTATATCTCAATCTCTATCTGGAAAAGATATTACGATTTTCGGGGATGGGTCACACACAAGAAGTTTCTGCTACATAGATAATCTTACGGAAGGTATCTATGAACTATCCGTAAGGGAAGGATTGGAGGGTAACGTGATCAACCTTGGGAATCCCGACGAATCCTCCATCAGATCACTTGCCGAAAAAATCATTTCCATTACCGGCTCGAACTCTGACATTGTTCATAAAAAGATACCGGAAGATGACCCTCCGCTAAGAAAACCTGATATTTCAAAAGCCGAAGAACTTCTCGGATTTTCTCCTTCCGTCTCGCTTGATGAAGGTTTGAGAAAAATAATACCGTGGTTCTATTCCAAGATTAATGGATAAATATCTTTTTGGTCCGGTCCCTTCAAGAAGGTTGGGAATATCACTCGGTCTGGACATTATACCTTACAAAACCTGTACGCTTGACTGTCTATACTGTGAATGTGGAAAAACCAACAACCACAGTCTCGTTAGAAAATCTTTCTTTCCTCCTGAAAAACTTTTATCCGAGACGGATATTTTTCTGAAAAAAAAGATTCACCTTGACTACATAACATTTGCAGGTTCGGGAGAACCGACACTTAATTCCGATATCGGATATATGATAAAAAAACTTAAACGGATCACAAATACACCGATAGCAGTACTTACTAACGGAACATTGTTGGACAGACCGAAAGTTAGAGAAGACCTTCTCCTGTCCGATCTCCTTCTACCTTCACTTGATGCAGTGTCCGAAGATGTATTTAAAAAAATTAACAATCCGGTTGAAGGAATTACCGCCAAACAATTGGTAAAAGGTCTGATCGATTTCAGTAAAATATACAAAGGTAAAATTTGGGTGGAAGTTTTCATATCGAAAGGAATTAACGACTCCGTTGAGGAACTTGGAAGAATCCGCAAAGTATTGGAGCAAATAGATCCCGCAAGAATTCAGTTGAATTCATTGGATAGACCCCCTGCATATACGGAAGCAAAAACCGCTGGCCACAAACTACTTACATCAATAATGGACAGCTGGAAGGATCTTCCCGTCGAAATTATTAAAAGAGTAAAAACAAGAGATGAGATACCTTCTTTTTCAAAAAATCTTGAGAACAGTATCATGAACACAATAGTAAGACGCCCTCTCACGCTTGAAGACCTAATAACACTAACCGGAAAAAACAGACTTGAATTGAACAAATATATTGACATTCTCGAAAAAGAAAAAACGATCCGTACCGAAATTGTCGGGGAAAAAATTTTCTTTCGTCCATATTCGGAAACGTAGAAACTATTTTTAATTTTCTACGTAAAAAATAGAGATGAAAGGAGGATAGAGTGAAAAAATTGATTGTATTTGTTTTTATGTTATTTGTTTTAATATCAACATCTTTTGCCGATACTAAAATTGCCGAGACCGACGATCCCTATTTGTGGTTGGAAAATATTTCAGGACCCAGATCGTTGGAATGGGTAAAAGCAAGGAATATCGAATCAACTTCGATTCTAAAAAAAGTTACCGATTTTGAAAAAATTAATAAAGGTATCCTTGATATATTGGATTCCGACAAAAAAATACCTTACGCAAGGAGATACGGAAAATATTTATACAATTTTTGGAAGGATGCAGATCATCCGAAAGGAATTTACAGAAGGACCTCTCCCGAAGAATATAAAAAAAAATCTCCATCTTGGGAAACCGTTCTTGACATTGACAAACTTGCAAAAATAGAGAAAGAGAACTGGGTTTTTAAAGGAATTCAACTGTTATACCCCGACTATAAACTCGGTTTGATGATTTTGTCAAGAGGAGGGTCGGATGCATCCGTAGTGAGAGAATTTGATGTTGAAAAAAAAGAATTCGTTAAAGACGGTTTCATACTTCCCGAAGGGAAATCCATGATCCAATGGATCGATAAAGACAGTGTATTTGTTGCTGCCGATTTCGGTCCGGATACGCTTACGGAATCGGGATATCCGGCAATAGTTAAGATTTGGAAGAGAAATACTCCTATTTCAAAAGCAAAAACGGTTCTAAAAGGGGATAAAAAATCGGTTTATATTTACGGTACAAGATTTTTCAGTGAAACCGGAAATTTTGATATCGTTGTCGAAGCAAATACTTTTTACAAAAGTACCGTCTATAATCTTAACAACGGAAAGCTAAAGAAACTTAATATACCTTCTGATGCGGAGATAGGAGGTTACTTTAAAAATCAACTTTTGATTAACCTTAAGAGTGATCTAAAAACAAAGAATGGAGTTTTTAAGCAAGGTTCGGTAATAATCGTAAAAAAAGACGATATCCTTTCCGATAAAATGAATTTTACAACTCTCATGGAACCGGAAGAGAGATTGTCAATTGAATCTGTTTCCACGACGAAAAACTTTATTCTTGTTACGGTTTTGGATAATGTCGTAAGTAAACTTTATCAGTACTCTTTGGATTCAAACGGAGTGTGGAAAAAAAATCTTGTTCAAATCAAAGATAACGGAACCTTGAGCGTCTACAATACCAATGAGAATTCGGATGATTATTTTGTGATATTCCAAAACTTCTTGACACCGGATAGCTTGTATAAGGTTAATGGGAAAACCGGTAAGAAAATACTGCTGAAGAGTCAGCCCGAATGGTTTGACTCCAAACCGTACAAAACAAAGCAATTCGAAGCTATTTCAAAAGACGGAACTAAAATTCCTTACTTTATCGTTATGAGAAAGGATGTCAAATTTGACGGTCATAATCCGACTCTTCTTTACGGATACGGGGGATTTCAAATCTCACTAAAACCGTTTTACTCCGGGACAATAGGGAAAAACTGGTTGGAAAAGGGAGGAATTTTTGTACTTGCCAACATAAGGGGCGGCGGTGAATTCGGTCCGAAATGGCATCAGTCGGCATTAAAAACCAACAAAAAAAGGTCGTATGAAGATTTTATTGCAATTGCGGAAGATCTTATCAAAAGAAAAATAACATCATCTGAAAAACTCGGAATACAGGGCGGGAGTAACGGCGGACTTCTCGTTGGAGCGGTATCCGTCATGAGACCTGACCTTTTTAAGGCCGTTGTTTGTCAAGTTCCTCTCCTCGATATGAAAAGGTATACAAAACTCCTTGCGGGTGCAAGCTGGGCTGCTGAATACGGAGATCCGAACAAACCCGATATGTGGAAATATATAAAAACGTATTCTCCCTACCAAAATGTCAAGAAGGGAATTAAATATCCGGAAATCTTATTTACAACTTCTACAAAAGATGACAGAGTTCACCCCGGTCATGCAAGAAAAATGGTGGCAAAAATGCTTGCAATGGGTCATAATGTTTTTTACTATGAGAATACCGAGGGAGGTCATGCAGGTGCCGCAGATAACAAGCAGAGAGCCTTCATGAGTGCCTTGTCATACGCCTATCTATATAAAAAACTGATGGGGAAATAATAGAAGTTTTATCTTTCGTATACTTGATATTTGTGTTATATTTCGTTAATGAAATTAACCGGACTCGATAAGTGTCCTTTATGCAACTCTAAAAAAATAGAGATTTTTAAGAAAGGGACGATTGATACGGAAAGTATCTCGAAAGAAGATTTTAAAATTACAGATTCCTCTTACGGGTCGATTTGGGATTTTTCACAATGTTTAAATTGTTCATTCGTCTTCTCTAATCCGAAACCGGATGAGAAAAGCCTGATTTCATTTTATTCCAAGCTTGAGGACACCGAATATTCGGATGAATGGGAAGGAAGGGGAAAAAATTTTCTGTCAATTTTAAAAAGGCTCGGAAAAATAAACACTTCCGGTAACACTCTACTTGATATCGGAGCGGCAAGTGGAATTTTTGTTAAGCTTGCTATCGATGAAGGATATTCAGCCGAAGGGATTGAACCCTCTTCACAATTGGTGAAAGAAGCCGAAGAGAAGTTTGGCGTTAAATTATTTGAAGGTACTATTGATAATTATGGTGTCAAAAAGAAATTTGATATTGTAACAATACTGGATCTTATAGAACATGTAAATGATCCCGCCGATTTTATGAAAAAAGTTTCACGACTCGTCAGAAAAGATGGGATGATCGTATTGGTGACTCCCGACATCAGCAGTTTCCCTCCCAAGATCATGAAAGAAAAATGGTGGCACTATAGAACTGCACATATCAATTTTTTTAATATCAAATCTTTAAAATATTTGCTTGAGCAATCAGGATTTAAGATAGAAAAAAAATACAGATATGCTTGGAACTTTTCCTTCTATTATATTCTATCCCGTATTTTTCCTTCGTTGAAGAAAAAAAAGGGTTTACAAAAAGTGTTTAAAAGGTTAAACTTAAAATTACAATTATTTGACTCTTGGGAAATCTATGCAAGGAAAAACTAAACACTATTTTGAATCTCTTAGACTTGAAAGATGGCCAAGGAGTCTCGCAATAGTTTTGGGATTTGTTGCTGCATTGGTTCTTGAACCGGAACTTTTAAAAAGCAATCCCATATCGGGTCTCGGCTTCCATCTTATAACGGCATTTTTCCTCACATTACTTATTTCCACATCCAACTACATTATTAACGAAATAGCGGATGCTCCGTTTGATGTACATCACCCGGGTAAGAAAGACAGACCGCTTGTAAAAAAACTTATCAGCATTAAAATCTTAATGTCCCTGTGGCTGATCATGGTTATATTTGCATTTGTGACAGGAAGTATATTTTTTAATAAAAATTTTATTCTGAGTCTTGCTTCACTGTTAATAGCCGGACTTCTTTACAATATCCCTCCGATAAGGATTAAAGATATCCCTTTTCTCGATTCAACACTTGAGTCGGCAAATAATCCCATTAGATTTCTGATAGGATGGTTCGTTCTAAAAAATATTTTTCCACCGGTTTCTCTTCTGATATCGTGGTGGGCATTCGGTAACTTTTTAATGGTAGGAAAAAGGGTCGCTGAAAAAAAGTTCTTATCACCCGAAGAATCTGCAGGATACAGACTTTCGCTAAAAAAATATTCGGTAAAAAGTCTTGTTATTTTTATGATCTTAAATTCTTTGATCTTCATAGTAACTTTTTCTATCTTCGCAATTGAGACAAAGATGTACACTCTCCTTATCTCCATCCCTTTTGTATTATTCTATCTCGGAATGTTTATGAAAAAAACGGTTCAAGACAGGGATGGTGCGGAAGAGCCTGAAAAGTTACTTAAAGACCCGTATTTTGCATTTTATACACTATTTCTGATCGTTATTTTTATACTGGCATATCTATTTAAATAATATGGAATTTGAAATACTATTAAAAATAATCCTCTCTTCTTTGCTTGGAGGAATTTTCGGAATCAGCAGAGAGATATCCGGTAGAGGAAGCGGGATCAGAACCATTTTTTTAGTTTCCACAACCAGTACGCTGTTAACCGTAATTTCCCTTGAACTACCAAAAATAATAAAAGGAACCGATCCTTCATCGGTAATTGGTTTCGTCGTTATCAGTGCCGGACTTTTAAGTGGATCGGCACTAATAAAAGCGGTTGGGTTCAGAACGGGATTGTTGTCTGCATCCGTACTATGGTCATCATCCGGAATAGGGATATGTGTCGGATTGGGATTATATGTACAAGCATTTTTAATAACAATTTTAATAATTACTACTTTACAGTTATTTAAATACGTAGATAAAAGATTTCAAGACCGTTTAAAAATGAGTTCCTACACTTTAAGGATAAAGAAAAAGGTCTCCATATTATCGGACATAAAAAAACTTTTAATGGAGTGCGGAATAAGTAACTATGAATGGCATTATGAGAAAATAAAAGGTGGTTTTCTCCTTGAAGTTACAATCTCCGTTTCAACAAGTAAAGATAATCATTTTGCAGAAAAACTCATGGAAATGGATAATATCGAAGAGATCCGAAACGAAAGTATCTAATGCCGGATATTTTGATAGCTACAACAAATTCGGGAAAAATCCGAGAAATAAGTCTTCTCCTATCATCGGAAATTGATAATCTCAGGCTGTTTTCTCCAAAAGACCTGAACATAAAGATTGTCCCGAAAGAAGACGGAACGACATTTTTGGAAAATTCCACTTTAAAATCTTTGTTTTACAGTAAACAAAGAAAGGACATTTTGACCCTTGCGGATGATTCGGGACTCACGGTTGATTCTCTAAACGGTTCTCCGGGAATAAGATCGGCAAGGTACGGAGGAGAATGTTCTAATGATAGTATGAATATAAAAAAACTTTTAAATGATCTACACGGTAAAAATAATAGGAAAGCAAAATTTGTTTCCGTACTTACCTTAGCTATGAACGGAGTAATCATCAACTCTTTTAAGGGTGAAGTCGAGGGTGAGATCATCAATGAGCCGAGAGGTAATAACGGTTTCGGATACGATCCGGTTTTTTATTATGAACCTTTAAAAAAAACTTTCGCCGAACTTAGCAAACATGAAAAAAACCAAATATCCCACAGATCAAAAGCTTTAAAAAAAATGAAAGAATTTATCATTAGTAATAAAGATTTTCTATCAAACAGCTTCTTAATTCAATAAAAAACAATGAAAATCGGGATGAGGGTATTTAATTTAAAAATGATCTTTTACACTTTTCTCAAGGATTCTTTGCAACTTAAAATCTTTGACCTGCATATAGTGAAGAGCTGCATCAAAAAAAACTTTTTCCGGTATCAGACCGATCATCTCAACGTAGCTTACACTCACGGAGAACCTTTTAGCCATCACTTTGATAAGTTCAACAACTTTGTAAGGTGAAGTAACACTGTGATTTGAAATTGAAACGGTTATTTCCGCAAATCCACTACCTTTCACCAAACCCGAATGAGAACTGACATGCCTTAGACCTCCGGTCGAATACTGAATTTCTCTGCATAACGATTTGGCAATATCAATATTTTTAGTATCAAGATGTACTTTAAAACTAACAAGAGGATGACGTGCTCCGATTATCGTAGCTCCGAAATCCGGATTAAAGCTATCCGGTCCGAGATCGGGTTTCCAACGAGGATCTTTCAGCCTCTCCTTTAATCCTTCATATTCACACTCCCTAATTTGATCAATATCCTTCCTCAACGGTTTTCTTGAAGATTCCGCAAATAAGTAAATGGGAATATTGAATTTTTTTTGTACTTCTTCTGCAAATTTTATTGATATTTCTATGCTTTCTTCAATACTAATATCCTTGATCGGGACAAAAGGGAAAACATCAAGAGCTCCGATTCTCGGATATTCACCGCTGTGTTCTCTCATATCTATCTCTTTGATTGCTGTCTCGTAAAGGAGAAAACCACCCTGAAATATAGCTTCGATACTTCCGGAAATAGCAAAAACGGTCCTGTTTCTGGTACTATCCATTGATACGTCAAGGAGAACCAATCCCTCTATCGAACTCAGTTTATCGGATACTCTTGCTATCATATCTTTATCATTTCCTTCACAAAGGTTTGGAATGGCAGATATTATTTTTTCCATTAGATCTCCTCCTCTTTCATTAAATTAAAATATTCCAAGAAAAACTCCCGCGGCAATTGCAGAGCCTATCACTCCGGCTACATTCGGTCCCATTGCATGCTGAAGAAGATAGTTATCGGGATCATACTCTCTCCCTACATTATGAACCACTCTGGCAGAATCGGGAACTGCGGAAACTCCGGCAGCACCGATTAAAGGATTGATCTTATTTTTTAAGAAAAGATTCATAATCTTGGCAAATAAGAGTCCGCATATTGTTGCAATTGCAAATGAAATAACACCGAGTATAAAAATCGTCATTGATGTTTTATTCAAAAAAACTTGAGCTGTGGTTGAAGCACCGACCGCTATTCCGAGTATGATAGTAGCTATATCGATCAATGAATTTGAAGCTGTTTTTGCAAGCCTGCCTGTAACTCCCGATTCTTTTAACAAATTACCGAAAAAAAGCATTCCGAGAAGTGGAATAGCTCCCGGAGCAACAAGGGTCGTTAAAATAAAAGCTGCGATCGGAAATATAATTTTCTCGGTTCTTGTTACCTTCCTTGCCGGTCTCATCCTTATCAACCTCTCTTTTTTTGTAGTAAGTATTCTCATTATCGGTGGCTGGATTATCGGCACCATCGCCATGTAAGAATAAGCTGCTATAGCTATTGGACCTATTAAATTAGGAGCTAATTTTGATGAAAGAAATATTGCGGTCGGACCGTCAGCTCCTCCTATTATTCCTATTGATGCAGCTTCAGACGGACCGAAACCGAGAAAAAGTGCACCGAGAAATGTAAGAAATATCCCTATCTGTGCGGCAGCACCAAGCAAAATACTCTTTGGATTTGACAGCAGTGCGGAAAAATCCGTCATAGCTCCGATACCAAGAAAGATTAGCGGAGGTAGCAAACCGTATCTCACACCATAGTAAAGTAACCCCATAACACTGCTTCCCGAAGTGTTAAAAGTATACTCGGATGTTATCGGATCTATCATGTACACAGAAATATTATTAAACAACTGAAGAGGTAGTGGAATATTTCCAAGAATTATTCCGAAACCTATTGGTACAAGCAACAAAGGCTCATACTCTTTTTTTATAGATATAAATATAAACAGAATACCTATCAAGATCATTATTATATTTTTGTACGATATGTTGGCAAATCCCGTACCGGACAATATTTCGCTTAAAGGAGCCGGAAACTTTACCCGTGTACATTTCTTCGGGTCCTTACCCGGAGAACGATGAGTAATTTCGGAGATATTGTATTTTCCAAAAGAACGCTTGATCCTAAAAAGTCCGAGAAGAGATCCGTCCGAATCTCTAAGTTCTCCCTTTTCGCTTTTCCCATCCGATATATCCTGTCCGAGAGTAAGAAGAAAATACCTTTCACCTCTATAAAACTCCATAAAGTAATCACCTGATCCCCCTATTTCCCCTTTACCATCGGAAGTTAATGAAATAGACGGAACTTTACCGGTTTTTTTATCGTTCCCGATTTTATAGAGTGCATCCCTTCCTTTACGTGAAACAAGATTAAAAAAAGCGTTTTTGCCATCCGCTTTCTCCATAAATTTGATCACTAAAGGTGGAGAATCAATACCTTTCACTATAAGATATCCCCCTCCGAATTCAGTTTTGACATTTTGAGAAGAAAGCAGATAAATACTAAAAAAGAGGACGGTAAAAACGAGAATAAGGATCATATTTTTTCTTTTCATTTTATTTAGAGTGTAGTCATTGCAGGACGTTTCAATTCGACAAGAAGTTCACCTTCGTAAACATTATCATTTTCTTTAACATGAATCTTCCCTACAATACCATCGTAGGGAGCTTGTATCACATTTTCCATTTTCATAGCTTCTATTATCAAAACGTCCATGCCTGCTTTAATTCTTTCTCCTTCATTAACTTTTATTCCCAAAATAGCTCCCGGCATAGGTGCTTTTATACCGTCTCGACCGTTTAATTGAGTCGATCTGTCGCTTTTTACAATTTCACTTTCAATCCTACCTTCCGTTGAAATTTTTTCTATTACCGGTTTCTCCCCATTCAATCCGAGTTCTTTGATTGTTACTTCATAAACTTTCCCGTCTACGGATATTTTTGCCACATTATCATTAAAATTCAATACGCTTGCACTATAATCGTTATCTCCGATCGTGAGAACATATTTTTTCATTTTTAATCCTTTATTTAAAAGTAAATTTCCCTTTTTCAAGAAGTTGTCTCATCTTCATCTCAATATCCAGCACGGTCATTATTACCAGTAGATGTTCTTTTGAAACATCCTCCGAAATATTGTACTTTCCATTATCATTTTTCCGTTTACCCTTTTTTTTGAGAAAAAAGAGTATTTCCGGAAGAATCGAGAAAAGATTTATCATAAAAAAAGTAAGTATTAATCCTGCAAAAACAACTGCTATTCCGATAATTGTAATTTCCACTCCTTGAATAAATTGAATTTTGTCCATTTTATAACGGGATATTTCCGTGTTTTTTTTCAGGGTTTTTATCAATTTTTTTTGAAAGCATTTTTAAAGATTTAATCAATTTAATTCTTGTGTTCGACGGAACTATTATATCGTCAACATACCCCTTTTCAGCAGCTTTATAAGGATTTGCAAACATTTCCCTATATTTTTCCTTTAACTCATCACGTATCTTCCCCCTCTCGTCTCCATTTGCTTCACTCAATTCTTTTTTGAAAACTATATCAACAGCACCTTCCGGACCCATTACCGCTATTTCCGCCGTAGGCCATGCAAAAACAACATCTCCACGAAGATGTTTTGAACTCATAACACAGTATGCTCCGCCATAAGCTTTCCTTAGGATAACAGTAATTTTCGGAACGGTCGCTTCTGCAAATGCATACAGTAATTTTGCTCCATTCCTGATAATTCCTCCGTACTCCTGCTTTGTTCCTGGCATAAACCCCGGTACATCTTCGAAAACGACAAGAGGGATATTAAATGCATCACAAAATCTTACAAACCTCGCCGCTTTTATTGATGCATTGTTATCAATAACTCCTGACAAATATTTAGGCTGATTTGCAACAACGCCTATGGAACTACCGTTTAATCTTGCAAACCCCGTAACAATATTTTTTGCAAAATTCTTCTGTATTTCAAAAAAAACACCTCCATCCATAATCCTTAACAACACTTCCCTCACATCATAGGCTTTATTGGAATTTTCCGGTATTAAATAGTTAAGCTCATCATCCGTCCTGTCAATAGGGTCGTATACTTCCGTAATCGGAGGGGTCTCCTTATTGTTCTGCGGTAAATAAGATAAAAGATCCTTTACCCCTTTGAACAGAGAAGATTCATCATCGTAAATCATATGTGCAACTCCGCTCTTTGAGGAATGAACTTCCGCTCCGCCAAGTTGTTCAATAGTCACATCTTCCGAAGTAACTTGTTTTACAACCTTCGGACCTGTGAGAAACATGTAAGACTTTCTGTCGGTCATCATAACAAAGTCGGTAATTGCAGGTGAATAAACCGCCCCTCCCGCACAAGGTCCTAATATTAAAGATATCTGAGGAATAACTCCGGAATACATAACATTTTTTAAGAAAATATCCGTATAACCCGCCAATGCATCAACACCTTCTTGAATCCTAGCTCCGCCGGAATCATTTAATCCGATAAGCGGAGCTCCGGTATTAGCCGCCATATCCATAATTTTACAGATCTTTTCGGAATACGATTTTGAAAGCGAACCACCGAATATTGAGAAATCCTGAGAAAAAATAAAAACAAGCCTCCCGTCAATAGTACCATATCCGGTAATAACACCATCCGTATAAGGTTTTCTACGTTCCATTCCGAAATCCGTACATCTGTGAACCTTGAAAATATCAAACTCTTCAAAACTCCCTTCATCCAACAACATTTCAACCCTTTCACGGGCAGAATATTTTCCTTTATCATGCTGCTTTTTGATCCTATCTTCATCACCGCCGGATCTGGCTTCATCTTTCTTTGTCGCAAGGTTCAATAATTTTTTATCAATATCCATAATCCCTCCGGAATGAACACGTATATTTATCACAATAATAGCACGGAATCAACATTTTTAAGTTAAAAAAATAATTATTTTCTCGGTTTTACCGTAATATGATCAGATTAATAAATCCAACCTCCGCTTTTAATCATGACAAAAGATTTTTTACATTAAAATCCGAATTAGATCGCAAATATTCGTAAGTTCATAAGTCGGGAAAATCTTAGTATTGTTATTCAATTTATCCGGATTGAACCAACATGTATCAATTCCGGAATTATTTCCACCTGCAATATCGGAAGTAAGACTATCCCCTATTATCAGCACCGATCTTTTATCGGGATAACTCATTCTTTTAAAAACTTCATTAAAGATAGCTTGATCGGGTTTTGCAAATCCTATCTCTTCGGAAATAAAAATATCAGTGAAGTATCTCGTGATTTCAGATTCGGATAACCTTGATCTTTGAACATCTTTTAACCCGTTCGTTATAAGATACATTTTGAATGATCTTTCTGACAAATCCTCCAACAGGGAAAGTGTCCCCGGAAGTAAATATCTTTGAGAAGAGAGATTTTTCAAATATATTAAGCTTATATCTTTCAGATCAAAATTAATCCCAAGAGAGATCCCCAATCTCCGAAATCTCTCCGTTCTTAATTTTTCCTGTGATATGTGTCCCAACTCATAATCCTGCCATATTTGCTTATTGATTTTTCTATATTCCTTAAGAAATGAGTCCGAATATGTAAGTCCGAAATATTCAAATGTTTTTTCCAAAGCACCGCTCTCCGCTCCGTCATAGTCAAAAATGGTACCGTCAAGGTCAAAAAGCAGATACTTATATTTCATTTGGGAATACTATACCGATAAAAGAATAAATTCAATTGTTGACAAAGAATTTGTTAATGATTTTCAAATTATAAATCAGATAACAAACTATTCCTCAGCTATAACTTCCTCCAAAGCCTTCCTCATCTTCGGCATTATCACATTAAATAACATTCCCAATTGCACCTTCTTTAAGTCTAAAAGGATTCCCCATCTGTATTCTCCAAATAGCATTACAACAACCATTTTGTTGTCAACCAAATTCACCATATAATATTTGTCCATAGCAGGGAATCCGGCTCCGTCCAAAGATTCTATTAGAAAATCCGAGACTCTATTAAATAATGCCGATGCAGCAGCTTGAGAATTAACTCCTGCAAGTACCTGACCGTCAGTTGCACTGAAAATATCACACGCGACGAGACCTTCTCCCATCTCTTTCTTCGGAATCTCAACTACTTTGGATAATTTCTCTGAGTTCATTTTTTCCTCCTTAAAATTAATCTTTCCTTTATTATTTATTTCATCATTTGTCTTCGCAGAATCTATCATTAATGAGATAAAAGATATATCTATGGTTCTGTGAATTTCCTCACCGTTTTTTACAAATGAAAATTTACCTTTATTCATTAATATAATCTCTTTTACAGCCGCAACTCCTTCTAACCGACCATATTCCGCATGAATTATTTCACCCCTATCAAAATATAATAATCCGACCCCTTTATTATTTTTAATTTTTACCGTTATTGATTTTTTTTCCAGATTTATCATCTGAAGGAGGGAAGTCAGATCAATCGAATCAATTACCCCCGAGACACCTTCTTCCGAAAAATAATTGATTATCTTATCTTTGAACCATACAATATCAAACGGTTTGAATATTACATCAAGCCCTCCGAGATCACGCACATTTTTCAATAATTCTTCCGTACCGTATGCAGTCATAGCAATAAACCCACCTTTGAATTTACTGTTCTTAAGATGTACGAAGAGATCCAATCCGCTCTTCTTAGGCATCCTGATATCGGAAACAATAAGATCATATTTCTCCTTTTTCTGAAGTTTTATCGCACTGTCAACCGAGAAACATATATCGGTCATAAAATCGGATTTAAATTCATCAAGCCATTCCTTAAGTCCTATAAGAAAAGTCTTTTCATCATCAACTAATAGTAATTTCTTTTTCATTTTATTCCTAAAAAATCTATTGTAAGTATTTAACTGCTCCCTGAGAAATAATACAGAGTTATAATTATTTTTTCAAGTCATTTTTTTTAGTACATTCACTGACAGCAGACTAAAAGTATCTTTTTTGGTATTTTCATAAAATATTTCTCATAAAACTCATCCCTGTTCCAATACGATATTTCCGGAAATAATCGTTGAGATTAAGAATTAAAATCCTTGTAATAAAACTAATTATACTATTCACCTATTTTATAAAGAGTTTTCTCATAAACAAACCGAACATTCCGACCTAACGAAAGAAATACGGATATGTCAGGATTATTCTTCAGAAGAGCAAAATATTCTCCACTACCGAATTTTATCTTCTTTGTAACCGAATATTTTTTTAAGTGAATCTCCGAATCAATCCAGAATTTCCCATTGTAGTATACTGCACGCCCATGAACGTTCTTCACATCTCTTCCGATATTCAGTCTCTCTCCCTTGTCGTTAATGATAACTAATCTTCCGCTTCCTTGACGAGTTTCAGAGTAGTTTTTAGCCATATTGAGATTTTGAACTTCTCTGCTTGCTCTGACACTCTCTTTTCCCGATTTTGATTTGAACGAAACGGATTCTTCCTCACCATATTGTGCAAATCCATCCGAATTTGCTACAACCGGAGCTAACACCTGATGCATCCGGTCAATCTCTCCTCTTCTTACGAGTTTTTTCTCATCTTCCACAATCAAATAACTCGTATACGGAGTAATTATCCCGTATTTTTTTGCCAATACGGTAATTTCATCAACAATCTCTTTTTTTTCACCGTTTAATCTTATCTGATCAAGGAGAAATCCTATCCTACGAGAAGCCCACAGCAGTGGGATAAAATCATTCTTATCCGAATTTTTCTTAAAATCAAATACGGTTTTGTATGTTATTACCTTTCCCGATATTTTACCTTTAACCGTTATTGGCGTCATTCCACTCCCTCTGTATCTGCCGAAAACAGAGATGGATGATCCCCTGAAAAGATCGGGAATATCATTCGGGTAGGTTTTATTTATACGGACTCCATTTCCAAATTCCAGATTAAGTTCGGTTAGAACAGGTGATTCTATCTTCTTAAAAAAACCGGATATTTTAATCTCTATATCCTCCTCTTCCGTTATATAAGATCTAAACGACCTTGTAAGTGCAGTGATCTTGTCAAGGAGATGTGTATTCAAATCACTTCCGATTCCGAAAGTGAAAATCCTTGTCCCTTTCCTGTTCTTCTCTCTTATCATTTTAACTATCTTATTTTCATCCGTTTCACCGATAGTGGGTTTCCCGTCCGTTATAAAAACTATAATATACGGACGATTATCTTTTTTATTTTTTTTCAGAGCTTCCGATAAAGCCTCCTCAACATTTGTCCCCCCTATCGCTCTTAAATCGTCCACAAACTTTATGGCTTTTCTCCTGTTATCGGAATTCGCTTCCCGTAACATCCGAAAAAGAGATTCGGCTTCAGTTGAAAATTTGATTATTTCAAACCTATCTCCTTTTCCAAGATTGTTAATACAAAATTTTATAGCACTTTTTGCCTTATTTAATTTCTTTCCCGACATACTCCCCGAGACATCAAGGACAAAACTGATATCCTTCGGGATAAAATGATCCTTTTTCGGAAATCCCGGACTCACATTTAGTAGGAAGAAACCATCTTCTCCCGAATTGCGAAAAGTTGCAACTGATAATCCGATATCTTTCTGTGAAACACTAAAATAAAGTTTATAATCGGTATCGGGCTTCACATTAATCTTTTCATAAACAATAGTTGCGGATTTTTTCCCGTTTCTAATAATCTCAACTTCATGAGTGGGACAATAAATATTTTTTAAAGGAGAGGAAGAATTTATCTCTGTTTTTATCTTTACGTTTTTAAGAGGTTTTGCAGAAAATTTTTCCGTATTTAATGGATAAACATACTCGGTCGTAGAACCGTCACTTTCAAGAATCTCCGTATATGAAATTTTTACCCGTTTTTCAGATAGAGGTTCTATAGGATATATCCTTGCTCTAAAAACTCTTCTACCGCTATATTCAAGGAGAGCGGGATCTCTCATCTTTCTTACGATGTTTTCGTAGATCTTTCTTGCCTTTTTGGAATCAAGAAGTTCCGCTTCCATCTCCTTTCCATTGATATACATTGAGAATTTTTTTATAACCCCGTTTGCCGGAACGGGGAAAAGATAATACCCCTCCATCCTGTATCTTGAAGGATTAAAAAAGACCTGATCAACATTTGTTATTGCTATTTTATCTTCTATTCTAACATCCACGTTGTGATACTTTACTTCAAGAGGGAACGGATTAAACCGCCTTCTTTGACCGTGTATCGGTCTCGGATCTCTGTCAATAACAATTAGTCCGTCGGAATATATCATCATTCCGACCGACAAAAAGGACAGAACGGATAGAATTACCTTTTTCATAATTAGATTTTTCATTTTATCTCCATACATCTATTTAATTCCAAACTATTTTTTCTCAAATTTGTAGTTTTTCTTCTCCGCTTGCTTTTTCAAAGCTTCTATAATCACATCATCAAGAGTCATATTTTTTGCATTTTGTCTTTTTACTTTCTCAACAAATTTTTCCCTTTTTTCTTTCAATATTTTAATTTTGTTACGGATATCTTTTCGTTCATTTCTCTTCTTTTCGATATACTCTTTTCTTTCCGAAATACTCATTTTTTTCATCTCTTCGGGAAGATTCTCTTCCTTTACACTTTCAATTTTTAACAAACCCTCTTTCTCCGCATCAACAATATCCCACGAAGTATTTTTATACTGTTTGGAAGCTTTAACCGCTGATCTTTGAACCATAACTTCGGGACTCATTCCAACGGCATTCATATCCTGAGCCTCCTGCCTTTTTTTCATTTCCATCCCCTTTTTACCGTACGATAAATATGTCTTGTTCAACAACTTACCCAATCTTATTATCTCTTTGTCATGAGGAGATGATATGTGGACAATTTTTTTGTTATGATCTATGTTCATATATGATCCGTCCGAAATATCCGCACCATCCTTCCAAAACGTATCTACACCCGTCTGATAGGAACCGCAAAAAATAGTATTGACAATGATCCCTTTCGATATGGCTTTTTTACAAGAATCTTTATAATTGATACTCCCCTGAGTAAAAGGCTCGTTACCGGCAATAAATATCACTTTGTACTCTTTGTTGCTTTTATTCCAGCTAAGCTCTTTTACGGCTTTATCAATTACCATACCGCAATATTCGCTTCCTCCGTTAGTTTTTAATTTAAACAGTTCTTCCGAAATCTTATCAAGATCGGTTGTAAGGGGGGTAAGCATTTTTATATAACCTTCGGATGCCGATATTGAACTTTTCCCGTATTCATAGAGAGCAACTTCCAGCATAGGTGATCTGCCTCCTTTTTTTGCAGTTGCCATCTCATTTACAATTTTCCATAACTGCATCTTTGCTTGTTCGATCAATCCGCTCATACTTCCGCTTGTGTCAAGAAGAATTGCAATTTGAACCACAGGATCCTCCTCTTTTGATAAAACATTCGTCGTCAGAATTATTGATACCACCACCAATAAAATAATTAATTTTTTAGATCTCATTTTTTTCTCCTTAATCTTGCTTTCAAAGTATATGTCGACCGTTTAATGAAAATTCCCTGCTTTTTTTTTATCCAGAATTTTGAGACGACCCTCGGATGTGATACCCAATTTAATCAAAAAACGGACGGATAAAGGCTCTTTTAATAAAAACTTCCACTTCTTAACAACACTTATCACAACGCCGGCATGTGTCCCGTTCCCTGCAAAAAAACTTACACTTTTGACCCCGCCGTCCCTATCTGCAATCACCTCCAACACTAAAAAACCAAGATTATCCATACCGTCTGAGTCCAGAGGTATTTTAGGTTGAACAATTTTCAGTAATTCCGGAGATGTATCTAAAAAAAGAATTTCCGACCGGTTAGATTCATCCGAAGAAAGAATTTCATTACCAACACTCGCAATTCCTACCATCTCATTTACTTCCCGAGACGGAGATTCTTCTACTTCCACATTTCTCATTTTGGCAAAGGATTTACCATATTTGCTTTTTCTTACATTCTGTTTTTCAAATATTTTTGCTTTCCTCATTTGTGGTTTTGAACTTTGAATCTTTTTCTCCGATTCCGTCTTTTTGATCTTTAAATCGTTTTTTTCAGCTTTTGGTAATCCCTCCATTTTCAGTTGTTCGCTTATACCTGATATTTTAGGTTTTATATTTTCAGTTCTACTGTTATTCACTCTATAAAAAACCACAAAAGACAACAATACAACAAATACCGATGCAGCAATTGACCATTTGGGAAAGATACCGAAAGATGCTATATTCGGTGTTTTATTTAGTTCGTTAACCGTCAGAAACGTTTCGTAACAAATATCACATGATGCTATATGAGACTGAACAATTCCCTTTTTTTCATCCTCTATGGTTCCATCTACCAGAGCTGAAATATCTTCAAAGGACGGACATCCGTTCTCTTCCGATTGAGACACCTCCCTACTTAATATTTTGAGAAGTTTCTCTTCACTCTTGTCCATTAGGCTTTCCTCCTGTTAATATGTCGGACATTCTTTTTATTTTCCATAATATTAAAATCTTCGGTACTTATTCCAAATCCGATAAGAATCTTTCTACACTTTTTTAAAAGTCTCTCCGTTCGGCTATAAACGCATTTCTCCGTTATCCCCAGCATTTTAGCTATATCTTTGGTATTCAAAGATTTTCCCTCAAGATCCTTAGGGAATTTCATACGTAGGAGAAGAGACTCCTCCCCCGTAAGTTCAGAGACCATTTCGGATAAAACACTCTTTAATTTTTTTTCATCTCTCATCCTAATGGTTTTCAACTCGGGACCTTCACTTTGATCAGGTACTATATACTCCCCTTTTTCTCCGGAGTAAATTCCCTCTTTTACGGAAGTTCCGTCAATTTCGACCGGTTTCCGAATCTTACTCCCTTTTACAGACATCCTGTCCCTTCCGTAAATTTCCCTTATCATATCAATTGCAGTTCTGACTATTATTGTTGTAAAATAAGTAGTGATCTTCGAACGTCCTTCGAATTTCCGTAATATTAGGTAATCGTCATCTGATAATTTATTTAAAACTCTTGTAAAAAGCTTGTCGGCTTCATTTTCCAAATCAATTTTACTTTTTAGAGAATGTCCGAATTTTAATTTTACTGTTTTTACTGATTGTCTGTTTATAAAATCCAGATTATCATTAATTAGACTGCTTATATGAGGCAACTCGTCCGATGAGTTTGGAATTTTTTTCATCTATAAATCATTTTAGACAAAAAAAAATTGAAATTCAAATGTTTGTATAAATCATACTTTAGAAAGGATATGCCCCATTTTATCTTTTTTAATCTTCATATAAAATTCGCTTTCCTTGCTAAAATCGACTTCAATAGGCACTCTCTCGGTTATTTCAAGACCATACCCTTTAAGAGCAATAAATTTTGTCGGATTGTTTGTCATTAATCTCAATTTTTTTAATCCGAGTTTTCTCAAAATCTGAGCCCCTATTCCATAATCACGCATATCATCGGGAAGTCCGAGTTCCCTATTTGCCTCCACGGTATCAAGTCCCGATTCCTGAAGTTTATACGTTTTTATCTTATTAACGAGTCCGATTCCCCGTCCTTCCTGATTTAACAGATACAAAAGGACACCCGCACCCTCTTTTTCAATCATCTTCAAAGCATTATCCAACTGGCTTCCGCAATCACATTTAAGGGAACCGAAAGTATCTCCGGTCAGACATTGAGAATGAACTCTGACAAGAATCGGTTGATCAGGATCCAATTCACCCTTAACCATAGCAATATGAGTTTCATTATTGAGGATATCTACATACGCCTTAATCTTAAATCCACCCCATCTTGTGGATAGATTTGCTTCCGCTTTTTCTTCAACTATAGACTCCTCTTTTATCCTGTATTTTATTATCTCTTCAACGGTAATGATCGGAATTTCAAACTCTTTTGAAAACTTAACAAGATCAGCCATACGAGCCATTTCTCCGTCATCTTTTAATATTTCACAAATAACTCCCGACGGATAAAGTCCGGCAATCCTTGCAAGATCAAGTGAAGCCTCCGTTTGCCCTGCACGACTTAGAACTCCCCCTTTTCTTGCTCTAAGAGGAAAAATATGTCCGGGTTTGTTAAGATCATTCGGACCGGTTTTCTCATCAATAAGACACTTTATCGTTGCTGCTCTATCAGCTGCCGATATACCGGTTGTTGTTCCCGATTTGGCATCCACGGATATTGTGAACGGAGTTTCATACTTTGAAGTATTCCTATCAACCATTAACGGAAGATCCAACTCATCACTTCTCTTTTTTGTAAGAGATACGCATATCAGCCCCCTTCCGTGTTTTGTCATGAAATTTACCGATTCAGGACTAATCTTTTCAGAAGCAATCATAAGATCTCCCTCGTTTTCACGACTCTCATCATCAACAATTATGAGCATTTTTCCATCTCTTATAATCCTTACAGCTTCAGGAACAGTAATCAGATTTTCGTTTGTCATTTTCCCTCTCATATAAAAATATCACCCGAACAAAAATATCCAAGACCTGATCAGGGTCTCTGATTATATAGATATTTCCCTACCAAATCAAGTTCAATATTAACCCGCTTACCCACGGAAAGATTCATCAAATTCGTTTTTTCAAAAGTAAATGGTAACACTTCGACTGAAAAATTAGAAGATTGTACTTCACTTACAGTAAGACTAATTCCGTTAACTGCAACGGATCCTTTTTCAACAATAAACTTTTTCCAGTTCGGTGAGGTAAAACTAAAAACAAACCGGATACTACCCTTTCTTCTTGATATTGATTTTACTCTTGCAACACCATCAATATGACCGCTAACAAGGTGACCGCTAACAAGATCGTTCAATGTAAGCGGGAGTTCAACATTAAGGATATCTCCTTTCATCTGATCCAATAGATTAGTTCTTTTAAGAGTCTCTTCACTAACATTAAACGTATACTCACCACGTTTAGAACCAATTACCGTCAAACAAGATCCGTTAACGGCGACCGAGTCACCTTCCAATACTTCTCTTGAAAAATCAATTTTAAGTTTAACAACGGGATCTTTACTCTTCTCAAGAGATATAAATTTTCCCATTCCTGAAATAAGTCCCGTAAACATCAGATCATCCCCCTAACTATAAAACCCTCTTTTAGCCTGATGATACTCTTATCAATAAGTTTTATCGGATCGGTTAAAATCACCCCTTTCGATAACAACTCAACCGAGTTTCGTCCTCCGAGAAATTTATCCGCTACAAACAATATAATTTCATCACAAAGTCGTAATCTTAGAAATGAACTTATTAATGTACCTCCTCCTTCTACAAGGAGTGATGAAACACCCGCCTCTCCCAAAATTTTAAGTACCGTGTTCGGATCAACACCACCATCATACTCCGATTCAACGAAAAAATGATGCTTACATTTCTTCCCGTTTTTTTCATAACCTTTCCCCGAAAAAATATAAAGTGGCGAATTAACTCCCATGTTGAAAATTTTCATATTTTTGTCCAGCCTGTTCCTATTGTCAAGAATCACTCTTATAAATTTTTTACCTTTCCACCCATCCTCTCTGATGGTAAGCATAGGATCATCATCAATTACCGTTCCCGACCCGACAATTATTGCTGAAAATTCACCCCTTAAACTATGCGAAACAGATCTTAACAACTCATTTGTGATCCACTGTGAATTCCTCTCATAATCACTCAGTTTCCCATCGATAGTTACTCCGGCATTTACCGTTACCCAAGGATTACCGGAAGATATATATTTTAAGTAATGTCTATTCAGTTTCCCCGCTTCCTTTTCAAGCAAACCGGTTTCAACTTTGATTCCGGCACTTCTCAGCTTTTTAATCCCTTCTCCGTTTACCTTGGAATTCGGATCGACAAACGGAATCACAACCTTTGATACCCCTTTTTTTATTATAATATCCGTGCAAGGAGGAGTATTTCCAGTATGTGAGCATGGTTCAAGATTTACATAAAGAGTGGTACCTTTTACATCCGTTTTCTCCAATGCAACTCTCTCTGCATGTAGATCCCCGTATCTTTTATGATATCCGGTTGATACGATATTTCCATCTTTTGTCACTACCGCACCTACCATCGGGTTTGGCTCGGTTAATCCCATTCCCCTTTTGGCAAGAGTAATGGCAAGATGCATAAACAATATATCTTTATTGGAAAATTTATTACTTTTCATTAATATTTTATCGAAATTTAATCCTCAACAAAAGATTTGACAAACTCTTCCGTTGAAAATTCTTCCAAATCGGACTCCTTCTCTCCCGTACCGACAAAAAGTACGGGGACATTAAGTTCTTGAATAATTCTTAAAACAGCTCCACCCTTTGCAGTTCCGTCAAGTTTCGTTAGTACCAAACCGGTTAAACCGGAAAATTCCCTAAACTTTTTTGCTTGGTCAAGGGTATTTTGACCCATTGTAGCATCTATTACAAGCAATACTTCGGAGGGTCCCCGAGAAATAAATTTTTTTACGATCCTGTTCAGTTTTTCAAGCTCTCGCATTAAATTTTCTTTGGACTGAACCCTTCCTGCGGTATCAATAACGATAGTCGAATAATCTTTATTCATAAAGGAATTCATTCCGTTGAAAACAACAGCACCCGGATCGGAACCCTGTTCTCCAGCTACAACAGGGATACCGAGCTCCTCCCCCCACAATTTTAACTGCGAACTTCCTGCAGCTCTGAAAGTATCCGAGGCACAAAGTAAAACTTTCTCTCCGGATTTTTTCATTCTATAAGCAAGTTTAGCGGCTGTCGTTGTTTTTCCACTTCCGTTTACCCCCACTATGAGAAATACCCGCTTCTTTTTTTCTTCTTTATTCGGAGATAACCCGATGCTTAATTTTGATAAAGGTAATATGGAATTTCCCATATCCGTCTCTTTGTATACCTCTTCGATAATATTTGTTATTTCGCTCTTCAATACATTTAAAAATTCATCTTTTGTAAACGGATTTCTAAGATTTTTTCTCCCTGTCTCAATTATCCTCTCAACAATTGGGACTGGTATGTCCGAAAGAATCAGCTGCTCCTCAAGATCATCAAAAAGATCATCTCTATCTCTCTTAGAAGAGAAAACATCCTCAATCCTCTCTTTTGCGGAAAAACCGAACAAATTCCTTAATTTCATACTTTGATTATATCTCCATCTTATTCACATATCAACAACACAACAAATATGCAACGAAAAAGAACCGTGTGTATTTTTTACACGCCTTACAATAGAAACTTAAATATTTTACGTTCCGAAATATCTCTGTAAATTTGGCACAATCCTTGCTTATACGTTAAATGGAGGATTTATGGAAAAAGTAAAAGGATTCACGGTCATTGAGCTTCTCGTTACCCTCGTTGTCTTCTCTATATTCCTTTTCATGGTAGTGGGAATATCAATGGATCAGGTTGGAAGAGCCGGATTAAAAGGCAGTGCCAATGAACTCATCGGGGCAATTAACACAGTAAGGGGGAAAGCAGCAAAGGAAAATAGATTTGTTGCACTTACTTTTACCGATCATTCTTACAAAGAACATTCTTATGAATCAGGTACCTCTCAATGGTCACCATCCCTTGGTAGCAATGATACTCCAACCGGTACAGTTTCGGATGGAACAACAATTTCAGATTCGACAACAATTGTGTTCAACTCTCAGGGGATTCTTGTCGATCCTACAACTTTTCAGATAAGAGGGAATATTAAAATTACCTTAAATTCTCGCAAAAATGATGGCATTAAAATAAAAGTTTATTCACACGGCGGTATAAAAACAAAAAATAATTGGAGAGGCAAAGATGAATATACTTCATTTTAGATCAAAAAAACAGTATCAAAATATTAAAGATACCGATGGCTTTTCTTTCATTGAAACTCTTTTATCCGTTGTAATTTTGGCAATTACAATTGCCGGAGTTTTAAGTATGACCTCTGTCAGTATTCATACCAATTTTAATCAAATCAACCACACCAAAGCCGTAAAGTTAGCTGAAGAAGGGGTTGAGAGAAAACTTAGGGAAGATTTTGATACTCTGGCAGGAGAATCTTCACCTATGGATTCTCTTTCCGGTTTCCCGACCTTCTCAAGAGAAATAACGGTTGACACAATTGACAATGACAACAAGCTGATAACCGTGTCGGTAACTTGGAGAGCCAGATCACGTTCCA
>CAYRAO010000012.1:54199-63180 GCA_964422395.1 uncultured Clostridia bacterium
ATTATCCGGACGGAATAATACTCGCTTCGGGAGATCATAATGCTGTAACCAAACTAACATCTCCATTCAACCCCACCGGAGATACTACAATCCAAGTGGAAAAAGTGATGGATGTTGACAAAACGGTTCCCGCATGGAAATTAAATGACATTGGCATAGTAATGAGGAGTAACGGATATTATATTTTCAAAGTTGCAGCTACTGTAAACTCAAGTGCTACACAGTTAACTATCCGTGCCACTCCCGTATACTTTTCGGGACTGCTGAATACAGGCGGTTATGTTGATCACAGTTCAAATTCCAATCATCTCGGAGTCACAGGTAATACCAATAACTATCCTACGGGAAGTCCGGTATTCAGACTCTTTTATTTTTCAATGTTCCTGACAAAGACCGAATCCGACGGTTCAAAAACATTAACACTCACTTCCGATACCGAAGGAGTATCGGACATCCTCGCTGCTGGAAACGAGACATCGACAAGGGCAATACCTATCGTTCCAAACGTTAATGATATCCAGTTTGAGTACATTACCAAAGATAATCCTCCTGAACTCTGGGCATCTTCATCCACTTCCAACACATCATATCCAAACCCCTGTGCTTCCGCTTCAAATCCGAATTGTATAAGTTTTATTCGGAACTTTACCACAAAGAATATTACTTCGGTCAGAGTATTTGTGTTGTTGGAAACCAAAGATAAACACATGGGCGGGATTGAGAAATCAACGGGACAAGGATATGAAAAAAGGAGGATGGGAGATGTAGCTGCTATCGGGATTCCTGCCGGTGGCTATCACTATACATACCTTACTTATGAAATTCTTATGAGGAATTTTAACATTATCTATTAGGAGATTAATATGAAAAAAAGCAGTAACAATAAAGGTTCTGTCCTTATACTTGTAATGATGGGAGTTTTAATCCTTTCGATGATGGGTATCATGGGACTTAACAAATCAAAAACGGAAATTACAATTACCAGAAATTATTACTCGGATAAAACAGCTTTTTTTGCAGCCGAAACAGGTCTTAGCATCGGAAAGAACATACTGCGAAACAATCTTAATCCGGAAACCGTAGAATTCGGACCTACTAAAATCGGTCACATGGAATTCAGAAGCGGGAAACTTTACGATAAAGACGGTAAATTAAATACTGCACCACAAAGTGTCATCCCCTTCACAACGTTCCCTCCTCCTCCTCCTACAGGAATGACTTTGGATCAAAACATGGGACTCCATTTAACGTCGTGGGAACTATCTGTAACCGCTGAAGGTAAATCAACCGCTTCATCGCAAAAATCGAGAAAAGAGTTAACCACGACAATTGCAATATTGCTGTCGGAGTATTAAAAGATATTTCAGGAGATTAAAATGAAAAAAACTATCTTATTTTTATTTATCATTTCTTTATTCGTATCATCATTTTTAAATGCATGGGATGACGAAGAATTATTTTATTCAAAAGTTAAACCGAATATTATGATCTTATTCGATAATTCCGGTTCAATGAATACCATTATATTTCATCCTCAATATGACACCACACGAGGCTACACAAATCCGTCTGATGGAATTTGGGGAGGTTCGTCGGAACATCACATAAGAAACTATCCGGCAGGTACCTACTATGATTGGCATAGCGGAGGCAACAGATTCTTCGGTTCGGGTTTTTGGCTTGGAAGAATGTGGGATACGGAACACACCTATCCGGTAACACCTCTTACCGGTTTTGAAGGTGTTTTCGTCCTTGATATAAGAAACTATCCTTCCGTAAACGCTCATCCCACGGCAAATATGATCTATCTTTTTGCAAGAAGAGACGGAGGAAATGATGTAAGATTACCAGGTAATCTTCTTAACTTTCTAATTTACGATGCTACAGCTCAACAGAGGAACGAATGGAATCATTTCATTCAATATGGAACTTGGGATACTTCCGATACAACCAACTACAACGGGAATCACGGTATGAAAAATAAAGTTAGGATAAGAGTTGCAAGAAATGCCGTAAATAGAATTATTGATGAATTTTGGCAAGACGTGAGAATGGGTGTTTTCAATTTTAATACTCAACATGGCGGTAGAATCAGATATACAATAAAAAACTTATCTGAAGGATCAAATAGAAATAATCTCAAAACGCTAATATCCAATACAAGAGGGGGTTCATGGACTCCTATCTCCGAAACCATGGCGGAGATATGGCGATATTTCCAAGGGGCTGCAAGTTTTTATCCGGGGAATCCTGCTACACACACCTCTCCATGCGATCTTTATTGTAGAAAGAATTTTGTAATTATAATGACTGACGGTGAACCTACTCAGGATAACATGACATATGGAGGCGTAGTCGATCCGCTAAGACAAGACTATGACGGTGACGGAAACGACCCGGGCACATATGCTTCAAACGGAACCGATTATCTTGATGATCTTGCTTACCATATGTACAATCACGATGCAAGGAGCGATTTACAAGATGTCCAAAATGTTGAAACATATACGATCGGTTTTACTACTGGCGGGCAAGCAAATACCCTTCTCAACGATACGGCTACCAATGGGAACGGAACTTTTCACACTGCAAACAATATTGAAGAACTTGTAAGGGCATTTGCGGCAATCATGGGAAAAATCAGAGAGAAATCGATGTCGTTTTCTCAGTTCGCCGCACCCAAACAATCTACTTTGGGTAAAAGAGGATACACCGCTAATTTTATACCGAAATCAGATAAAGTATTGTGGGAAGGTCACCTTAAGGCATACTCGTTGGATGATGACGGTAACTTCCCCGTTGATGCAAACGGAGTATTAAATCAGAGTGAAATGCTTTGGGATGCAGCAGACAAACTTAATGCGAGGAACGATTCCGGCTCCGGAGGAAGTATTACTCCTGCAACAGGCAACGGCGACAGAGCAATATTTACTTGGTTACATAACAGTGTTCAACTGTTTGTAAAAAACAATTCCAACATAACTACAACTGATCTTGGTGTCTCTACATCAGCGGAAAGAGATAATATTTTCGATGTTATAAGGGGAACAACCGATCCGCATAATTTTGGATACAAACTCGGAGATATCTTCCACTTCAGTCCGGTTATGGTTGGAGTTCCGAATAGGTTGCTTGCAAAATTCGATCCCGTTTACAAAAGCTTTTATGAACACTACCAAAACAGAAAGGAGGTGGTCTTTGTAGGAGCAAACGACGGGATGCTCCACTGTTTTGATGCCGAAACAGGTAACGAATTATGGGCTTTCATACCTCCTGCCGTATTGAAAAAACTTAATTATCTTGCTACAAATGATAAACATAACTACTTTGTAGACGGGCAGGCAATAGTGAAAGATATTAGATTTAGAACTCTCCATAACGACTACAGAGACTGGAGAACAGTAATCCTGTTTGGTCTTGGATACGGCGGAGATTCATATTATTGTATTGACGTAACCAATCCGATCCGGCCCAAATTCAGGTGGAGTATCGGAAACGGTACACACGGGACAAATGCTGGGAAGACTATTCTTGTACAAAAAAAAGGGAATAACACAACTGTGATAAATTCAGATGCCCTTTTAGGTTGTACCATTTCAAAACCATCGGTCGGCATACTTAACATTAATTCCAAAGCAAAACCGACGGCCGTCCTTTCCGGTGGATACGATGAAAATGAACAAGCAGGAAATGTAAGTGCGGCAGGGAAATATTTAGTTGCTGTAAATGCATGGAACGGTGATGTGATTAAAGAATTCATCTATGATTCTTCCAATTCAAATAGTAAGAAAAAATGGGCTAATGATCAGTGGTTATATTCAACAGTAGCTTCACCGACACTTATAGATAAGAATAACGATCGTACTACAGATACAATCTATCAAGCGGATATAGGCGGAAATATTTGGAAGATTGATGTCTCATCCAATAACTCTTTAAATTGGAAACCAAAAATATTATTTAAATCTAACGGAACAATAAACGGAGGAGTCAGCAATCAGGGATTTTTTATCCAGCCAACCGTCGGATATGATAACGAATATAATATATGGGTTTTCGCAGGTACAGGGTACAGGTCAAAACCAAACGATCAGACCTCAATAGGGAAATTTTTTGCGTTCAGAGATGACGGACTTCAGGGACCTTCGGGGTACGACGTTAGTGATCTGCAAGACATAACCGCCTACCTTTCATCCGGTGTTGATGACACGGACAGTGATGGTGACGGATACACGGATATTCAGGAAAACGATGCAGGCACAGATCCAAACGATAATACAGATTTCCCAACAACGGAAGAACCATGGGGTACTTACCTTGATGTTGATCCAACCAAACAGGGTTTCCAATTCACCTTTCTTAACGGAGTTGGAGAAAAATTGTTTGAACCGACACCAATTTATATTGCCGAAACAATTTATTTCAACACTTACCTGCCTCCTGCCGGCGGTGGAGGAAGTGGTGGCACAGAGACTTGTGATCCTGCAGGGGACCTCTTTCTTTACCAATTTAAATTAAAAATTTCAAACGGTACGATAAAAGTCGGTAGCACAGGAGTTGAAAGCGGAAGAATTCTCGGTTCAGGGGTTCTAAGCGGTGGAAAATATAAGATATACATTGGTAAAGGTGAAGTCGGAAGCCAAACAATTCAGGAACAAATTGAAGTTGACTTGAAAGGGATATTCGGACCTATATTTTGGATAGAGAAAAAGAGGTAAAGATGAGGAAGCACTCTCTTATCTTTGTTTCAATTATGTTGGTTTTCTTTTATTGTGGAAAAAGCAATAATGGTACAAAAACCATTTCCGAAACAGATGCAGGGACAGATCCCGTAATCTCCAAGTCGGATGAGAAAAATCATATTGATAATAAATCCGGTAGAGAAGAAAAAAAAGGTTTTGAGATTAAATCAGCAGGATTCGTTGGCAAAGCTTTTGAAAACAACGATCTTCAAGCCGATGTTAAGCTATCCATCCCTTCAGATGATATAGAATTGAAATTTAGATGGTTCATTAATGATAATCTTGCAGAGCAAACGGAATCCGATCTGCTTCCAAAGATTAATTTTAAGCAAGGAGACTGGGTGTTTTATAAGGTAAGAATAATTTCCAATGGCAAAAAATCCGATGAAATGAAGAGCAATTACGTCCGTATTTTAGGTACTACACCGATTTTGAATTTGGTACCTGTTCCTGCGATTTCAATTCCAGGAGAATTCAAGTATAAGATCAATGCAAGTTTGCCAGGATCTGTTCCTGACGAAGAGGATGAAGATTCCATTCTTGATGATAATTCCGTTCAGAATAAAAATTTGGAATTTTCATTAATATCTCCTACTGATTTGGGAATATCCATTGATTCCTCTTCCGGTGAGATTGTATGGAACATAACCGAATCAACCGCTTCCTCAATTAAGGACAGTATAGAAATTAAATTTAAAGTATCCAACCCGAGCGGAGGATCGGTAACCTCATCTATAAAACTACAATTCAAATCTCATGAAACCGACAAAGCTCCAACGAAAAAAAAAGAAGGAATATAGATTAATGTAGTTTAGACAAAAGGGGGAGTTGAACTCCCCCTTTTGCTATATCAATTCCGGATTCTGCTTTTCTTTGATTTTTTGACATTCTTAAGTAAAACTTCAACACTTTTGTTAAGCTGTCTGTCTATACCTTTGGCTTCTTCACCTGGAAGATTCTCAACTGCTACGTCAGGAGGGCATCCATTCAATTCCATATTAGTCATCGTCCCGTCATTAACATACCATCCTCTAAAGGGAAGTCTAAGCCATGTACCGTCGATAAGCGATGTTCCGCCTGTTGAAATAACCGCACCAAAAGTCTGTTTCCCAACAAGAGTCCCTCTTTTTAAAGTTCGGATAGACCATGGAAATATTTCAGCATTTGAATAAGACATCTCATTAATTAGAACCACGATAGGTTTTGTATATGCAAATATGGATCTCCTTACATGCGGATATCCTTTACCCCCGCCTCTTGGGATTGTTACAGCATGTTGTTTGGTCATCAGGATTTGTAGAAGATAATCGGTTATCCACCCCCCGCCATTGTATCTCACATCAATTATCAATCCTTCTTTCCCATAAGCAATAGAGTGAAGTTCTCTCTCGAATTTTTCCAAATTCGGCCAACTCATTGATTGAATATGAACATAAGCGAGTCTTCCTTGAGATAATTTCTCAACTTTCTTACGATTCATATCTATCCAATGATTGTATATAAAACTCCTATTACTGCTCACAGGAGTTATCTCCACATCAAGTTTCTCTTCTCCTCTAAGTACTTGAAATAAGATCTTTTCTCCCGATCTATCTTCCATGAATCTAAAGAAATTCGATCCCTTGTCAAAAATATTGCCATTAGCGGAAATAATTATATCTCCTTTATGAAGCCTGCTGTTTTTATGACTTGCAGGAGCACCCTTGAGAACACGTAATATTTTAAAACCTGCTCCGCTATACTCATCATCAAATATAACTCCGATATCACCGGTTATAACATTTTTTCTGTTCTCTTCCATTCTTGATGAAATCCTCAAATGTGAACCATTCAATTCACCGAGAATCATTGTGAATATATAATCAAACTCATATCTCGTTAATCCTCTGTTTATCCAAGGTCTGTATTTCTTGTAAATCTCATCCCAATTGGTTCCATGATACTTCGAATCATAAAAATTATCCCTCATCTTCCTCCATGCTTCCTCAAACTTTTGAATATTTTCAGACCCTTTATCTATCGTAAGTTTTGCAAAAAACGGTATAGCCTTTAATTTTCCGTTTTTAACAGAGATACTGTTTAACATACCTTGTTTTGTAAAAAACAGATCATCCCCCTTATTTGCAAAATGGATACCACTCAAGCCGACCCCCTTACCAAGAAGAGATCTCATTTTATTTCCATTCCAGCCTATTTTATATATTCCGGTACCTTCGTCATTAGCTCCGATAAAGACAACCGTTTCACTATCAGGCGAAACGGCAATTTCAAATTCATCCCCAAGAAGCTTTGTAAGATGTGTAACACGGAGATGAATCTCATCAAAATCAATAGGAAGCATTTTCTTAACGGATGAAGAATTCTTTTTTGTCTCTTTATCTTTAGAGTTCTTTTCCGATTCCTTTAGTTCCTTCCAATCATCTTTTGTCATCTCAAACCACTCTTTTCTTAGTGCAAGCCTCCATATATCCATGTTATTTAGACTTCTCTTAGATAAAAAATAGAGAAACTTCCCATCCGGTGACCATACAGGTGAGTCATCATCATCGGGATGTCTGCTGATGTTATACGATTTCCTGGAATTAATATCGTAAATATACACATCCGAAGTAAAATTATTATCCATATGAGAATAGCTTAAATAATTACCGTCAGGTGACCAAGATATGCTATTAACATTCCAACTCTTAAGGATGTATTGAACCTTCACCTCACCAATTGTTTTTAGGACAAGATTACCGTTACCTTCATAATAGACTAACTTTTTATTATCCGGAGATAAATTTCCGTTTGTCTCTTCCTTTTCCGAGTTTGTTAACCGTTTCAACTTATATTCATATGCATGATAGATATCCCTATCCCCTTTCGGATATGCAATATAAATATTCCTGTTTCCGTCTCTATCCGAATCGAACAATATCCCTTTGCTATCATTTGTCCAAGATATATTTGACTCTCTATAAGGTGAGGCAGTTATATTTTTAGCTTTTTTCCACCCTTTCTTCAATACAAATATTTCTCCCCTGATCACAAAAGCATAATATTTCCCATCAGGTGATACCTTCATCTCGGTAACTTTTGAAGTGAATTCTTTTCTTACTATATAATCTTTTTTATTTTCCGTTGGTGCAAATATTTTCAAAGGATAAGCTTTTTCACCTATGTTTTTTCTGTAAAGCTTATTCAGATATTCATAAACAAAAAAACCGCCGTTGGCAGAGATTGAAGGGAACCTGACCTGATCCTCTTTATGGAAAGTCAATTGAGTTTTATTGCTCCCGTCAATATCCATTCTCCAAAGGTTAAAAGTTCCATCCATATCCGAAACAAAATAGATCGTATTATCTTTTATAACAGCCCATTTGTCATTTCCGATATGGTCGGTCAACTTTGTATATCTATCGTTTTCCATATCATAAATCCACACATCATTGTTGGCGGATCCTCTGTACCGTTTCCGAAATTCGGGAATCCTATTGATATTAAAAGTAAGAAATTTGCTATCGCCGGATAATGATCCGTTCTTTGCTATCTGCTTCAGTACCAATTTTGGCATACCTCCGGAGATTGGAATTGAAAATATTGCCGAATTCCCATAATAAAAGTGAATATCTCTATTTGAAGAAAATATTAAACTCTTGCCATCCGGACTCCAACAATTAAGGATATCATTTGAAGATCTAAAAGTAAGCTGCTTCGGTTTACCCCCGTTAGCGGAAATCACAAAGATATCATAGTTCCCGTTTCTGTCCGAAGAGAAAGCCACCGATTTACCATCAGGTGAAAACTTAGGCCTGATATCATCACCGATATGGTCGGTAAGTCTTTGTGCATTTCCACCTTCTACACCGGTCTTCCAAATATCTCCTTTGTAACTGAACAACAAAGAGTTTCCATCGGGTGAAATATCCGGATATCGTAAAATAGAGATATCTTCTCCTGCCGAAAGAAAAATTGAAAAGATTAAAATTTCAATAATAATAAATAGTGTTTTCACTTTATCACCTCTCAAATATTTAATAAAAGAATATATCATAATTTGGTAAGTCTTCCAATTGGGGGAAAATACATTTAGTTGAACTAAAGGTAATGATATTAAACCTGCCCGATAACTTCAAGTAATTTTTTCGAGATAAAAAAAAAGGACCGCTCCAAAGAGCGGTCCCATATATTTAATACTATATTTAACTAAGTATTAAAAGTTTACCCTTACACCGAATTGGAATACTCCTGGATTAA
>CAYRAO010000013.1:0-60909 GCA_964422395.1 uncultured Clostridia bacterium
TTACATCTTCATTTTCCGGTGACCATGATCCGATAGCAATCATTATTCTATCCTTGTGAAGATATATTGTCGATCTAATGCCTCTATTTGAGGTTTTTATCGGTGAATTCTTTACCCAATATCCGATCATTCTACTATTTGAAATATCAAAATCATCAAATAACTTCCACAATTCTCCGGGATTATACTTGCCATAGATCCTCGTTGTCATTCCATATACCATCCCCCTGAAAGGATGCCCCCCTTTTTCCAACATTTCACCGGTGAGACCGAAAGGGATTCCCGACACTTCGGTAAGCCAATAATCCGGATTCATATCATATTCAAAATATTCTCCGAACCACAATCTTGAAATATAGGGAAGATGTTCCATATACAGGAAAATACTGTTTATGAATCCGTCCCTGTTATTAAATTGGTTTGCAGAATGAAGATCAATAATAATTTCATCCCTATTCTTGTTTAATACGGTTATTATACGCTTTACCGTTTCACGACTGAATGCAATATCATCAAGATAGAGTCCGTCTATTTTTTGGTTCTTTGCCAACCAACGAAGCCCTTCAATATAATAATTGGTCCATCTCGAAGTCCCTTTGTTTAGTATAGCCGCATCATTTACACTTGTTGCATGCCATGCGGAGTGATAGTTTGATCTCAAATGTTCCTGAAGCCAACTATGACCTCCTCCTTTTCCATCGTTAAATATTTCATCACCAAGACTTTTTAACGGGAAAATTTCGTAAGCTTTGTATGATAACTCTCTGATTGTATTGTAAAGCTTCACTTTCACCCCTTTGGAGTGGGCTTCATCAATATAAGCTTTTTGCTTTTCAATATTAAAAAAAGGATAATTTATGTACGGATTTATCTCATTTGCATGGTGGACATTAACCACACTACCACCCGACTTGATAACGGAATCAATAGGTTCATACTTGTGGACAAATCTCGTGGAAAAATGTTTTTTAGTATCTATAAGCTTAAAAGGTGTTATTAAGAACCGGACATTAAAATTTAACGTTTCCCCTTTTTTCACTTCCCTCACACCGCTGTAATTTTCAGCAATTACAAGCCCTTTATTTTCCCTGATCCTTATTCCACCTTTTCCACCGTTATACCATGACGGCGGAAGATTCAGGGGTTTATTATGATAAAAATTCGTATTGAGAGGTCGCTCGTAATTCTCATCCCTCAGGACATACTGCAATCCTCTGTTCACGCTTCCGATCCATACTCCTTCTTGATGAAACTCTCTATCCCACTTCCACGCAATATTTTCATGACGTTTTCCACCTTTTCTCCCTAAACCTACAATATATTGAGCCGTTCCCTTATCAATAGGAACAATTAACGAAATGTCTGAAATATCCACATCTTTTTTTGCAGTAAGCTTAATCTTATAATTCAACATACCGTCATATTCGAGACGACCGTTTATTTTAATAATAAAATTTGTCGAATTATTATCCACCGTCCAACTTGCTTCACCTTTGTTACTCTGATCTACACTGAATGGAGTTGATTCCCATACTTCCTGTTTTCTCTTTTTTGTTAAAATATTGAATTTGATCGGCTTCGCTATTATTTTTTCGGGTTTGGATTTCAAATAGGTCATCTCCTCGGAAAAGAAAGATAATATCTCTTGCGGAAGACCGTTTTCTCCCAGTAATATTTCCCTACCTAATATTCGCAGTGTTTTTCCATTGATTTTTACAGGCAAGAAAGGTTTCACTATAAAATTTTTATCTGTCCCCGCTTGAGAATTCAGCCAACGCAAACGGGACATATTTTTAGGGTTGTTATCTCCCTTATTAACAATTATTTCAGGAAGAATATTAAGGACGACTTCAATACTTTTTGATTCCATCCCGTGGGGTTTTATAGAAAACGTCCCTCTATACTCTCCCTTTTTTACATCAACCGGAATATCTAATCCGAACCATAATGATTTCACTTCTCCCGCTTTAACACCTAATTTCTTTTTAAAAAATTTCCCGTCAAGACCGATACCGGAGGTATTAAAACACTCAAGACCTGTAACGGGGATCAGATATCCGAAATTGGATTTAAGTCCTGAAAATGATATTTTCACATCGGTCAGGGGCTTGTGTGGGGAATAGAGACCGATTTGAAAAGTATAGAATTCTCCTCTTTTAACATCATCCTTGACACCTTTTTTTAAGCCTCTTTTCATCCAGTGCAGAGGAAGATGCTTTCTCATACGAATCGGATTATCTCTATATTCGGGGAACAAATAATATTTCATCGGATTATTTTTCATAAATTCATTAATCTCATTTTTTGCAGCAATAATTTCCATTGGGAAAAAGCTGTGAAAATCATCAATTGATTGTGCCACAATAACTTTTGCAGAGGGGAGACTTTTATATTGCAAAACACTTAAATTTCTACATTTTTTGAGCCATTGTTGATCTTCCGCATCATTTTGAGGAAGATAATCAACTTTTGGATAGTATCCTCCGGTTGACTTGTGAGGAAGATAGTAAACATAATATGTATCGGATTTTTTGTCAGGTTCGAACAATAAACTTCCTAACACACTATTTATCTCTCTTACAAAAACATTTTTTACCCTTTTTCCTGATTTCGCATTAACGATTACCACACCCTTTTTTTCAGGTTTGTCATCTCCACGCCTCCATGGGATAGTCGCTTTGACAATACTATTTGAAGGTTTGATTTTAATAATGAATCTGTGATTACCCAAAGATTTGAAAGGTTTTGAATAATCGGGATGATCCCAATTCCCCGACTCATACCTGATACCTTCGACAAAATTTGATATTACTTTTTCCGACGGCAACAAATATTCTTTATCGGTTCCTATTAAAATTTTAGAAAAAAACACAAGCAAAAAAAATAAAACTGTTAAATTAATCTTTTTTTTCATATCCTATATTCCCCTGTCTCTTTTTACCGATGATATTAAAAAGATCCATCACCAGCCTGAAATTTTTATTGTCAAAATTTTTCTTGGTAACAATAATTTTCCAATCTGAGAAACTAAATTCTCTTTTTTCTCTGTTCCGGTTAACAAATAAATCTTTTATCCACTCAAAGTAAATATTTTCCGGATTTTTTCTTACAGCCGACTTAACTAAATTCCTTGACTCACTTCTTTTTCCGTTTTTCAACAAAACAATAGCTTGAAGATATATAAACGGATTTTCTTTTAAAAATCTGGAACTTTTATGATCGGATACTTTTTTATAGTATTTTGCAGCCAGCTTATATTTTCCGAGTTTTTCATACCCATAAGCAATTAAAAAATCATCCATCCTCTCATCAACTTCATACGGTTTACCCGTTCCAAGTCCGACAGGCCATAACTTGCCTTTGCACCCGTATTCAATTGCCTTCAAATAATTACCTTTTTTTAATTCTGTATACGCCGCCCTGATACATGCTTCGTGGTAAATTGTTCTCCCGTCCGTAGCACCCTCATATGGCAAAACCTTATATTTGTTTAGAAATTCGATACATTTGATATTAAGACCTGACCTTAACAGTATTTTTGCATAAAGGAGTCCGAAAACCGATAAACGAGGGTACTTTTTTACATTTTTTTCAGCAATTTTCTTTGCCTCTTCAAACAGACCTTTTTTCATAAGATTATTTATCAAAACCAAATCAATCCTCCAGGAAGATCCGTTCAACTTTTTTGCTCTCAACAAAGAATCGGACTCAATTTTTCTATCATTTTCAAACAATTTTATTTTTGCAAGATAGAAAGGGTAAAAATCGGGTCTGTTCCCACACTCTTTAAATAGTTTTTTTGCCTTATTTACAAGACCTTTGTTCCATAATATAAGACTCAGATAGTATTTGAGTTTCCAGTGATTATTTTTTTTAATAAAAAATTTCAAAATTTCAGCCGTTTTATCACGATAGGGGAAAACAAACTCCGGCGACATGGATAATGTTTTACGCAGAAATTTTTTTCTCATACTCTCATTCAAATAACTTTTCCACAAACAGACAATCGGATGCGTCGGTGCATTCTCAAGTGCTTTCAGAGCTTCCGATTCACACCCGAGATCGTTGTACAATACAGCAAGATCAATATAAAACTCCCATGGTAATTCTCCTGAGATACCTTTTTTTAATTGATCTGATGTTATTGTTTTTGACAAAAGATTTTCAAACTTAACAAAACTGCAGGTTTGATCAAGATCGGATATTAGTTTCAAAATTCCAATCCTATCTTTTTCCCTATTCAGCTTTCTGTATACAATTGCAAGGATTTCCAATGCTGATACATTGGAGGAATTAAAAGAGAGAGCCTTCAGAGCATATTTTTCAGCTTTATTAAATAAATTATCCTTTAGAAAATTTTTTGCAAGTTCCGTAAATGCGGAATTTCTGTAAATAATGGATTGACTCGCTATGGAAAATCCGCTTTTGGCATTCCCCGTGTTCTCAAGCTTTTTATTTACAAGCCCAAAAACATAATTTCCCAAAGGATCATATGTGTTTACGGACAATGCCCTTTCGGCAAACCGAAGGGATTTTATGTAATCCGTCATCCGATAATACCCAAGTGCAATTCTGCCTAATGCAGGGAGGAAATTATTCTCCTTTTTTATACACTGTTGATAAAGTTCCATCGATTCGGAAAATTTTCGCTGTTTTTCCAATTCAAGAGCTTTAGTAAAAAGACCGTAAGGAGAGTCCCAATCAAAAGTAACGGGAGATTTAACCGGTCGATCGGTTATCAGATCACTTTTAACGGATGAATAGGTGAGTAACTCTTTTCCTATTTCCACGGAAAAATCCACCCCTTTTTTTAGTTTAAACTCTTTTATGAAAAGCTGAAGCGGACTAAGTTTTATTTTTTCATTAATAATCTTATTGCCAACCGACTTTACCAAAAGATTATCATCAATATTTTTTAAAGCACTTATAATGAGTTTTACTTTCTCCCCGTTTCTAACAACATTTAACACCGCATACTTTGATGCGGCAACCATCCCTTTTGTCCCTTTTAACGGGAACCACATCTCCTCCATAATATCCGAATCATAAGGTAAGAATTCTCTATGTTTAAAGGGTGAAAAAGTACTATCCGGTGCAGCTTGGTTAAAAAGTTTCCCCGACTGATACTCAACATACTGACCGTCATTGTCCGTTAAGAGTTTTTCCCATATCATACCCTGATCCGACAATCCCCATATCCATATCTTTTTCCCTGGTTTTTCATCATAATCCGAAAGATGACCGAAACCGAAATCGAGATCATGCCAATATCCTCCCATATAATCCGAATAGGAATTAATCACATGATAGGACTTGTATTTCCCGAAATTATTTTTTTTATAAAACGAAATATTGTTCTTACCTTCATATGGCCATTCTCCCGACTCTCCGTTATGCCCGATCCGTTTACTACCCGGATATATGAATTCAAGATTGTTCCCTGCTTTTGCAGATGCATTCATCCAATGATAATATGTGACAGGTAATGAAGTGACATTAAACCAGGAAGCTCTCGTCTTAAAATATGCTTCGTCACCGGAAAGAGAAATTTTTACATTCCATTTTGTTCCCGAAGGGAAGTCCGTTGCCCCTACGGTACAAGAGACACTCCCGTCCGGATTTCTACTTATTGAATAGTTTACAGGTGTCGCACAGGACGGAATATGCCCTATATCTCCAAAGTTAAATTCCATTCCACCCGATGTCCAGGGACCTCTCATTCCGATATTTCTGAATTTCACTACATGATTAAAATATAGAAATTCCTTTCCGGTGGATTTTTCAATTGCCCCCCAAACTTTGCCTCCGATTTCCGGACATACGAAAACCTTTATAAAATTATTTTCCAAAACAACCATATTCCATTCTCTATATTTCCCGATATCGGTATAACCGTCAAATCTAAAGTAGGGATAAATTCTCCCGATTTCCGGTACGGGATTGGGTTCTGAGAACATATAGGTACGCAAATTAACTTTTTTTATTTTTATTGTTGCAGAACCGGAAGTAAATACGGGAATAGAAAATAACATTAAACTTATCATCGTAATTAGTATTTTCATGATTATTTGTTTTCCTCTCATTTTACAAATCGCACACAATACATTGTTACGGAAAAACACATTTCTTGAAAAAAAATCATAACCTTCTCTTCTACTATTATTTTGTCAAAACAATAAGGCAAAGCCAAGCTTGATTCCTTAAAAAAGGCATTAAACGGAACAAAACTCTATCAACCCTATCAAATTTTGCAAAAATAGAATTGTGCATAGGAAACCGTTTCCTGATTTTCATCTTTTTTAGTATGACATCATTCATGATTCTGGCAAAGAAAAAATAGGGTAATCCGAAAAGAATATACTGTGAACTTTCAAAACTTGCGAACATTCTTCCGATAAAAACAAGATCACTCTTTTTAAGTGGATGTTCATCGGGAGTTCTCCAAAAAGGGGTTAGCAGACGAAACCCCCTTAGAAAAATATTCCCTCTCATAACATCCCGAAATACAACTCTTCCGTCCGGTTTTAAAACTCTTACTATTTCAGGAATGCTGTCTTCAAGTCTTAAATGATGTAAGATAGCATTTCCGTAAACAATATCATACTCGTTGGATGGAAAATCCAAGTTATGAGCATCCATAACGATTGAATTAATTTCCAAATTAAGCAAATCTGCAACTAATCGTTGATTTTCAACCGATTTCGGTGAAATATCAATGGAATCAACACTCGCTCCCAATTTGGAGAACCATATAGCCGCATTGTCAACACCACAGCCTAAAACAAGAACTCGTTTCCCTTTAGGGTTACCCAAAGCTTTGAGGAGTTCTTGTTTTAAGCGAGGTAGACGGTCAGCAATATGTGCAGCGGGGGAATCATAAGCAAAAAACTTTTTTGCCTTTTTTATATCGATTGTAATTCTTTTTGCTATGGAATCATGATAAGCCGCTTCCTGCTCTAACATTTTTTGTTTGGATTCTATTGTTAACTCCGATTAATATCCTTTTTCAATTTCAATTACCGCCCACAATTTTTTCACAGTAAAACAATAATGTCAACACAATCAGTATTACGATACATTATAATTGCCGTGCCCTCCCGCAAGTTGCCCGCAAGCGGATTTTATGTTTTTCCCTTTTGACCATCTGACCATTACCGTATGACCCATCTCCGATAAAAACTCCGTGAACTCATCAACTTTTACTTTCGAAGGAGTTTTATAGTTTGAAAAATCATTCGGATTATACGGAATAATATTTATTTTAGACGGAATTCCCCTTAACATAGATGATACTTTTTTTGCATCCTCTCTGTCATCATTTATACCGTCAATAAGTACATATTCAAAAGTTATCCGATGTTTTCTCCTTTTTGAACGAAAGTAGGCAAGGATATCATCTATGTGCTCTTTCTTTGAAATCGGCATAATTTTTCCCCTCTGCTCATTATCGGAACCGTTAAGTGAAAAGCTTATTTTCACATTCGGAAAATCATCCTCTAATCTTTTCAAGTTTTTTAGAATACCCGCTGTCGAAACGGTTATCCGTTTAGGTGAAATTCCGATCCCTTTTTCATCGGTAATCAGATATAAAGCTTTTCTTAAATTTTTATAATTTAGGAGAGGTTCACCCATACCCATGAATACCAGATTTATTTTCCCCTCATATTTTCCAAGATCTCTTTTGAGTAAAAGTATCTGAGAAATAATTTCTCCCGTACTGAGATCTCTTTTTAATCCCATATGCCCCGTAGCACAAAAGCTACATTTAAGAGCACAACCTACCTGAGTGGAGATACAGAACGTAAAGTGACTCCTTTCCTTAATTAAAACCGATTCGATTTTATTCCCGTCATCCAACTCAATCAAAAACTTCCTCGTCCCGTTCTCATCTATATCTTTCCCGATTATTTTGTTCAGAGAAAAACTAAAATTATTTATTAACAATTCTCTATTTTTCTTGCTGATATTCAGCCACTTGTTATGATTATTTACATTTTTATTTAATACCCATGCTGACAACTGAGTTGAAACAAAACTTTTTAATCCGAGATTTTGAAATGATTTTTCAATCTCGAATTTGGAGAGATCATAAAACCACTGCATTTCAATTTTCTTTTTTAGATCCTAATAAAGATACTATTTTTTTTATATTTTCAGGTAATTCCGAATTCTTTTCAAAAAAAGCACTACACTCCTTGTAACTGCCTTTTTTTATAAGAACATTTAGACCTGTTTCCAAATTTTTAATATTTCTGATAAGCAATTCAATATCAATAATAATTTTTCTCCCGTTTTTTTGTACTTTTATTCCTCCTCTGGAATACAATGATTTAAGAAGTACCAGCGAAGATAATTTATTCTTACTATTTTTGGAATTGATCAGGTTATCCATCTTTTGAAGTATAAAAGTATAAATAATTCTATCTCTTTCCCCATCTCTCAGCAACTCTTTAGCATCCATCTCGGCAATCAGGACAAGATAGTTTAAATCCGCCCTCATCTCTTCGGCATCAAAAAAAAACTCTTTTAACTCCGATCCCGTGAAAAAACTTTTCTCATCTTCCTGCTTTACCTCAAAGGGGATAGTGAAATGTGCAATATGGTGTAGATAAATAATTTTTAACAAATCCTCCGAATTTAACTGCAAAGAAATCTTCCTTTTGAAAATTTTTCCAGCCAACGGTTTCAATCTTACATTAAAATAATTTTCAATTGAATTTGTCAGAAGAATAATTTCGGGGTAAATATTTTCACTATTCTCATCGTCATTAAGTATTATCAATTTTTTGCTTAATTGCGGAGGATATATTATTTTAGAGATCTTGACAATATTTTTTTTAGGAAAAAATTCTATATTTCTTTTTAAAATTCCCTTCTTAACAGATCGTTCAATTCTTTCAAACATTAGTTCAAGGGCGGTATTTGATTCAATAGACGTCTTAACAACAACAGCCGATATTCTCTCCTTTCTTTTATTATATTCAAGCAACAAATCGGCTTTTGTCCCGGCAATAAAAGGGTGCCCGAATCCGTTTTTATAATCATTCTTTTCAAATTTATTGAGGAGAAATTTAAAATAATTTTTCTGTCCGTTTGAATCAGATGCTTTTACCGCTTTTTTGAGATGCCTTATGATTCTTCTTCGCCTTATACGAAAAGACGGTTTATCCTTTTTGTGAATATCTAACTTTTCCATAAACATTGCCGTACTGCTTAAAATATTTGACAAATCCTTTTTCGGAACTTTTTTTTCGATCGTAAATAACTGAAAAGATAGAATGGTCATTAACAAGAACAAAGTTAATTTTTTCATTTATTATAGAATTCAGATCCCTTGTAGTAGTAAATCAGATCATTGATGAAAACCTTAAAAACAGCCGATGAAGGAATTGCGAAAAGGAGTCCCCAAAAACCGAAGAATTGACCGAATACTATTATTGATACCAGCACCCAAACAAAGTGGAGCCCCACCTTTCTTCCGACAATTCTGGGATAGAAAAACCAGTTTTCGCTCCCCTTAACAATAATAAACACAAGAGCTATCAGCAATAATTCTTTAATAGAATTAAAATGGACAAAACCTATTATCATTGAGATGGTAAATCCCACAACCGTACCGAAATAGGGGATTATATCTCCTAATCCGGCAAAAACCCCTATCAGTATAGAGAACGGAAGACCGATCAACGTCAATCCGATGGAATAAAGGACAGACAATATCAATATTACAATAGCTTGTCCCCTAATAAACGAAGAGAGAATCCTATCAATTCGAATAATCTTCCGTCTTGTTCTCCACCTGTATTTATGAGGAATCAATTCAAAAAATGTTTTCTCTATTTTTTTTTGATCTTTAATAAAATAAAAAGAGAACAGAGGAATTAGAACCAAGTATGTAAGAGTTAACAAAACTCCATACAAACTGCTGAATGCCGTTAGTAAAAATTTTGATAACCCCGACAATGAGTTATTGATCCACTCGCTAATATTACCCATAATATCAAAGTCACCTATATAATCTGAAAAATGCTTTGTAAGATATTCTCCGAACCATTTAATATTTTTTGAAAACTTTTTAACTATTTCCGGCAATTTCTGTGCCGCATTTTGGACTTGATCCACAAGATAGGGGAATAAGTTTATTATCAGAAAAACAAATATAAAAACCAGCGTCAAAATAAGGATACCGGAAATCAATCCTCTTGAAAATTTTGTTATCTTTTCAAAATAATCTGCAATCGGATTAAAAAGATAAGCGATTATTATGGAGAAAAAAACCGGTGCGGATAAGAGAGGAATGTACTTGAGACTCATGATTGTCCCCAGTATAATAAAAGTGTACACAACAAGAGCGTATAAAGCCGGAGGGATTACTATTTTCCTCATTATACACTATGAATTATCAGAAAATGGAATTATTGTAAAGTCGGAAACGTATTTACTTTTATTTTATATTTACTTATAATTGCTATCGGAGGATAAGCGTGGGTACTATTGATGTTCTAAACAGTTTTGAAAAAGATAAGTTGTCGCCGACACCCGGAATAGTATATTCAAGTTTGTATAAAAGAGTACTTAATAACTTCTACTATGAATTTGAGTCGGAAGATGGGCTGCTCCTCTACTCCCCTATGTATACACCGATCAGAGGCAGGATTAACAAGAAAACCAAGGATTTTATTGCAAACAATGAAACCTTTCTAAACAAAATAAAAGATTTTATTTTGAATTCTCTTTTTGTCTATAGTGCATTAATCGAGGAGAATTCCTATTATTTATCAAACCCTCAAAGTGTTTTCATTGCACGTCTGACTCATAAAAAAGATTTCAGATTTGAAGTTAAGTTTTATTCTCATTATTTGGATGAACTCGGAAATTCATATAAGGATAAGATATATATCGGAAGAGACTTCATTAATTTATACAAATTCGAAAGAAAATATCTCGGACTTAAAAAATATTACAAATCCTTAGATGAACAAAATGAGAAAATTCAAGAAAGAGCGAAACATAAACTCCGCTATTATGAAGATTACAAGAAAAATTTTATGGATGAGATCGCTTATCTTGTAAACGATGTAGGGACAGAATCCATGGAGAGAATTCAATTTTTTAAGGAGACAAAAATTTCGGAAATTTCCAATGGAAATCTCACTTCCGTTCTTGACCATATTCTATATCTATTGAATCTTTTGATAGAATTGAGAGATTTTACATGCGAATTTGAAAATAAACTCAGGATAAGGGAAGAGAATGATTTTGTTAAGTATTTGACAAAATTTTCCAAAGATTTAATTGACGGGATAAGGTATTTGAGGAAACTAACATTTCATCTTCACTTGAAAATATCAAAATATCAAATATAGAAAATGTTGAAATCGTCCTCATGGATTAAAGAATACTCTGAAAAATATTCTCTTCTTAATCCGTTTATCCCATACTCCGAAAGAAAAAACACAATATCGTTCGGATTGGGACCTTACGGGTATGATTTGCGTTTGGCAAAAGAATACAAAATAATCAAGGGTAAAAATATTGAGATCGACCCTTACTCAATTTCCGAAAATGATTATGAGTCTCTATCCGGAGATCCGATAGAGATTCTTCCCAATTCATATATTTTGGGAAAAAGTCTCGAATACATCAAAATGCCAAAAAAAATAATGGGACTTGTCTTTGGGAAATCAACCTATGCCAGATCGGGTATTTTAGTTAATGTTACTCCTGTTGAACCGGAATGGGAAGGCTTTTTAACAATATCAATATCAAATATTTCGGGTAACAGGGTCAAGCTTCATCCTCTTCAAGGAATTGCTCAAATAATTTTCCTTGAAAGTGATCTTCCACCTCTATTCTCTTATAGTGAGCTAAAAGGGAAATATAACAAACAGGATGACATCGCTATCTCAAAAGTTTAAGGAACACTTTGAGTTAATTCTAAAATCCACACTTAGTACGGTTGATTCGGAACAACTGTTAAACAAAGCGGTTAAAGTTAACGGAAAGAAATTGTCAATTGAAAGTAAAATCATTGAACTGTCCGATTATAAAAAAATATTTGTGATCGGAGTAGGTAAGGGTTCTATCGGGTTGTTCAACGGTTTGTTCAAAATTTTGGGTAATAAAATAAACTACGGTCTGATCATTTCGGGAAAAGAAAAAAAATCATGGAAAAAAAATATTGTTTTTTTAAAAGGTGATCATCCCGTTCCTAAAGAAAACAGTAAAAACGCAGCTCTGAAATTAAAAAAATTTGTAAAAAAAATAAATAAGGATGATCTTTTAATCTCTCTCATAACAGGCGGAGCATCAGCAATGGTCATTTCCCCTCCGAAAAACATAAAATATGATAATTTATCAAAATTAAACTCACTTTTAATTAATTCGGGAGCATCAATAAATGAAATTAATTGTGTTCGGAAACATCTCTCGACCATAAAAGGGGGAAGACTTGCAAGAACGATATTTCCCGCAACAATCGTAACTCTTTATATTTCCGATGTGATAGACTCAGATTCGGGTACAATAGGTTCAGGTCTGTTTGCCGGCGATTCCTCATCATTCGCAGATGCAATAACGGTTCTCAAAAAATTTTCATCGGAGGACAATATCGGAACCGATATTATACGGTTTCTGAAAAAAGGCTCCGAAGGAAAAATAGAGGAAACTCCAAAACCAGACGATCCGATCTTTAAAAATAATCTTTCTTTTATTATCGGCGAAAACCTTACGGCACTTAAGGCTGCAAAAAAGAGAGCCGAAGAATTGGGATATATGAGTAAAATCATTGGAACGGATGAATATGGTGATGTAAAAAAAGCTGCAAAAAAATATGGAAAGATTATAAAATCCGAACTTAAAAACTTAAATTCTTATGATAGAAGAAGATTGCTACTTTTCGGTGGTGAATTTACGGTAAGTATAACGGGAAAAGGGAGGGGTGGAAGAGTTCAGGAATTTCTCCTTTTATTGCTTTTGGAATTAAAAGATGCTTGCCGTCCGTTCTTTATAGCAGGTTTTGGAACAGACGGACGTGACGGTAATTCCGATGCTGCCGGAGCATGGATTGACGAAAAAACATTTGAAAAGTGTGAAAAGAAATTAAGTGTGCCGATAGTTAATTATCTTGCGAATAATGATTCCAATACTTTTTTTAAAAAAATTGATCAAGCAATACAAACCGGATCGACAGGTACAAATGTTATGGATGTTTTTTTTATATTTTTGTGAAGTAATTTGTTATCCACCGCTTATGAGGTGAAGAGCGGTAACATTATCCCCGTCTTTGATTATTGATTGTGAATATACTTCCTTTTTTATTAAAACTCCATTAATTTTTAAAATTATCATCGGAAATGTGAAATTTTTTAATTTAAGTAACGCTTCAACACTAATTTCATCACAATTATTTATTGTTTCGCTTCGATTATTAAGTTTTATCGTCATTGTACTTTATTATGCAATTGAAACTCTCTCTCCATCCATATACCTGTTTACTTGCCCTATCAAATAATATTTCTCTTCCCTTGATTCAAGTATTTTTTCCACTTCAAAAAGATTCTTTCTATCAATGATTAGAATCATTCCGATTCCCATATTGAAAACTCTGAACTGCTCGGATTGCTTTATTTTCCCTTTTTCAATCAGGAAATTAAATATCTCGGGAACTTTCCATGTGCGTTCGATCTTTGTACCGAGTCCATCGGGAAGAATTCGGGGAATATTATCCGTAAATCCCCCGCCTGTTACATGTACCATCCCTTTTATCAAATTCTTCTTCAACAAACCCGTTACAGGTTTTAAATAGGATTTATGAGTTGCCAAAAGCTCTTCTCCTATTGTCCCTTGAAGTCCTTTCACTTTGCTGTCAACCGATAATTTCAGTTTATCAAAAACAATATGCCTTGCAAGAGAATATCCGTTTGTGTGCAATCCGGTAGAGGGTAAACCTATAAGGAGATCACCATCCTTAATTTTTCTGCCGTCAACAATCTTATCTTTATCGACAATACCCACAATAAATCCTGCGACATCGTATTCATTGTTCTGATAAAACCCCGGCATTTCAGCTGTTTCTCCTCCAAGTAGTATAAAATCGTTATCTACACAACCGTCAAGAAGTCCCGAAACAATATCTTTTATTACTTCAGGTTCAACTACTCCGGCTGCGATATAATCAAGGAAGAAAAGGGGTTTCGCTCCATAAACAAGTATATCGTTGACACAATGGTTTACAAGATCCCTGCCGATAGTATTATGAATACCTGTTTTAAAAGCAATTTTAAGTTTGGTACCAACACCATCCGCAGATGACACGAGTACAGGCTTTTTCATTCCGGATTTTAACGGATAGAATCCACTGAATTTCCCAATCTCTTTTACCCCGTACTTCCCAGCCATTTTTCTAATCTCTTCAACAGCTTTGTTTCCTTTGTCTATGTTGACTCCGGCTTTTTTATAAAGATCATCGCTCATTTAATTTTCCCTTTTATTTTAATTCAGAACCAATTTTAGTTTCAATACCGATGATTGTCAATTAATCATATTGACTTATTAAAAAAACCTGTCGGATCATTTTAACATTCGGTTGACTTGGAGTAAGATTTGTATAGAATAGAATATCTCAGGAGACAATATGTTTGATGAAGAATTAAAGATCGGATTGGATGCCGTTAATCAAGCTATGAAAATCAGTAGAGTGATTCAAGCTGAATTAACCGATAGCGACAAAATGGACAAATTGGATAAAAGTCCGGTAACTATTGCGGATTTCGCATCTCAAGCTATTGTTTGTAGCATTCTGAACGAAACATTTCCCGATATCCCTATTGTCGGAGAAGAAGAATCAACAGATCTTAAAAAAGATGAAAATAGAGACCTGTTTAATAAAATAGAATCGTTTCTACGTAATTCCAAGAATCTTTACAATAGACTCTACAAAAAAGATATTTGCAAAAGTATAGATCTCGGTTGCGGCAATCCTAATGATAATATTTTTTGGACTCTTGATCCGATTGACGGTACAAAAGGATTTCTTAGAGGTGAACAGTATGCCGTCGCTCTTGCTCTCATAAAAAACGGAGAGGTAATACTCGGAATATCCGGATGTCCGAATCTTAAAATAGAAAATGATTCCGGAAATAGTGGATTTATTTACTTTTCCGTAAAAGGGGAAGGGTCCAGCCAGATTAATTGTGAAACATCCGAGATAAAAAAAATTGAAGTAACCGATCATATTGATAAATCCAAAATGAGATTTGTTCAGAGTTACGAATCGGAGCATGGGAATCTTAAGCTTCAGATGAAAATCGCAAAAATGCTCGGCAGTGCCGAACCGCCTGTCAAATTGGACAGTCAGGTCAAGTACGGTATTGTTGCCTCTGGAAATGCTGAAATTTATTTACGGATTCCAAACCCCAAGCATCCCGACTATAAAGAGAAGATATGGGATCACGCAGCCGGTAGTATTATCGTAGAGGAGGCGGGTGGAGTCGTTTCCGACATAAACGGGAAACCACTTGATTTTAGTCACGGAATCTCTCTTTTGAACAATACGGGAATTCTTGCTACTACAAAAAAAATCCAAAAAGAGATACTGGAAATAATAGGCAAATCCTGATCCGAAAGTATTAAATTACAGATGGACATTATTCAGCTTGGAAAAATTATTTCCCTTATTTTAATTTTTCTTGTTCTTTTAAAATTCAAAACCAACATTTCTTTAGCACTATTTTTCCTTTCGGTCTATGCCGTCATCCTTTTCTCCGTAGGAGCGGAAAAAGCTTTTTTCTCCTCTTTAGGAATCCTTTCAGAAAGATCATCAATAAAATTATACATTATAGTTTTATCCGTTCTGTATATTTCCAATGTTCAAAAACATGAGAAAATGTTTGATAAATTGTTATCATCTCTAAGGTCAATATTCCGAAACGACCAAATTGTTTCCGTCACCGCTCCTTCGATAATCGGACTCCTCCCGATGCCTGGAGGTGCCCTTGTTTCCGCTCCTCTCGTCGAAAAATCCACCGAAAAAATGGATATGAGCAATGAATTCAGAACATACTTAAATTACTGGTTCCGACACGTTTGGGAATTTATATGGCCTATTTATGCAGGGCTCCTATTGTTTGAGGCAATGTCTAAAATTCCGCTGAGAACAATTATTCTCCGCCAAACTCCATACACCGTCCTTAACATAATTACCGGAATTTCCGTTTTTATATACTATCTAAAAACTCACAATATAAAAAAAATCAATATCTCGGAAAATAATTCGATAAAAAAAACCTTTTTCGATTTCCTTGCCGGTATGTGGCCGATACTGATAATAGTCATGTTATTCTTCGTATTCTCTATCCCTTTATATATTTCTTTGATTTTTTCATCGGTTCTTTTAACTCTTGTAAGAAAAATCCGTATCGAAAACATCGTTAGGATGATATTTTCTCCACTTATGGGAAAAACCATGCTTTTAATGATATCCGTGCTTGTATTTCAGCGTATTCTTTATATTTCCAATATTTTCGGCACATCAACTCTCGGGGAACTATCATTTGGATTTCTTATCTTTCTCTGTTTCATAATATCATTCTCAATCGGATTTTTAACCGGTGTAAATACCGCTTATATCGCAATATCTTATCCGATTCTATTTCCGTTGATACAAGGGGCTGATTTTATAAATTTATCCGTCTACGCCTATGTTATAGGATTCTCGGGCATACTCCTGTCTCCCGTTCATTTATGTTTGGTACTGACAAATGAATATTTCGAATCAAATCTTCTCAAAGTTTATAAATTTCTATTACCTTCCGTTTTCCTTTTAATGATATTTTCAACTTTCTTAGTTGTGGTTTTATAGGTTTGGGTTTTTTCACGGTGTTGACAAAGCATTACCGATTATTTAGACTATAATAACCGAAAATGGAGTTGATGAATGTATAAAATCGGATTAACCGGAGGAATATGCACAGGGAAAACATATGTCCTTAATATCCTTGAGGAGGTAGGATGTTATACGGCTAAAGCCGATAATATTGCAAAAAGAATCATATTCTCGGATAATTCGGAGATATCATTAAAGATTTCGGAAGTATTCGGTGAAGATATTTATGATAAAGAATTGGGGCTTAATAAAGATAAATTTTCAAAACTACTTTTTGAAGATCCGAAAAAAAGGAATTTTATAAGTAATTATATCCACCCTCTTGTGAGCAAAGAGAGGGATAAAATGTATAATGAACTTGAAAAAGCAAAAATCGAAGGCTATTTTGTGTATGAATCCGCACTGCTTGTTGAGTCGGGTACTTACAAATCATTTGATAAGATTATTGTTACATATACAAATCCGGAGGAGCAACTGCAAAGGTTAATAGATAGGGATAACATCAGCAAGGAAGAGGCGGAAAAAAAGATCCGTGCACAATTCCCTATATCGGAAAAATTAAAAGTTGCAGATTACTCGATTGATACTTCAGGATCTTTTGAAGATGCAAGAAAAAACTCATTGGAAACATTTCATTTGCTTAAAAAAAATTTTGAAGAGGGAAAAAAATGAATACGACATTCCTATCTAATTCACTTAAAACTCTTAAATTAAAGGGGGCATCAAGTATTGCAGAGATAACCAATGCATATCTCAACATTACCGGAAACCAAAAATTCAGCAAAATATTCTTTTTAAACGAACAGGCGAAAGAGGAGTATATTAAATATCATGAAGCTTATGTCCTTGCCGTTCGTGAATTTTCAACGGAATCATCGGAAGCAGTACAAGTTTATTACCCTCAGGAAGATTTGTTCAATATACTGTTCAACCAAGGGGTATACCATTTTCTAAAAGAAAACTATTTAAAAGCCGGTGAAAAATTTGAAGAAGCTGTCAGAATGGATAAAGAAGATTCTCTATCACGGATATACCTCGGACTCATATTAAAAAAAAGGAAAAATTATTATGCTGCGGAACGATACTTTTTAAAATCAATAGAATTGGACAGAGAAAACGAATATGCTTGGTTTTTCCTCGGACAAACTTATTTGAAAGCAAAAAAACTTAACAAAGCCTCTTCTGCTTTTAGAAAAACAGAGACCCTCTCTTTTTATAACAACGAAATTATTGCAATGACTAAAGATGCATTTATAGAGATTGAGAGAATCAGAATGAAAATGGGTAAAAAATCAATTCTCACTCGAGTCTTCAAGAAATAATCCTCCTTTGTAAAAATCCTTTTCACCTTCGCTTTTCGCTATAACTACGGTTCCGATACTGTCACTGAAAACATTTATCATTGTCCTAAACATGTCAAGAGGTCTGTCAACCGCTAACATCGTACCGATAATTATTGCTACATCCGCATCTTTAAAACCGATTGCTTGAGTAACTATAAAGATTACGACAAGCCCCGCACTCGGTATCCCAGCCGCCCCGATTGATGCAAGAAGGGCAGTAATAACAACTATAAATTGCTGCATGATAGTAAGTTCCAATCCCATAACCTGACTAATAAAAATAACCCCGGCACATTCATACAACGCCGTCCCGTCCATATTGACCGTTGCTCCGAGCGGAAGGACAAAACTTGAAATTCTATTGGAAACCCCGACATTTTTTTTAATATTCCTAATTGTTAGCGGAAGAGTAGCGGAGGAGGAACTGGTAGAAAATGCCGTTGCCAATGCTGAAGCCATAGCCTTAAAATGTTTAATCGGATTCATTCTCGTCATAAGAAAGAATATCATAGGAAGAGTTATCAGAAGATGGATTGACAAACCGGCAGCAATAGTCAGCATATACTTCCCGACTGCTTTAATCATATCGAATCCGGTTGATGCAACAACCTTGGTCATCAATCCGAACACACCGATGGGGGCGAACTTAATAATAATCTCCGTAATTTTCATCATAAGTTCAAAAAATGAATTGAAGAAATTATTTATCAATTTTCCATGCTCCGGTTTTAACCTTGATATTCCCACTCCGAGAATAATGGAGAAGAATATTACACCGAGCATATCTCCGGATGATGCGGCATGAACAGGATTTGTAGGAATCATCCTTATTAGAATATCCATTAACGATCCCGGGGTTTTAAGATCTCCGGGATTAAATCCTTTGTTAACCGGAATATCAACGCCGACACCCGGAGTAAGAATATTAGCAAGCATCAGACCGACTAAAATTGCCAGCATACTGGTGACAACGTAATATATCATGGTTTTGAGTCCGATTCTTCCAAGTTTTTTACCCTCACCTATGTTGGAGACACCACTTACAATCGAAGCAAAGATAAGAGGGACAATTATCATACGAAGTAATCTGATAAATATTGTACCCAAAGAAGAAAATACAGCAAAAATCGGACCGGACGGTTCACCTCCCGATACACTCTGAAAGATAGAACCGGCGACCGTTCCAAGACACATTGCAATAAGAATCTGCCAGTGAAGTTTCAGTTTCATTAATCCTCCTTTGGAATGAATAATAATTATGTTATAGTCTACATTCTAATGAAATGGGACGGTATTTTCAAGGAGACTTTCTACATATCTTCAATCCATTTTTCCACAAAGATCCTCGGATTCCTTGAAAAACTCCTTATCGCATATATTTTCGGAGCTTCGGGAATCTCCGATGCATATTTCTTTTCATTTTCCGTATTTATAATTATCTTCGATTTTTTCAACGAAACAACCTCTCCGGCACTTCTACCCGAATATGTAAAAACCTTTTCAAAATGGGATAAAAAAAAACTTTTCAATTCGGCATTCTCTTATATGATTGCAATCGGATTCACACTCTCATTATTAATTTTTTCCTTTGCCCCGTGGATTATTAATACTTTTTCAAAATTTCCGGATAATACATCAGTCCTCTCAATAACTTATTTGAGAATAATATCCATTGGGATAGGATTTGTTATTACTTCAATTTCCACTTATCTTTTCATTAATTCCGATCAAAAATTTCTTCCCGCATCGCTGGGTGATCTTATGTTCAAGATTACAGGATCAATATTCATACTATACATACTTATTGAAAAAAAAGTTGGATTAACTCCGCTTGCCATAGGGACCGCAGTCGGATCATTACTCAAAATCGGTACACATTTTATCTATTTAAAAAAAAGAAATTTGACCCCCTCAATAAGTTTTAATTCAAGTATAAAAAAAGTTTTTAAATTATCGTCCCCGATGATAGCCGGCGTTTTTTTCTCAAAATTCAGGATACTCTTTGATAATTATCTCGTCTCCGGAATGGCTATAGGAAGCATAACTGCTCTTCAGTACGGATATAGAGTTATGGAATTTGGAATCGTTGTGCTTCTTGAACCTTTTACTACGGTTATTTTTCCTGAACTCGTAAATCTCACAAAAAACACACATTTGTTTATTGAAAGGATTTCTTCGAGTTTAAAATTACTTTTAACGATTTTTCTTCCGGTCTCCATTTTATCATTTTACTTCAGGACAGATATTATTACTGCCTTGTTCGGTAGAGGTGCTTTTGAACAAACGGATATACTAATCACTTCTTCCGCATTCTCTTATTATGCTTTGTCAATGTCTTTTATTTGTATGGATTTTTTATTATCAAGAAGTCTGTTCGCTCTCGGAGATACGTCATTTCCTCCTTTTTTTGAGATTGTATCTATCGTTTTTCATGTTATCTTCGCAATTTCATTTAAATATTACGGAATTCACATAATCTCACTCGCATTTTTCCTAAACAGAGTCATTAAGAGCACGCTTTTGTACATTAGGTTCAGGTTTAAAACGGGATTTCACCTTAAAACCGGATATTACATTCCGAAAATAATTATCTTTTTGGTTTTTAATACTTTTCTTATAAATATTTTAAAAAACTTTACAATCTTTTTTCATAACGGCAGACTTGTACGATTTTTAATCTTTTCAATTACATTCATGGTTCTCTACATTATTGAACTATATTTTTCAGGAATTACTAAAGAAATATCTGCAATGTTTAAGAGTGACAAGTAATCAATCCGTTTTTTTTCACGATTTCAGATAACAGAGACACCAGAAGATCAGATTCCATAAAATATTTGTTTTTTCTTAAATTGGAAATTGCAGGATTTATATATTGAAAAAACTTTTTATTACCCAAAAAATATTGATACCCGAAAGTTCCCAATGCTTTAATAATTCTTTGATAAGCAGTCAAATATACCTGCTCCATATCCGTTTTTGTTTCATTATTAAAAATTGAAAAAAAGAGATCCGAAGAATCTTGACAGATATATGAATCAAATACAAAAGAGACCGAATCATAGTATTTCGGGGCAAGGAGAGAATCCTGAAAATCAATCAAATATAGCCGCCCGTCTTTAATGTAAATATTTCTCGAATGAAAATCTCTGTGGGCAAAGATCCTTTGGGTACTGATTTTTCCTATTTTTCCCAAAATCTCCGTCCTCAATTTTTCTTCTTTATCCCAAGACGGTAAAAACCTGCAAATAAAATTATTAATGAAAAAATCAATTTCATATTCCATTTTGTCCCGTGTCATTTCAGAATCGGTCTTGTCAATCGGTATTTTTCCGATTTTTCCAAGGATTTCCGTTATACTGTTCTTTATTTTCACCTTCCCTTTTTTCCCTGATTCCGCCAAATAATTTTGAAGTGATAAATCACCCAGATCCTCCAATAAAAGAATATTTTCATCTATCCGATCAATAATTTCAGGAACATTCAACCCCGCCTCTTTAAAACAAACGGACAATTTTAATATTTTATCTATTTCATCACCGACTATCTTTGGGTAAACCATAGCAATAAAAGTTTTATCTTTTTTATTTATTCTGTAGTATTCTCTTGTCGATGCATCTCCTGCAAGCTTCGAAATACTAAGGATCCCTCCGATATTTTTTCTTAAAACAACTTCTATTCCCGACTCATTTCTTCTTTTCATATTCAAATACTATGATATTATTTTTTGGAACAAATGATACTACAAATTTCCCTTCCAAAGCTTCAGGACCAATGATTAAATGTGGAGAAAATCCGGACAATCGGTTTTTAAATTGTTTTAGAGGCCATATCTCGGCATTTCTCCTTACAAAAAGATATTTCCCAAGTTGAACATTTATCGCTCCCAAAGAATAGTTGAATATTTTTCCATTTGATAAATACTTTGATCTTTTGGAAATAGATATTCCGAGATTTGTTGCAAAATTTTTTTCCACCGAAATATTCTTAGCACCCGTTTCTATTACTGCAAGTCCGTTTTTTGAGTTACAAAGGACAGGCACCATAGGATACATATATCCGTACCAAGGGATCTTCATAACTTCCATTTCGGATGTTTCCTCTATCTCTTTGAAAAAACGTTCGTATGTTCTTAAAACAAGAGAATTATTTATAAAATCAAAAGATACCACTCTGTTGGATATTGCTACGGGATTAAGATTCGCATCAAAAAAATTCTTGTGGGGCTTCGGAATATAGCTCCCGAATAATTCGGAAATTTTAAAATTTCCAAAATTTACAGATTTGCAAAAAATATTGAATCCGTCCAGATTTTCCGATTCCGTTCCCACCTGCATAACTGTCCGTCCCCCTCTGTAATATTTTAATTTTTCCCGTAATTTTCTACTGTGTAGTATCCATCCCGATGTATTCCCCGTATCAATAAGTATTTTAAATTTATCATTACCGATCTTTAAGATTATACTTTTCAGGAAATCTTTCTTGCCGATCTCAAAAGGGATTACAATTTTATCCTCAATGGAATCGACGCCGAAGTACGTACCATTTATCCTTCTCTTATACAATTTATAGTTTAACTTGAGACTCTTATAATAATTTTTTCCTCTGCTTTTTTTGATCTCCTTCATCCTTTTCTTAAATAATTTTGATAACTCTTTAAAATTCTTTACCGAATTGTAAAACCCCGAAGACAAAAGAAAAAACAGGTCAGACCTTCCGAATCCGGATTCATGCTCCTCCATTTTATTCAACCAAATTTCGGCTCTATTAAAATTTCGTCTGTACAATTCGTCGAAAAACAGGAGTTGGAGCACACCGATCATTCCCGTATCATTTTTAGAAAGTGAATTTGTAATCGTTGAAACTTTTACTAAATCTCCCTTTGATAAAGCATACATACCTTCAAGTAATAATGTATTTACAGTCTCCCCGTATTTTTTCTTGATGGTATTTAACAATTCTGATGCCTCAACGCCTTCACTATTTCTGATGAGTGCTTCGAGATAAATTTGTAAAACATCATTGTCGATTTTTTTCAAATTTATATCCTTATATTTGTCTGAAATTTCTTTAAAATTTCCATGAAGATATAATTTTTTAATTTCACCGATATCGGTTTTTGAGTCTCCAAGAATTAAGTATGGTTGAATTATAAAGAATATACATGTAAATATAATTAAAAATTTTTTTATTGAAATCACTTTTAAAGTCTCCTTGTTCTTCTGCCACTTTTAAACTTTTGATAAATCATATCCGCCTTGACAAAAATGATATAATAAAACTTAAAAAATTTCTATTTAATTTAGGAGAGAAATATGGCAGAAAAAAAATCAACAAACGATAAAAACAAATATGAATTTCAATCTGAGGTAAAACAACTTTTAAACATTCTTGTTTATTCCCTTTACAAACACAAGGAGGTATTCTTAAGAGAACTCATATCCAATGCAATTGATGCACTCAACAAAGTTAAATTCAACCAATTGACAGACCCTGATATGGAAGATAGTGATGCTGAACTTGAAATAAATATTTCAATAAATAAGAAAAAAGGAGTTCTTATCGTTGAGGATTCGGGAATAGGCATGACAAAAAATGACCTTATCAATAATATCGGGACAATCGCTCACTCGGGAGCCGTCGATTTTTTAAAGAAAACCGCAAAATTGGGCAAAAATGAAAAAATCGATCTCATCGGCAAATTCGGAGTGGGGTTTTACTCAAGTTTCATGGTAGCAAAAGAGATACATATTTTTACAAAATCTCACAAGAAGGGGAGCAAAACGCTTGTCTGGAAATCAAAAGGGGATAACAGTTTTACGATAGAAAAATCCGATAACAGGATAAGGGGAACCAGAATCGAACTTATACTTAAAGAAGATGAAAAAGAATTTTTGGAGAAATCCAGAATTCAGTCAATCATAGAAAAACACTCAAGATTTTCTCAATTCCCAATTAAATTAGAGAAAGAAGTTATAAAAAGTGCCGATGCAATATGGACTCAACCTAAAACAAATTTAAAAAAGGATGATTATATAGAATTTTATAAGTTTTTTGAAAATACTTCGGAAGAACCGGAGGGATATATTCATATTTCTTCGGACGCCCCTGTTCAATTCAACTCAATCCTCTATTTCCCAAAATCAAATTTTGAAGTATTCGGTATAACCAAAAAAGATCCGAGTATAGATCTGTATTCGAACAAAATTCTTATTGATAAAAGCTCAAAAGATATAATACCCGAACATTTCAGATTTGTTGTCGGAATAGTTGATTCTGTTGAATTACCTCTTAATATTTCAAGAGAGTCCATCCAAAGTAACATAAAGATCGAAAAAATAAAAAAATATATTGTAAAAAAGATAATAGATGAGATAGTAAAAATGAAAAAGAAAAATTATGACTCTTATCTTAATCTTTGGAAAAATTTTGGAAGAAATTTTAAAGAAGGTATTATTAATGATTTTGACAACAGAAAAAAACTCTCCGATACACTGCTATTCCGTTCATCAAAAACTGAAAAAGGAAGTTATACCGACCTTGAAAAATACAAACAAAACATGAGTGAATCTCAAAAAGAAATTTACTATGTTTCGGGAAACGATATTGCTTCGATAGAGAAAAATCCTTCGCTTGAAATATTTAAAAAAAATAATATCGAAGTATTATACCTGACCGACCCGATAGATGAATTTGTTTTTGAACATCTTAGAGATTATAATGAAATTAAGTTTAAACTAATTGAAAGTTCGGATATAAAATTGGATGAATCCGCTGAAAATAATCAAGATGAAAAATCTTTAAAGGAGCTAAATAATTTTATCGGATACCTTAAAACCATTTATGGAGAGAAAATTGAGAGGATAGAAATTTCAAAAAGATTGGTAAACAGTCCATGTGTTCTCCTAAATCCGTCAACCGGACCTTCCGTCCAAATGGAAAAGGTAATGAAAATGATCAACAAAGAGTATTCTTTCTCAAAAAGAGTAATGGAGATAAACCCGTCTCACAATCTTATAAAAAAACTTGTAAAGATCCACAAATCCGATCCTGCTTCCGATAATTTAAAAAAAATGTCCCTTCAACTTTTGGATAATCTTGTTTTAAGAGAAGGTGTTATGGATAATTTTGACGATATGGTTGAAAGGATAAACGAAATAATGCTCCTTGCAGCAGAAAATATTGGGAAATAGAATTAAAAGTTGAATTTTGTTATTAAAAAATTGCGGATATTTCCTCTCAATCAGGAAAAGAATAATGAATCTCAATAAAACCATTTCAAAGATATCGGATAATCTTTTCATTATTCACCAGAAAATGTTTCCCCTCTATCTTGTTAGCGGAGAAAAAAACTTTCTAATAGATACATCTGTATCCGCATTCAATGAAAAAATAATAAAAAAATTAGAATTCCTACTTACAGATAAACAGTTGGACTCTATTCTTCTCACCCATTCTCATTATGATCATACAGGTTCTGCCCCTTATATCCAAAAAAAATTCGGATCGGCAATTCTCGGGTCGGAAAGGACTATTGAACTTCTAAAAAAAGAAAATGTCAGAGAATTTATCAGAGATATGAATACCAAATTCAACCATGTGATGGGAATAAAAAAAGATACAATGTTTCCACCCCTAAAAAAAATGGACTCTATAAAGGATGGAGATATAATTAGAATAAGTCATGACCGGTTTTTCAAAGTGATAAAAACCCCCGGGCATACAAAATGTTCTTTGTCATTTCTTCTTATGCCACAAAAAATACTATTTCCCGGTGATGCTGCCGGAGTAATTGAGAGAAACAACAGAATAAAACCACTATTCCTGTCCGATTACAATTCATACATAACTTCCATAAAAAAGATGATTGGAATCAAAGCAAAAATGCTTTGTCTTCCTCATAATTTCCATATAAAAGGTGAAAACAGGGTAAAAAATTATTTAGAGAGATCTCTGGAAAGTTCCATTATTCTCAAAGATAAAATCCAAAATTCTCTTAACAAAGGGATGGTAATAGAAGAAATATCTGAAACAATCCTCAAAAAAGAATTCCCTCTTCCAACAGTTGAGGGTCCGAAAAAAGCCTTTAACATTAATCTGCTCTCAATGATCAAAGCAGTCGAGAAGCTTAATGAGAACAAAAACTTGACACCGGAATAGCTATTAATTCATCTAAGCCATCCGGGTAAAGCTCCATTTTTTCTCGCTTCATCAAAAAAGTCTTCTTTTTTAGATTCTTGAAATTTAAGATTTGCACGCAACTTTGCAATTTCTTTAGAAAGTTTATTCACTTTCTCTCTCAATTGATTTTGTCTTGACGGCATTGACGCAATAATATAATCGGATGAAGCTTTGTTGAGAGTACTTTGAGTGATAACAATTTTCTTCTTTAGCTGTTCAATACTGGCATTAATGGCATTAAGTCTTCCTCTCCAATACTCCTCTCCCCTTTTTTTGCTTTTCTCAATAGGTTCTTTTTTTTCTTTAGCAGGTTCATTTAATTTCTTGTCAGATTTTACAAATGACTTATTTTTCTTTAGAGCATACTTTATTATGCTACTGTTAGTTAATACATATTTCGATTTGCCGATTCTTTTCCTTCTCTCTTTTTCTCTCTTCTGTATTTGGACAAGATTTAAAGAATCTCCAATAATTAACACCGAGAAAAAAAGAGATAAAAAGATGGAAATTATTTTTTTCATTTTCCCATTACTTGGATATCAACCCGCCTGTTCTTTCTTCTATTAAGTTCCGTGCTATTATCAAAAGGAGTATCTTTCTCCCCATAAAAATAAGTTTCAATAAAATCAGGAGCTATTCCCAATTTTTTAACGATGTAGTCCTTTACTTCATCAACTCTTTTTTTAGAGAGTTTTAAATTATATTCCACTCCTCCGATACTACATGCATATCCTCTGAGGATTATTACAAATTCCTTTTTTGATTTAATAAACTCTTTCATCTTTTCAAACTTCTCTTCAAGTTTATCTTTTAACTTGTATTCATCAAGAGGAAAGAGTGTCGTAAAGATAAAAGTATCTTTTGTCGTTTCAATATCTTCCGTAATATTTTTGCTGTCCTTGATTAAAGGTAGCTTACCGTCCCCATCTTTTGTAATCAGTACTTTCGGCAGTACGGTCAAGTACGCTCCCACTCTGATAGGAAATGCAGCATCAATCACTTTAACCGTTGAATTTGTATTTTGAGGTTTAACAACAATACCGCTTCCGATTATAATCTTAGGTAGCCCTTTTTTCACTATTTTGTAGAAAAGTACGAAATCTCCCTTTGAAACTTCACCTTTTCCAAGATCAACGGCAACAATATCTCCGGATCCACTAATCTCTTTCCTTATATTGATAAAATCTCCGGAAAAAACCACTCTCCCCGTTAGTTGAGATTCCGGTAATTTGCTTAACTTATAATCAATATTTCTTTTCAATACCTGATCTTCTTCCTTATACGGGATAAGAAAGTTTTTCATTTGGATCGGATAACATGCACTTTTTACAAAGACAATTGATTTATTCTCATACAACGTAGATATTTCAACAATCCCTTTTTTTAAGAATATTGTTCCCAAAGATCTGTGTGTAAACGGATTGGAAATACTACCGCCCTTAGAAACAACAATAAATTTATCCCCTACCTTTAGACCGCTACTCTCTCCTTTGTTGATTATAAGATGATCATAAGCCGTGTAAACGGATCTTTCCTCATCCATATCATCACTTCCAATAATCCTTATATCGCGTGACATCCTCTTTCTTATCTCGTAAGTGCAAATCATATCCTTTTCGGAAATCAAAAGGAATTTATGCTTGGTAAGTTGAGTATCATCAAAAACATATTTTTTTTGTTCTGAAAAATTTGAAAAAACCATTACAAAAAATACGATCAAAAAAATCCTTATTTTGTTCATCCCCTTCTCCTGTCTAAATATTTTACAGCCACGCTTCTTAAAAAATCCAAATATACTTAAAGTATCATATATTTTAATAGAATATTTATTCTTTTTTGTCAAGTTATTATCTATTTTATTAATACAAATATTTGACATACATTCCTTATTGTAGTAAAAATTTTATATCGAGAGAAAAAATTTTTTATCTGTTAGTGAGGCACCTATACCACTTATTCTACGCAAAATCTACAGAAAAAAATTAAGCGGTACCATTACGGTAACGGGAGAAGACTTCAAAAAAAAAGTTTATTTCGGTAACGGATTAATTCTTTATGCCGATACAAGCTTAATTCAAGAGAGACTTGGAGAAATACTGTTCAGATCGGGGAAAATTTCAAGGATACAATTTTTAAGTATTCACAAATTGATCGTGGGAAAAAAGAAAAAAATCGGAAAACTTCTTGTTGAGAATAACATTCTTAACGAAAAAGATATTTACCGGGGAATGCAGTTGCAAGCTCGCTCAATAGCACTTTCATTGTTTACCCTTAATTCCGCTAAATGGTTTTTTGAAGAAAAATCTACAAATTTACCTGACGATTCAAAATTTAATATTGATTTGTCGTCGGTTATTTATGAAGGTGCAACAAAACATATAAAGAGTATTGATTTTTACAAAGTCGAAAACCATTCGAAATACCTTCAGGCAGATAAAATCCCCAATGATATTAATAACATTCTTTCCGAAACCTTAATTCGATTCCATAAAAAAATAACGGAATTTAACGGAAATACGAATAGGGACATAATAGATAAATTAAAAATTTCGGAGACAGAATATTGGGGTAATCTGCTACCGATGTATCTTCTCGGAGTAATTAATTTCGAAACAATTAAAAAAGTAGAAGAAGACAAGGATAGTATTAAAAAAATCATCAAACTTTACGACAAGATTAATAGTACAAAATTCAACTACTATGATATTCTCGGAATAAATGTAGATTCATCTCCCGAAGAGATAAGAGATGCTTATTTTGACTATGCGAAAAAATATCATCCAGATCGTATCGCCTCTACTTCCGGTTCCGAAATAAAAGACAAGGCAAATGTTATTTTTTCCGAAATTAACAGAGCTTACGACACGCTAAGCGATGAGAATAAAAGACACAAATATAATATCAATGAGCTCAGAACCAGTTCGGACAGTGTTTCGGATTTAGATAAATCTTTGGAACGAGCATCCACGCTTTACAGAAAAGCAAAAACTCTGTTCAATCAAAAAAAATACTGGGAAGCAACAACTTTATTAGAAGAAGCAACAAGACTAAATCCACAAAAGGGATCCTATTTCCTTCTGCTTGGGATGTCTCAGATGAGCATCCCCTCCATGATACGATCCGCTGAAAAGAACCTTACAAAATCTACAACTCTTGATCCTTGGAAACCCGAACCGTTAATTGCACTAGGAGTTCTATTCCAAAACGAAAATATGACCAAGAGAGCGGAAAATTTTTTCAAAAAAGCGATATCAATTGACCCTGAGAATACCGTAGCAAACAAAAAACTTCAAGAAATCGAAGGGACTTCTACAAGGAAAATTTCAAAAAGATCAATTTTCAAAAAAAAATAATTCCATCTATAACGAATCTATAAGTATTTTTGATACTTTACCGGAAATATCTTCCACATCCGAAAGAATTTTTGCCGATTCTGTTTTCATCTTTTCTACAAAAACCTTGTCATCTATTCCGTCAAGATTAATAAGAACATTATAGTACGCACCTGTTGCGGCAGCAAGAGAAGTTAATCCGGCAACTCCGGAATCCGAAAGTGAATTTGTATTCCCGAATGTTGCCACTTCAAGTGCAAGTTCCGCCGCAACCTTTGATTTCTCCAAGACCGAAAACGGTATCATTGTTGCCTCTATCGTTGCATCCATTACAGCTTTCTCTCTTATCTTTTGATCCTTTTCATCTTTTTTAGGAAGAGAAAATGCGTCCATTATTTTGTTAAAGGCAATTGTATCTTTATCAATAGCATCAATGAAAAACCTGTTCAACTCCTGTCCCGATTCAGACAGACGAATCATTTTTTCCTTTACTTTTTTATACTTCAGCTTACCGACAGTTAGATTTCCTACCATTGCACTCAAAGATGAAGATAGTGCCCCGCAAAGTGCGGCAACGCTGCCTCCGCCAGGTGCAGGCGAGTCGGAAGACAATTCCTCTATAAATTCATCAATCTTCATTGAAACAAGCCTACCGGTTTTCCTGAATCGGTATTCGATAATTCTCTCATCTATAACAAATTCCGAAACCTCATTCAAACCCATACTCTGAACAGCTACTCTTAAGATCTCTCTTTCAGATACCCCCGTTGATGATCCTTGCTTTTTCAAATAGTGAATCCCTGCATCAAGGAGTGCTTTCAGAGGAATTAGTCCGACAATTTCACTACCTGTTACTCTTGTCCCGAAATCTCTTGCCAAATTTTCAGATTCATCAAAGATTTTATATAGCGGAGATTCATTAAAATCTAAAATATTTACCGTTACTTGTGCCATTTTATATTCGTCAATATACCAACCCATTCCCTGAACACCTTTAAACATTCCGGGAATTTTCTTTTTCTCTCCGGTCTCTTTATCTTTAACAACCCTACCTTTCTCACGTATCCTCTTTGCAATTTTGTTGGCAATTTTTGTCGATCTTGTATTCAAATTTACGTTGTACGCAATAAGAAATCCTCTGGCTCCAATTGCAGTCGCTCCGCTTTTTTTGTTAAACTCCGCTCTTCCGAAATCGGGAACAAAATCTTCCCTCTTAAATTTTTCAGCAAGTGCCTCATACTCTCCTTCACGTATATCCGGTAACCTTTTTCTTGCAGGTATAGACGCTGAATTGGCATAAAGAAATACAGGAATTCCCAGTTCTTCACCGACTCTTTTACCAACTTTTTTTGAAATTTCTATACACTCCTCCATCGTAACACCGGAAACAGGGACAAAAGGACAAACGTCCGTAGCACCCATTCTGGCATGAGCACCTTTATGTTTTGACATATCAATTAATTCCGAAGCTTTTTTTATGGCAACAAATGCTGCTTCTTCAACACCTTGAGGAGAACCCGCAAAAGTTACTACCGTCCTGTTAGTATCTTTACCCGGATCTACATCCAAAAGTACAACACCGTCCACACTACGAATCTCATCGGTTATTTTAGTTATGAGATTCATATCTCTCCCTTCCGAGAAATTAGGTACACATTCAACTATTTTTTCCATGATCGCTCCTCATTATTTAGATTTGTTTTTTGATTTTTGGTTCTTTTTTCTCCAATCACAAATTTTTTTATGATCTCCGGATACAAGAACATCCGGTACTCCGATATCTTCAAAATATCTTGGCATTGTATATTGGGGATATCCATATTGATCATCAACAAAAAATGAATCTGTTTCTACAGACTCCCTATTCCCGATAACACCTTCTATCATTCTGCTTACACTTTCAACAAATACTCCTGCTGCCAGTTCTCCACCCATAATGACATATTCACCAATAGATATTTCCTCATCAACATATTTATCAATAAATCTTTGATCGACACCATCATATCTTCCGCAAATTAAAATAAAATGATTTCCTTCAGACAATTTTTTCACTTTTTTCTGAGAGAGTCTTTCTGCATTCGCAGAAAACAGGATAATTTTCCCCTCTTTTTTCTTTTGTATATGATTAACGGCATTTGCAAGTGGTTCCGGCTTCATCACCATCCCCGGACCTCCTCCGTAAGGTCTATCATCTGTTTTTTTATGCTTATTATCCGCAAACTCTCTCAAATCATAAATATCTATTCCGATAATCTTTTTCTCTACAGCTTTTTTTATTAGACCTGAACCGAAAAAAGTATGAACCATTTCCGGAAAAATTGTGACTATCGAATAATGCATTTTTAATTCAGATCTTTCAATCCGTCCGGCGGATCAATTGTAATTTCTTTTTTCTCAACATCAATATTTTTTATCGTAATTTCATTATACGGAATTAGGATAATTCTATCATCGTCCTCAACCTCAATTATCTTATTTAATCCTGTTATACTAAAACTTATTACTCTACCCCAGCTATTTCCATCAATATCCGAAACAAGATAACCTGTTAAATCACGAATCATTTTTTTATCATCGATAGTACTACAAAACACATCATAACCAATCAATTTAAAAGAATCGTTAATTGAATTTGATATATCAAATTTTATAATAAGAGAACTCCCGTTATCAGTAAATAATTCCATTTTTGCAATTCTCGTATACTTTTTTGACCTTAACTCAAATGTTTTTGAAAAATCTATATTTGTTACATCAATCTCAGGGGAGATTCTACACACAACCGCCCCTCTGTTTCCTCGACTTTTAGAAATTTTTCCTAAAAAAACCAAATATTACTTTTCAGAGTTCTCGAAATTTTCAATTATTTCAAGATTAAATCTCCTCTTCTGTTTCATTCCTGCGGCAGCAAGAATTGTCCTGACAGCTCTTGCCGTCCGACCTTGCTTCCCAATAACCTTACCCAGGTCCGACTGGTCAACTCTTAATTCAAGAATAGTCGTCTGTTCTCCATCGATCTGTGTAACTCTTACCTCATCAGGATTGTCCACTAATGCTTTACAAACTGTTTCAACGAGTTGTTTCATTTTGCCTCCTTAGTTTTCAGTATTGGTCTTCTTTATCAACGATTTAACGGTAGCAGATGGTTTTGCTCCCAGTTTAATCCACTTATTATATTTTTCCATATCAATCTTCACCTCAGGGGTTTCGGGAATAGGATTATAATGTCCTATTTTTTCAATATATCTCGACTCCCTCGGTTTTCTTTTGTCAACGGCAACTACCCTATAGAACGGTTTGTGCTTAGTACCCATGCGTGTTAGTCTTATTACAACCATAGTCAAACTCCCTATTTAATATGCGTAAACTTACCCCATTTTAGATGAAAAGTCAAATTTTTTCAACATCTTTCTAAAAAAAGGTTTTTTCATAAATTTTTTCATTTCAAAATACTGCTTTAGCAATTGGTTAACTTCCTGAACGGTTCTCCCCGACCCTTTGGCAATTCGATACCGCCTTTTACCATCTATTATTTTAGGCCTTTCTCTTTCTTTTTTATTCATTGAATTAATAATTGCTATTGTATGGATAATTTTTTTCTCATCAACATTAGAATTTTGAACTGCAGGCAGCCCCATATTCGGCATCATTCCCATAATATCCGAAACGGACCCCAATTTCCGAACCTGTTTCAATTGTGAGAGAAAGTCATCAAGTGTAAATTCACTCTTCAGTAACCTCTTGGCTATTTTTTCAGACTCATTCTCATCAAATTCTTTCTCCGCTTTTTCTATCAGGCTAAGGACATCTCCCATTCCAAGAATCACAGAAGCTATTCTATCCGGAAAAAATTGTTGAAATTCACTATATTTTTCACCCGTCCCGATAAATTTGATAGGTTTACCTGTAACCTTAACTATTGATAGAGCCGCTCCCCCTCTTGCATCGGAATCAACTTTTGTCAGCAAAACGGAATCTATTCCAATCTCTTCAGAAAAACTGAGAGCAGAGTTCACCGCATCCTGTCCGGTCATTGAGTCTGCAACAAAAATCGTTTCAACAGGATTTAGAAGTGACTTAACCAAACTTAATTCTTTCATCAATTCTTTATCTACATGGAGCCTTCCTGCAGTATCTGCAATAACATAATCATATCCGAATTCTTTTGATTTTAACAAAAGATCCTTTGCGATCTTCCGCGGATCTTTATGGTGAGTTTCAAAATAATTAACTCCAATCTGTTCCGAAATAGTCTTGAGCTGCTCAATAGCCGCCATTCTTTTTAAGTCGAATGAACAAAGAATTGACGACTTTCCTTTTTCTTTTAAAAAAAGTGCAAGTTTACCGGCTGATGTGGTTTTTCCAGTCCCTTGAAGACCGGTCATCATTATCACAGCTGGTTTTTGAGAAGATTTATTTAACTCGTTAGTGCCTGTACCGAGTATTTTTTCGAGTTCAGACCTGACGATTTTAACTATCTGTTGGTAAGGATTTAGACTCTCCTGAACAATAGAACCCATCGATTTTTCTTTGATGTTATTAATAAACTCTTTTACAACTTTAAAGTTAACATCTGCTTCAAGAAGAGATAACTTTATTTCTCTTAATGCTTTTTCTATATTTTCTTCGGTAATCTTTACTTCGCCTTTAAGATATTTGAAGACTTTATTAAACCTGTTGCTTAGGTTTTCTAACATTTTCCTCTCTCTTGTTTATAGCTAAAGTTTATATTGCGAACCATATTTCACGATCTCAACACTTTGAACTCCAATTGTCATTAATTCCTTTTTAAGATTCTCCAAACTATCACTCTCTCCGTGAACAAGGAATATCTTTTTCAATTTCTTTAAATCGTAACCGGATACCCATTCTTTTATCTCATTATAATCCGCATGAGCTGAAAACGCATTCAATTTTTCAATTTCCGCATTAACCTGATAATACTTCCCGAATATTTTTACTCTTTTCTCTCCTTCAACAAGCTTTCTGCCTAAAGTATGTTCTGCCATAAAACCGACTATTGCCACTATTGTATTTTTATTTTCAATATTATTTTTCAGATGGTGAAGGATTCTTCCGTTTTCAGCCATACCACTAGCAGAAATAATAATGGCCGGACCTTTAACAGAGTTTATCTCCTTTGATTCCCTAACGGACTGAACGTAGTGTATGTTGTCAAATCCGAACGGATTTATGTTTTCAGAAGTAAAATCCTTATAGGTTTCCTCGTCAAAACATTCGGAATGGATTTTAAAAATCGATGTTGCATTGACAGCCATCGGAGAATCTATAAATATAGGTATTTTTGAGATTTTATTCTCCATTTGTAACACATGAAGAATGTAAATTATCTCCTGAGTCCTCTCAATCGTAAAAGCAGGAATAATAATTTTCCCTTTCCTTTTTACTGCTCTTTTTACAATATTTATTAGTCGCTCACTTCCCATCCCTACACTTTCGTGGAGTCTATTCCCGTATGTTCCTTCAAGGACAAGATAATCAAGATCATGCATGGTTTCCGGATCTTTTAGAATCGGAAGATTTTTCCTCCCGAGATCTCCTGAAAAACCGACCTTTAATTTCTCATCAATTATCAACGAAATCATTGAAGAACCCAAAATATGTCCTGCATCAAAAAATTCCACCTTAACACCATCAACCGGAATAAATTCTCTATGATGATTTATTGTGACAAATTGACTCATTGCTTTTACTACATCGGATGAGTCATAAAGCGGATCGTATATCAGCAAATTTCTATCGGGAAATTTTTCAGCCTTTTTCTTTAAATACTCGCCATCCTTCTGCTGAATGTAAGCACTGTCAAACAATATGATACTTGTGATATCCCTTGTAGCCGGTGTTGAATAGATATTGCCGGTAAAACCTTTTTTAACCATCAATGGTAAAGCTCCCGAATGATCAAAATGTCCATGAGTTAACAATATGCAGTCTGATTTGGATGGCTCAAAAGGGAGATTGCTGTTTTTTAGATAAGATTCTTTTCGCCGTCCTTGAAACATTCCCGAATCTATTTGAACAATTTTCCCATCAAATTCAATAAAATGTTTGGAGCCGGTAACTTCATTGCACGCACCGTGAGAATATAGATTTACATTTTTAGTTATCATGTAGATATTTATACTCCCATTTGTCCAAAATTTCAATATGGGAAAACAAATTTACTTTGAATTAAAAAAAATGATATAATTAATCCGATAGGAAAAAATGGATATTTTACCGGAAAGAGAGATTCTCAAAAGAAAAGGACTGATTTTTTTTATTGCACGTTCAATTTCAAATTGGGGATATAAAAATCTCACTAAAGCTCACGTTGAATTCTCAAAAGATATTCTTGATCTTAAAGAAAAAAATTCCGTCTTCCTTTATTCAGGTCTCCATAGAAGTTTGTGGGAAACAACAGGGATGCTTTCGGCAATGGATTCTATCAAACTTCCCATCCCCTTAGTCGGAATGGGTGACAATCTTATAAAAGGTAAACTCTTCGTAACACTTGTAAAAAATGCCAGTACCTTTATTGTAAAGAGGGGAAATACAAGACGAGAGATAGTTTCGTCTGCAAAAGAACTTAAAAGGAACATGTACAGCTTTATGGCATATGGAAGAGATGTCCTATTATTTCCGGAAGGTACAAGAACCAATATCCCGAAGACAGGAAAATACGGCGGATTTTTCCCAACATCTTTTGATGCCCTGTTGGAATATGAGAAAGATAAGGTCGCCAACATAATAAATATAACCGGTCAACATAGATTTAATTCTTACATCATACCTTTTAACTGTGATTATTCCATTGTAAGGGAAGATAAAGAATTGGTCGGAATTGACAACAATACTCCGAGAACACTGAAAGTTTGGGATTCACTTAAGATGCTGAAACACATAAAAGATGTTTATATCTCATTCGGAGAACCTTTTAAAGTTGCGGAAAACTTGGAAAAAAACAGAAAAGAAATTGCTGTAATAATTAGGGAAAAATGTCTTGATTTGGTAAAAATATTACCGGTCAATATCGTTGGAAAAGCTCTCGTTGAATCGTTGGATGAGAATAAATATGACACCATCTCTGTTCACAAGAAAATTGAAACTATTTTAAAGAGACTTAGCGTATTTTCAGAAAAGTTCAGGGGATTCCCGGATAATTTGACTCCCGAAAATATTTATTCTCTCATTTGCAAATCAAATCCGGATTTTGAATCACCTTCTCCTGACAAACGCCTTTTATACAAGCTTTACTCCGACTATATCAATCACTATCTATCTTAACCTGACAGTTGCATTTCAACGTATATCCGAATATTTATCAATTATTAGTATTTAATCCAACCTGTGTTTGTCCATGGATAACACTAAGAAATTGTCACTATTTCTTCCGTTTGGTAGTATAGAAGCAATGGGATATAATTATTATATACTTAAGTACAAGCAGATTAAATGTGAGGAAATTTATGACTAAGTATTATTTTAAAGATGACTACAGTGAAGGGTGTCATCCGAATATATTAAAAAAACTTTTAAATACAAATTTCGAGATACATGACGGTTATGGAGATGACGAATATTCAAATGAAGCAAAGCAAATAATTGCAGAGAAAATAGGAGATAAAAATGCAAATATTCATTTTATCTCCGGTGGAACTTTGGCAAACCTGATTATTATCTCTGCAATTTTAAAACCTCACGAATCAATAATCTCACCAAGCACGGGACACATCAATACTCATGAAGCCGGTGCAATCGAAGCAACAGGGCATAAAATCAACCCCATAAAAAGTAGTGATGGAAAAATAAGAGTTAATGATATTCAATCGATTTTGGATGAACACACAACTATTCCGCATATGGTAAAACCCCGAATGGTTTATATCTCAAACTCAACGGAAATAGGAACAGTCTACAAAAAACGAGAGTTAAAAGAATTGTCGGAATATTGTAAAGAAAATGATCTTTTCTTATTTCTTGACGGAGCAAGGCTCGGATCTGCACTCTGTTCAAAAGGAAACGATCTGTCTCTGTCCGACATATTCCATTTAACAGATATTTTCTATATAGGTGGAACAAAGAACGGTGCTTTACTCGGTGAAGCCGTTGTTATAAAAAATGATGAATTAAAAAAAGATTTTCCATTTCATATGAAGCAGAGAGGGGCATTAATGTCTAAAGGTAGACTGATCGGGATCCAGTTTGTTGAATTATTTAAAGATGATCTTTTTTTCGATCTTGCAAGACATGCAAATTCAATGGCTATGAAAATCGCAAAAGCAGTTGAACAAAAAAGCCATTCTCTACTTACAAAATCTACCTCAAATCAAATATTCCCTATTCTGCCGAATATATTGGTTGAAAAGTTAGAAAAAAAATACGGATTCTACCGATGGGAAAAAATGAATAATAAAGAAACGGCAATCAGACTGGTAACCTCCTGGGCTACAAAAGAAAATATCGTAAACAAATTTATATCGGATTTAGATTAAAAACAGAAAAAAGGGAAACAGATTTATACCGAATTGACTTCTATTGACATTATAATTGAAAATGTATAACATTTACCCTAAATTTAATCTGCCATGAAAACATTTGATAACTTAAAACTCTGTAAAAAAGATGCCCGAAAAGGGAAGACAATCATTAGTGTAGGTGGTGTTCAAATAGGTTCGGGGTTTACAATGATTGCCGGACCTTGCAGTGTAGAAAGTGAGGAACAAACATACAAAACGGCTCTACCGTTAAAAAAAATGGGAGTTGATATCCTTCGAGGCGGTGTTTTTAAGGCAAGAACTTCTCCATATGATTTTCAAGGATTGGGGATAGACGGTCTAAAGATACTCAATAAAGTAGGGAAAGAATTTAATCTTCCTGTTATCACCGAAGTCCTTGATACCAGAGACGTGGAAATCACATCAAAATATGTCGATATCCTTCAAGTAGGTTCAAGAAATATGCAAAATTTTTCACTCTTAAAAGAAGTGGGATCCAGCGGTAAACCTGTTCTATTAAAAAGAGGGATGTCCGCAACCCTTGAAGAATGGCTGAACTGTGCTGAATATATCCTTGAAAAGGGCAATCCGGACGTAATTTTATGCGAAAGAGGAATAAGGACATTTGAAACATATACCCGCAACACTCTTGATATGACAGTTGTTCCGTCTTTAAAATTACTAACCCATCTTCCGGTTTTGGTTGATCCTTCACACGGCACAGGGACACCGGAACTCATTGAGCCGATGAGTCTCTCGGCAGTTGGTGCCGGTGCAGACGGACTCATGATAGAAGTACACCACAACCCTTCCGAGGCACTAAGTGACAAAGTTCAGGCAATTAATCCGAAAGAATATTCCGTTATTATTTCAAAAGTAAGAAAGATGCATACCTTTATCACATCTAATCTTGTATAGCAAAGTGCTTAAATTATCTCATTTTTGCATTCGATATCTCACTCCTTTGTTAATACCGGAAAATAGTTTGCAAGTACTTTGTATCCGACAAATAAGATAGATACTAACATTGCTGATATCAATATTTCACCGATTGAGGGAAAATATGCCCCCCAGCCAGGTCTTGTTTTAAAAGCTATCAAATATGTATTCAATCTGTTTAGCATTAATCCGGCTATTATCAGGACAGATATATTCATTAATTTGCTCGGATTATCCTTGTGGGATTTAAAATTTAGGAGAATTATTGGGATTATTGCAAACAATGAAAGTTCTGCTACGAATAAAAGCCCCATAGTGCTAAAAAGAAGAGAAACCTTCCCATAATAGATAATATCCCATAACCTTAAAATCAAGTATAACCCTAATACCCACGGAGTAAATCTAAGAAACCCTTTAAAGAGATGTTTTTCAGATTTTATTTTAAATGCTCTTGAGGATAGCGTCGATTCTACAACTACTACAGGGAAACCTACGGCAATAGCGGAAATAAGGAACATTAAAGGTAGCCACGGCGAGAACCAGAGTGGGTGAAGTTTATATTTAGCAAGAAGCATAAGAGACCCGAGTGAAGACTGATGAAGCGTTGATATAACTACACCAAGGATTATGAATATAAGAATTATTTTATTGAGTAACGGTTCGATGAAGAAAGATATTTTTTTCAGGAAACCTTTATCATTCTTTTTCCATCTCTCTGTTGCTATGGGAATAAACTCGATTACAAGAATTGAGAGGTATAGCATCACGCAAATAGCTACTTCAAACATTGCAGAATTTCCCTGCCAATTTTCGGGAAGTATAGGGTTGTAAATTTGCCACCACCGTCCTACGTCAAGAACTATGGAAAATCCCGCAAGCCCATATCCGAGCATTGCCGTTAGTACGGCAGGTCTTACCAATGGAGAATATTTTCCTCTATTGAATATGTAGACAAGTGCTGCTGTAGTAAAACCTCCCGCAGCCAAAGCAATTCCGATTACAACATCAAATGCGATCCACAATCCCCATGGTGACCCGTCACTCAGATTTGTGACCGCACCAATTCCAAACACAAATCTGTACAAAACAACAATCATTCCGACTGCAATTAAAAACACTCCGATCTTAAACCATTTTGTCCAAAGATTTTTATTCATTGGTTCAGCTTGTATTTTCATGATATTATTCCTCCCTATCAATCGGATCTTTTTTTTTTGAAATCAAGCTGAAAATTCCCAGTGCTCCGTAAAGTGCAACCGGAGGGATAAAATATTTAAAGATGCTATGTTGAATTGATTCTGCCATATCGGGGACAGGTTCCGAATCGAATGTTTGAAGTCCGAGTTTCTCAAACGATACTGACGAAAGGTAGAGTATGGATGTACCCCCGACTTCTTTTTCCCCGTAAATATGGTTAATATATTTTTCAGGTTCATTTTTTATCCGCCGATTTGCTTCTTTTAACATTTCATCTCTTTTTCCGAAAATAATAGCTCCTGTCGGGCATACTCTTGCACATTCCGGTGATTTTCCTGATGCAAGTAATTCTTTGCAAAAATCACATTTCATTATTTCGGGAAACGCTTTATCATATTCAAAAGTAGGTACATTGAAGGGACAAGCTATCATGCAGTATCTGCAACCTATGCATTTATTTTTATCATAAGTTACAATTCCGTTAGATTGCTTGTTGAGTGCAGAGACCGGACAAGCAGAAACACATGCCGGATCATTACAATGCATACATTGAATTTTTACGAATGAAGATTCCTTTTCTCCTTTATACAACTTGATTAAAGTATGATTTTTTGAATTGAGATCCAGAGGCTTATCATATCTCTTATCGTCTCCCGTTTGCCCGAACCCTCTGTAAGATTTGCAAGCAAATTGACATGATCGGCAACCGATGCATCGAGTACAATCGTTTAGCATAGAATATTCCTGATCGAAGTTAGCTTTTTTTTCAGATGCTGATATTTTCTTTGAACTACCAATTAGAGTTCCTGCCGTTATTGCGGAAACTTTAAAGAAGTTCCTTCGATTGATAGACATTTGTTACTCCTCTATTTTTTCATCGGACTTTTTAGACTTCGCTATGGAATAACCTGCAGCCAATCCGACAGCTCCTCCGACCACTGCTGTTGCCGCCGCTCCGAAATTCGATCCTCTTTCAGTAACAATTCCCGGATATGTTGAAGGTGGGGTAGCAGCATGTATATCAACTTTATTTAGCATGGAATGTACATGAGGAAATTCAGGCTCAACACACCCTACGCAAGGACTTCCGCTCCCTATGCACCAATTTGTAGAACTATTCCACTGTCTTGTCGAACAGTCTGCAAACGAGATCGGACCTTTACAACCGAGCTCATATAAACATCCGTCATCAGAGAATTTTTTAGCAAAATTACCTTTATCAAATTGACCCCTTAACGGACAATTATCATGAATCCTCTTGCCGTAAAAAGCCATTGGTCTTCCATATTTATCAACTTTTAATGCTTTTAAACCTCCAATAAGAATCGTAGCGATTGTTCCTACTATCCAATCCGGATGAGGAGGACAACCCGGAATATTCACAACCGGTGTTTTAATACCGTTCTCGTTTAGTATATCCGGAATAGGCTTGATCCCCGTAGGATTTGGAGCTGCTCCGGGAATACCTCCAAAAGAAGAACATGTCCCTATATCCAAAACCGCCATCGCTTTGGGAGCCAATTCCAAAAGATGCTTTAATGTGGAGATTCCATTACCGTTTTTTTCACCCACTTCACAGTATACTCCATTATCTTTCGTTGACACCCCGCCTTCGTATGCTAATACGAATGAGCCAACCTTCCCCGCTTTGTATTTATCAAGAATCTCAATTATTTGATCTCCCTGTCCTGCCATTATTGTAGGGTGAAACACCATACTGAGATGTTTTCCCGGAACAACTTGCCCTAATAAAAGGTCTTGAACAGTCGGGCTTAAAGTGTTTAGCAAAGAAACCGAACATCCGGTACAAGAACCTGCTGCGATCCAAACAACCGGAATATGTGCTAATTCTTCTGCCAAAAGTTTTTGAAATCCGGGTATATCCAGTATACTAATACCAACAGCGACACCAGTCCCTTTCCCAATCAGTTTTAAAAAACCTCTTCGGGTTATTTCTTTCTTTTTTTCCACTTTTTCCTCCTAATTGTTAAAAAAAATTGGTGAAATATCATTTGTTTTAATAATAATTTCATCCATTACCAAACTAATAATCTTTGGAATTGTTTTTTTTACAGCACTCGTTAACGTGAGACCCCAGTCTATAATTTCCGGTTCAATACCAATAATAACCGTTTGGTCAGGAGCCTTGCCTTGAAGTCCTGCAAGTCTGATCGCTTCAATAATTCCAAGCTGATGAAGTGAATCGTATCTATTATTAGTTGTAATATCATCCGGTGAAAATTTGTAGAGAGTTCCCGGCGGTTGCTCTCCCTTTACTGCATCAATTACTATAACTTTTTTTCTCTCTTCAATTATTCCGAGAAGATCATACCCAAGTGTACCGCCATCAAATAACTCAACACTTGCCGGTAACGGATTTTTTTTCATTTCTTCAATAACATGAACGCCAATACCGTCATCCTTTTGAATTGTGTTTCCGACACCGAGGATCAGTATAGGTTTTTTGTTCATAATTAATTATTTTTAGTTAACTTACAATAAATTTCCCAATTTCCGTCCCTTTGGGATTGACAACATGAATAGCACACGCCAAGCAAGGGTCAAAAGACCTGATTATCCTAACAAGTTCAAACGGATTCTTTTCATCTTTAACTTTTGTCCCCTCCATTGCTTGCTCAAATGGTCCCGGCTGACCTTTGTCATCTCTTGGACCACCATTCCAAGTTGTCGGGACAACCGCTTGGTAATTCTCTATTTTGTAATCCTTAATTTTTATCCAATGACCGAGAGCTCCCCTCGGTGCATCGGTAATACCCATCCCTTCACCGCTTTCTGGAATTTCAAAATCCGTATGAACAGGTTCTCCGGGTTTTAGTTCCATTATCCATTTCGCCATCTGATCCGCTACAATTTTTGCTTCAATTGCTCTCGCTGCATGCCTCCCCAATGTAGATACAAGGGCTTTAGGTGATGCATTGAATTTTTTCAATACCGAATTAATGATTGTTACAGTAGGTTCACATCCTCTTACATACGCATTAAGTTGCCTTGCCAAAGGACCTACCTCATAAACTTGCCCGCCATATCTTGGTGATTTCATCCATGAATAAGCACCTTTTTTGTCGGGTAACGCTTCCGTTTCACCTTCCGACGGGTGGAGATTTGATTTTGATTTGTACCAACTGTGTTTTACATGCTCGGTAATTTTAGAAGGATCAAACTTTTTGGGTTTCAAATCTTTGGAGGATACGATCCCCTGAGGAAAGAATCTTTTCCTCTTTGTAAGATCAGGTTCCGAATCCAGACCAAATACTCCGTAGGAGAGGAACTCTCCCACTCCGACTCCAATACCGAAATAATCACTGTAGACTCCCGCAACAGCCAGAACATCCGGAATATAAACATTATCAATAAAATATCGGATCTTTTCCAATTTCCACCGAAAAGTGGCAATCTTATCCACCGAAACATTTTCAGTCACACCTCCGGGCATCATTGACATATTGTGTGGCATATGCCCACCAAAAACAGCAAGAAGCTCGTGGCATTTTGTTCTGATATTTAACGCCTCAACATAATTTCTTGTAGCACTGATATTGATACTTTTCGGAAGACGATAATCACCTTCATATCTCGGTACGAACGGAGCAAGATTTCCGCTTTCAATAAACTTTTTAACTTGAAGAAGGTGAGGATCCTTTCCTTCATAATCAGCTACCGCAGTCACATCAACATAATCAAGTGCAGTAAGGTGGTAGAAGTGCAAAATATGAGATTGTAAAAAATTACTTCCGAAAATCAGATTTCTGAGAATTCTTCCGTTATCGGGGATTTTATCATCTATACCAAATGCAGAATCAAGGTTAAGGGTGGAGGCGGTTGCATGAGCTGTCGGACAAACACCACAAATCCTTTGGGTGATTCTCTGTGCATCCCTGGGGTCTCTGTCTTTGAGGATAAGTTCAAATCCTCTAAAGAGCATACCTGAACTTTTGGCTTCTTTTACGATGCCATTTTCGACAATAGCTTCGATCTTAAGATGCCCTTCAATTCGGGTAATTGGATCAATTACAATTTTTCCCATTTTTTTCTCCTTATATTAAAGTTTTAATAGACAACCTGATAAAAAATAATCTATCAGGATTTAAAATATTGTGAAATACAGGCTCGGACAACATGTCGTTAAGCACCAAACTATATGTTGCCATTTTTTAAAAATATAAGGTTAAAAAAGAAATGTCAAGCTTTTTTTACACTATTCTAATAAAAAACGCACAAATACCATTGCACCGGAAATGCTTTGCAAAAAAAATATCTAAATTAAATGAATTTAAAAGTGTTTTCTCTTGTTTGTTAAAAAATCAAACCATTCGGGAAATCCTGCTCCGGTTTTTACCGAAGTTTTAAATATTTGTACTTTCGGGTTGTGAATTCTGCAATCTTCCTCAACCCTGTCTATGTCATAATCCATGTAATCAAGCAGATCTATCTTATTTATTATCACAGCATCTGATTTCAGAAATAATGTGGGATACTTTCTTACTTTTTCATCACCTTCGGGAATGCTGAGGACTGCAACCTTAAAATTTTCTCCAAGATCAAAAGATGACGGGCATACAAGATTTCCCACATTCTCGATAAACAGGTATTCAATATCGGTTTCAATCACCTCAAGCTTATCTTTAATCATTGAAGAAGAAATATGACAACCTCCTCCCGTTTCGATCGGATAAGAAAAATTATTTCCCGCTCTTATTATCCGATCCGCATCAAGAGCAGTTTTAACATCTCCTATAATAACTCCGAAAGAGTGCTCAAAGTTGGAAGCCATATACTCAAGAATAGATGTTTTTCCACATCCGGGGGAGCCTATAATGTTTATTGAAAAAATTCCGTTATCATAAAAAAACTTCCTATTTTGAGATGCAATTTGATTATTTCGAGCATAAGCTGAAATTTCAATCTTTTTTTTCACCATACGGAAATTATACAAAGATTCGGAAACAAATCAAATTGCTCTGATTCATCTCACGATCGGATAAAATTTTATTTTAATAATCCCCTGATGGTTACTATCAGATCATCCGGATCAATCGGTTTTTCCATAAATTTTTCGACCGGAATAAACGCACCGTCTTGTTCAACATCGAATTTAAATTTAGTCCTTTGATTGACAGCAGTTGCTAGAATAATCGGGATTTTGCTGTAATTTTTATCACTTTTTACCTGCTGAGCAAAATTGAACCCATCACTGTCATTTTCCATCATAACATCAAGTAAAATCAGATCGATTTTCTCTTTCCTTAAAATCTCATCTGCAACTTTAATGTTAGTAGCGGTAAGAACTTCGTAATTGTTATGTTCCAGTACGATTTTTCTGGAATCCAATACGTCAACATCGTCATCAACGACCAAAATCTTATAACTCATTATTCTCTCCTTCATTATAAATCGGTAATGTGATTATTATGGTAGTCCCTATATTTAAAGTACTCGAAATCTCAATTGATCCCTCATGATCCTCCACGATCTGCTTGACCAAAGATAATCCGAGACCAATACTCCCATCAATATTCCTTCTGGCATTTGATCCTCTTTCAAAAATCAGAAACACCTTTGTTAAATCTTCTTTTGAAATGCCAATACCGGTATCTGTTATGTTCAACACTATATTTTTTTCTTTCTTATCTCTAAAACTGTCAAAGACAATCTTCCCATCCTTGTTGTTGTATTTAATAGCATTCATGATTACATTATTAAAAGCTCTGAGTAAAAATGTATAATTTCCATTTACATATTCCTTATGCTTGCAAAAATCACATCGTTCAATTTTTATATCTCTTTTTTCCGCATATGGTCTCATCATCTTAATAGACTCTTCCAGTATAGAGAAAATATCCACTTTTTCTTTTTTCATTAGTGATTTGTTTTCAAGTTTTGAAAAATCAAGAATATCATCTACCATTTTTATTAGCGTTGATGCCTTTGAAATAGCTCTTGATATAAGCTGCTTGGATTTCACCGGATCAGTCACATAACCCCTGTCTATTATACTGAGCAAATCAATTACCGATGACAACGGTCCTTTGATATCGTGAGCCAAGACAGCGAGTGCTTTTTTATCATCATATAAGTTGCTCACTGCTCCACCTCCCGTAAATTTACAGATTTAACCAATACATCGGTTCCTTTTTCAAATGTCCTTACGGTGGATCCACATCTTGGACATAATTCGAAAACAGCTTTAGGATTGTAAATATTTCCGCATTCACATATTGCTCTTGCTTCCGTCATTTCAACATTTATTTCAATATTTTTTATCTGTTTTTCAAAAAAAAGTGTCTCTAATCCAAAAACAAGAGAATCGGCTATTATTCCTGAAAATCTCCCCGCTTCAATATCAATGGCAGTGATAGCCTTAAGATCATCTTTTAACTTTGTTTCAAGGGTTGAAATTATATCTTGTGCCAATGCAAATTCATGCATCTTCCCAACCCCCTTCAATATCTGAATAAATTTCATCAACCATAGCAAACATCCCTTCGCGGACATCTTTACTGAGTTCTTGTGACATTTTAATTTCACCTGCTTGCATACAGTATACGACAATTTCGGTTCCATTTACCATACCAAGTTCATCAGCTTTTTTTATAAAAGCAATCAGATCGAAATCATGCAATGAAAAATTCTTCTCTTTTTTCAGACTGATAACTTCTTTCGGTGAAAAGCGTGAATACTCTCCGGGACTTAGTCCACACTCTCCGGAATCAATAAAAATTATTTTCTCCCTCTGATCAAAATGATGAAGCAGATTCATCCCCGGAGTTCCTGCATCAACAAAATCAACTTTTTTCGAATAGACCTTTTCCCTAAGTATCTCAACAGCATGCATACCTGCTCCTTCATCTGCAAGCAGATAATTTCCGAGACCAATTATTGCCGTTGAATTTCTGTTCATAACATTATTTGAATTTAATATTTAGAAAATGAGTCGAACATGAAATGCAAGGATCGTAAGCCCGAACCATCATTTCAAGTTTAAAACCCATCTCTTCTTCTCCCATGGAAAGATTTTCTTTTACATATTTCTCAAAATCCAACTGAATATTATTATGGTTTAAATTTGTCGGAATTACACAATTTGCCTTTTTGCATATTCCTTTTTCATCATATTCATATTCGTGGAAAAGGATTCCTCTCGGAACTTCAACCGCACCTACTCCAACTCCGGCTTTTGTCTTAATCTCATTTTTCTCAGTTTTCAATTCTAACGAAAGGAGTTCATCAATTATTGCAATTGATCTCTCAACGGCAAATACACACTCTACAACCTGAGCAATATTGTTCATAAACGGATTATAGTTTATCCCGTTCAGACCAAGCATTTCTCCAACGGATTTTGAAAGAGGTGTCAATTGTTCAAAATTGTTATTATAACGTGCTAAGGCACCGACCATGAAAGATTCTCTGTTAAACTTACCGTATTTAGCAGTAGATTGAGGAACAACAAACTCATTTACAATCTCTTTATATCCATCAACGGGAAGAGTCCCTTTTATATCCGTCGTAATACAATCCCCTTCATAAAAAGCATATTCATCTTTATAGGTTAGTGCAAGATATTCGGTTTCTCTCGTGAAATTCGGAAGTCCTCCGGCAAGTGACTTCACAACTTCTGCAAGTGTCTTTAAATCATCAACGGATTCAACAAGTCTTGCTTTTAAAGATTCAAGTTCCTTCTTTTTAGGCATCATCGAAAAACGACCGACCCTTGCCCTAATCGGGTGAGTTGTTCTTCCACCTATAATCTCACAGAGTTCGTTTGCAAGTCTGTGAAGTTTAGTTACAAGCAAAATGATATCCGTATGAGTTTTTATTAACGGGATTACACTGTTAACCTTTAATAAATCCGGAACAACGAGATAACATACATGCAAAATATGACTCTGTAATGTCTCTCCGTGAAGAAGTAGTTCCCTCAATTTTTTGGTAATATCCGAAATTTCAATATCCATTGCGGCTTCGGTCGCTTTTAGAGAAGCAAATGTATGCCCGATCGAGCAGATACCACATATTCTTGAAGTAATGGTTGCTATTTCATGATACTCTCTTCCAACGACCATAGCTTCAAAAAATCTTGGAGCTTCGGGAACTTGCCACTCTATTTTATTTATATTACCTTCTTTAACGTCAACAACAATATTTCCATGCCCTTCGACACGGGTCAAGTGATGAACATCAACTTTAATGTTATTACTCATTTCTTTACCTCCGGGTTCACTCCGAATAAATTAATTTTTCTCTTTATTTCGTCAACGGAATAGTTATATTTCTCAAGAATCTCATGCATGGCATTTTTGTTCGGATTTTCAACGGTTCCGCGACATGCATCACAAGGGACACCATTTGACGGACATACCGCATCACAACCTGCTCTTGCCAAAGGTCCAAGACATATTTCACCAAGATCAAATAGACACTCATTCTCTTTCAATTTACATTCAATGCACAAGGGGTAAGCAGGAATTGACGGGGGTTTACCAAGAGCAATGGCCTTTACAATACTAAGAAACTCATTTCTATCAATCGGACACCCGGGAATATAAAAATCTACTTTCACAACTTCATCAACCCCTTTTGTCCGATAAGTATCAAGATGAGGCATATTGTACGACTCTCCGTACACCTCTTTTTTAACATCATCAAGACTACTCCAGTTATTTTTCAATCTGGTAATTCCTCCGGAGACCGCACATTGTCCGAATGCAACCAAAAGTTTGGATCTATCTCTAATATCTTTAATCCTGTCTTCATCGGCTTTTCTCGTTATAGCTCCCTCAATAAACGAGATATCGTATTCCGGAGCTTTTCCGGTTAACACCTCTCTGAACTCAACTACCTCCACCAGATTTGTAAGCCCTATCACATCTTCTTCGAGGTTTGCAATCTGAAGTTGGCAGCCTTCACAACTTGCAAAATCAAAAAATGCTACTTTCGGTTTAGATCCCATCAGATAGCCTCCTTTAAGTGTTTGATATCATCATAATAGAAAACAGCCCCGTCCTGACATACATAAATGTTGTCCATTTGACAATGACCGCACTTACCCACACCACATTTCATCCTTCTTTCAAGAGAAACAATGATATTTTTATCGGAAAAATCCATATCATGAAGACCCATAATCACATATTTATACATTATCGGAGGACCGACTACGATAGCATACGTTTCCAAAGGATCAACATTTTTAAGCATTGGTAGAAGCGTTGTAATAACACCTATGTTTCCATCCCACTCTTCTCCGTTTGTCATATCCACGGTTTCTATAAAAGTAACATCATCCCTTTTTTTCCAATCTTCTATTTCATCTGTAAAAAGTCTTTGGCTCGGATCTTTGCACCCGAAAAGGATTGTTATATCTTTATAATCCGACCTGTTGTTAAGAGCATAAAGAATTGCCGACCTTGCAGGAACCAGCCCAATACCTCCTGTCACAAAAAGGAGACTCTTACCCTTTAAATTATTCATTGGAAAAGATGTTCCGAAAGGACCTCTGATACCGATTTTGTCTCCTTCTTTTAATGAATGGATAGCATTTGTTACGGAACCTACATTTCGGATAACCATCTCAAATCTGTTGTTGTCCGAAGGAGGGGAAGATACTGAAATCGGAGCTTCGCCTATTCCCGGAATTGAAAGTTCGGCAAATTGACCCGGAAGATGCCCCAAAGAATGACCTTTAAGTTCAAATTCAAAAAAACTATCAACTTCCGTCATTTTCTTTTTACACTTTAACTCGGCAACTTCAGGCAGATAGATTGAGTTTTTCTGAATCTCTTCTCCGCATGTACAATTATCACACATTTTCTCCTCCCTTTTTGTTATCTTCCATATATTTTAAAACCTTTACGGGTCCGGCTATATCCGCAGCACAAGAGTACTGACACCTTCCGCATCCCACACATCCGAAATAATGGTACTTTTCGGGAAGGTGTTTCCCTTTTCTATAAATTCTATGCCTGAATCTCTGACCTTTTTCCTTCCTGAAATTATGTCCGTCTGCACACACTGCAAAATTTTCAAGCATACACCCGTCCCATACCCTAATTCTTCTTCCTTCGGAAAGATCCAATTCCACTTCATCGTTAACATCAAAACAATAGCATGTCGGACAGACAAGAACACATGACCCGCAGGAGAAACATTTTTCACCGAAATTTTCCCAGACAGGATGTCCGTGGTTTTTCCCGAGATAATCCGGAATAAGCTCAACGGGAATAGGAATCTTCTGATCATCTTTAACGGCATTTTTTGCTTCGTCAAGATCCTGAAGAGTAAATCCGCTCTCAACAAAATTTCCACCTTCAATAAATTCTTTCCCTTTTTCACTGACAACTTCAACGACATATTCGCCATTCATTTTAACCATCATAATATCAGCAACTTTATATGCTTGATCTCTCACGACGGACTTTGCAAATCTGTATTTGAAATACTTTGTGGGATAGAGTCCGATAAGAATTGAATTTTCCCTTTTTTTCATATAGTGTTCATCTCTCTCTCCTTCGGAAAAAGCCCTATCCATCATATGAATGGCAGCAAGGTCATAATAGTGTATCCCCACTATCGCCAAAGGTTCACAACAGTTCACAGCCTGATACGATTCGGAATCTCCAGGTTTAAATTTCAGCAGTAGTTCTTTTGGCGGCTGAAAATATTTTTTCGGAGGAAGCATTGTTACGTCATAGTCAAGAGCTAACTTCTCCGATGATTCAAGCTCGTCAAAAATGTAATGAATTCCCTTCCGAACTACTCCGATCACTCTTTCATTCTTTTCACTGATCTTCTTATCTATAAATGACAGAAAATCACTTTCAGAGATCTTTAAAATTTCCATAAGCAACTCCTTTTGATGTTGGAAAATATTTTTTTTTTAACGAAATTCATTTTTAAATTCGAATTATAACAATTGTGGTGGTGTTGTCAACAATAAATTAATAAAAAAACAATTGATTTTTGTTTTTTCTTTAAAATTCAAATTTTTTCAACACTTACAAAGACAGCAATGCTTCGAAATCCCCGTTTAGTTTTTTTCGGAAACAATTTCGACATAAAAACTCGCATTAATAGCAACTAATGTTGACATACAAACAATTTTCGTATATATTGTACCTTAAATTTCTAAATGACAGGAGTTTGATGTGAAAAGAACTTATCAACCAAATAACAGGAAAAGATCGAAAACGCATGGTTTTAGAGTTAGAATGTCCACGAAAGGTGGTCGTACGGTAATAAATAATCGCAGAAGAAAGGGTAGAAAAAAACTCGCAGTTTGATTAAAATATGGCGAAATTTCCCTCGTGTCAAAGATTGAGTAAAAGTAATCGCTTTTTGTTGATGCTCAAGAGAAGGAAATGTATAAAAACTAAATTTTTTTTTTCTACTATTTAGAGAATGATCTCCCTTTTCACCGTTTTGCTGTTTCCGTAGGAAGAAAAATCGGAAAAGCGGTAGAAAGAAACTATATAAAGAGAAAAATGAGGGAACTGTACAGATTGAATAACGGTCAAATTGAGATAAAGCATGATCTTTGGATACTTATAAAAAAAAAGTTTATAAGATCTCATTCTTCGGAAGTTGAAAAGATATTTATTGATTCTTTAAATAAAATAAACACAAAATGATAAAAAAAGGAGTAATCGGGATATTGCAAGGGTACAAAAAATATATATCCCCTCACTTAGGGAATCATTGCAGATTCTCCCCGACTTGTTCAATCTACGCAATGGAATCAATAAAAAGATTCGGAGTTGCAAGAGGAATTTTTCTCGGAACAATCAGACTTCTTAAATGCCATCCCTTCCATCCGGGAGGAGAAGATCAAGTACCCGAAAAATTTGAGGTGAAAAAAATATGGACACAAAAAAACTAATATTAGCTATTGCCTTATCAATCATTGTTATTACATTGTATCAATACTTCTTCATGCCTAAACCAACGGTAAAAAACCCCGCTCCGGTTAAAGTTGAAACCAAAACTAAAAACAACACTCCAATTCCTTCGGAGATTGTGGAGAAAAAAGAGTCAAAAAGTCTTTCCGATATATTCTCAAAAGAAAAGGTAGAAGAGAAAAAAGAAAAGTTAATTGACAAACCGGTTGTTGCAAATATTAAAAGCAATTCGGAAAAAGAAATTACCATAGAAACAAATTTGTATCAAGCAAAGTTTACTAATAAGGGTGGCGGACTGAAATCATTCGTTTTAAAGAAATATAAAGATGATCTTAAAAAACCTCTGAATCTTGTCTCTGAAAAAGTTAACGATAATTTCGGTGGCGATAAGTATTTACCTTTTTATTTCTCGGTTTTTTCTCAGGAAGAATTTGTTAAGGAACTAAACAGAAATCTTTTTAATTTTTCAGGCGACACAAGTATCGTTGTTTCGGGAAACAATGAAAAAGAACTTGTAATGAAATACTCAAGTGTTGAAAAAAATATTTCGGTAGAGAAAAGATTTTCTTTCCGAAACGACTCGTACGTTATCGGAGTTAAAATATTGTTAATAAAAGACGGGTTACCGATAAATATCCCGATTATGTTCGGTCCTGATCTTGAGAATAATATTGGTACTCAACGTGCTCAGGGGTCGGTATTAATCCTCAAAAGTTATAACGGGACAGACATCAATAAAATTAAGTTTTCTTCCGTGAAAAGGGAAAAATTAGGAGAAGGGTTGGAAAGCGGAAAAGGAATTATCGGCGGATTTAATTATTGGGTTGCATACGAAAGACCTTACTTTGCCGCATTGATAAAGACATCCAAAAGAGATACACCTGTTGAATACTTCACTGTAATGACAGATGCAAAAAAAGGGAAGAAAAAAGATTATTCGTATATTACTTTTGTTGATCCGACATTTATTTACTTCGGACCTAAAGATGAAGAAGAATTAAAAAATGTTGAAGGATTATTCCCCGAATCAAACAAGGTGATTGATTACGGATGGGCAATCTTCGGAGCAATAGCAAAAATAATGCTCAAAGGATTAACCTTTATTCACAAGTACATTCCTAATTACGGATGGGCTCTTGTAATATTCACCCTTTTTATAAAAATTCTCCTTTTTCCGCTCACATACGCATCAAGTGTCTCTATGGCAAAAATGCAAACACTTCAACCGAAAATAAAAGCCATTAAGAAAAAGTACAAAAATTTAAAAGATCCCGAACAACGGAAAAAAATGAACACGGAAACAATGGCTTTGTATAAGAGTGAAAAAGTCAATCCGGCAGGCGGATGTTTACCTCTTCTACTACAAATGCCGGTATTCTTCGGACTATTCAGGCTTCTACAAACATCAATCAGTATCCGTCATGAACCTTGGATATTTTGGATAACCGATCTCTCGCTCAAAGATGCATTCTATGTTCTCCCGATACTTATGGGAATCACACAGATAATCGTATCAAAAATGTCACCCACTTCGGCAGATAGTTCACAAAAGAAGATGATGTATATCATGCCGGTGGTAATGGTATTTCTTTTCATGAATTTTTCAAGCGGATTGAATCTTTATTGGTTCGTTTCCAACTTACTACAGATAGGACAACAGCATATCATAAATAAAAAGATTTTCAGTGAAAAAAAACGTGAAGAGTCTGAACGTAGAGCTCAAAAGAAGAAAAAAAGAGGTGTTTGATCAATGAAAAAAGAATTTAGTTCGGTATCTTTAAAAGAAGCTCTTTTCATGGCTGCCACCGAATTTAAAGTAAATGAAGAACAAATAAAATATGAGATTATTACTGAAAAAACCAAATATTTCGGTTTTAAACAAAGGAAAATTCATATTTATGCATGGCCTTCAATTGGAGCTGATGAAATAGAACTCTCTTCGTTTATTAACGTAATGATTGATCAGATGGATTTGGATCTTAAATATAAGCTAATTGACGGAAAAGGGTTTGTTACCGTTAACTTTTCAGGAGAAGATTATAAACTTCTCCTGTATAAAAACGGGAATCTTCTTAATGCCATCCAGTATCTTCTAAATAGGTTGTTTGGAGATACCGTCGGGAAAAAAATATACTGCGAATGTGAAAATTTTAGAAAAATTCGAGAACAAAAATTGAGTAAGATTGCTCATCAGCATGCAAAATCAATAAGGAAAAACGGAAAAAAAATTACTGTTCGAGATCTAAATCCTTTCGAGCGGAGAATCATTCACATGACTATCAATAAATATTCGGATCTGGAATCGTCAAGCACAGGAAATTCTTTTTTAAAAACAATTACCATAAAGAAAAAATGATAGATGGCGGAACTATAGCTGCCCTCTCCACGCCGTCGGGAATAGGCGGAATTGCTGTTATTCGGATATCGGGTACTCTTACTCAGGATATAATCAAACGAATTATTGATAGTGTCCCCGAAACCATCTCCAATCGACTGTCAACTCATTCGTTTATCACCGATTCGGAAGGGAAAAAAGTTGAAGAGTGCCTCTACACCTTTTTCAGGTCACCAAATTCCTACACAGGGGAAGATGTTGTTGAAATATCTATACACTCAAACCCTTTTCTCGTTGAAAAAATTATGGAAATTATCAAAAAGAACGGTGCGAGAGATGCACTTCCGGGAGAATTTACTTTCAGAGCATTCAAAAACAAAAAAATAGATCTGATTCAAGCGGAATCCGTAAACGAATTGATTAATGCCAATTCACGATATTTTGCTGAAATGAAGTTTGGCAATCTTGAAGGAAAATTATCAAATTTTCTTAATGAACTTAAAAACAATCTGATAAACCTTGCTGTAAAAGTTGAAAGTTTAATAGAATTTCAAGATGACCAATTTCTTGAAGATATCAAATTTACTCCCGAATTAGACTCGGCAATTGATAAAATTAATAAAATCACTTCCGGATTCAGATTTAACGATATGATGGATAGAGGATTAAAAGTTGTCATAGCGGGAAAAACCAATGTCGGAAAATCTTCACTCTTTAACTCCCTGTTACTTAAAGAACGATCAATAATTTCTTCCTCTCCGGGAACAACACGTGATTTTATAAGCGAAAGGATATTCATAAAAGGGTATCCGATAGAATTAACGGATGTCGCCGGAATCAATTCAAGATCACATGATGACATTGAAAAACAAGGCATAAAAAGAAGTCTTAATATTCTTAAAGATTCCGATGCAGTGATATTTTTGCTTGACGGATCTTCTTCCATTGATGAAAATGACAGATCAATTTATAATTTCATAAAGGGGAAAAAATATTCGATTTTTATCAACAAATCGGATCGTCTTAAATATGGTCTCATTAAATCCGTATCTTCCGAGTTTAAAGAGAAGGAGATATTCAAGTTGTCAATCCTAAATAATGACGGGATGGAAAATGTATATCGATTTTTCTATTCCCTTATAAACGAGATCAATAAAGATAAAGCGGAAATAAGTGTTAACATCAGACAGAAAACGATATTATCTGAAATTTCCGATACACTTCTAAGAATAAAAAATAAAATGATCTCAAAAAGTCGGGATATTGAATTAATTGCCGAAGAAGTCAGATTATCCGTTTCAAACATAGGAAAACTTCTCGGTGAAATTACCGACGAAGATATACTTGAAAATATTTTTTCAAAGTTTTGCATAGGAAAATGAGAATAATTGTAATCGGAGCAGGTCATGCAGGTATTGAGGCTGCGTTTGCTATTTCAAGACTCGGTGCCAAAGCTGTTCTAATAACAACCCATCTCGAAACTATCGGTCAAATGTCCTGCAACCCTTCAATAGGTGGTATTGCGAAAGGTCATTTGGTAAAGGAAATCGATGCATTTGGTGGCATAATGCCCCAAGCGGCAGATGCAACCGGAATACATTTTCTCACCCTTAACAAAAGTAAGGGACCTGCAGTAAGAGCAACGCGAACACAAAACGATAAAGTAAAATATAGATCATACATGAAGTCTTTTCTCGAAAAATGTGATAATTTGACCCTATATCAGTCAATAGTATCAAAAATTCTCATAAAAAAGGGGAAAGTTACGGGAGTCAGGCTCCTTGAGGGAAATACAATTTCAGCTGATGCGGTAATTATTACATCCGGAACATTTTTTAATGGAAAAATATATATCGGAGATGAGGTAATAGAAGGAGGTCGCAGTAATGAACCCGCTTCAACCCATCTCGCCGAAAATATAAAAGAGATCGGGTTTAAAACAATAAGACTAAAAACAGGCACTCCGATGAGACTCCATTTTGATTCAATTGATTTCAAACATTTTGAACCGCAACCCGGAGATAAACTGCCAAATCCGTTTTCACTATTTACCGACAATCAGCCGGAAAATAAAATTATATGCTATCTCGGTTACACAAATCAAAATGTCAGAAACATCCTTGAAGATAATATTAAATTCTCTCCGTTGTACTCCGGAAAAATAGAAGGGATCGGACCAAGATATTGTCCGTCAATAGAAGATAAAGTTATTAAATTTCCTCATCGTGAAAGGCACCATTTTTATCTTGAACCCGAAGGAGTTGATAACAAAGAAGTTTATGTCAACGGACTGTCAACAAGCTTGCCTGTAAATGTTCAAAGAAAGATACTTGAGCAGATTCCCGGACTTGATAAATCTATTATGATGAGACCCGCATATGCAATTGAATACGATGCAATTCTTCCTACTCAATTGGAAAAAACTCTTGAATCAAAAGAGGTTCCAGGTCTTTATTTTGCCGGTCAGGTAAATGGGACATCGGGATATGAAGAAGCGGCATCGCAAGGAATGATGGCGGGAATTAATGCAGTTCAAAAAGCAAAAAGTGAGGATCCGTTTGTTTTAAAGCGCAGTGAGGCTTACATCGGAGTTATGATTGATGACCTAATTAAAAAGGGGGTTGACGAACCCTACAGGATGTTCACATCAAGAGCCGAATACAGACTGCAATTAAGGGAAGACAATGCTTTTGAGAGATTAGGATCACATTCAAACAAACTTGGACTTATTAGCGACAAAATATTTGCTATGGTACGGAGAAGATCGAAAAAAAGATATAAAATAATAGATGAACTCAGAACAAGGAAGATAAATTATAAAAATAAATCACACTCACTATTTCACCTTCTGAAAATGCCGGAAAATGATTTTGCGGCAATAAAAAGAATCTACGGGGGGGAAATAGGTGACGATATGAATCTTTCGGATATATCTTTTATTGAAGCGGAAGTTAAATATGAAGGTTACATAAAAATTCAAAACGAAAATATAAAAAGGTTGGATAATTTAGACAAAACGGCTATCCCAAAAGGGTTGGAATATGAAAAAATTGACGGATTATCGACAGAAGTAATTCAGAAGTTAAAAGTTAAACAGCCCGAAACATTAAAAGATGCTCTCGGCATATCGGGTGTTACGCCCGCCTCAATCAACGCAATAAGTATATATCTTACAATTAACCATAGATAATGTATTTAAGCTATCACTTTTTATGAAGAAGCGGACTTTTCTTTATTATACCTATTTGATAATCATTTAAACTGTATTTGGGGTCAATTCTATCTTCAAAAGGACCGTCTCCTTGAAGATTCGGTACATCGTCAGGAACATTCGGGTCGTCAACAGCATGAATTAATCCGAAATTATGTCCTATTTCGTGAGCAATGACAAAAGCTTGCATATATTTAATATCTCCGTAAAAACCCGAAGGAAGTTTATCTCCGAGTGCAATAAAAATAATGTTACCGTTTTGTTTACCCATACCCATAGGACCTTCTCTTCCGTCTATAGCATTAACAAAAAACATATAAAGTATTCTATCATTATATTTGATCAGACCTTTTTTCCTCGCAATTTCTGAAATTTTATCCAAATTGTGAATTCCGTCACGTGCTTTTGTATCATCAAGAAAAATATGTTCGGCAAAAATAAAATCAATACTAACTCTTTCATAAGCTCTTTCAACCAATACTTCCGGAATTACCGCTAATGCCGGCATCTCTCCTTTATCGGAACGAACAACGATAGGCTGAACAGACACATAGTATTCCCCTCGCTGCTGTTCCGCTATATCAGTAGTTTCCATTGTATATTTTTTGCAAGAGACCGATAAAAATATAAATGTAATCAACAAGAACATTAAGTTATATTTTTTCATAAGATTCCTCCAAATTCTGTATGCCGAAAAAATCATACAGTTTTACTGTTTTTTTTATACAAGTTATTATAAACAATTTATAAGTCACTTTTTTTCAATACTTTTTCGAATGCTTTTCTCGGGCTGCTTCCGAAATAAACTTTTCCACAGTAAGAATAACCTAATTTTTCAAATATTTTCAACATCGGAATATTATCATAATTCGTATCCGATTTAATACTGTAAATGTTGTTATTCAGTGCATATTCTTCGACAAACCCAAAAATCTTTTTGGCCAAACCTTTTCCCAAATAATTTTCGGAAACAGCAACTCGATGTACTACGATAAAATCATTATTTGTAATCCACTTCCCTTCAATATTTGCGTATTCAGGTTCGTCATTAATCAGTACCGCACTATATCCGACAATTTTATCTTTATCCGTCAAAACGAATGCCGAGCCTTTTTCAACATCACTTTGTACAACTTTCGGATTGGGATAACCATTTTGCCATTGATCACTGCCATCTTCTTTTCTACGTGCTATTGCTTGTTGCAAGATGTCCCATATTTGAGTAATTTCAGACATCTCGGCTTTTCTAAATTTTAAATTCATTTCCAAAACCTAATTAGTTTTTTCATGATTTACTCCCTTTAAAATCTCGACATGAATCGTTCCTGTTTTTATTCAATTTAACCGTCATTCACCTAATGATTAATATACTTCGCTATTCATAGTTATTTAAATCTCTCAAAATATTTATCAATTTCATATCTCATTTCAATCCCAACTCGTTCAAAACAACCAAGTAAGTCATTATAAGCACCTTTGCCACCAAGAAAGTCCCAAAATTCTTCTGCAACTTTTAATTCCTTATTCAAATCAAGCATGCCCGCCATTGTCCATCTGCTGTATGGTTTTGGTTCATACGGATTATAAGGAATAGCAATTAATGTGTTTATTTTTGCTTTTGGATTTTCTGATAAAACAGCGGCAACCCATTCCAAAAGAGTTCTTTTAAATTCTTTAAAACCACCCTTGTTTGGTTTTGCTGTTTTTATATCAAACAAATATATCTCACCATCGTTGCTTTCAAGATAAACATCAACTCTTGTCGGTTTTACCGTTCGCATTTCTCCTTCTTGGCATACTTTACGGATTATTTCAATCTCTTTTTGTTTATCGGGTTTATTATTAGCAGCAGTTAATTCATCCATTATTTTTTGGATTTCATATTGTGCTTGTTCGCTTATTTGTGTTCCCGATTTCATCTGAAGTTTGGCAACTTTAAATCTACTTGAAGCCAATGAAACCGCAACAGGTTCAAATATTGTAGTTCCAAAATTTGTATTTAAAGAGTGAATAAAAGAATAAAGAGCAAGTCTGTCTTTTCCTAACAATCTTGTATGAAACGGCATTACAGCCGGCTCTGGATTATAAGTCTTAAATCTGTTTCTCAAACTATTTCTAATAGTATCTTCTACCGATTGAATTTGTCCTTTTGTTAGTGCCATTACTTTTCCTTTAAGTGAAATATTATTTCAGCATAAGCCGATTTATTTTTTTCCGTTCTATTCAGAACAGGGCGTTTATATTGGTTAACGATTTTCATTCCGGATTTTTCTGCAATAGTCGGATACATATTATATTTGTCATTTGCTACAAGAAAAATATCAAAATCTTCTTGTAAAAATCGTTTTGAATTGATTAATACTTGTGAAATGCCTTCAATATATGATTCTCTTGCTTGTTTGCCTTGACCTTTGTACAGCGGTCCTATTTCCAACTCATCGTTTCTTTTAAATCCAAACAAGTCGTATGCATAAGCGTGTTGTTCGTGATAATCTATTAATCCAACATAAGGCGGACTTGAAAATATCCCTTTTATTTTTTGTTTTTTAACCAATTTTGCAAATTCAGGATTTTTATTTTCAAGTGTTAAAAAAATATCAATATTTCTTGCATCACCTTGTAAGCAGATTTGATGAGTGTTTGTTCTAAATCCCTCAAATTCTTGCAATCTTTTAACAGTATCTTTGCTATATCTCACCCACCAAGAAAATATTGAAAACAAAGGCTTACATATTTTTCCGTGTTTTCCACAATAATAAGTTGTTGTAACAGGTTCTTTAAGTGTTGCCAAATCAGCGTGAGTTGTTGCTCTACAAGACCTAATAGTTCTACTTAAAATTATTGTGATAATTTTTTTAGTTGTTGGATTTTTGATTTTTTTTAGTTGTTCAAATGTAAAATCGATTTCATTTTTAACCGGTTCAAGATACCATTTTTCAAGAAAACTATTACTTTTATCTTGCCTTATTTTGAGGTTATACTTTTTTTTAAGTGCTTCAAAAATTTGAAAAAACTCATTCTCTTTTTTAGGTGTGTATACTTTTTCTATTATTTCTTTATTGCGAACTTT
>CAYRAO010000014.1:0-57490 GCA_964422395.1 uncultured Clostridia bacterium
AATCATGAAGATATGACAGATATTGAAGTTGAAAACACAATAGTAGAGTATGAGGGTAAATATAACTTGCCTACAACTGATGTTTTAAAGTATGGTTGCGATAAACTTATTAAAAAGATATGTGAAATATTTCCAGAGTTACTAAAATGAGTATTGTTGATATGATAATGCCAAGGATAGAAATAAGTCTTGAAAAAATTGCCCATAATGCAAGAAAATTGAAAGAACTCTATGCTTCAAAAGGGATTTATGTAATTGGAGTTACAAAAGTAGTTTGCGGAGATCCTAAGATCGTGAATGCTCTGGTAAAAAGCGGAATAAATATCCTTGCTGATTCCAGAATTTCTAATATCAAGAAAATGTATGATGCGGGTATACAAGCACAATTTCTCTTGCTAAGGACTATTTATAGTCAAGCTGAGTATGTTGTGCTTTATGCCGGAATCAGTCTAAATTCGGAGCTTTCCGTTATCAAAGAACTTTCAAAATATGCTGTAAAGCAAGATACCACACATAAAATTATATTAATGGTGGAATTGGGAGATTTAAGAGAGGGAATTATGCCCTCCGATTTGATAAAAACCGTTAATGAGGTTCTTACATTAAAAGGAATTGAACTTGGTGGTATCGGAACAAATCTGGCCTGTTTCGGGGGAATTAAACCTGATGATAAAAAAATGGGATATTTGTCCCTAATTGCAAAAGACATTGAAGATAAGTTTAAATTAAAATTAGAATTTATTTCCGGAGGAAATTCAGCCAATTATGATTGGTTTATGTCTACGAAGGATGTCGGGGAAATCAATAATTTAAGACTTGGTGAATCCATATTTTTAGGTTGTGAAACCCTTGAAAGAAAACCCATCCCGGGTTTATTTACAGATGCCTTTACTTTGATTGCAGAAGTTATCGAATCAAAAATAAAACCGTCGTTTCCTTATAGTGGTGCTCATCAGGATGCATTTGGAAATACTCCGAAATTTTTTGACCATGGTTTAATTAGAAGGGCTATACTCGGTGTTGGATTACAAGATGTTTTGGTTCCGGGTCTGACCCCTTTGTTGGATATTGATATTCTTGGAGCGAGTAGCGACCATATCATCGTTGATGCTAAACAGATAGATTTAAAAGTGGGTAATACTGCTAAATTTAAGATGAATTACGGAGCTTTACTCTCAGCAATGACTTCTCCATATATAAACAAAAAATATAATTAACTTATGACTGCAAATGCTTATCTTATTCTTGCATCTGTTATCGGAGGCGTACTGGCTGCCGGGACCGGATGGTTTCTTGATTGGCAACGTCAACGTGCTACCATGAACAAAGCGAAACAACTTTTTGTCACTAGTATCCTCGATGATTTGCAACACTCACTATCTTTATACGATAAAATTAGAGAAGAATGGGAAAAGACAAAAGTCGTTTGGTTTTCAACTCTTAACGAACTCCGTGAATATAGACAAACATATTTATTGTATAAAGATTCTGTTGTTCTAATAGATAATGTTGATATGCTAAGAACTATTTTTAGATATTATTTGGGAACAAATGAAGTAATAAGTCAGATGGAATACCAACAACAAGTTAGAGAGCTTGTTATAAAGATTATGGCGGATGAAAACGCTGAATACTTGAATATCCAGAATTCTTAGATATAAATCAGCGAACAAGGCACTCCACCTGACCGCTATTCCTCTACGCTCCAAAAGGCAAGTGAACTCCGACGTTATATAGTGCCTGTTGTGGGTTGAGTTTGTATGTCGGTTAATCGGTGATAAGTTCTTTGTTGAATAGGGTTACCATGTTTCTTCCGTTCTTTTTTGAGTGGTAAAGAGCTTTGTCGGCTTTATCCAATATCTCTTCGCGAGTGACTGCATCTTCGGGAAATGTGGAAATACCCATTGAAATGGTTAATTTTCCATTCGGCTGTTTTTCTCTTCCAGGAAATTTTGTTTTTTCAATTCTGCTCCTAAGCCGATCTCCTGCAAGAAATGCTCCTATCTTGTCCGTATTAGGGAGAAACGTTACATATTCGTCTCCGCCGTATCTTGCGGAAATGTCGAATGTTCTGAATGTGTCGGTAACAATTTTTCCTACTCTTTTTAATACTCCCGATCCCTTGATATGACCGTTATTATCGTTGTAATTCTTAAAATTGTCTATATCAAAAAGTATTATTGAGAAAACCTCGTTGTATCTTTTTGCCTTTTTTATGTAGTCTTCAAGCATTTGGAAAAAATGAGTTTGATTATAGAGATCGGTAAGTCCGTCCCTTACCGAAAAATCTCTGGTTTTTCTGAGAAGTTCCTGAAGTATTTCCTTATTCTCCCTTATATTCTTTGAAAGGTGAGATGAGATGAAAAAAGCAAGCAAAAGGATAATGTTGTATGAGATCATTGTCGGAAGCTTTTGGAATATATCGGAAGTGCTATCGGTAAAAAATATTACAGACACTAAAATCATTGCAATTGTAGTGTTTCTTATGGCTTTGTCATGACTTACTATAAAAGTCGATATCATGATGTAAAAGATGTAAAGGATAAGAAGCGGACTTTTTACACCTCCCGTAACAAAAACAATAATTGAAAGGAGGACAAAATCAAAATCTATTTGAATGGTTGCAAGAGATTGTAGGCTGCTGTAATCTAAATCTCCGAGTTTTTTTCTTATTGCACCCTTAAGAGATATATTGAATAGTATGTTTCCTATAATCATAAGACCTAATATTAGGGATAGGTCCCATAGTTTAATGGTATCCGTCTTGCTTGTGAGGTTTCGAACTATAAAAAAAAGAGATATGAAAACAGTATAGAAAAATCTGATCTTCATCAGCCATTCATTATTCTTTACGAGCAGGTCGAAGGCAAGAAATTCGGGTGCTTTAAAATCATTTTCGTATCTCCGAACTTCATCCATTTAAAAAGATTATTATTTTTTGAAAAAAAAATCAATTTTTTATTGAAGTAAGAATTACTAAGTATTAAAATGGAAATCATAATTCCGTACGGAGGAGGCAAAATTGTACAAGGATAAAAAATTCTTTGATCTAAACTATTACAAATTTACCGGTTCGTGGGCTTGGATTCTGCACAGGTTGTCCGGATTGGCACTTATCTTCTACCTTTCGGCTCACATCTGGGTAATAAGCACAATATCCAAAGGTCCTGAAGGTTTTAACAGAGTAATGGATATTTTGGCGTCACCGTTATTCAAAATACTTGAGGTCGGATTGTGGGGAGTTATTCTGTTTCATGCTTTTAACGGGATCAGAATTGTTCTTGTGGATTTTACAAAAGGGTCACTTTATCACAAGAAGCTGTTTTTTATAATGATATTCATAGCTATTGTGCTGTGGATAGGTGGAAGCTACATGCTTTTATCCCATATGATTTAGGAGAATAAAATGGACAAGAACTATAAAGAAACTTCAAAAAGCGGAGGGCTTATTTGGCTTTTTCAGCGGATATCTGCCGTTGTATTGTTCCTACTTCTTATCACACATTTTGTTACATACCATTTTCTGGGGCATGGTTCTATAAAATATACCGATATCGTTGAAAAAATGGGATCTCCTTTTTTCAACCTTATACAGTTTATCTTCCTGATTACCGCACTATACCATGGAATTAACGGAATTTGGATGGTTGCGGAAGATTATATGAAAAAGAGGGGAACCAGAATGTTGGTTTTTTCCGTTTTGGTGCTTCTCGGTGTAATCTTGTTATTTGTCGGTATGCTTACCATATTCAAAGCCGGAAGTATTTAATAGGGGAATGATAAAATGAACTTAGACGAAGCAAAAAAATATCACAAGCTGGATGCAGTAGTAGTCGGAGCGGGTCTTGCAGGTCTTAGAGCTGCTTTGGAGCTTGCAAAAAACGGACATGAAGTGGCTGTTCTGACAAAAGTTTATCCGACGAGATCTCACTCGGGTGCGGCTCAAGGCGGAATAGCGGCTTCTCTTTCGAATGTTACGGATGATTCCGAAGAGATGCATATGTTTGATACGGTGAAAGGGAGTGATTGGCTTGGAGATCAGGATATAATAGAATTTTTCGTAGGTGAAGCTAAAAAAACCGTTTATGAATTTGAACATATGGGTGTACCTTTCTCAAGGACGGAAGACGGGAAGATCAATCAGAGACCGTTTGGAGGTCACCAGAGACCGAGAGCATGTTTTTCCGCTGATATCACCGGTCATGTTCTCCTCCATACACTCTATGAACAATGCTTAAAATACAATGTTCTCTTTTTCAGTGAATTTCAAGTTTTCTCACTTCTGATAGAGAAGAACATTTCAAGAGGTTTGGTCGCGTGGGATATTATGAACGGTGGACTTCATACTTTTCATGCCAAAGCGGTTCTTCTTGCTACCGGAGGATATGGGAGGGCTTTTAAAATCACATCGAATGCTCATGCCAATACAGGAGACAGCCTCGGTCTTATCCTTGAAAACGGTCTTCCTCTCGAAGATATGGAATTTGTTCAATTTCATCCGACCGGACTTTTTAAGCATGGAATTTTAATGTCGGAAGCGTGTCGAGGAGAAGGGGGTTACCTTATAAACGGCAAAGGTGAAAGGTTCATGGAAAAATATGCTAAGGATAAAATGGAACTTGCACCGAGAGATGTTGTTTCAAGATCCGAACAAACTGAGATAAACGAAGGGCGTGGAGGTAACGGTGAAGATTATGTTTACCTTGATATGAGACATCTCGGAGAGGAAAAAATAATTCAGAGACTTCCTCAGGTAAGGGATCTTGCCATTAATTATCTTAAAGTTGATATGATAAAAGAACCGGTACCCATTCAACCGACTGCACATTATTCGATGGGTGGAATTCCGGCAAATATTAAAACCGAAGTTTTAAGAAACCCGAAAGGTAATGTTGTAGCCGGACTTTATAGTGCAGGGGAGGCTGCTTGCCACTCTCTTCACGGAGCTAATAGACTCGGGACAAATTCACTTCAGGAAGCAGCTACTTTCGGGAGGATTGCCGGAATATCAATGTCCGATTATGTAAAAGAAAACGGACTTGAAAATCTCCCAAAAAACCCTACGGATAATGCAAAAGGGAAGATATCGGCATTGATGAGCGGGAAAGGTAAAGAACGTCATGCACTTATCAGAGAAGAGCTTCAGGAAAATATGACTAAGTATGCAGGTGTTTATCGAAATGAGAAAGATATGAAGAAACTGAAAAAAATTATCAAAGATCTTCAAGCAAGATATAAAAAAGTTACTATTGATGATAAAGGTAATGCGTACAACATGGATCTTTTCGAAGCTTTTGAAGTTGGAAATCTGTTGAGTTTCTCGGAAATTATGGTTGAAGGTGCTATTGCAAGAAAAGAATCGAGAGGAGCTCACTACAGAACTGATCATCCTAAACGTGATGATAAAAAATGGATGAAACACACTTTTGCATGGAAAACCGCAAAAGGGGTAAAGCTTGACCATTCGAGGAAAGCCGTTATTTATATGGACAGGTTTCCCCCGCTTGAAAGAAAATACTAAGGAGCAATCAGATGTCTAAAGAGAAAAGAGTAGTAAAGATATTGAGATATGATCCCGCAAAGGACAAAAAACCGTATTGGGCTGATTTTACCGGAGAGTTTAATTCCGATTCTACGATCTTGGATGTACTCAATGAGATTCACTGGAAATCGGATGGGACTCTTGCTTACAGAAGATCTTGTCGAAGCGGAATCTGCGGTTCTTGTGCTATGAATGTAAACGGGCAAAATATCCTTGCTTGTGAAACTCCGATCCACAGGTTCAAGGGGAGAATAAAGATCAAACCTCTTCCAGGGTTTTCCATTCTCAAAGACCTTGTTGTTGATATGGATCTGTTCTTCGAGAAATTGAAAAGGGTGAAACCTTATATGTCAATAGACAAACCTCTTCCCGATAAGGAATTTTCACAATCTCCGGATGAATTTGAATATATCAGAGAATCGGTGACTTGTATCCTATGTGGAGCTTGTACCTCTTCCTGTCCGAGTTTATGGGCAAACAAAGATTATCTTGGTCCTGCCGCTCTATTGAAAGCTTACAGGTTTATTTTTGACACGAGAGATGATGCCACTAACGAGAGGCTTGATATTGTTAATGATAAAAACGGTATTTGGAGATGCCATACAATTTTTAACTGTATGGAAGCATGTCCTAAAAATATCAAGATAACCGAATATCTTTCTCGTCTTAAAGTAAAAATAGTAGAAAATTCGATCTGATACATCCGAGTCGGGAATCTGTACGAAGTTTTTAAAGAATATTTTATTGATTGTTGTGAACGGGTGGAGTAAAATATCTTTTCAATGAAAAAAGAAAACATACTTGTTACAGGCGGAGCGGGGTATATAGGAAGTCATGTCGTAAGAGATTTGGGCGAAAGAGGATTTAACCCGATTGTTTTGGATAATCTTTCTATGGGAAATCGGGATTATGTTCTGTATGGAAATTTTGTAGAAGGAGATATTGAAGATAGTGATCTTGTCTCTAAAGTAATTGATAAGTATGGAATTAAAAGTGTTATCCATTTCGCGGCTTTTATTCAGGTGGAAGAGTCGGTTAGAGACCCGTTAAAATATTATCACAACAATTCCGTTAAATCGCTTAAATTGATAGAAACTTGTATTAATAAGGGGATTGAGAGTTTTGTTTTTTCATCGACGGCAGCAGTTTATGGTGTACCGGAAGTAGTTCCATCGGATGAGTATTCCAATTTAAATCCTATAAATTCTTACGGGAGTTCAAAACTTTTTACGGAAATGGTACTTCGTGATGTTGCAAAGTCCAATCCTGATTTCAATTATATTGCATTAAGGTATTTTAATGTTGCAGGGTCTGACGGTAAAGTCAGGATAGGGCAAAATTACAAAAAACCTACCCATTTGATAACCCTTGCCCTCAGAGCTGCACTGGGAGAATATCCTTCTTTAAAAGTTTTCGGAACGGATTATGGTACACGGGACGGGACGGCAATAAGGGACTATATTCATGTGGATGATCTTTCCATCGCTCACCTTTTGTCTCTTGAATTTCTTAAAAATAGAAAGGAAAGTAATATCTTTAATTGCGGTTATGGTCGTGGTAGTACTGTACGTGAAGTAGTTGAAACTGTAAAAGCAGTAACCGGAGTTAATTTCAAGACTGAAGATTCGGATAGGAGAGCCGGCGATGCCCCTGTTCTTATTGCAGATTCCAAAAAAATCAGGGAAAAACTTAATTGGGTGCCGAAACGGGATAATCTTGATTTGATAATCAGGAGTGCATGGGAATGGGAAAAGAAATTAAAAGGGAAATGAATCTAATCAGATGTTTTCTCCTTTTTTTACTATTCGTAGCCGTTTCGTTTCTTTCTTTTGCCGACGGTATCAAAAAAGATGATCATGAAAGTAGGGAACTTAAAGAATATATTGAATTGTCCGGAGGAAATAACAGGACAAAATATCAGATAAATGTAAATGTTTCCCCGAAAAAAAGAGAGTTGGACGGCGTGGAGATAATAAGGTGGACTAACAGAACCGGAACAGAGGTGAATACTTTAAGGATCAACCTTTTTTACAATGCTTTTAAGAGTCCGGATTCTACTTTTTTTACCGAGACCTCTATATATAAAGCTTCGAAAGAGAAATTAAAAAAGTATAAGTTTGGAAGCATTGATATTCAAAAAATTAAGATTATAAATCGTAATGAAAATATAACAGGTAAAATGGTCTATTTATGTCCCGATGACGGAAATTTGAAAGATCGTACAAATGCGGAGTTCAAATTAACAAAGCCGGTTGTTCCGGGACAGACAATATGGATAAAGACAAAATTTAGATTGAAAATACCGGAAATATTTTATAAAACGGGACAATCGGGAAATTATTTGTTCTTTGCTCATTGGTATCCGAAAGTGTGTGTTCTCGAAAAAAAAGGTGAGTGGATTTCTCACCAATTCCACAGGAGGCAGGGATTATATTCTGAATTTAATGATTTTCATGTTAGGATCACTATTCCCAAAAGTTATAAGATAGGGGCTACGGGGATTAAAACGGCTGAGGAAAAACCTAATAATAAATTGACGGTTTATGAATTTAAGCAGGAAAATGTTCAGGATTTTGCTTGGGCGGTTTATCCGGATTTTATTGAAGTTAAAGATAAAATCAGATTAAAAAGTAATGAGTTTGATACCGAGATAATCCTCCTTCTCTCTCATTTTAACAGATCGGCTAAAGAGAGGTATCTTAACATTATTAAATTTACTTTAAAGTATTTTGATGAAAATCTTGCCTCCTATCCATACAGAACACTAACTGTAATTGATACACCTCTTCATAGTTTTAATTCTTCAGGTCATGTCTACTCAACTCTCTTAACGGGTGTTTATCTCAAGATTCTTCCGGTTTCAATGAAATATTTGGAACTAATGGTTGTTCACGGAATAGCTCATCAGTTTTGGTTGGAGGTTGCGGGGAGTGATACTTTAAAAGAACCTTGGTTGTCGGAAGGTATTGCGGTTTTTTATGAAATGGAAATAATGGATAAATATTTCGAAAAAAAGGGGTCGCTTTTGGATTTGCTCTATTTTCGGATATTTGATTGGGAGATCAGGAGGAGGTCATTTATTGTCCGCTCTCCGCTTGATAGAGCTAACAATCTATCTTGGAGTTTGTCCAACAATAAAATTCTGACGGGGAATATACACTCAAAAATATCACTTTTACTTCGAAGTCTTAAAAATATAATCGGAGAAGAGGAGTTTAAAGATTTTTTCAGATATTATTTTAATAAAGTGAAATTCAAACATCATGATACGGAAACGTTCAAAAGTGAGTTTAATAACTATTTTAAAGAAAATTATTCGTGGGCATTCGATCAATTTGTAGGTACGGATATGAATCTTGATACAGCTGTCTATTCTGTCAAATCGGACAAAGTAAAAATAAGCGGAAAGTACAATAATGAAGTGGTCTTTGTACGTAAAAGTGGTTTTTTCCCTGTTGAGTTATCAATTGTATTGGAAGGAGGGAAAGAGATAAAGTTTTTCTGGAAAAAAAATGAAAAGTGGAAAAAAGTGAGATTTACGGATGAATCACCGATAGAATTTGCCATGGTTGATCCGAATTTTAAAATTCCATTGGATATAAATTTGGTTAATAATTCACGTGCTATTAAAAAGGAGAACGGAGTATTGAGAAAGCTTGCGGTAAAATTCGGATTTTATTTCCAAAACATACTGGCTTCTCTGCTTCTTTAGCTAATGAATATTCTAAAGATAATAGGTCACGGGTTGAGTAAGAGAAGTCTGAGACTCGCAGCCTATGGATGGTTGTACAATATTTTTCTATCGTTTATCATTTACTTCGGGTTTTATATGGTGTTTTCCATATCGGCAGGGAGATCGATGATAGCGGAGAATGTTAAAATGTATGGGTTCTTTACGGTTATGTTGGATATATTTAACAACTTTCCGGGGAGTTTTATGTTGCTTCTGTCGATCTGTTTTTATTTTGTTATTTTACATGTCTTTGTCTCCATATTTATATCCGCAGGGATATTTTCCGTCCTTATAGAAGAGGAGAAGGCAACATTTTTCACACTATTGTCAGCTTCAATAGAAAATTTTTTCCGATTCTTAAAAGTTTTTATGATCAATATCATTAATTTTTCTATTGCCGTTCTTCCGATAATTTTTTTGATACTCGTAGTTTGGAAAACTCTTGAAAGTTCTTTTGATGAAACTCTTTTTGGTGTTTTTATTGTTATTTTTCTTGTCATAGCAATGATATTTCTTATTTTTTCAGTTGCCATATATGATTTTTCTCGCATAATAAGGCTAAAAGACGGGAAAAATTTCATTTTTTCTTTTAAGGAAGGGATTCGATTTTCTTTTAAGAATAAAAGGAAAATTCTATATCTATTTATTTTTTATATATTTTCATCCGTGGTTCTATATTTTATATTCAAATTATTTATGAGCGTTGCAGAGGATTTTTTAGGAATAATAATTGTTTTTATACTGAATCAATTTTTCGTACTAATAAGATATTTTTTGAAGATAGTGGTTATAACAGGTGAATTTGAATTGATTAGGGTTCCTTATACTGAAATTTAGTAACTTTAACGGACTATATTCGTATATAGAGAACTCCTGTTAAGAATTGATTGTCGGTTTGAGGTGGTTTTATAAGGAATTAAATATGAAAAAAAGATTTGATAAAAATAAATCCGATATGTTTTCAGAGAAAAGTCTGGAGTTTATGAAAGGGGAACTTGAGAATCTTAATGAAATAGTGGATGCAATTAAACCGTCTTCGGGAGAATTGCCGAAGATAAAAAATATAGATATTTTTGGTGGTTCAAAAGCATTAAACGGTATTGCCGGAGGAGATCATATCATATATGTTGATTTTAATAAAAGGTATGACTTGGATCTTAGAATAGATGAGGCAAAGGTAAATGGTCAAAAAAAGATTGCTGAAAAGTTGAAATCTTTAAAAGATAAAGCAGGTGTTCTGATTGCGGATGTTTCGGGGCATAAGATTTCCGATGCTTCAATGGCAGCAATGCTTCATCAAGCTTTTATGGTAGGAATACTTTACGAACTGAAAATTTTCGGGGAAGTTACAAGTGAATTGTTTGAAATTCTAAATTCAAGATTTTACAGATCTTCGGCTTTTTCAAAATTCATTACAATGATTTACGGAGAGATATCGGTTGATGGAGCTTTTCGGTTTATTAATGCCGGACATCCTTCGCCGATAGTTTTTTCTAACAAACTTGATAAAATGATGAAAGTATCAACAAAAAAAGTGTCTGTTTTTCCACCGATAGGGACACTCCCATCTGTTGTAGATGTAGATTCCAGTAGAAACAAGAATCGGATCGGATTTAAGAAAAGATATTCGGTGAATGAAATTTTCTTAATGGGAAAAGGGGATATCCTTATCCTTTTTACCGATGGGTTGATGGAACATGGAATTGGGAACGGAGTTCCTTATATTGAAAATGAACTGGAAAATATTGTTAAAAAAGTGAAAAATTTATCTTCAAGGGAGATTTATAATAAAATTGAAGCTGATATGCAACAATATGCCGAACCGTCGGATGATGTCAGTTTTATTGTGATAAAGAGGGAGTAGCCGAATAGTATATGTTGGTGTTTGCTTGTCTGATCAACTGAAACTTATCTTTTTGATTCTCTTATCAATTTGTGCAAGTTTATTTGCGATATGGATATTTTGAATTATCGGATCTTTTATCATATGCAATGCATCTTTACTTGCTTTCCGGTATAAATCGGGATATTCCTTGATATCGGAAATATGGAAATCAAGATATCCCGACTGTTCGGTTCCCAAAATATCCCCGCCACCTCTCATTCCCAAATCTTTCTCAGCAATTTCAAATCCATCCGAGATCTCTTTTATTATTTTTAATCTTTCTTGACCGGTTCTTGTTATTCTTAATGAAGGGAAAAGATAGCAGAATGATTTTTTATTTCCCCTCCCGACACGCCCCCTTAATTGGTGAAGCTGACTGAGTCCGTATTTATCGGCATCCTCAATTATTATTATTGTTGCATCACGGATATCTATTCCCACCTCAATTATGGTGGTAGATATCAGAATATTGATTTTACCGTCTTTAAATTTTTCAAATGTTCTCTGTTTTTCCTCAGTTGGAGTTTTTCCCGATATTATACCGAAAGGGGTATCCCCGAACATATTTTTAAAAAAAGGTTTTTCTCCTTCCAAAGATCTGAGTTCTTTGAATCTTGAAGATTGTAATATCAAAGGGAGTACAATAAATGCTTTCTCTCCATTTTTAACTCTATTTAGGATTTCGGCATAAAACTTTTCACGTACTTCTTGTTTTAAAATAAGGGTTCTTATAGGAATTCTATCTTTTGGCATGGACTTTATTTCCGAGACGTCAAGGTCCTTGTAAAGAGAAAGGAGCAGTGTTCTTGGAATAGGGGTTGCAGTTGTGACCAACAGATCTGCGTTTTCCCCTTTGTAAAATAGTGAAGCTCTCTGAGCCACTCCGAAACGGTGCTGTTCATCAATCACAATTGCGGATAAGTTTTTAAATTTGATACCATCGTTAATAATGGAATGTGTACCGAATATAATTTGAATCTTGCCGGATTTTAGCTCTTCGGTAATTTTTCTTTTCTCCGATCGGGAAGTGCTTCCGGTTAAAATTGCAATTTTTATATCCTTGAAAAAGTGAGAAGCATTTTCAAAATGTTGATCTGTAAGTACTTCTGTCGGAGCAAGAAATGCTCCCTGATAGTTGTTGCAAACAGCAATCAGAAGGAACAAGAAAGAGATAATTGTTTTCCCTGAACCTACATCACCGAGAAGAAGTCTTTGCATTGTAAAATTGCTTGTAAGATCCGATTGAATATCTCTAATTGCTTTTTTTTGATCTTCGGTGAGTTGGAAATTTATTCTACTTGAAATATTTTTCCCCGAATCCGTAATATTTTTATAGTTTCTTGATCTTTTTGATTTTCCGGATTTTTTTCTGATGTAAATCGATTCAATCTGGAAATAAAGAAATTCGGAATAAATAAATCTTTCCTTAAGTGTTTTTATGTCATTATTTTGGTGTTCGGGAACATGGATTCTTTTCAGTGATTCCCAAAACGGCATAAAATTATATTTTTTAACGAGGTGTTTTGGAAGTATATCATCATGTTCTTCTCTAATGTCAAAAATGTTTTTTATTATGTTTCCGATTGTGCCACCGCTAATTGTTCCTACGTTGTCATAGACCGGAATAATCCCTCCTTTATCGTTGAGGATCTTGGGATTTTCCATCCTATGTTGAATACCGTACATTAAAATCTTGCCGTATATTTTTATTGTTTTTGAAGATTTTATTTGTTCCATTAGGTATGGTTTATTAAAAATCGCAATATCCACGGTAGTCTCTCCGACAAAACCCGATATGTTTATTATTGAGAGTCTCCTTTTATAATTTCTGTATAATCCCGATTTTTTTATTTCGAGATTGTAAACTTTATCTACTCCAATCTCAACTATGTTATCAATTAGTGAAGTGTCAATATAGTATTTCGGAAAATGTGTTAAAAGGTCATAAACCGTTGAATATCTGTTTTTATCGAGTATTTCGAAATATTTGGATCCGACCCCTTTTATAACTTTCGGAGAGGAGTCAAGCAAGGAGATCAATAGAAGATTATAAGTTTTTTGTAATCTGTTTTAAGGCTTTTTATACCTGGAAGAAGTTTAAACCAGTCAAACATTGATTTTTTCACTTTATATCCGGATTGTGCCGCACCAAATGCTTCATCAAGAATTTCAGGAGCAAATGTTGTCCCGTTAATCTTTACTTTTTCGAACTCATATCGCATTCTATAGTTATTGCAGAACAGTTTACCTTCAAAGTTTATCTCAAAATCTTTTAAAAAAGATGGGATATTCTTGTATTTTTCTCCGCGAAGTACGATTTTCATATTCCCGCTTACAAAATTATTTTTCCCCAATATAAGTTTTATATATTTTACCTCTCTTGCATATCTTTTGGTATAAATCAGATTTAAATAGGAGTTGAGATCTCTCTCATCAAAGGTAACTTTTTTCAAAATCACACTTTCACGCTTCTTTTCAGCGAGTTTCTTTAAGTACCGATCAATCTTTTTTGCTTTGTCTATGGAAAATTCCGACGGAAGTAGGAAAATCGGGATTAGCAGTAAAAGGAGTAATATTTTTTTCATGATAAAATTTTAACTCTTCTTCCATTTATTTTCAATTTTTTTTGAAAAAAGAGTTTTATAACTTCCGAGTATACCCGATGTTCCGCTTTGAGAATTTTTGCACTAAGAGACTCTTCGTCATCGCCATTCTCAATTCTAACACACTCTTGCATTATTATTGGACCCGAATCAATGCCTTCATCAACAAAATGAACAGTACACCCGCTTATTTTAACTCCGGAATCAATAGCTTGTTTTTGAGCATTTAATCCGGGGAATGAAGGGAGGAGTGAAGGGTGAATATTAATTATTTTATTAGGATAACTTCTTATGAGGACGGGGGATATTATCCGCATAAAACCGGCAAGGCAGATTAGGTCTATTTCGTATTTTATAAAAAGGGTGATCAAATACTTCTCATATTCATCTTTTGTTTTAAAATCTTTTGGACGAACTAAAAATGTCGGGATACCTAATTTATCGGAAGTTTTCAATCCTTTTGCATTTTTTTTGTCACTTATAACCAAAGATATTTTAAATATGGAATTTTCTTTATCGGAATTTTTGTGAATGGCTTCAAAATTTGAACCTCTGCCTGAGAGAAGTACCGCTATTTTTCCTTTTTCTGTTTTCATAAAATTTAGAAATAATAAAATGTGCCGAAGGGGGGACTCGAACCCCCACAGGATTGCTCCCACAAATACCTGAAACTTGCGCGTCTACCAATTCCGCCACTTCGGCATACTTTTAAATTATACCACAAAGATACATTCAGAAAAGGACCTCCGAAGACTGGAATGGAAAATTTATTTTGACTATTTTATTTGTCTAATGTACTTAATAGAATTTCAAGGATATCTTCTTCAATGTTTTTTTTGGGATTTTCAATGATCCGCCCGATCTCTTTCTCGTCTTTAAAAAAAATAAATGTAGGAACTCTCTCAACTCTCAACTTTTTATAATAATATTTTTCACCCGATTGTTTTCTTTTAACTTTAAAATAATTTATTTTCAGGTGTTTTTCTTCTATCGCATTAACAATTTTGATAAACGGGGGAACGTTGTTTACGGAATCTCCACACCAAAAGGCAAAATATACGTCAATTGAATCAATTTCTCTGATCTTTGATTGCAGTATTTCAACAATTTCCCGATTAACCGTATACTCATCAAATCCTTGTTTCCAGAGCGGATGATTGAGGATCTCTCTATCTCCCGACCTTTCAGCCGAAAGTAGGATAACTGGTAATAAAAATAACAGTAAAATATACTTCTTCATCATTACTCCTTCGAATTGTGAATAACAAGTTTAACGGTACCTTTTTTCCCCAGAGAAATTATTGCACCGTTTCTCAATACTTTGTCGGTAATTTTAACTCCATCCAAATATACGCCGTTAGTAGAGTTATGATCAATTACTTTCAAGTTTCCTCCGGTTCTGTAAAAAGAACAATGGAGCTTTGAAATGATCGGCTCCGCTATAATGATACCGACTCTGGAAGGATCTCTTCCAACACTGATTCCGTCATCGGATACCCTGTAAGATGATATTTTTTCTCCGTTAACCAGAACATCAATTTCGTTGTAATCGGTTTTGGATTTCTCGAATACTTCAGTTTCTTTTCTCTGAGTTATATTTTCAACGAGTGTTTCTTCGGGAAAAAAAGGGGGGGTATCACCTGTAAAAAAACTCATTTTTTTTTCTTGCCGCGGTTCAACCTTTTTTTTTGAAAATCTCTTTAAAAAGTTTTTAAACATTATTGCACTCCTAAGATAAATTTGTTAATAAAGACCGCAATGAATCTCTCCCCGTTTCTGCTTCTCCTCCTTAAAATAAAAACATTTTTTTTCACTCTGTCCCTGATATGAAAAGAGATCTCTATGCCGGAATTTCCTTTTCTCTTTTTAACTTTTTTAATTGTATCAATAGTTGCTGCAAAACTATGTGATCTTTTTGTCACGGAATTAAAAATTATCAATCCTTTTTTTAAAACTAATTGACCTGAGCATCCTTTGTTGAACAGACCGTGTTTGTGATAAAATCTGAGGGTAACAGATCCGCCGCCTGCGATTGAATCTTTCCAAAATCTTTCCGCTTCGGGGAATTTTTCCTGAATAAATCTCATTTTTCCGGCTAATGAATAAAGACCGTTATTTTTGACTCCGGATTCGATAAGTTTGGAAATACTTTTCTCGACATCTTCGAAATCTTTATTTTCAACAAGCCTCTCAAGTCTAATAATTTCAGCTTCAAGTTTAATATCCGATATCACTTTTTTAGAAAGAACAGGACTACTTTTAACTGCTTCTTCTTGCAAAATAACTTCACTCTTTTGAAGAACGGAATCAGATTTTTTTTTTATGATTATTGGTTTTTCCCTTTTGGTTTTTATTGTTTTTATTTTTTTCGGTATAGTTTTTGTTTGCTTACTTTTGATAGGTTTCGAATTGTTATTTACAGTGGATTTTTGTATGATTTGTTTCTTCAACGAACCTGTTAGCTCTTTGTCCTTTCCCCTTTCGTTGGCTTTTTTTGTGATATTTGAAGTAACGGGATTTAACTTTTCTGAGGTGGGTTTTTCGTTTTTTATCGTAAAAAAATAGAGTGTTAAACCGACAAGACAAACTAAAAGAGATCCAAGCAACAACCTTTTCCCTTTTCTTTTTCCGATTCCCGCTTCAACTAATGTAACGTGTTTTGTGCCGTCTCGAGTTATTATGGTCTCGGTTATTTTTTCCTCAATGGATTCTATTTCTTTTAACATTTCCGAAGCCGATTGAAATCGTCTTTCGGGTTTTTTTTGTAACGATTTTAAAATAAATTTTTCAATTTTTGATCCTATTTCCGGATTGAATATGGAAGGGCGAGGCGGTGGTGTTTCAAGATGGGCTTTTTGTACCTGAAAATCCGAATTGGTTTCGGAATTAAAAGGCACTTTTCCCGTTACCATCTCATAAAAAGTGATTCCGACGGAATATAGATCGGAGCGAAAATCAATTTTCTCACCCATAACTTGTTCCGGCGGAGTGTACCACGGAGTACCGAGCAACATTCCTGTTTTCGTTAACCCTTCCCTTCCGAATACTTTTGCTATACCGAAATCGGAAAGCTTCAGATGATTATTTCCGTCAAGCAGAATGTTGGCGGGTTTTATATCACGATGAATAATATTTCTGGAGTGGGAGTATTCCAAGGCTTTTAGAATCTGTTTCAAATACATTATTGCATCGGAAATAGGCAAAATCTTTTTATCACGAAGTATGGTTTTTAAATTTTTTCCATCAACGTATTCCATTACAATAACGTTTTCATTATCAATTTCGGAGAAACTGAATACAGTTACAATGTTGGGGTGATTCATCTGCCCTTGGGTCATTGCTTCGATCTTAAATCTTTCCATTAATTGAACATTTCTTGCAAGATCCGGATGAATGACTTTTAGTGCTACGTCACGGTTTAGAGTTGTATCAATCGCATAATAAATTGTACCCATTCCACCACGACCGATCTCCGCTTTAATTTGGAAACCGCATTTTTCTTGACCGATTTTAATCATTAATATACCGATAATTTATAAATGATGTTTTTGTCATCAATGGCAACAAGGCAGTTTGATGTTTTGTCAAAGTAGATACTTTTCAGCGTTATATTCCCGCTGTTCAAGCTGTAGTTTTCTCTGAAGAGGATATCCCCGTTTTTTACTACAATAAATTCTTCCTTGGAGAAAACCATAGAGATTGATTGTGAGGTTTTTACCATCAAAGTGTCATTATCTATAAATTTATTAGTATCTTTATTTTTAGAAATTCCTAAAATTTGACTTACAAGATTCAAATTAGCTCTTTCTTCAGCTTTAAGAGGTTTGAGATCAACTCGAAAAGAATTATTTGAAAAAATCTGTATTTTTTTTTGTTTTAAAATTACCGATCCGAAAACAATAAGAGAAAGAAACAACATTGATACCATTAAAAAAAGTAAACGACTTTTTTTTAATTTGGATGTTAGAATTGACTCCTTAGGATTTTTTGTTTCTTTTCCAATCTTAATAATAATTATAGAAATGTTGTCAAGTCCTCCGTTTTTATTGCTAAGAGCAATCAATTCGTTAACAGCTTTTTCAGGAGAGTATAATTCACAATATTCTTTAATGACATCGTCTGTAACCATATCGGTCAAACCGTCTGAACAGATCAAAAATATATCGTTATTTTCGATCTTAATTCCTTTAACTTCATCCGGATGAAAAACCTCTCTTGCACCAAGAGACATATATAATATATTCTTTTGTGGGTGAACTCTTGCTTCCTCCGAGGTTATCCTCCCTTCGTCAACCATTTTTTCTACAAAGGTATGATCTGTAGTAACTTTCTTAATTTTGCCATCTCTTACAAGATATATTCTTGAATCTCCGATATGGATGATATTTGCTTCATTATCGGATATTAATAGAGAGCTGAACGTTGTCCCCATTCCCCGTTTATCAATTTCTGAAGTAGCTTTATCTAAAATAGCCGAATTGGCTTGATTGATGGACTCAAGCATCGATTCTTGTATTGATACTCCTTTCTTTCTTACTGAAGAATAATACTTTAAAAATGTTTCAGCTCCCAGTTTTGAGGCTATATTTCCCGCTTGATGACCTCCCATTCCGTCTGCAACAATAAACAGATACTCCGAATTACTTATTTTTTTCTTAATCAGATAATCTTCATTGTTATTGCGGACTTTTCCGATATCAGATTTTCCGTATGAATTTATCTCCATTACATTTCATTTGCAGATACAACTATATCTGCTCATTATGTTTTTATCATACAGGATTTTTTTTGTCAAACCCCGTTGATACAATGTTTTTTTATATTTTGAACGATACTTAGGTGGAAAAACTCAATATTTTTACCGAGAAGGATATTTTATCGGATGTAAAGGCGAATTCGTTGTTTGATATTATCAGATCAAAAAGTTGTTCTATTTTCTTAATATCATTAATATCCGTATAGGAGAATAAATAATCAATTTTCTCAAAAGCTTCAAGTATTTCAAGTCTTTCTTTAAAAGGAGTATGTTTGCTATTGTTTTTAACCGCTACAATTAGGATATCACCTTTAGAGGAGGCGAAATCGAATAAATCAATATGATGAGGATTCATAAAGTCAAAAATGCCGCCGGTCAATATTATCTTTCCGTTTAATGTATTTATCAATGACGGAAGTGAATCAATATCCGATTTTTTGCCGTAAATTATCGGGTTTATCATTTATTCTTATTTTTAAATCTAATGTTTTCAGAAAAATTCCATTTATGATCAATCCTGACAATTCCAACATCTCTGTGATTGGAAACGACCTTAAAAGTGTAGAGAAAATGGTGATAATCAAAAGGGAATCCATCTCTTTTGTGAACTGCAAGGTTTAAAAAATATGTTCCGTTAACGAGATTAAGCGAAGGAATACTTATCTTAATTTCCCCTTTTCCGGATATTTTATTTGACTTATAATTTTCTATTAGAGTGTTTGATCCGTAACAATTTATCCCTTCGGTATTGAATATTCCAAGTCCGAAAACAAAATCTTTCTCTTCCTTTTTTGCATAAATATCAAATTCAATTGTAAGAGGTTCGTCAAAAGAAAAAATATATTTTTCATTACCCTTCTTATCCTTCATTTTTACATTGGTTATCTCTATTCCTCTGCTTCCCCATCTTTTTTCCTTGTCGAGATTTCCTTCAGCTTCTTTGCTTTTGTGATCTTCCGATGCTTTCTCTTCGTCCTTTTTCCCTATGTATTCAAGATACGCATCCGTGATTCTTTTCGGATAGCCTTTCTTAAATATCTTTCCGTCTTTGATCCAGATCACTTCATCACTTATTCTTTCGATAGTAGCAAGATCGTGTGAAACAAAAACTATTGTTTTTCCATTCCTTTTAAATTCATTGATCTTGTCAAGACACTTTGGGACAAAAGATGCATCACCTACTGCAAGAACTTCATCAATCAATAATATGTCTGGATTAACATTTATTGCTATGGAAAATCCTAATCTCATATACATCCCTGAAGAATAGGTCTTAACCGGATTGTCAATAAAATCTTCCAGTTCGGCAAATTTTATTATGTCATCTAATTTTTCTTCGATTTTTTTTTTGGAAAGACCCAGAATACTGCCGTTTATGAAAATATTTTCTCTTCCGGATATCTCAGGATGGAAACCGGCTCCGAGTTCAATGAGTGCAGATATTCTCCCTTTGGTTTCAACCTTACCCTCAGACGGTTTTGATATACCTGCTAAAATTTTAAGGAGAGTACTTTTCCCCGATCCGTTCTCTCCTATGATACTTAGTGTTTCCCCCTTTTTTACCTCAAAACTTATTCCTCTGAGAGCTTCAAATACTTCATCGCTCTTTAGATCCGTAAATAGTGTTCTGCTGAGAAAAGCACTTTTTAACGTTAAATATTTATGCTTATTTGAAAATTTCTTATAAAATTTCTTTACCCCGTTGACTTTTATTGATCCCATATCAGACCTCTTCCACGAAAGTATCTCTGAGTTTATCAAATAATCTATATCCGAGATAAAATAGTATCAGACCTACTATCAATGTCATTGTCATTTTTTTATAGTGAGGAAGCGACCCGTAAAAGAATATATACTGATATGATTCGACAATATGAGTCATAGGATTGAGTGATAGTAATAGTTTCAGCAGATTGGATTTCTGGATCGGTTCGAAGGAAAAAGGGTATATTATCGGTGTTACAAAGAACCACAAGGTTATCAGGTTCACAAGAATATCTTTAATATCACGGAAATGGACGGTTAAAGCGGATATAAAAAATCCGAGTCCCATTGTAAAAATAAATTGAACGAACATGGCTACCGGTAATAAGAAAACCCATAAACTTAAAGATTTTCCGAGAATTATAAATGCTACTATCAGGACGGGAACGCCAAGGGCGAAATTAACCATATTGGTAATTACAACCATCATTGGAAGTATCTCAACTGGAAAGTTAATTTTTTTTATTAGTGATCCGTGTGCAATCAGTACGTTGGATGACTCTAAAATAGATGAAGAGAACCATGTCCACGGAAGGATTCCCGTAAAGAAAAAGATAGAGTAATAAATTGATTTCCCCATATCGGCATATTTCGGCTGAAATATAAGTCCGAAAACTATTGAATAAACGGTAACAAGAAGTATCGGATTCATGAAACTCCAGAAAAACCCGAGTACGGTACCCCGATATTTTGCTTTCAATTCCCGTGAAACCAGAACCATAAGTAGTTGCCTGTAACGATATAACTCTTTTAAACTTTTTAACATTTCACCTTCCTGCCAGAATATTTTCCATTTCATCGGAATATAAACCCAAAGAACTATATATTATCAGTGGAGACTCCTCTTTTAGATCGCTCTTGCGATTAGTCAATTGTATCAGAAATCTCTCCGGTTTTCCATTTTGAAACGATAACACTTTCCGTAATCTTGCAGGGTATAGCTTATAATTGTTTGATAACTTCATAAGTTCTTCAAATCTTTCAAAAGGGAGTATCAGAAAAAGATTTCCTCCTTTTCCGAGGATTTCTCCGGATCTTTTTATTATGTCACTTAACTCAATATCAATCTCAAACTTTCCCCTTCTTACTTCCGTATTTTTACTTAAGTGTCCGATTCCTTTTTTGAAAAACGGAGGATTGGAAAAAATATTCATTATCCCCTTGAATTGCAGATACAACTCATTAAAATCTCCGTTAATAACTTTAAATTTTGATTGAAATTCATTTGCTTTAATGCTCATAAGTGAAAGTTCATAAAGATTTTTTTGAATTTCAATTCCTGTTATAAACGGGATTTTATTCCTAAACAAAAGGAGAAGAGAAATTATTCCGGAACCGGAACCGATTTCAACTCCATTATTATTCGAATAAGGGACAAAGTCTGCGAGGATAGGGGAGTCAACACTGAATCTGTATCCCTTCCTGTTTTGAAATATTTTAATCTGATTTTTATAAAAGAAATCAAGAGAAATATTATCAATATCATAATCTTTCATTTTTTAAGTATTTTAGTATCATGTTCAAGCAGTAAGCAATAGTACGAATTTTTACGACCTCTCTGTCTCCCGGAAAGATCCGGTATTCACCAATGTCTTTTTCGGAAGTATTCAGATGCATAAATACCAAACCGACAGGTTTCTTTGAAGTTCCGCCTCCAGGTCCGGCAATGCCTGTTATTGATACTCCGATATCCGATCCTGAAATTTTGCGAATATTTTGAGCCATCTCCTTTGCAACATGTTTCGATACCGCTCCTTGTTTTTCCAAAGTTTCTGATTTTACATTTAGAAGTTTTATTTTTAAATAATTTGAGTACGGTATTACTCCGCCGAGAAAAACATCGGAACTGCCAGGAACATTTGTTAAAACATTACCAAGTCCGCCTCCCGTACAACTTTCTGCAATACTTACTGTGAGTTTTCGAGAAGACAGCTCTTTTATAACAACTTCTTCTATTTTCAAGTCATCTTCGGTAATAAGGAATTCAGACATCTTGTCTTTAATATTATCCGCTAAATTGTTTGTCAGTTCCGTAATTTCTTCTATATCTTTTTTTGCCCTTCCAAGCAGATGCACCTCAATTATTCCGGGTGATGCTAAAATTGTTGTTACCGGATTTTTGTGTTTTTTATAAATACCGGAAATCATCGAATCCACTTCCGATTCCGTTATTCCTCCAAACTTAAGGATTCTTTTGTAAACTTGAAAATTTGATAAAGGCGAGATCTTTTCCTCAAAAATCTTATTGAAAATAGGAATCATCTCATTCGGGGGACCGGGGAGTAGCAGAAGGCGTACTTTTCCGTCATCATAGTATTGACCCGGAGCCGTCCCAACTGAGTTATGAAGGATCTCCGCACCTTCAAGGAGAAATGCTTGCCGTTTGTTAATGGCAGGCATATCAAGACCTCTCATCCTAAACATTTTCTCTATTTCAAGAACTATATTCTCATCAAAAATAAGTTTCAGTTTTAAAGCATCTGCAGCCGATTCTCTCGTTATATCATCTTCCGTTGGTCCGAGACCTCCCGAAACAATTACCAGTTGAGTCCTCTTACAGGCATTTTTTATAGTCCAACTTAAATTAGTCCTGTCATCTCCTACAACCATCTTCATGCTTGTTAGAATCCCTTTTTCTCTTAGCTTTTCAGATACATAAAGAGAATTTGTATCTATCTTATTTTGATTAAGGAGTTCACTCCCTACTGCAATAAATATAGCTCTCATTTCATCAAGATAGTATTTAATTCTTCCAAACATGTCAAATGAAAAGGGTTAACGGTTTTTTTTAGGTAGAATTTTTAAAAAATAAAAAGGGACAGACACTTTCTAAAATATGTAACCTAATTATACAAAATATTGAACGGAGATTATGAATATGTTATATTTGTGCGACTAAAGGAGGAATAATGTGTCTTGCATTTCCGGCAAAAATAATTGAATTGGATGGGCAGAATGCTGTTGTGGAATTTCAAAGTGTTAAGAGAAAGATTCGTATTGACCTCCTGGAAAAATGTGAATTAGGTGATCATGTTCTCGTTCATGCCGGATTTGCAATCAATAAACTTGATGAAGAGGGGACACGTGAGACAATGGAGACATGGAAGGAACTGATAGAAATTATGGAAAAAGAAGAGAACCTTTCAAGCAAAAATCAAAGTTCCGAGTAGGCGTAAACGGCAAAAGAGCCAAGCCAATGTTCACCTTCATAAAATCCGCTTTTAATATTTTCCATCGCTACTTTCAGATGTAGCTTTATTGCATCTTTTAATATGTTTACAAGGTCGTCATTATGTTTCATAGATTTTGCAATAGCTGAAAAACACCATACTCGACTCAAATTCAGTCCGTCAAGGTGAGAAAGTTTGCCATCGGTTCTGTCGGAGACAACCGCTGGAATTAAAAGATTGCTATTCTTAATATCAGGGAAAAATTTATTGAACCATAATCTGAATTCTTTCGGTTTAAGGATTCTTGTCATTAACAATGATTCCATAAGGCATGGTGAAAAGAAATCTTCTCCTCCCGGTTCCCATCCGGACGGGCAGTTTTTGTCTTCTATATAATATTCTTTACTTTTCGCAATAACTATATTCATAAGTTCTTTGTCACTTGATTTTTTAGCATAATCGTAAGCAAATAAAAGTCCGAATGCTGTATTAGGATGAACACCGGTTCTTATCGGATAGGTTTGTTTGGGCAAAAAATGGATGTAATTGGAAACTATTTTTTTTGCGAGAGGTAAAATGGTCTTATACATCTCCTTTCCGCGGGGATCATCCCATGCATATAGTTCTTCGGTCAGTTTCAGAAGCCATGACCATCCGTATGTTCTCTCAAAAGATTTTCTGCTCGGTTGATTTAAATACTCCACTTCAATTTTTATTTTTTCGGGGGTAATATTTCTTTTTAAAGCATTGATTATCTTTTTTTTAATCTTAATATTCGGGAACATTTTTACCACTCTGACAAGCATCCAATGACCATGAACGGCGGAATGCCAGTCAAAACAACCGTAAAATGCAGGATGAAGTTCAAAAGGAGTTTTCAAGTCTTTGGCATTGTTAAAAACATGAGACGGTTTGTTGGGGTATTTTTTCTCAATACAATTAAGAGCCATTTCTGAAAATTTAATAGCCAGTTCTTCCGAAAAAATCGGAAGGCTCTCGAATTTTTTATTTACAGGGTTTGAAAATATTGTCCCCCTGTTTAGAATCAAAATAGATATGACTATGATAACCAATAATTTTCTATTCATGTCTTCTCCTTTATTGATTGATATACAGTTTTTTTTAATAAAGATCAAGTAACCGGAAGGTTGTTTTTTGTTAGGATTTATTTATAATAGAAAAGAAGGAGATCATATGAAAAGAAAGGTATTGTTTACAATGATAATCGCTTTTTTGATGATCCCTATTTCAGCAAAGGGGATGTTTGAGTTCGGGTTGCACTTTTCAACATGGAATGTAAACATGATTGCACCTCTTGTTGAAGATAGAATTATACCGGAGATTGAATACTGGGACCCTGAATACGGAAGTTTAAAGTTTAGTTCCAATGGTAATAACTATGGTTTTGAGTTCAGGTTCTTTCCGGGCGGTGAAAAAGGCTCTTTTTCCTTAGGTGTTTCTTATGAGAGAAATAATTTTAAGATGAGAGCTGACGGGAAATATAATGGTCGTGATAATCGTGGACGCTCAATCAAAGCTGAAGCATCGGGGACGATAGATATTTTACCTCATTCATTTAACTTTTCCATACGTTGGGATTTGTCGCCATCAAAAAGAGTTCATCCTTTTATAGGTCTCGGATTCGGATTCGGGTCATTGGATATACTCATTAAATTTCATTCAAAGATTATGACGAATATCAACGGGGTTGATTTAATCAGAGAACAGGATGACAGATGGAATACTGAAGATATAAAAAAAGAATACCGAAAAAAGAAAGGAGAAAAATTTCCTTTGGAATTTTTTCCGATTATCCATATTAATTTCGGTTTACGCGGTAAGATCACGGATAATATCCATCTGCTTGGTGAAGTTGCAGTCTATGACGGTCTAATGTTCAGGGGAGGAATTTCTTATAGGTTTTAAAGAATCCTTTTGGCAAAAAATATTGAAATTAATTTAAATGGGAATAAAAGAAGATTTCAAGATATCATCGGAACTTAAAACTATAACTCCGGAGATGTACAAAGTTGTAATATTCAACGATGATTACACAACGATGGATTTTGTTGTGGAAATCCTTGTCTCTTTTTTTGGAAAATCCGCATCGGAGGCAACAAAAATAATGCTTGATGTGCATAAGAAAGGTAAAGGAGTATGTGGATTATATACTCTTGATATTGCAATAACAAAAGTTAATCAAGTGAATAAATATTCGAGGAAAAATGAATTTCCACTTAAATGCACTTATGAGAAGGGATAGATGAGAGTAAGCGAAGAACTTAACAATATTCTCATAGCATCGTTCAATGAAGCGAAAACAAGAACACATGAATATGTAACTCCAGAACATCTTTTGTACTCTTCTCTGTTTTTTGATACGGGACAGGATATTATCAACTCATTGGGAGGAAACATAGATTCTCTTAAAAGGCAACTTGAGAATTTTTTTGCGGATCGGTACATACCGGTAACAAAAGAGAAAGATCCGGTTCAGTCCGAAGGGTTCATCAACTTAATTGAAAATGCAATGATTCATATTTCTTCCGTCGGAAAAGATGTGTTAAATGTTTCCGATATGTTTGCCGGTTTCTTTAATGACAAGGAGTCGTATGTTTTTTCACTTCTCAACAATGAAGGTCTTACTAAAGTTAATCTCCTTTCTTACATATCTCACGGGATGGATTACAAACCCGATTCGGAGTCTGAGTGGAAAGATGATACGGTGAATAGGTCAACATCGGAGGAGACTGAGGCGACCCCTGTAGAGAAATCAAAGCAGAGCAGAAAAGGGAAAATTCTCTCTCTTTATGCTGTGGAATTGACAGAACTCGCTTTGAAGGGTGAACTTGATCCTGTAATAGGAAGAAAAAATGAGATAGATCGCACTATAGAAGTTTTATGTAGAAGGACAAAAAACAATCCTGTTCATGTCGGTGAGCCGGGAGTGGGAAAAACGGCAATAACGGAAGGATTGGCACAACTTATAGCAAAAGGAAATGTTCCCGAATATCTTGAGAATAAAAAAATATATCGTTTGGATCTTGGAGGACTTATTGCTGGGACAAAATATAGAGGAGATTTTGAAGATAGATTAAAAAAAATAATAAACGAACTTCTTAAAGTCGGTGACGGTATCCTTTTTATAGATGAAATTCACAATATTGTCGGAGCAGGTGCTGTATCGGGAGGTGCAATGGATGCATCAAATATTTTAAAACCTGTTCTCGCTTCGCGAAAACTCCAATGTATCGGTTCTACAACCTTTGAGGAGTATAAAAAATATTTTGAAAAAGACAGGGCACTTTCAAGACGGTTCCAAAAAATTGAAATAAAAGAACCCGGGATAACGGAAACAATTTCAATCCTCAATGGACTTAAAGGGAGATTTGAAGAGTTTCATAAAGTTAAATATAGTGAAAATGCTTTGGAAACAGCAGTAAAATTATCCGATAAGTATATAAACGAGCGATTTCTCCCTGATAAGGCAATTGATGTAATGGATGAAGCGGGAGCACTTAGAAAAATTGAGAATGGAAGATCCGATAAAGTGATTAATACTATCAGAGATAAAGAGATTGAAAAAGTAATATCTAAAATGTCCGGAATTCCGGAAAAAAGTATATCGGAAAAAGATCTTTTTAAATTAAGAAAACTGGAAAAAGATTTGAAAAACAGAATATTTGGTCAAAACAATGCAATTTCAGTTGTATCTGAATCCATTAAAAGATCAAGAGCCGGATTTGGTAAAGAGGATAAGCCGGTTGCTTCATTTTTATTTGTTGGTCCTACGGGTGTTGGAAAAACCGAACTCTCTAAAGAACTTGCATCGGTACTGAACATAGGATTTCACAGATTTGATATGTCGGAATATCAAGAGAAGCATTCCGTTGCACGGTTGATTGGTTCACCTCCCGGATATGTTGGTTTTGATCAAGGAGGATTGTTAACCGAAACCGTAAGAAAAGATCCTTATTGTGTCCTTTTGCTTGACGAAATAGAGAAGGCTCATAGTGATATTTTTAATACTTTGCTTCAGATAATGGATTATGCCACATTAACCGACAATACAGGTAGAAAAGCGGATTTTAGAAACGTAGTAATTATTATGACATCAAATGCCGGAGCAAGAAAGATCGGACGTTCCGGTATTGGTTTTGATGATAAGATCATTAAAGATGAAGCTATTTTTAAATCAATTGAAAAATATTTTTCACCTGAATTCAGGAACCGTCTTGATAAAATTGTAATTTTTGACAGACTTGATGAAAATTCCGTACTAAATATAGTGAAAAAAGAGATTGATGAGTTTAAATCTCAACTTGCTTCAAAAAAAATCAGTCTATCTCTCTCCCCTTCCGTATATAAATTAATAGCAAAATTAGGTTATTCAAATCTATTCGGTGCAAGAGAAATTGCAAGAGTGGTTCAAGAAAAAATTAAAGATTATTTTATAGAAGAATTGCTTTTCGGAAAACTATCAAAAGGAGGGAGTGTTTCGGTAACATCTAAAAAGGGTATGATTTTTTTTAAAGTAGATTAAAAAAGGGGAAAGAAATATTTCTTTCCCCTTTTATATATCGTTACTTTCTCTTTGCTTTTCCCGATCTTGATGAAGATGAAGAAGAACCGGATGAAGATCTTACAGATCTCCTTGTAGAGATACCTCTGGAGCTACTTCTTGAACTGCGATAGCTTCCGGAGTAACTCTTAGATCTGCTTATTGGTTTAGAGTAGCTTCGACTTTTTTTATAAGAATCTTTACTATAATTCGGTTTTGAATATTTGAAGGAATTATTTCCGACACCATAACTTTTTTTGCCGTAAATGGATTTCTTCGGTGAGTATGATCTGTAACTTTTATAGGAACGAGATCTGTTATAGTTTGGTTTTGAAATTCTTGACGAGTAATGTTTTTTCTTGTATGAGAATGATGATCCGGAGGTCTTGGAGGTATATCTTCTAAATGTATTCCTTGAAGAACTACCATACTTGTAGCCGGAACTTTTACGAGTTCCGTACGATCTTGAAGAGTAGTTGCCGGAATTTTGGGAACCCGAATATCTCCTGTATGAGAAAGACGGAATTCCGGTCTGTTTTTTCCTTTTTATTTTTTTCCCGGATCTTGATTCGGAAGATTTTATTGCTTTAGTTCTATATCTTGAACTTGAAGATTTTTTAACTTTTGAAGACGATATTTTTTTGCTTTTATATCTTTGTCTATTAAATTCTCCAAGCTGATTCCTCTTTGCGGAACCGGATTTTTTATAAGTACTAAAGCCGTTTGAGTTACTTTTTCTGTATTTGTAAATTGTCCGACTTTTGATTCCATCACGTCTTTTTTGTGTAACAGACTTAAAGTTAGGTGATCTTAACCCACTTTTTTTAAATCTGACTGTCTTTCCTCTGGAATTTTTTACCTTTATATGATTATAATTGATTCTTGCTGATGGAGAAATTCCAGAGTAGCTCAATCTTACTTTTCGGTTCTTTAGCATTGATCCTTTTCTAAGTGCAACTTTTCTTATAGATCTCCCCATATGTCCCTTCTCTACGAAGACCGAAGACTGAGATCTCCACGGTATACCTCTTCTGTAGTCGTAGTTTCTAAGCCATCTTTTGTTGATGACAATAACCGGTCTGTTATATCTGCTTAGAGGAGTCCATCCGTAATATGATCCGCTATAACACCAGCCAACCCATGCGGGTGACCATCTGTAACCGGGGAGCCAATGCCATCCCCAAAAAGAATCATAATGCCATCTGCCGTAGTGATAAGTAAAGGAGTCCCAAGGATCATACGAATACCAGTAATAACCGTAAGAAGGAGTCCAAACCCATCTGCCGTTGTAGTAAGGTCTCCAGCCGACTCGAACATTGTATGGGATCCAGATATTTGTATTGTAAGTAGAACTATACCTCCATCTTCCGGATCTTGATAATTCATATTCATAATCTTCGTATCCTCTGTCGAGATATCTTGAAGAACTGCTTCTTGCATAACTTATCTGACTGTGCCTCTCTTCGTTCCATTGATCGAAGTTGTCATTATCCGAAGCATAAAAGTAAAAAGGTCTCTCGTGAATGCTACCTCTCCTCATTACTATTTTTTGGTTTTCCATGATACTTCTGCTACTATTTTCACCGGCAACTTCCGCAAGCCCTTCTATTACGAAAACTTCAGTGCCTCTGGCACCGTTATAATTAATCCTGTAAATACCCCTGTTCAGTATAAAGATGCCGCAATCCGGAGTTTGCAACTCAATATCTTTGGAATAGTCAAGGTTATGAATATCAAGGTAAATACTACCTCTTCTAATAAATACTCTCATATTGGTTTTTCTTAATTCGGGAATTCTCTGAAATTCAATTTCTGTATCATAATCAAGTCTCAAAAAATTTGATTTTCCGAGATAAATATCAAGTCTCCCGTCATTTGTTCCGACAGTATCTTTTTCAAATATCGGAAGATTAACACCGGCCTCCTCGTTCCCTTCGTCGAAACTTCTTGACACGTATGTGTCGCCTTGAGAGTACTTTACTTTAACTACTCTCGCATTATTATAGTATTTTGCAATAGTCTGATCCGTTCTCGGATATTCTGCGAAAGCAGAAATGTATACGAATACAGCAATAATTGAAAATATTAATAGCTTTTTCATGTTTTGCCTCCTATATAAGCATAAGCATTATCAATGCCAATAATATTATGTCAACAATGTCCTCTTTTAACTACAGGTTAAGGTTAACTTTATTTTTTTGAGCCAATATTTATTTTGTTAATTCTATTGCTTTTGCAGTTTTGTCCGCAAGGTTGTTAATTTCCTCAATAAGGGGAGAATCTTTCTCGTTGATATAGTAAGGAATCTCATTATCTTTTTTCAATCCGACTCTATTATCGAAAGGGAATTCTGCAATGACTTCATATCCAAGATTTTTTGTGGAATTTTTAGAGTCGGCAACCGGAAACATTTCGGTTTTTTTATTACAATGCGGGCATAAAAAATACTTCATGTTTTCCACAATGCCGATAATCTCGGCTTCAATTTTGTCTTCGTTAAACATGTTGATCATTTTTACTACATCTGCAATAGAAGCTTCCTGAGGTGTTGTGACTATGATTCCTCCGTCAAGTTCGACCTTTTGTAATATTGATAGCGGTACATCTCCGGTTCCAGGTGGTAAGTCGATCAGCATAATATCAAGCTCTCCCCATTTTACATTCTGAAGAAATTGTTCAATAAGCTTGTTTGCAAGTGCTCCCCTCCATATAAGTGCTCTATTTTTTTCAGTAATAAATCCTACGGACATTATCTTAATCCCGAATTTTTCTATCGGGACTATTAATTCGTCCTCAGCCGTTACTTTTCGGTTATCCACTCCAAGCATGAGAGGTACATTCGGTCCGTATATATCTGCATCCATAAGACCGACTTTGTACCCCTTTGCAGCGAGTGCCAAAGCTAAATTTACAGTAACCGTTGATTTCCCTACGCCGCCCTTCCCGCTTGCTACAGCTACTATTTTTTTTGCTGAGACCGGTATTTTTTTAAGTACAGACATACTATTGTATAATTTTGACTTTTCTTCCATTCTTATCCTCTCCATAAACCCGTTGCCGTTACCTGACTCAATGGGTTTGATTTAATCTATTTAGCGATTCTTTGTAAAATAGTTATTCTTATTTGTTAAACAGGTAAAATAATATAACACCAAAACTTTTTACAGCAGAATCAGTTATTAAATATTATATTTTTAAATATCAGGGAGCTTTTATTGCTTCGGTGGGACATACTTCAACGCAGGCTCCACAGTCAGTACACTTTTCAGCATCAATCACGTACATATCTTCTCCGGCTGAAATAGCTTCCACAGGACATTCAGCTTCACAAGCACCGCAGCTGATACAATCTTCAGTAATTTTATGTGCCATTATTCCTCCTCTACTACTAAAAATATTTTAACTCCAATCACCTATTTTGTCAACGGAATTTCAAATACAATCCGGACGGAGTGAAGGTATCCAAAAGGGGGCAGGTACTTTTCATTGTATCCGCAAGGAGGGATATAGGTACTATGAATTTCCTTGTCCTACCCGAAAATGTTCATTGGAATGTTTTTTTGATGATATCTCTATTTTTCTAAAAATTGCCTTAAAATATGTGAAAGAGACCAAATATCATTTAACTTTTCTCTCCGATTTGCTAAGATCAAGTATTCTTCGGTCAAAGAAGAAATTATATAGGAGGAATAATGTTTGATCGTACTGTGTATGAAAAAAGAAGGTCGGTTTTAAAAAATAATGTTGGTTCCGGAATTATCCTGATTCAAGGAAATGTTGATTCTCCGATGAACTATCCTGCCAATCCTTTTCATTTTCGGCAGGACAGCACGTTTTTATACTATTTTGGTCTGAATAAGTCCGGTTTTTATGGGGTGATAGATATTGATAGTGGAGTGGATTATATTTTCGGAACCGATTTTACCATGGATGATTTAATATGGATGGGTCCTCAACCAAAAGTGTCAAAACTTGCGGAGACTATCGGAGCTACAAAATCAGGCAGTGTTTCGGAAATGAAAACACTTCTTGGTTCAGCTATTAAAAGAGGGCGGAAAATCCATTTTCTTCCTCCTTACAGAGGTGAGAATATCCTTGATCTTGCAGGACTTATCGGAATTAAACCTCAGGTTATCAAGGATTATTCTTCTCTTGAACTTATTTCGGCAATTGTTAAACAACGTTCTTACAAAGAAGATAGAGAGATAGACGAAATTGAGAAGGCTCTTAAAATATCTTCGGAAATGTATGATACTCTTTTCAAGTCCGTAAAACCCGGAAAGTATGAAATGGAAATGACAGGTATCATTGAAGGAATCGTTGGAAAATACGGAGCAATGACATCTTTTCCGATAATTCTTTCAATCCATGGAGAGACTCTCCATAATCATTCCCATGACAATAAAATGGAAGAAGGTGATCTACTGATCATTGATTCCGGTGCCGAATCTCCCGAATACTATGCTTCCGATATAACAAGAACTATTCCGGTTTCGGGAAAGTTTTCCGATATGCAAAAGGATATATACCACATTGTACTAAAAGCAAATGAAACCAGTATAGAGTTTATCCAATCCGGACGAAAGTTTAAAGATATACATATCCTGTCGGCTGAGATAATTGCAGGGGGATTGAAGGATTTAGGATTAATGAAAGGAAATATTGAGGATGCGGTAAAAGAGGGTGCTCATGCACTTTTTTTCCCCCACGGACTTGGTCACATGATGGGGCTTGATGTTCATGATATGGAAAATCTTGGAGAAAATCATGTAGGGTATACGGATAAAATTAAAAGGAGTGACCAGTTCGGATTAGCTTACCTTAGGCTTGCAAGAGAACTTGAGCCCGGATTTGTCCTTACGGTGGAACCGGGTATCTATTTTATCCCAGCTTTAATCGACAAGTGGAAATCCGAAGGAAAGTATAAAGATTTCATAAATTACGAAAAAGTTGAAAAATATAAAACATTTGGGGGAATCAGGATTGAAGATGATATTTTGGTAAGGGAAAAAGGGCATAAAGTACTTGGGAAGCCCATACCTAAAAAAGTATCGGATATTGAAAATTTGATGAAATAGAAGACATTACCACACAATTTTTATATTTTATATCATGCTGTTTTAATAAAGACATAAGGATATATTGTTAAATACTTGACTTTTGTTTGCTCGTGGAATATAGTTATGACCTGAATTATAAAAGGGGTTTATTATGAAAAAGAAAATTAGTTTGAGAGTTATACGGCGAATTTCCTTCTATTACGAAGCACTGCTAAAGCTTGATCTTCCCGGTTCCGATTATATTTCATCAAGAATGATTGAAGAGGTTACCGGTGTCTCCTGTAACCAAGTTAGGCAAGATTTTTTTTATCTCGGAATATCGGTGGGGAAACAGAAGAAAGGCTATCAGGTTAAACGTCTGTTCAAGGAATTGAAAAAGATTCTCTCTATTGAAAAAGGGGCGGATGTTATTGTTATAGGAGCAGGTCGTCTTGGAAGAGCACTTTCGGAATATAAGCTTTTTCGGGTTAGAAATATTAATGTCAGAGCCTTGTTTGATAAGAAGAAAGATTTGGTTGGAACTTCATTGGATTTAAAAGAAAAATCAATTCCTATTCTCCATATTGATACTCTCGGTGAATATCTGAAAGAAAACCCTTCAATAAAAATAGCACTCCTTTCTGTTCCCGATTCGGTTGCTCAAGAAATGTTGGATTTACTTGTCAATTACGGAATGAAGGGAATTGTTAATTTTGCTCCGAAAATATTAAAACTTCCCGATGGAGCGAAAGATGTTCAACTTATAAATGATTGTATCGGAGCTTCGTTGTATAAAATTGTCTATCAAATCTACAATAAACGGAAAAAATAACTGAAAATCCCCTAAGGGAAGTATGAAATCCTGAAAAGGGGAAATAATGATAATATACATTATACCTTTTGTCTTATTGGTTTTATTTAGTGCGTTTTTCTCTTCTGCCGAAACCTCTCTTCTTTCGCTTAATTCGATAAGGTTGAATCATAAAGCTAAAAAAGGGAGCAAAAGAGCAAAACTTTTACTTGCAATTTTGAAAAATCCCGATAAGTTTTTTGCGACAATACTAATCGGGAACAATATTGTTAACATAGCCGCCGCATCAATTTCAACAATTTTCTTTTCAAAGCTTTTTTTGAATGACGATAGGATGATCCTTGTATTCTCTACCGTGTTCACAACTCTGATAGTTTTAATTTTTGCTGAAATTATCCCAAAATCTTATGCGTACAGGCATGGAGATAAACTATCATCGCTTTATGCTTTGCCAATAAGGTTTTTCTCAATATTGTTCTACCCGTTTGCAAAATTTTTTGCGGTTCTTTCTTCCATGTTAATGCCCGGAAAAGGTAAAGGTAAAAAATTTGAAATAACTCCTGAAGAACTGAAACATTTTCTTGCTTCCGAGGTTCAATTCTTTAAGCATAATCCGGATAATTTAAAGATGATAAATGAAATACTAAATGCAGGAGACAGGGATATTAAAAGTATCATGACTCCGAGAGTTGATATGGTTTCTATAGATTTATCCGAAGATTTGGAAGAATTTAAAAGGATAATAATTGAAAACGAAATTACAAAGATACCGTTATATAAAGATAATTTGGATAATATTGTAGCTGTCATATATTTAAAAAAAATCCTTCCGTTTCTTATTTCAAACAAGATTCAGAATATAAGACTTACAGATCTTGCGGTGAAACCCTTTTTTATTTCAGAATACTCTTCGATAAATTATGTTTTAAAGGAATTCAGAAAAAACAATCAGGATTTGGCAGTTGTTCTTGATGAGTATGGAATAACTATCGGGATCATAACTTTAAATGATATTTTCAGAGAGATACTTGGTGATTTTAATATAGAAAAAAGTTCTATAGAAGAGATGGAAAACGGATTGTATTTAATTCGCGGTGAACTTCCGGTTGATGAAGTGAATTATCAGCTGAATGTTGAATTGCCTATGAAAAAAGATTTCACAACAATATCGGGACTCTTTACATATTACTTCGGGAAGCTTCCCAGAAAAGGGAGCAGGATCAATTTGGGATCATGTATTCTGCAAATTGAACAGATGGGGGAAAGGAAAATTCTAAAATTGAGTCTGAGGAAAATATCTCATTCCGAATAGGTTATCCTTTACCTGTATTGAGATATCTAATATAATTAACTCGGAATGATGGAATATAAAAATATAGCGGTTAACAGAAAAGCATATCATGAGTATGAGATATTAGATAAGATTGAAGCCGGAATATCTTTGCTGGGAAGTGAAGTTAAATCTGCAAGAGAGGGAAAAGTCAACATAAAAGATTCTTATGTGGATTTGAAATCGGGGGAAGCCATATTAATAAATGCTCATATAAGTCCTTACACCAATGCAAGTCATATAAATCATGATCCTCTAAGGAACAGAAAACTTCTACTTCACAAACAGGAATTGAGAAAATTTGAAAAAAAGATAAAAACGAGAGGATTTACCGTAATACCTCTCAGGATGTATTTTACAAGTAAAGGATTGATAAAAATTGAAATTGCTCTTGCAAAGGGGAAGCATTTTTATGATAAAAAGAGACAGTTAAAAGAGCGTGATATGAAGAGAGACATGGCTCGTGAAATGAAAAATTTTAAATAACTCTTTTTATAGAGGTCTTAATAATATCTATACTCAGTGATAAGCCAGCAACCTTTTTTATTCTTTTTTAATATCCAAGTATCCTTTGGGTTGGTATTGTTGTAGGTAATCGGTTCTCCTCCGTTCATTGTATAGATACCCGAGTTCGAACTTTTTATGTAAGCGGTGTCACTGGTAATACCCTTACCGAATTCCTTAATGTCAAAGTTTTTTGCTCCGGTAAAATTGAAAATGTCAAATAATTCCAGATAGTGTGTAATAGGATCATTCCATTCCGTTCCGTCCCTTTCATTAACTATATGAGCATTAGGAGCGAAAATGGATCTGATTATGAACATGTTTTCACTGTTTGCAGCCACAGCTTCCGCTTTGATCATTAATGTAATTATTGCAAGATCGTTATTACCTTTATAAGGGCACTTGCACTCTCCGGTAGTAGGATCTACACATGCATATGTTAAAAAAAGTAATGAAAAAAAAAGTGTGATCACCACAAAATTTTTAGAACCCCGAACAAACTTTTTAAAAGTAAAATCATTCATTTGAAAGTCCCCCTTAAAATTATTTGTATGATAACATGTTGATGTTAAAGAAATCAAATAGTACAGTTTTTTGTTTCATGCTGTCGATATTATTATCGTAGTCTTTTTAAGTATGATTGTTTTCGGAATATATTGTTATATCTATGTTATTTAAGATTGAAAACTCATAAAAATCGTAATGATTTCGGATAATCTTATATTGACAGGATAAGGAAAATATGAGAAAATCAAACTTAAATATGTGGAGGAGAAAATGGAGACTCAACCAAAAGTTGTAGTGTTTTCAACACCAACGTGTTCGTGGTGCCGAACTCTGAAACAGTACTTAAAAAAGAATAATATTAGGTATAAGGATATTGATGTTTCAAAGGATCAGGCGGGTGCTAAAGACATGGTAAGAAGGACGGGACAGCAGGGTGTTCCCGTAACTCTTATAAACAATAGAGCGATAGTCGGTTTTAACAAGACTGAAATAAATAAACTGTTAAATATCAAAGGAGGTTAATATGAAAGTTCAACCATTGGATGACAGAGTATTGGTTCTTCCATTAGACAGAGAAGAGAAAGTGGGATCTATAATTATTCCCGACACTGCGAAAGAAAAACCTGTAGTGGGCGAAGTTAAAGCAGTTGGTACTGATGACGAACTAAAAGAGATGATCAAAGTTGGAGATAAGGTTGTTTATGGGAAATATGCCGGTGAAGAATTAAAGGTTGATGGAGAAAAGCATCTACTGATTTCTCGGTCTGATCTACTTGCGATAGTAGAATAATTACTCGGATTAAATAGCGGGTAGCCGTTTGGTTATCCGCTATTTTTTTTAGTTTTTTTTTGCCTGAGGGCTTCAAATAAAATTACCGCCGTGGCAGCGGATACATTTAAAGATTCAATCTTTTTTGATTGGGGGATATTTATAAACTGATCGGTATATTTCTTCACAATTGTGGATATCCCTTTCCCTTCACTTCCTATCACGATAGCTGTTGGAATATCAAAAGTGTATTCATAGTAGGGTAAGCCGGATTTGACATCGGTGGAAATAATCCAATATCCTTTTTCTTTCAGTATTTTCATCTCTCTTGATATATTTTTTGAAAGTACAATCCTGGCATTCATTAATGCTCCCGAAGAGGTTTTAAGCACTGTTTCATTTAGAGGTGCCGAATGTCTCCTTGAAAGAATAATCCCATCAATTCCGGCAGCAACGGAAGTTCTGATAATTGCACCGAGATTTCCTGCATCGGTCACGGAATCAAGAATGAGAATAATTCCGTCACTTTTTTTTAGTATCTCATCCAGAGTAAAGATTTTTACAGGAGATATCTCTGCAAATACTCCTTGGTTGTCATTTCCTGCCTTTTTGTTAAGTGCAACAGGGGGAATAATCATGAAAGGTACCCCCTTTTCTTTGCAAATACTTATTATTTTTCCTATTCTGATATCTTTTCTTTTCTTGCTTATAAAAACTTTATTAATTGGAGCATCGGAATTAAGTGCTTCAATCAAAGAATTTATTGAGGAAATTTTCATTAAACGGATTATACGATATAAACGATACAAGATTCAATCCCGACCTCTTCATGTTTTTTATGTGCTGTGATATATAATATTAATGGAGAAACCGATTAATTTATTTTTTTTTATTAAGGATGTGGTTTTGTCGATTTTTATATATCTTATAGAAGGAATCCATTTTATTATCGGAGCAATTATTATTTTTGTGATCGGTATTTTTACCACGGGATGGTTTTTTGAGAAGGTAATAAAATTTTTTTCAAGGATGATTCCTATACTTGCGGGAATAAGATTGAAAGTTGAAGGGAGGAATAATTTGCTTCCTGACAAAAAATATATTTTGATGATGAATCATGTCAATATATTTGACGGGTTTATATTTAATGCCGCTTTCCCGGGTAAAGTAAGGGGTATTGAGGAAGAGAGTCATATGAATTGGCCGATTTACGGTCCTCTTATGAGAAGAATCGGAATGATACCCATTAACAGAAAGAACGGGAGAAAAGCGATGGATTCCCTAAAAAATGCCGCAAAGGTTTTAAATGAGCAAAAAAATCTTTCTATTGGTATTATGCCGGAAGGGACGAGAACGATAAACGGAAAAATCGGAAAATTTAAGAAAGGAGGATTTCTTCTTGCTATTGAGTCGGGTTTGGATATAATTCCGGTTATTCAGGAGGGAAGTTATAGAGTAAAGAGGAAAACGAATTGGATAATAAGACCCGGCAGTATCAAACTAACTTATGAAAAACCGATATCAACAAAAGAGTTTGATCGAAAAAACATCACCGAACTTATGGATAAGGTCAGAGATGTGATGCTGAAATATATTAATTGAGCAAATCTTTAAAATAGGGCATAAAAGCCTTATGTTGAAAGGGTTGGCCGAGGAGAATTGTATGACGCGAATATATGAGGACGGAACGTACCTTGGTAATAATCCGTTATGGCACGAGGATGATTCACCTTGGAAAGTAAAACAGATAAGGAAAATTATTGAAAAAAATTCTTTAACTCCAAAAAAAATTTGTGAGATCGGATGTGGAGCCGGAGAAATCCTAAACTTACTATCGGAGCAATACGGTAAAGATGTAGAACTTTTCGGATATGAAATATCACAACAAGCATTTGATTTATGCAAAAAAAAGGCAAAAAAAAACCTGACTTTCTATCTTTCGGATCTTCTCACGAATAGTGATTCGTTTTTTGATATTGTGCTGGCAATTGATGTTTTTGAACATGTTGAGGACTATTTCGGGTTCCTAAGGAAACTAAAGAATAAAGCTAAATTTAAAATATTTCATATCCCCCTTGATTTATCGGTTCAAACCGTACTCCGTTCAAGTCCTATTATCAGAGGGAGAAGGTTGGTAGGTCATCTTCATTATTTCTCAAAGGAAACGGCTTTGGAAACATTGAAGGATATAGGATATGAAATTGTCGATTACATGTATACCGGAGGATCTTTGGAATTACCGAAACGAGGATGGAAATCAAACTTATTGAAAATTCCGAGAAAAATCGCATTTAAAATAAATAATGACTTGGCTGTTAGAATATTGGGGGGATATTCATTGCTTGTTCTGACGAAATAGACTTTATTGTAAACGAACAAGATATTTTCTTAAGATCATATTAATTAATTTTTCCGGAGTGTATCTTGTATTGTCCAATAGCCGAGATAATAAAAATATATTTGCAAGAAATGGAGGGATAGTATGTTTTACTTGTGAAAAAGGAGGCAGGATGAAGAAATTATTAATTTTTGTTGTTATAACGTCTGTGATTGTTTCAGGTGTATTTGGAATGGGTTATATTTCGAAACATATGAAACATGGGGTAAGAATGGCCGAGAAAAATCTTTTAAGAGGTTTTTTCTTACTAAAAATGAGAGATGAACTCGGATTAAGCCCAAATCAGGTAAAAAAAATTGAGAAGATAAATCTTAGTTTTCAAGAATCCGTTATCAAAAGAATGTCGGAGACTAAGATTTTAGAATTAAAATTAGCCGCTTATCTCCAGGGAGACAACATAGCAAGGAAGACAGTTGAAAAAATGATTAGAAATATATCGAAGCAGAAGAGTGACCTTCAAGTTGACAGGATCTTTCACCTTCTTGACGTCAGAGATATCCTTACGCCCGAACAGTTAAAAAAAGCTATGAATATGAGGAAACAGTTTCACGGAAGAAAGTTCAGAAGAGGAAAAAGAAAAAATAATTAAGAATTTTTCAAGCCGGTAATGAAATAAAGTTTTTTATTATTCCAATTTGGAGAGGGGGAAACCCCTCTCTTTTTTTGTTTATTAATCTGTCATACTACCCAATTAACTTGAATCTTTAGGAGAAAATTTATATAATTATTCCTCTATGGATAACTATAAAATACAAATTACAGGGAGAAAAGAACTTGCCGGAACAATAAAAGTTTCAGGTGCAAAGAATGCTTCTCTTCCTGAGCTTGCAGCGGCTATTCTATCGGATTCGGATATACGACTTAACGGTATCCCTGTAGTAGAAGATGTAAAAACCATGATTACCGCTCTTGAAAGTATTGGTGCATCGGGAAATTTTTCAAATAATAGTGTAAACATTAATTTTAGTAGCATTAAAGTTCCTAAAGTTTCCGATTTAATTTCAAAAACATCAAGGTCATCCATTCTTATTTTGGGACCCCTTCTCGCTCGTCATGGATATGCGGAAGTATCTCTTCCCGGTGGATGTGCAATAGGGGACAGGAGAATTAATTTTCACCTTGAAGGATTAAAGAGAATGGGTGCATCAATTAAATTGGCAGACGGATATATTGTAGCTCGGACCAAAGGTCTCAAAGGGACAAATTATACGTTTCCCGGAATTTCGGTTACAGGAACGGAAAATCTGATAATGGCAGCTACACTTGCTGACGGGGAAACGGTTTTGAGTAATTGTGCAGTTGAACCGGAGATATCGGATTTGATAAGATTTCTTAAATCAATGGGTGCTAATATAAGCGGGGAAGGGACAAATACGGTAAGGATAAATGGGAAGAGTATACTTTCCGGTGCTTCACATAAAGTTATTCCTGACAGAATAGAGATGGGGACTTATGTTATTGCAGCATGTCTGAATAGAAATGATATCGAAGTGACGAATTGTATTCCCGAATATATCGGATCACTTTTAAATATTCTTGAAAAAATGGGAATTGGGATAAGGATTTCCGGAGACAAGATCTCAGTTAAAGTACCTTCAAATCTTTCTCCGGTTGATGTAAGTACCGCTCCATATCCGGGATTTCCGACTGATCTTCAAGCACAGCTGACAATGTTTCTTACTCAAATTGACGGGATATCCCATATTAAAGAAAACATATTTAATAACAGGTTTAAACACGTTGAAGAGCTGAATAAACTTGGTGCGGATATAACCATAAGCGGAAATGCTGTTGAGATAAGGGGTGTTTCTGAATTAAAGGGTGCACATTTAGAAGCTACAGATCTCCGTGCATCGGCATCATTGGTCCTCGGAGGTCTTATTGCTGAGGGTGATACACTAATAGAGAATTCTTACCAACTTTTTCGGGGGTATGAAGAGATGCCGGAGAAGTTGAGAAATTTGGGGGCGGAAATAAAGGTTTTAAAGGTATAAAATGGATAATTGCATATTTTGTAAAATAATTTCGGGTGAAATATCAGCGGATTTGATGTATGAAGATGATAGAGTAGTTGTATTTAGAGATATGATTCCTCAAGCACCTTTTCACATTTTGATTATTCCTAAAAGTCACTATAGTTCAATTAAAGATATCAATGATGAGTCACTAATCGGACATCTGTTCGTTATTGGAAATAAAATAGCGAAAGAAGAAAATATAGACAATTTCAGGTACATCATTAATACCGGAGAGGAAGCGGGGCAGACCGTGTTTCATCTGCATATCCATCTAATGGGTGGCAGAGCTATGAATTGGCCTCCGGGTTGAGGAGAAAAAATGAGAATTAAATGGATAGGACATTCCGCCCTGATTATCGAAGGAAGCAAAAAGGTGTTAATTGACCCTTTTTTGTCGGGGAATCCGGTAGCCGAAACTTCAATTGATGAGATTACAGAGTGTGATATTGTTATCGTTACTCATGATCATGCGGATCATCTTGGAGATTCTTTTGAGATTTGCAAAAGGACCGGAGCGACGTTTGTTTCTCTCTTTGAAATAGCCGAGATAGCCGATAAAGAGGGATTAACTTCGGAAATAATGAATGTAGGTGGAACGGTAGAATGCAAAGGTCTTAAAATCTCAATGGTTCCCGCACTACACTCAGCTACACTCGGTGGAACAGCTGTAGGTGTTGTTGTTGAGATTGACGGAGTAACGATTTATCATGCGGGAGACACAGGTCTCACTATGGAAATGCTTCTTATTGGAGAAATGTATTCACCGGATATTGCATTCCTTCCGATAGGAGGCAGATTTACTATGACTCCGAAACTTGCTGCAAAAGCGGTGGAATTATTAAAAGTTCGCAAAGTTGTCCCCATCCATTTTGATACATTTCCGGCTATTGAATCATCTCCAGAAGAGTTTAAATTGTTAGTCGGAAATAACAGTGAAGTGATAATATTAAATCCCGGTGATAGTGTAGAGTTATAAATGCCATATATAATTGACGGAAATAATCTTATAGGGTGTTCACCTGATATCTCTCTGGAAGATGATAATGCCAGATCGGAAATTGTTTCAATTGTAAAAAAATTTCAGCAGAAAAAAAGGAGCAGAATAATAGTTGTTTTTGACGGAGAACCCGATACTTATTTGAATGAAAAGAATCCAACGGAAAAGATAACTGTTAAGTTTCCCCCTATCGGGGAATCTGCGGATGATGAAATAAAAAGACTTCTTGACGGATATACATATTTTAGAGATGTAATTCTAGTCACTTCGGACAGAGAACTAAAGGATATTGCAAAAAAAAAAGGTGCAAAAGTGATAAACTCAATCGAATTCTACTATGAATTGAAACGGGTTTACAGAGCAACCGGAAGGTTCGAGATGACACAAAAGAGAATAGATGCGGAACTGAGTGAAGGTGAAGTGGATCAGTGGATGAAAATTTTTGATAAGTGATAACTTTTTCGATATTAGGCGGTGGTAATCTCGGAGTCAATCTTACTTATGCTCTTTCTTCAAAGGGTTATAGGTTTAAATACGTTTATAAAAAATCCAAATTTAAAATATATTCTTCTAATATTGAGAAAAGCTTAAAAAAAATAGTCTTAAATTCCGATGTGTTTTTTCTTTCAGTTCAAGAATCAAGAATCGAAGATTTGGTAAAAGAAATTGAGAATGTCGGAAATTTATCGGAGAAGATATTTTTTCATACATCGAATTCTCTTACTTCGGACGAACTTATTCCTCTAAAAGAGAAAGGTGCTCTCGTTGCATCATTTTCTCCTCTTCAGACCTTCTCTTCTTTTTACAATGATGAAGATATTTTCAAATCGGTCTGTTTCCTTTTTGAAGGAGATGGGGAAGCATTGAAAACAGCAAAGAAAATTTCATCTGATCTCGGAGCACATTGTATGGAAGTGGAAAAGAGTTTAAAGATTTATTTTCATATTGGAGCAGTTGCTTCATCGAATTTTTTAAATTCTCTTATGAGATTTGCCGATATTCAAATTAAAAAGGGAGGAGGTAATGATTACAAAATATTGCTTCCTTTAGTCAGACAAACATTAAATAATATAGAAAAAAACGGATTAGAAATGTCTTTAACCGGTCCTGCAGACAGAAAAGAGAATGAAATTATTTTAAAACATATGGAATTACTTAGCGGTGAAGATAAAAAATTGTATGAAATTTTAACAAATTTGCTTTCAAGTAACGGAGGCTATTTCTCCTGAGAAGTAAGTTTTTTTCGTGCCGTCATGAAGTTTAAGAACAATTCCCCCGTCATTGCCAATTTTTTCAAATTGTCCTTGAATAATATTTCCACAAAAATGAAATCGGATATCGTCACCTTTTTTATGTTTGATATATTTTAAATATTTTGACATTATTTCTTGGAGAAGATCCTTTCCCAAATAATTTGTGAAGTGGAAAAAATATTCGGTGATCTTTAGTATTAAATCATCCTTATCAATTATTCTATCGGAAACTTTGGAAATATATGTTGCAGTATCTTTTATTTTATTATGGATATTTCTTTTTGTGGTATTTACATTAATACCGATTCCGATAATCGAATATATGCTGTCCTTGAAAATTTTATTTTCAATTAGTATCCCTCCGATCTTTAATCCGGATAATTCTATATCATTTGGCCATTTGAGTTTCGGAGATAGTCCGGTAACTTCTCTTATAGCCTCAGCAACGGCGGTTCCTGCTGCAATTGAAAGAAAGTTTAATCCTTTTTTGTTACCGATACTTAATAAATAGGAGATGTAAATTCCACCTTTCCCAACGGATATCCATTTTCTCCCGTCTCTACCTTTTCCTTCGGTTTGATTTATTGCGGAAATGAGCAATGGAGAGGATTTAACGAGCGAATCAAAATTTATATCAACATATTCATTTGTTGAAATACAGGTGGTTAGTATTTTTAGATTAATAAAATCCGGAATAGGATTTTGTAAATCAGGTGAGGTCAGATAGAGTTTTTTCAATTTTCTCTTTTTTATCTACCGATTCATGGAGAGTTTTTTTGAATCCATTGATAATGTCCGAAGGTGCTTTTTTGATAAATTTGGCATTCTTAAGCCTGTTTTCAATGTTTTCTATCAGATTGCTTGTCTTTTTCAACTCTTTATTTAATCTTTCTATCTCTTTCTCCCTATCTCCCTCATTTTTAAACGGAAGAAGTATTTCCCAGTTTTGATAAACTCCTTTGTAACCTTTAGGGAGCTTGGAAAAGTCATCGACTATTTCCGTATTTTCACTTTTTGTAAGGGAATCAAAATATTTTATGAGATCGGTAAAAATATTTTTTTCTTTTTCCGACTCCGTACTTAAATAAGTTTTTAATTTTACATTCGGATCAATTTTATTCTCTGTTCTGATTTTCCTTGTCTCCCCTGTAACCTTCTTTAGCAGATTAACATTTTTATATTCGGTGGTAAAAACATGTTCACTTCTAAATGTTGGAAATTTTGTTTCGAGGAGAAATTCTTTATCGGTTTTTATTTTTTGGTAGATTTCCTCAGTTAGGAATGGGATGAAAGGGTGGAGTAACTGAAGGGCTACAAAGATTGTATATTTAAGAACCGTTCTAGTCGCTATGTTGCTAAGATCTTTTTTTGAGAATTCAAGATACCAGTCGCAGTATTCGTGCCAGAAAAAATGGTATAAAGTATCTGCGACTTCGTTTATTTTGTAGTCATCCATGAGAGAGTTAACATTTTTTACGGTAAGATTAAGGGAGTGGAGAATCCATTTATCCGTCATTGAAATTTTATTTAAGTTGATTCCCGAGGTTTCATCACCTTTGAGGTTCATAATTATGTATCGAGATGCATTCCATATCTTGTTTGTGAAAGCTTTGTATCCCTTAATTCTATTAATTGACAGTGAAATGTCCATTCCCGGAACAGCCTGAATTGCAAGGGTGAACCTAAGTGCATCCGTCCCGTATTCCTTGATTATATCAAGAGGGTCGATTGCATTATTTTTTGTCTTGGACATTTTTTGACCCTTTTCATCTCTGATCAATCCGTTTATCAATACTTTTCTAAATGGGATATTTTTTCCGAAATGAATTCCCATCATTATCATTCTGGCAACCCAGAAGAAGATGATATCAAATCCTGTAGCCATTAGGGATGTCGGATAATATATTTTAAAATCTTGTGAATTCTCTATCCAGCCGAGAGTTGCGAATGGCCAGAGAGCGGAAGAGAACCATGTATCAAGGACATCGGGGTCCTGTGTAAATTTCTCAGAATTACATTTAGTACATTTCAAAGGTTTTTCGGCGGAAACAATTATTTCGTTGCATGAATTGCAGTAATAAGCCGGAATTCGGTGTCCCCACCAAAGTTGTCTTGAAATACACCAATCTTGAATATTGTTCATCCAGTTAAAATAGATCTTTTCCCATTTTTTAGGTATAAATTCGATATATCCGTCTTCAACGGCTTTTATTGCCGGTTTTGCAAGATTTGCGGTTTTTAGAAACCATTGTGTGGAAATATTCGGTTCCACAACGGTCTCACATCTTTGGCAATGACCAACATTGTGCAGATAATTTTCTTCTTTTTCAATAAGATCGCTGTTGCTTAACATTTCTACTAACTTTTCTCTGCATTCTTCGCGACTTATCCCGAGGAATTTTTTTGGGATATCTCCTGTCATATTTCCCGATTTATCAATTACCGTTCTACTTTCAAGTCCATGTCTTTTGGCAATGCTGTAATCCAAAGGATCATGAGCGGGGGTTATTTTAACAGCTCCTGTTCCAAAATCAGCAGAGACTTGATCATCTGAAATAATTTTTATCATTCTATTTGTTATCGGAAGCAAAATATCTTTCCCGATATAATTTTTATATCTGTCATCTTCGGGATTAACTGCAACCCCTGTATCACCGAGCATTGTTTCGGGTCTTGTGGTTGCAACCGTTATATATTTTTCATTATCGTCTTTAAGGGGGTATTTTATGTATGTTAACTTCCCTTCCACTTCTCTATGATCAACTTCAAGGTCAGATAGTACCGTTTTACAAGAAGGACAATAATTTACCATGTAGGTACCCTGGTATATTTTCCCTTCTTTGTATAATTTCACAAAAACATCAGTGACAACTTTGGTCATCTCCTCGCTTAAGGTAAATTTCATTCTACTCCAGTCAAGAGTAAGTCCGAGCTTTGAAACTTGTTCTATTATTTTACTTTCGGATTTTTTCTTCCAATCCCATACGATTTGTAAAAATTTTTCTCGTCCTAAATCTTCTTTTGTCTTCTTTTCCTCTTTTTTCAGGTTCTTTTCAACTATCATCTGTGTAGCAATACCCGCATGATCTATACCTGGAAGCCAAAGGGTGTTGAAGCCTTCCATCTTTTTTTTTCGCATTATAATATCCGGAATGGTGAAGGTCAGAGCATGCCCCATGTGGAGTGATCCGGTAATATTCGGAGGGGGCATAATCATTGAGAAAGGGGGGGCATCGTTTTTGTTATCCGCTTTGAATAATTCGCTTGAAACCCACTTGTCGTACCAGCCTTCTTCGGTTTTTTCAATATCGTAATTCTTTTCCATCAGCTTTTCTCCATGCAAATTAAATTACTCGTAAAATTAGCTACTTAGTTAATTAATCATAAATCAATGAATAAAGGAAAAAGAGAGAACTATTTAAACTCTTTTTCTATATCCTTCTTCAGATTCTCTATCTCGTTCTTAATTGCTTTTTCCGCCAACGGTGGGATGATTTCCCATAAAACTTCTTTTACGGAAACGGTTAATTTATCTTCAACTTTTTCCACAAGTTCGTTGTTGTTCTTAAGTTTTGTAAGATCGGATATCTGATCATTTATTTTTTCATCCTTAGGAACCGATTCTTGAAATTCTTGTTTGAGAATCTCTTCGGGAACTTCCTCTTTGTTGCTTTCGACACTGTCATATTCGAGTTTTTCCAGCGTCTGTTTTACCTCTTCAGATCTATCTGTAATATTTTCAACTACACTCTTGACGGTATCTGTTTTCGGTTTACTTTCCTCATGTTGCTCTGTGGCAACGGGATCATCTTTTTCCAAAGGGGGTTCAACTTTATTATTCTTTATTGAGAATACATTCTCAAGGTCAGTAGTGTTCATATTTCCCAATGACGGATCGAGTTGATCTTTCTCTTCGGTAATTAGAGGATCTTTTATGATATCTTCCGTTTCGTTAACGGTTTCAACCACAAGTGGATCAATATCTGGTTTCGGATATGTCCCTTTTTGCATATTAATTTCGTTCTGAATATTAATTTCTTCTCTTGTCAGGGAATCAATATCCAGTTCTCTTTCTTGAAGTTTTATGTTTTCCTTGACGATTGCTTCTTCGTCAATTTCAGACCCGTTCTCACCTGAAGGTAGTGTTTCGTCCTCAAAAGGGTTTGATATATCATCATTAGATTCCGGAGAAAGGTTATCGTTGCTCTCATCTGTTCCAGCTCCTTGGGTTATCTCTTCCGAAGGAAGTACCTCCTCCTTGGACAGAATTTCCGAGTTTGAAATATCAATGCTATCAAGTACTCCGGTGGATTCTATATCACTGTGAATATCTGAGAAGCTTATTGAATCCGCTTTATCTTCAATATCATCCATTTTGGAAATTTCTTCAGGTATTGAAGAAGGAATGTCAGGAGGCTCTGGCATTTCCTGTGCATCATCGGATTCTTCCAAAAGGTTTGCTACGGTAATTACGAGAGCTTTGGAATCAAACGGCTTGGTTATAAAATCCTCATACTTGAGATCTTTCAGTTGTTCTTCATCGACAGGTTCAAATCCACCCTTTATTAAGAAAACCTTGGTGTTTTTCAGGTCTTCGGTTTCATTTATGAATTTGCACACTTCATATCCGTTCATTTCAGGGAGCTTTATATCGACAAGAACCACCTGAGGTTTTAATTCCAAAAGCTTATCGGAAATTCCCTGTCCACTTTCGTAACTTACAAGATTAATGTCCTCCTCATCGGAAAAAGAGAGCTCGACAATTCTACGTATTGTGTAACTGTTATCTGCAAGCACAACATTTTTTTTCATAATCCCCCCTTACATAGAAATTTTTACATTTTTTCACAAAAAAAGTCAAGAAAAGAAGTGTGTTTTTTTTTGAAAACAGTCTATATCTTGACTTTACGTATATTATAGTGTATAAAACGAGAAAAATGAAAGCAAAAAACAAGTCGTATTCAATAATAATTGTTTCCGATGCAAAATCTACAAATAAAGAATTATTCTTGTCATCCAAATTTATAAGAAAATCTTTGATAGCTGTTGTAGTACTTGTTTTGCTTTTCGGATATATAATTTTTGATTATCTTACACTGTCTATTGATCGACAGAAGATGGATAGACTTGAGATAGATAATAAAAAGAAAACGGAAGTTATTTCCGGACTTATAAAAAGTGTAAATAAAACTCAGATAAGTCTTAAAAAGATGGAGAGTTTTAAAAAAAGGATTCTTATTGCTTCGGGTTTAACCTCTCCTTATGCATTGAAGGAGATTGGCACGGGCGGAGGTCCTATTTCCGATATCTCGACCGATGTTGAGCTTGTCGGAGCAGATAATATTCTTCTCAAACAGAAAGGGAAAATAGATGTTTTAGAGAGGGCAAAAAAAGATAGTCTTAATGCGAAAAAAATTGAGAATGCTCTCCAATTCGTTGAGAATGTGATTGACAAGAAAAAAGTAAGGTTGGCTTCAACTCCTTCGATATGGCCGACAAAGGGGATTCTCACAAACTCATTCGGAAGAAGAAAGCATCCTCTGACGGGAAAAAAAAGCTTTCATTATGGACAGGATATTGCAACGCAGCTTGGGAATAAAGTGTTGGCTCCGGCAAACGGTGTTGTCCTTGTTGCCGAGTTCAGGGGTTATTATGGAAATATGATAATTATAGATCATAATTTCGGGTATACGACACGTTACGGACATTTATCCGCATTCAATGTCAAAGAAGGGGATCGGGTAATTCGGGGGCAAGTAATAGGATTTGTCGGAAATACCGGAAGAAGTACTGCATCCCATCTTCATTATGAAGTTAGGTTTATGGGTAAGGCTCTTAACCCTATTGATTTCTTGTTAGATTAGTACTCCTTTAATTTTTTCTCACTTAAAAATCTATTTGTTTCTATGGTAATATTGTTACTAAATGGGTGATTTAAAAAAAAAATTAGATTTTATAAATAAAAACATTGTTAAAAAAAATCTTAATTCCGACGATGTATCCGATACATTATCAACAAAACAAAAACTGGAAGAATTAGTAAATAAAAATCTTAAAAACAGAACACTTGAGATAAGAGAAAGACCGGTTCAAAAAAGGAAAATATTTGATAAGGACTACGATATACATGATTTTGTTTACCCTCTGGAATCGGTGTTCGGGAAAGTGACTTTAAGTGAATGGGATGGAATTAAAAGTGAAACAATTGCTACGGTGTTTAACAATCCTCAACTTAAAAATATTGATCCGAGAAAGCTTTTATTTTTCGATACCGAAACTACAGGTCTTTCGGGAGGAACGGGGACAATTCCGTTTATGCTTGGTTTCGGATATATCGAAGATAGATTGTTTAAAGTAAAAATTTTTATACTTAATGATCCGGCGAGGGAGGGATTTTTTTTGGAAGAGGTTGATACGTTTTTAAGTAATCTTGACATATCGGGTGTTGTTACTTATAACGGGAAAAGTTTTGACTATCCGCTGATGGAAACAAGATATATATTGAACAGAAAAAAATTTCCACTTCTGGTTTATGATCATCTCGATTATCTTTTCCCTGCAAGAATAATCTGGAGGAATACTTACGAATCGAGAAAATTAGGGTATCTTGGAGATGTCCTCCTGAACATTTCGAGAGAAGATGATGTCGACGGTAGTCTGATTCCAAGACTATATTTTGAATATCTGAGAACAGGGAATTTTTCTATGATTGAAAAAGTTGTTGAGCATAATGCTCTTGATATAGTCGGGCTATCCGCTCTCTTGTTATTGGGGTGTATTTACGTTGAAGATTATTCGAGAACGACGGATGAAGGGGAAGTTTTCGGTGTGGCACAACTGAATGAAAGAATCGGAATATTATCGAAAGCGGAGCAACATTATCAATTTTTAAGAAAAAGCTGTGAAAGAAAAGATATAATTTCTCAATCGGTGAAAAGACTTGCCAACATCAAAAAAAAGGAGAAATTATTTAAAGAAGCTGAAGAGTTGTGGAATATCCTATCGGATTACGGAGATGAGAAAGCGATAAAGGAGATGTCGATATATCTTGAACACGGGAAGAAGGATTTTTCCGGAGCTTTGGAATTTGTCAGGAGAGGACTCGAACATTCCGGTTTATCTGGGAAGCAACGTGAAGATTTTGAAAAAAGATTATATCGATTAAATAAAAAAATAGAAAAAATTTCTTATGAAAACTAATATATTTTTTCAAATCTATGTAGATTCTTTATCGTCAATCTTTTTTGTCACATAGTTATAGATAACAAGGGAAATTGCAGAAATTAGTCCTATAGTTGCAAAATAGTACCATATTACATGCGCTTTATCGTATGCATGCAGTTTTTCTGCTGCCGTTAGAAATCTCGGGTCGGGGCAATATTCGGTCAAAAGATATCCCGATAGTCCGAATCCGAGCAGAGAGGCAAGAAAAGAGTGCATATGACTGAATCCAAGGTACATACCTTCTTCCCCCTTTGGAGCTTGAAATGAGAAGAATTCCAAGAAACGGGGAGAGATAAAGCATTCGGCAAATCCCTGAAGAACTATTCCGAGTATGAGCATAACGGTTATCGGATGCATGGTGAAAATACCGAATATTGATATGGATTGACCGGTTAAAGATTCGAGGACCGGACTTAATGCCATTGTGAGTGCGGATAAAGGCATTATAAACATTCCTATTGTCATTGAAGTAACAGCTTTTACTTTTCTCATCAACTGGGTAATTAACACTACAAAAACCATTACTATTGCCGGATTTACATTTGCTATCCATTCCGGTTTTGCGTGTTCTCCCACTGTCCTGATTACATATTTAGGCATTGTTGCATAAAGTTGGTGCTGAATCATCCAAAATCCTGTTACTATGATTATCAATGTTACCAAACGGAGATTGGTGACAATACGAACAAATCCTTCCCAAGTCTCTTTAAGAGATTTCCCTTCTCCTCTCTGTTCCGAGTTCTTGTAAAAAAAGTACACAACTATTAAAGCAAGGATTGTCATTGTTGCAGAGAAGAAATTAATGGATTTGAGCCCTATGTTTATACGCATAGGGGCGGCAAACGTCTTACCGAGAAAAGCTCCGATGTTTACAACCATATAAAAGAGAGAATAGCCTCTTGCTCTGGTTTTTTCCGTAGTAGTTAGGGCAACTGTCCCCGTGATAATGGACTTTATAAAAGAACCCCCTATCATAACGACTACGAGTGTCGGGATAACAATGAGCTTATACGGAAATAATCCGAGTAAAAAATAGCCGATGCTTAGAAGAGAGAATGCGATAATTATCCCCTTTCGGAATCCGATTTTATCTGCTACAGCCCCTGCAAACGGGGGAAGGAAGTAAAGTCCCGCCGAAAATCCTCCGCTTATCCATGCAGACCAAATATCATTAAAGCCGACAACATTTGTAAGGTATAATGTGATTGCAATAAATACTGCATAGTAGGCGGCTCTTTCGAAAAATTCCACCAAGTTGGCAATCCAGAATGTTTTATGAAATTTCCATGTTGTGTCAGTTCCCATTAGTTTCTCCTTTTTCCAGTAATGAGAATAGCTATAGCATTCCAACATGTTTTTTGCAAGTTTTTTAAAGGGGTGTGGACAGAGTACAAGGTGTCGATAAATCTTGTTGTTGCTCGTGTTGTCACATGGCGATTTTTCATTTATAATAAATTCAGGAGTAAAAAATGAAAAACCATAAATTTTCCACCAATCAGATTCATCTTGAAGGACATAAAAAACCGTTTAATTCTCACTCTTTTCCAATTTTTCAGACTTCAACATTCTATTTTGATTCCCCTGAACACGGAGCGGAACTATTTGCGGGGAAAGGGGACGGATATATTTACACTCGATTAGGTAATCCTACAATTGATGCGGTTGAGCGTGTAGTCGCCGAGTTGGAAGGCGGGTTCGGAGCAACGGCAACCAGTTCGGGAATGTCTGCGGTTTTAACAAGTGTTTTTCCATTTGTAAAGGCAGGAGATCATATTGTAGTTTCGGATACACTTTACGGAGCATCAACTATTCTCCTGACTGAATTCGCCGTAAAGTACGGTATAGAAGTGACTGTGGTAAAAAGTGCTTCTCTTGAAGAATTTAAAAACGGTGTAAAGAGCAATACCAAACTCATTTATGTGGAAACCCCTGCAAATCCCACCCTAAGCATAACCGATATCCGGGGTGTGTCGGATATCGCAAAAAATAATAATATTTTGCTTGTAGTTGATAATACTTTTGCTACACCATATTTGCAAAGACCGTTTGAATTCGGTGCCGATATCATTATGCACTCTGCTACGAAGTATCTTAACGGGCACGGAGATGTTGTTATGGGTTTTTCTGTGGGAAAGACAGAGGATATTCACAAAAAAATCAGGTCTTTTACAAGACTTACGGGTGGAAATGCCACTCCGTTTGACTCATATCTATGTTTAAGGGGGATAAAGACACTTTCACTGAGAATGGATAAACATAATGTTAACGCAATGAAAGTGGCGGAATATCTTCAAGAACACAAAAAGGTTCTTAAAGTATATTATCCGGGACTTCCCGATTTTGAAGGTCACGAGGTGGCAAAGAGGCAAATGAGCGGTTTCTCGTCGGTAATTGCGTTTGATCTTAAAGGTGGATTTGATGCAGGTAAAAAATTGATGAAATCCATTAAGCTGATGACTCTTGCTGTTTCGCTTGGTACCGTCGATACTCTCATTCAACATCCGGCTTCAATGACTCACAGTGGTGTTCCTAAAGCGGAGAGAGAAAAAGCCGGAATTTCAGATGAATTAACCAGAATATCGGTTGGTCTTGAAGATATTGAGGATATTATTGCCGATCTGGAACAGGGTTTATCAAAGATTTAGTTAAGATTCAATAACCATATTGATAAGTTTTTCGAGGGAGTTTTCAGGATTGAGTTTGTCTATCAGTTTCCCTTTCTTAAAGATATAGGCTTTGCTTTTTGAAAATGCAATTCCTATGTCAGCATCTTTTGCTTCTCCAGGACCATTGACCTCACATCCCATAATCGCTATTTTGATATTCTTATCTGTTTTGATTTTACTTAATCTTTCTTCAAATTTTTTCACAATATTAATCAGATCAACACTTACTCTTGCACAGGTAGGGCAGGAGATAATCTCAATTCCTTTTTCCTTCAATCCCAATACTTTCAATATCTCTTCCGCCACCCTAATTTCTTTTACGGGATCGTCTGTCAGGGATACTCTGATTGTATTTCCGATCCCGTCGGCAAGGAGACTACCGATTCCTATTGACGATTTTATAGTTCCTGAAAATATGGTTCCCGCCTCGGTAATACCAAGGTGTAGCGGATAATCACATAGATTGTCAATCATTCGGTACGCTTTTATGGTTTCTTTGACGTCGGAGGATTTCAACGATATTTTTATATTACAAAATCCCGAATCCTCAAAAAATTTTATCTTATCCATTACCGAATCAACCATCATCTCTGCCCTTGTTTTTCCTGATTTTTGATATTTTTTCTCTATTGAACCCGAATTCACTCCTATTCTTATCGGGATATTATGTTGGGAAGCAGTTTTAATTATCTTGCTGAGTTTAGAAATACTGCTGATGTTGCCCGGATTTATTCTTATCCCGTCTATTCCGGCTTTAATTGATTTTAATGCCAGATCGGGATTAAAATGGATATCTGCGATTATGGGGAGAGGAGATTCCGATACTATCGTTTTTAGCGATATAACCGATTCTTGATCGGGAACGGCAACTCTTACGATTTCACATCCGGCTATGTAAAGCCGCTTGATCTGAGCTAAAGTGGAACTGTAATCTCGCGTGTCGGTTGTGGTCATGGATTGAATCGAAACCGGATGATTACCACCGATACCGACTCTCCCGACATAAATTTCCCTTTTCATACAGCTATTATATCCAAATAGCCGATGAATTGGTATTGAGTTGCTCCGATTTTTCGGAAATTTAATTTTTCAGAATTTTTATGCTTCCGTTAACGGTATTTAATTTAATGTCAAATTCACCTTTATTAATCGTACCGTCCATTTTGCTCCCGATAAATTTTTTGGTCATGTAAAGATTAAAATCACTTTTAATTGACCCGTTTATTGTCTTAGCATTCAAATTAAAACTGGAATCATCATCAAGTTCCACCTTGATAGATCCGTTAACGGTTTTAACATTTATGTCTCCATGAATCTTTTCTTTTAAATACAATTGTATACTCCCGTTAACAGTTCTGAGTTTTGCGTCTCCGCACATTCCTTCAAGAGAAATTTTCCCGTTTACCGTTTCAACAATAATGTCTTTAACTTTACCTGTTATTCGCAGGCTTCCGTTTATTGTCTCTATTTCGGAATAAGAAATATTTTGAGGTAGCCTTAAATAAAATTTTACAGATGCCTTGCAATTTCTTCCGGGTCTTTTAACACGTATGCGGAGAGAGTTTTTCCCCTCTTCAAAAAGTATTTTGGTTTTTTCAAAAGAATTATTTTTATTGGAATACTTCTCTGCTTTAATGTAAATGGTATCACCATCATATGTTTCGACCTTGATATTTCCGTTACAATTTTTTATTTCAAATTTAAAATTATTTCCTGCTTTAAACGATTTTTTAATGGTTTTTTCATACTTGTACCCAAATGAAAAAAAAGACGCTAAAAAGAAAATTAAAACCGATAAAAAGATTACTTTTATTTTCATAATTGCCTCCGACTTGTGTTAAACGTCAGAAATAACAAAAAAGTTCCGATCTATATGGGGTTTAATATATTTTATGATTCAATTTCATAATTGATTTTTGGTTTTTTCTGTATTAAAATTCAATTGATAAATTAAGAACGGTTTTTTTTCTTAATTTTGGAGAAAATCATGAGGAATTTCCTTATTAAATCAAAAACAGTTGATAATATCGGTATCTTGTATCCTACAGGTCACCTTGATGCACATAGTGTTGAAAAATTTGAAAAAGAGATAGTAAAGATGATAAATGGTGATATTGTAAATATTGTTGTAAATTGTAGTGATTTAAATTATATAAGTTCAGCCGGAATGGGAATAATTATGGGTTATCTTGACGAAATAAGAGAAAAAGGGGGAGATATTAAACTTTCCAACGTTGAGGAAAGGGTATATGAAATATTTGATCTCGTGGGTTTTACGGAAATATACGAATTTGTAGAGAATGAAAATAGTGCAATAGAAAAATTTAGCGATGTTTCCTGAATCTCCTGAATTATCGGTATCAATTCCGGCTAAAACGGAATTGCTGAAGATGCTTGTTGAGTTGACAAGTCATATTGCGGTTAGAAATTTTTTTTCCGCCTCAGATTCCAGAAAAATTGCTTTAGCTGTTGATGAAGCTATTACAAATGTTATCAAACACTCTTATAAAAAAATCTCTTCCGAAGCGGAAATAAAACTTAGTTTTTATTGTAGCAACAAAGGTATGAAAATAAAAATTGAATTTGCCGGTATCCCTCCTCAACTGGATACTTCTGCCGTTAATCTGGAAAAAATGATAAAAGCCAAAAAAAAGGGAGGTTTGGGAGTAGCTTTGATCAAAAAAATTATGGATTCGGTAAAATATAGTACGGTAGATGATGTGAATTATTTGGAAATGATTAAATGGAAGGAAACCGGTTAAAAGAACTTATTAGAGAATTAAAAATAAAAAAGTTCCAGTTTAACTCTATTTATGAGTTTTCTTCATCAATTTATTCGTCTTTTAAATCCGATAATATTTTTCGCATATATTTTTCTACAATTATGGGGCATATGGGGATTTCGAGGATTTTTTTTATAGATGAAAAAAATGATATTATTGAAAAAAGAGGGTTCCGATTAGGGAAAAAGGATAAAGAAACAATTCATGAGGGTCTAAAAAAACTAAAAAAAAATTGGACACATATTGAAGTTAAAGATTTGGAGAAGGAAAATATTGAATTATTTGAACTTTTTTCACAAAAAAACATTTCATGTTTACTCAACCTTTCCGATACTGAAACAAAAAGCACGGTACTTGGGCTTGGGTTAAAGTTTAACAGATTAAATCCCGATAAGGATGATTTGGATTTTGCATTTTCCATTTCAAAATTCACTCTTAGTGCAATCGAGAACAGTATTATGATTTCAAAAATGATTGAAAAAGAGAAAATGGAACACGAGATAGGCATTGCCAAAGATATCCAGCTATCACTGCTTCCGCAACAAATTCCCGAATTTGACAATTTTGATATTGCAATAAAATATGAACCTATCAACAGTGTAGGAGGGGACTATTATGATATTCTTGCCGAGAAAAAAGGAAAAACCCCTCTTCTTATTGCAGATGTCGAAGGGAAAGGTCTTTCAGCCGCTCTCCTTGCAGCTTCTTCTCAAGCCGTATTTCGGGTAATGAATAATCTATATTTTTCGAAACCTGAGGATTTTATCTCAAAAGCAAATTCACTTATTTACGATTTTACCAAAGGAAACAGATTTATTACAATATTTTGGATGCTTCTTGATGACAAGAAAAGGGAAATTACTTATGTGAATGCAGGTCATGAAGCACCTCTTCTGTTATCCGGAAATGATGTTTATCCTCTCTCTAAAGGTGGTTTTCTTACGGGATTCACTGACGAAGCGGATTATGAAAAAGAAAATATTTCACTTAAATCAGGGGATATTATAGTTGCTTTTACCGACGGTGTTCCTGAAATCGAGAATAGTGAAGGAGAGGAATTCGGAGTTAAAAATATCGTCAAATTTATTAAAAAGAATAGAAAAAAATCGGCAGATACTATCAATAAATCTCTTTTCGAAAAATTGGATGAATTTCGTGGAAAAGTAAAGCCGAGAGA
>CAYRAO010000015.1:0-55168 GCA_964422395.1 uncultured Clostridia bacterium
CTATTATTTTAACCGAGAGCATAGCTAAAAAACTTTTTGGAGATAAAAATCCGATTCAGCAGATAATAAAAAGGCATTAGAACAATGATGACAGAACCAACCATCCAGTGGATATAAAACAGAATACCTATATAAATGATCAGATTCAAAAAGTTAATTATTAATCCACTGGCTACATCAATAACAACATAGTTTAACTCCAAGGAATCAATAACCCGTTGATAAATTTCTCCGTTGTGTTGAAATTTCCTAAAAATCTTCAACGGAAGAGCTTGGACAACCCCATAAAACTGGTGGATTACTTTTTTATTAGCTTTCAAAGCATACTTTTTTCTTATAAAGTTATTCATGGAGTTGATTGTATTTTGAAAAATCTGTATAAGAGCATAAATGCCAAGAAAAATCAGCAACGGCAACAATTGTCTTTTCTGGAATTCATCCACAATAGCTTTGAAAAGTAATGGATATAAGACTGCCATCAGGGAAGATGCCAAAGACAATGATAGAACCACAAAAAAAGAAGTGTAGAATTTTTCCAAAGTTGCAACAAATTTGGTGACTAATTCATAACCTAATGGTTGTGTATTCATCTATGCTCTCCCTTTGAAAGTATAGTGTAGATATGGACTGAGAAGTCTTCATCTTGATTTTCCAACATAACAATACTTCCATCACCCAGAAAATCGATGGATTGAATAAACCCATCATTTTTTATGGGCCATTCTCCAAGAATCTTCCCGTTCCTCAGATCAAATTTACACAGGTACTGCCCCACAGAGGAGGTCTTTGTTTTTGCTGAAGTATTACTATCATATAAAACCAGATACAATTTCCCTTCTTTGTCCAAGGTAGCATCATTTAGAATTTTATCCATGCTTAATTCCATAAAAAAAGTATCACCCTTATGTTTCATGGATGCTTTGGGTTGGACAGGTTTAAACTTTAGCGGAATCGTGAATTTTCTCACTACCTTTGAACCATTAAAAATCTCGATTTTGTTTCGGATTGTATAGCAGGTTATTAGGGTCCCATTTGGACCGGCCAACAAGACTACATTCTTCATCATCTCATTTAAATAGAAGTTTTTTTTATATGGACTTGAACCAACCTTCTCTAAAATTTGCCCTTCAGATGATATTTTATACAGCACCGGCTGAGATTTTTTATTCTTTGGAGCTTCCATCGAAATATGGATAAAAAATCCTTTGTTAGGAACCACCCAGAATCCATCATCTTTTATTGAAATCATATCTGCCACTCTGATTCTAGGTGTCTTGAGTAATTTTTCGAAGGAAAAATCCTTTTTAAAGAATTGAAGGCGTCTTCCATCAGAATCTGCAATAACATAAAACCGATTATCTGCAGTTTCACAAAGTGATTCAGGTTTTAAAAACTCGCCTGGTCCCTGCCCCCTACGACCAAAAACTTTTTGTAACCTTCCATCCTTTGTAAATACCTTTATCTGGCAAAATTTCGAATCTACTACAAAAATTAGATTTTTTTCTCTATCAACATATATATCCCTGATCTCGTTCGAAAATAACATTTCTTGTCCAAAATAAGAGTTATCAATTGTTTTCTCAAGGCGTAATAGGTTATCACCCGATAGATAAGTAGCAAAGATAAAACTTAGAATTACTAGCATACTATTTACAATTCGAACACTCATTTTTCTTTGTACTCCTTTTTTTATAATCCTGATAAGATTGTTAATCCATTATCACGGCAGAACAGATGGACAAGTATGTTGTCCATCTGTTCTTAAATAAGCCCGTGCTATTTTATAGGCTTGTTGGAATCATTACAATCGTGCTTCCAGGTACCATTGATTTGAGTTTCAATCTTTGTTTTTACTTCACCTGCAAAGCCGATTTCATGGGATTTGATAACAGATTTTTCTAATTTTTCAAAAATCATGTTTCTCCTCCTTTTACCTAACCGGCGGCTTGTCGTCGTAGCCGTCATTGACCCACACTACAACTTTTGTTTGAATTTTGGTGGATCCTTCCCTGGGTTTGGCAAAAAAATCTGATTTTGAAGAGGTATCAATGACATCCTGATTTAATTTCTCGTAATTCATTGTATTCTCCTCATCTAGCTCTGGTGATGGTATCTTTCCCATCACTTTCCCATTTCCCACCTTTACTGGTTTTAATCCTGGTCTTGTAAGTCGCATCATGGGAATGCTCCTGACAACTGATCACCTCTTGGGTAAGTGCTTCATAAATCATATTTTTCCTCCTTTTTTTTAGAATATTATCAGGAAGCAATTCTTATGCCAAATACCATTACTACGGAACCTATTTGCCTATGCGGCTTACAGCATTGATTATCATTAATACAATGCTGGGAATTCATGTTTTACGCTTTCTCAGTCATGCTATGGCCCGACTAAACAGAGAATAGCCCGATCCAACTTTACCTAGATGAAAGATCTTCATTTTCTAAGTAGGTTCCCTAGTAAAATGGCTGCTAAAATCACAACAAATATAACAAGGGTAAATCCTACTAACCACCAGTTGACCAACCGAGATTCAACAATCATCTTATAATCTCTTAGAAATAGATAAGGGGGAGCAATTTCCCAGGAGACTGAATTTCCGATTACTGTTTGGGCATTGGTTCTCGTAATTATACCGGGCATAACTACATTATTTGTGTACTGATTTACCATTGCATCACCAATCTTCTTCATACCCCTTTCATATTCTTCAAAGGTCTCCCGATTCTGTTCCCATAATTTCCAGATATCCGGGGTATTAAATAGTTTCTCACCGACTTTAAATACTTTCTTTATGGATATTTCTGTATCGGTAATCGATTCCATCTGATTTATCAGTGCTGTATAAAGTTCCTTTTTACCCGAAATAATTTTCTCAAGAGTGAGGGAATCACTCTTGAGTGCTTTGACTTTCTGCTGCAAAATATGAAAAAACTCCTCAAAGATACATCCATAATACCAATTAAAAAACTTATTATTAAATGCCTTCATCTCGTCATTTGGAATATCTGCTTCTAATTCACCCTGATTTTTGATATTCAACTCAATCAGCTTCATTTCTTCTGATGAAAAATATCTATCTGCAGGAATTCTTTTGAAAAGGGGTAGTATAGGGTAGGTTTCATGATATATAAAGGTCGTAAAGAAACCTTTCCAGTGCTTCTGAAATTCTATCCGAGGACGTAGAAGAAATACATTTTCACTTTCTTGGTCAGTAAATTCGAGATTTAATTCGGCAATGGTTTTAAATTTCTTACGAGCTGTATACGTAAATCTATGCTCCTCGGGAGAGCTGCTTCTCTTGGATGACACTTTCTTGTCCATTACCCATGAATCATCCATTGGTATTGGGAAAACATCATTAAATATTTTTTCAGATTGACTTTCCACTATTATACTTCTTTCGCAGGAACCATCCGGGAAAATGATAGTAGTCACGGTGATATCCTTACATGCACTTAAAAGTATAAAACAAATTATTAATATGATGATCTTTACGATATATTCGTTCGTTCTGGTCATTATAATCTCCTTATAATTATTAAATTTGTTTGATCCTCTTCTGTATTTTTAAAAACTTTTTAAATATTTCACCATCTTTTTTATTGATGGGAAGTTGACCAGCGAGGAGGAATTTATCCGCCAGCCGTTTCAAGGATCGCAGATTATTTCCATCCAACGTTCTTATCATTAAGACTAAATAAAAAATAGTTTTTTTATTGATCATATTTATGCCTGTATTTTTATCATTCAGAAATCCCTCTTCTTCTACTGTATTCACTATCTGTCTCAAAATGTCCTCTTTTGAATATCTTGATTCAATGAAAATTTTTCTCTGAGAATAATCAACCATTCTGTTTTCTAGGCGCGATATGGATGCCAGCATGAAATGTGTATGATATAGTAATATCCCGAAAATAAATAAGGCACTTCCTACAAGAAAATAGCGAACAGTAGGAACGACCAACCAACCGAATCCATGCTTGAAAAAGTGCTGAGGTTGTTTGTATTTCTTTTTTTTTTGTTCAATTTGAATACTTCCAATAATTTGACCTGCCAAATCCGGCATTATCGGGGAGAGTGATTTGGCTTTTCGGGCTAGTTTGATAAATTGATCTGCCTTTTCAATTTGTAATTTTTCATTATTACATTTTGGACACAGTTTGAGGTGACGCTGAAGTTTTTTTTCCTGCCTTGAATTAATCTCGCCATGATGGTTTAAATGAAGTAATTTGTTGTATCTTTTACAACTCATGTTTTTCTCCCGTTGTTATATTCCACTGGTATCACCCACTTTCTAATTCTGTTGCGTGCATAATATAGGTTGCTTTTAACCGATCCAATGGAAATATTTAAAATTTGTGAAACTTCTTCTAAATTCAAATCCTGGAGATCTCGAAGGATAAATACTGACCGTTGTTTGGGAGTCAGTTTCTTTGCCAGTTGTGTGATGATGGAGGCGAGATTCCTTTTAATTCCCTCTTCTTCTGGATCTGAACCACCTGGTAAATATTCAATCAAACTTGCATCCTCCTGGTGTCCCAAATTTTTTCGCTTCCTGTTTTCGTACTTGATTCTATCCAAACAGATATTGACAATAATTCGATACATCCAGGTTGTAAATTTACATCTGAAATCAAATCTCGGTAAATACTTCCAAATTCTAATAAATGTCTCCTGTACAATATCCTCGACCTCTTCTTCATTGCCAAAAAAACGCCATGCAACCGAAATGGAAAAATTTTTATGCATATTGATGATTTTCTCAAAGGCCCTCAAATCACCAGTTCTGCTTTGTTGGATGAGTTCTTCTAACAATGTGTCATTCATAGTAACCTCTGTATTCTGTTTTTGCCCTTGAGTGGCACTCCAAATGTTTCCATACTCATGGTACGACAGAAGGGGAAATAGGTTAAAAATATCTTTTTATTTAATATTCCAACCGGTCGAATAAGGGATAGCCTAACCGAACGTCCACCCAAGTGAAAAATTAGGAATAAATATATACTGGTAGATCGTTCATGCAGCAATTCTTTTTTCGTTTGATCAACCCTGTAAATTAAAAGGCAGTCCGATTCTACATGACATTCAAAGTGATCCTTCCAATTACTTAATAGCTTATGGGGCTTATATTTTTGATCCAAGGGTATTTCGTTCTCAAAATTTCCAATTACATCTTTGAGCTTTTTCATATCCTGATAATCCCTAATAAGGTGTATTCTCCCTCATTTCACTTAACCAGCCTTCCTCAAACCAGAATAGAATTCCGCAGGAGTTTTGGCACCCCAAGCTTTCATGTAATCTCCGGTTATTATATTTCTCAAAAAATTCCTTTAAATTATTCTGACAATCTTTTACATCTACGTATGACTTAATATAAACCTCCTCGTATTTTAATGTCCTCCCAAAACGCTCAATGAAAAAAATATTATCTCCCCATCTGCCTTTACCATCCACACTTATTTTAATACCATTGTTATTCAAAATATTTGTAAATTTATCACTGGTAAACTAAAGAACCCTGATCCGTGTTGAAATATTCAGGAGCACCATATTTTTCAATCGTGTAATCAGAACATCCCTTTCCACATTCTGTCGGCCAATCGTTTTAAACAACTTCTCATTCAGCCCTTCGAATCATATTTGGATGTATTCCAAATTTACCGGATAACTCCGACAGTGTCTGCTCTCCTTTGTTATTTTAAAGGAGATGCACTTTATTTACTATCAAATTTTGGTCTGTTTTTCCAGGACCATTATAGATTTCAAAGGTGTACTTAAATCATATTGATTTTTATAATCGCTAAGGTTTTTATCAATTTTGATTATTCTTAATTCGGTTGTTTGCCCTTGAACATTAATAGTGATTAAATATACAAACAATACCAATACCGTAGCTATTATTTTTCTCATATTTTTTGTTTCTCCTTTTCAGAAGTTAAAAATCTAATCTGCCATACTGCTTATTTATATTCATCAGTGTAATAATTCAACAGCTTTTGCTATCAGCTTATCATTGTGTGTATCTTTATAGCTGTTATCATTTTTTACAATGATTTCCGGAGTTATGCCGACCTTAAAATATTGTTTGCCGTCAGGGTATTCCGTCCGGGAATTTGTCATGGTAAAATTCCAACCGTTTGAGAGATCCTTTTCAACAATGTTACCTGCCGCTCCGATAGAACGCGAACCGATATTAATAAGATTGGTTCTTTGAAGCATTGCCAAAAGAAACATCTCGCCCCCGCTTGCAGTCAGACCGTTCGATAACAAAACTATCCTTCCGGTTCTAAATCCAACTCCTTCGGGCTTAACATTCCACTCTTTTCTAACAAAAAAGTCTCCTTCGGGATAATATTCAATCATATATGTTGCTTCTTTATCAACAAATCGTTGAGCTATGTAGCGCGGAACATAGTTTGAACCACCGGCACTCGAACGCATATCAACAATCATTGATGTGATTTCTCTGTTATTCAATTCTTGAATTATATTATCGATTTCTTTCACACCATCTTCAATACCGAGTGAATTCGTCCCTCCGATATCACTGTTAAAAGCTCTGATGTAAATATACCCGATTTTAGGATTTGATGTGATGGTTCCATAGGTATAGTATAGAGTAGTTTTTATTATTGTAACTTCTGTAAACAAAGGTTTTATCTCTTCTAAAAAATCAAGTTTATATTCACGAACATTTGACAAATCGTAAATACTTTGGTCATTAAAATATAAATGAGGGTCCTTTAATTCATTAATAATACTCACCAATATGTTTGCCAAAGTAAGTTGGGTATCCGAAGCATTGATCTGCGATAAATATTTATGTTTAATCTCTTCCATTGTGAAAGGATGTGCATCACGATACGAATAATCATTTTCCAGATATTCACAAAACAGTTCAAAGTCACCCGTTGGTGAACTATCTACCTTTAAATCCATATCACAGGAAAAAAGAATGACTACAAGCAATAATATCCCGAATTTTTTCATTATCTTCATTCTCCTCAAAATTTATATGTTATCCCTATAGCATTATTAAACTCATAACCTTTTTTTAACAAAGGTTGTTTAATGTACTCATACGATAGGATGAAGTTGTAATAAATATCCATTTTATCCGAAACCGAATAAAATAATTTAAAAGAATTATCCACGTATAAAGTGTTAAACGGATGAGAAAACCTTGGCGTTTCAAATACTGATGCCAACATTCCCTTTTCCAGCTGTATCTCTTCCGTAACCAATTGCTGCCCGTTATTATGTGACCGCCATAAAATACCCAATAATGATATATCCAAATCATAACGAAGAGATAGGTTGGAATTGATTTTATATCGTATTGATGTTGCCAATCCTATTCCCAAATTAATATCCCAACCGTATCTTAGTTCGGAATCTTGCGGAAACCAAACATCTCCTCTGAAATTGACATTTCCCCCTGCATATACGGAAAGATTTTTTATCTCTATCGTTTTAATCCTTTTAAGATATCTAATTTTTAAATTTCCTGCAAAATCTTTAATAAAGTTTACGTTATTTCCCTTGGTTTTTAAAGTTCCGACCATAAAACCGCCTTCAATGCTAACAATTCTATTACTATTTGGATTTTCATAACCTAAATTAAAAAAGTGATTAAACCCGTTTTTTGCCAACCGAGAATATGTCCTATCCAATTTTAAATTGTACATCTGCCCGTAAGCAAAAAACAGATTTTTCGAGGAAACGGTATCGGTTCCAGTATTACTTTTTGAAATATCTTGTGCTGATATCCCGTAAAAATAGGGATTCATCATTAATAGTATAATAAAAATAGTTTTCATTTAATGTCTCTTCCTTTTTAAATTATTTATTATTGCTTTATGTTCTTTTGAAACTCTGTAACTTTCACGAGATTTTTGGATTGCTTTATTGTGTGTTTTATTATCTAATTTGTTATTCTTGAAAAAATTGATGGTTTCTTCCGGAAATTTTGCCATACACACAGATATAAGCCAAGCATTTCCCATATGCACATAGTATCCCCGATGATTAACCTTTTGTGATAATTCAAATATCATATTTAGGCTTTCCTTCTCTACGTAGTGGGCAAGCAGAATTACAAGTCCGGCACGGACAATAAATTCCTTATCGGATCTTAACCATCTTTTTACTACTTCCAAAACATCTTCTTTTTCCTTTGAGATTTTTTTATAATCAGAGATTGTTGAATCTATTTGAGCCCAATTATCCACTTTTTGCAAAAACTTTTCCGTTAAAGGCAATAACTCCATAAACGGTTTATCCATGTAAGAGAGAACCATCCCTTCCAACATTATCATTTCATATATATTTTTTTTCTTTAATTTAATAAACTCAACCCCTCCGCTTTTTGCTATCCGTTTTGCTATCTTTCTTAATGCCGGTAGTCGTACACCTAAAATCGTCTGTTTTGTCGGGATTATTTTTTTGTTGAATTTTTTATAATCTTCACTTGCTAAGCTTTTTAACTCTTTCGATATCACTATTTTTATATCCTTCATTAAGTTATTCTTTTATATTAAATCATGTAAAAAACTGACATATCACATATTTCTTCTGTACTTTCCTCCCACACCAAAAAGGGTATCGGTAATCTGACCTATGGAACAATACTTTGTAACTTCCATTAATGCCTCAAACAAATTTTTATTGTTTACAGCCGTATCCCTTAAAAGTGACATCATTTCATCGGCAATTTTCGAATTTCCTTTTTTTAATCGCTCAATGGTATTTATCTGATTTTCTTTCTCTTCTTCGGTCGCTCTGATAATCTCACCTGGAATTATAGTCGGAGAACCTGTACTTGAAAGAAATGTATTAACTCCCATAATAGGATATTCACCGCTATTTTTCATTTTCTCATAGTAAAGCGATTCTTCTTGAATTTTACTCCTCTGATAATTTCTCTCCATTGCACCGAGAACTCCCCCTCTCTCCGATATCCTTTCAAACTCCTCCAATACGGCTTTTTCTACCATATCTGTCAACTCTTCAATGATAAATGATCCCTGATTGGGGTTTTGATTCTTTGTAAGTCCGAATTCATGATTAATTATCATCTGAATTGCCATTGCTCTTCTCACCGATTCCTCTGTCGGTGTTGTTATTGCTTCATCGTACGCATTTGTATGAAGCGAATTACAATTATCATAAATTGCATAGATTGCCTGAAGCGTCGTTCGGATATCATTAAAATCAATTTCCTGTGAGTGAAGAGATCTCCCCGAAGTCTGAATATGATATTTAAGTTTCTGTGATCTTTCATCCCCTTTATACTTATATTTCATAGCTTTAGCCCAAATTCTTCGAGCCACACGACCTATCACTGCATATTCGGGATCTATTCCGTTTGAGAAGAAAAATGAAAGATTCGGTGCAAAATCATCAATTTTCATTCCTCGTGAAAGATAATACTCAACAAATGTGAATCCGTTTGATAATGTAAGAGCAAGTTGAGTTATCGGATTTGCACCCGCTTCAGCAATATGATAACCGGAGATTGATACCGAATAAAAATTTCGAATTTTATTTCGGGTAAAGTATTCCTGAACATCTCCCATTAACTTTAAGGAAAACTCCGTTGAGAAAATACAGGTATTCTGTGCTTGATCCTCTTTTAAAATATCTGCCTGAACCGTCCCTCTCACTTTAGTAATTGTATCGGTTTTTATTTTATTATAAACTTCGAGAGGAAGAATCCGGTCACCCGTAACTCCAAGAAGCATCAATCCCAATCCATCATTCCCTTCCGGTAGCTTACCGTTATAAATCGGTCTTTTAATACCTTTTTCTTTGTAAATTTTTTTAATTTTATCTTCAACATCTTTCTCTATTCCCTGATTTTTAATATATATTTCACACTCTTGATCAATTGCGGCATTCATAAAGTATCCTACCATTATTGCCGCAGGACCATTAATTGTCATTGAAACGGAGGTTTTCGGGTCAATAAGTCGAAATCCGGAATACAATTTTTTCATATCATCAAGACATGAAATTGATACTCCCGCATTACCTATCTTTCCATAAATATCAGGTCTCTTATCGGGGTCAGCCCCATAAAGTGTTACGGAATCAAAAGCCGTTGAAAGCCTGTTTGCAGGAAGTCCGTGTGAAAGATAATGAAATCTTCTGTTTGTTCTTTCCGGTCCCCCTTCACCTGCAAACATCCTTGTAGGATCTTCTCCCTCTCTTTTAAAAGGGAATACTCCGGCTGTAAATGGAAATTCTCCCGGAAAATTCTCTTGTAACACCCATAGCAAAATATCTCCCCAACTTCTGTATTTCGGTACGGATATTTTGGGAATTTTTAGTTTTGATAGGGTTTCCGTTTTTGTTTTTACTTTATGCTCTTTGCCTCTTACGAAATAAGAAAACGTATCTTTTTTATAGTTTTTAATCTTTTCATCCCAGGATTCAAGCACTTTTCTATTTTCCAAGTCCAGTTCCGATTCCTTTTGCTCCGATATCAATTTAAGTTGGTCAAAAAGAATGTTACCGTTATCCGAATCCCGATCAATGCTACTTAAAGTCTTACTAATCCCATAAAAAATATCTGCAATCCTGCTCTGCTCTTTTGCTTGCTCATCATAATTACGTATAGTCTCGGATATCTCCGCAAGATATCTGTTTCGATTCGGAGGAATTATATAGGAACGGTGCAGTTCTCCGTTCGGATCGGGATTTTCAAAATTATCCTCCGTTTTCATACCGATTTTCTCCATTATTGATACATATAAAACGTTCATTCCGGTATCATTAAATTTTGATGCTGTTGTCCCGAAGACCGGAAGATCTTCCTCCTCTCCTTCCCAAAAATTATGATTTCTCCTATACTGTTTCCTTACATCACGTAACGAATCAAGAGCCCCTCTCTTGTCAAATTTATTGATAACTATAATGTCTGCAAAATCAAGCATATCTATTTTTTCAAGCTGGGTTCCGGCACCATATTCAGGTGTCATGATATAAAGTGAAAGATTGGAAAACTCCGTAACCTCGGAATCCGACTGCCCGATTCCGGACGTTTCAAGAATTATCAGATCAAATGATGCAACTTTAAGAATATCCAACCCCTCTTTTATATGATCCGAAACGGCAACATTTGCCCTTCTTGTGGCAAGAGATCTCATATACACTCTGTTATTATTGATCGAATTCATCCTGATTCTGTCGCCAAGCAACGAACCCCCCGTCTTTCTTTTAGACGGATCTACCGAAATTATCCCTATTTTCTTTTTTGGGAAATCCGATAAAAATCTATTGATAAACTCATCAATAATTGAAGACTTTCCCGCACCTCCGGTTCCCGTTATTCCGAGTATCGGAATATCCTTTTTTTTTGCTTCTTCTCCGACAGCTTCAAGAATTCTTTTGGATTCATCGGGAAAATTTTCCGCTGCGGAAATCAATCTGGCAACCGATTTGTGATCACAGTTCCTTATATCTTCAATTCCAACATTGATGTTTTTCCCTACCGGAAAATCGGATTTTTTTATCAGATCTTCTATCATTCCCGAAAGTCCAAGAGACCTGCCGTCATCCGGTGAATATATTTTCTCAATTCCATAATCTTCCAACTCTTTAATTTCATCGGGGAGTATCACACCGCCGCCACCGGCAAATATTTTTATATGCCCCGATTTTTTCTCCTCCAAAAGGTCAAACATATATTTAAGAAATTCAATATGACCTCCCTGATACGAAGTTATTGCAATTGCTTGAACATCTTCTTGAACTGCACATGTAACAATTTCATCTACCGAACGGTTATGACCCAAATGGATAACCTCGCATCCATACGACTGCATGATTCGCCTCATTATGTTAATAGCCGCATCATGCCCGTCAAAAAGAGATGCTGCCGTTACAATTCTTACTTTATTCTTTAATTTATACGGCTGTTCAATTCTATTCATGTTTCCCTTGTCCTGAAAAATATATATACTATTTCAAAATATTTGCAGATATTACAATTCGCATAATTTCGGAAGTCCCCTCATAAATTTCCGTTATTTTTGCATCTCTTAAATATCTTTCTACATTAAACTCATCGGTATATCCGTACCCGCCATGAATTTGAACGGCTTTTGCAGCACAAAAAGATGCGGTTTCGGACGATTTTAATTTTGCCATTGCAGCTTCCTTTGTATATCTCAGCCCTTTATCTTTCATCATTGATGCACGGAAGGTTAATAACCATGCCGCCTCATATTCCGTATACATATCCGCTAACATCCACTGTATAGCTTGAAAACTTGCTATCGGTTTATCAAATTGCTCTCTCTCTTTTGCAAATTTTATCGATTCTTCAATGGAGGATCTTGCTATACCGAGAGCTTGTGAAGCAATTCCGAGCCTCCCTCCATCTAATGTTGTCAAAGCAATTTTAAACCCTTTTCCTTCATCACCAAGAATATTCTCTTTTGGAATCTCACAGTCTTCAAAAACAAGTTCCGCGGTTGAAGTTGCTTTAATACCAAGTTTATGTTCAAGTTTCCCAACTTTATATCCCGGAGTTCCCTTCTCGACAATAAATGCACTGATTCCTTTGGTTTTAGCCGACGGATCGGTTGATGCGAAAACAATACAAACATCCGCTTCCGCTCCATTTGTAATAAAATGTTTTGTTCCGTTCAGAACCCATTTATCACCGATTAATTTCGCTGTCGTTTTTGTTGCTCCTGCATCCGATCCGGCTCCAGGTTCCGTAAGTGCATGACAACCTATCCACTCTCCGGAACACATAAGAGGAAGATATTTTTTTTTTTGATCTTCGGTACCGAATCTAAAAATCGGATCAACCGAAAGTGACGAATGAGCCGATACAATAACTCCCGTTGAAGCACAAGCCTTTGAAATTTCCTCTATCGCAATCATATATGAGACAAAATCCATCCCCGCTCCCCCGTATTCAACCGGATATCCAATCCCCATTAATCCCAATTCTCCCGCTTTTTTTATTATATCCGCGGGAAAAATACCATTTTTTTCATTTTCAGATGCTTTTGGGGCAATTTCTTCTTTTGCAAACTTTGACACCATATCCCGCATCATATTTTGTTCTTCCGTAAGCAGATAATCCATAGAATCCTCCTTTTATGTAAAAGATTTGAAAATCAATTTAAAAAGTTCCAAAGGTATTTTATATAAACAATACAAATAAAAGTCAAACTTGATAAATGTTTATTGAGAAAAAATTTAAAAACTCCATTTATTCCCGACAAATGTTTTTTTTTTATTACAAATGTGGTAAAATATAAAAAATGTAAAATAAGGACTCCATAGAGATGAGCATAAAAGAAAATTATGAAATAATATTAAACAATTTGTACAGAATATGTGAAAGGACAAAATACAATCCGGATGATATAAAAATTTTAGGTGTCTGTAAAGGTCAACCCGTTGAAAAATTAATTGAGGCTTACGAATGCGGATTAAGATATTTCGGTGAAAATAAAACACAAGAAGCGGAAGAACATCAAGCTGTACTCGAACAAGAAGATATAAATTGGCACTTTATTGGCAAACTTCAAAAAAATAAAATTAACAAAGTATTAAAAAAATTTGATTTTATTGAATCGGTTGATAGCGTAAAATCATTAGAGCATATTCACAAGAGGGTTAGCAAAGAGACGGAAACTTTTATTGAAATCAACATTGGTGAAGAAAAAAACAAATCGGGTTTTACGATGGACGGACTGAAAAAAGCACTTAATTATATTTCAATGTTGAATAGAGTCAAGGTTGTCGGTTTGATGGCAATACCACCGTTTGATGAAGATCCTGAAATAATGCGACCCTATTTTTCAAAAATGAGGGAATTAAAAAACGAAATTAACAACATGAACTTAAAAAATTTTGATATAAAAGATCTTTCTATGGGAATGAGTAACGATTATGAAGTTGCTTTGGAAGAAGGAGCAACAATTATAAGAATCGGAACCGCCCTGTTCGGGAGAAGAAGTTTGTGATTTTTAACAATCTTCTTATCTCGTTTATAGAGTTGCTTCAATTAATCGTTCATGTTTATATTTTTATAGTGCTTATTAGATCGGTTATTTCTTGGGTTGGGAATATTCCTCCAAATAGACTTATCTATTTTTTAAGAAAAATAACCGATCCCGTATTCAGATTTGTTCATAAGTATTTTCCATTTGCAATAATAGGAAATATCGATATTTCTCCTATTTTAATTATATTTGTGCTGTATTTTATTAATAATTTACTATCACATTGGATTTTTGTAATAAAAGGAGGGTAATATGATTCTTACACCGCAAGATATTCAGGGGCAGGTTTTTAATAAAAAGATGAATGGATATGACAAGGATGAGGTTAAACATTTTTTAGTTCTTGTTTCGGAAGCTTTTGAAAATGAAATTATGGAAAAAGAGAAGATAAGAAAAAAATATGAAAAAGCAAAAGAAACATTGCTAAAATTTGAGAGGAGAGAAGATCTTCTCAGAGATACTCTCGTTTCCGCACACAGATTTTCCAAAGACATTAAGAAAAACTCCGAAAAAGAAGCCGAAATAGTAATAAAAGAATCTGAAATGAAAGGTGAAGAAATAGTCAACAATGCAATAGCAAGAGAAAAAAGCATTAAAAGCGAAATAAAGAATTTAAAATTTAAAAGAAAAGAGATTGAAAATGATCTGATAAACATGCTTAATTCTTTAAAAGAACTGATTGAGTCATATCATATCGAAGATGCCGATTTTGAAAAAATAGAATATATGAGCAAATAAAATAAAGAGGAGAGTAAATGAACAATAATCAGGAACAAAAACGGATAGCAATTGATAACGCTTTATCGCAAATTGAGAAACAATTCGGAAAGGGAGCAATCATGAAGCTTGGCAGCGATGAAAGAGTTAACGTTCCCGCTATTTCTTCCGGATGTCTCTCTCTGGATATTGCTTTGGGAGTCGGCGGATTCCCAAGAGGACGAGTCATTGAAATATACGGACCGGAAGCATCCGGAAAGACTACTCTTGCTCTTCAGGCAATAGCGGAAGCACAAAAAAACGGCGGACAAGCGGCTTTTATTGATGCTGAACACGCTCTTGATCCCGTTTATGCCGAAAAACTTGGTGTAAATACCGACGAACTTTATATTTCACAACCAGATTACGGAGAACAAGCTCTTGAGATTTCCGAAATACTTGTAAGGTCGGGAGGCGTTGATATTATTGTTGTTGACAGTGTAGCCGCACTTGTCCCCAAAGCTGAACTTGAAGGAGATATGGGAGACAGCCATATGGGTCTGCAAGCAAGATTAATGAGTCAGGCACTAAGAAAGCTGACTGCTATTGTTGCCAGGTCCAAAACAACATTTATTTTTCTAAATCAATTAAGAGAAAAAATCGGTATGTTTGTCGGTAATCCTGAAACAACCACAGGAGGGAAAGCCCTTAAATTTTACAGTTCCATTCGAATAGATATAAGAAAAATATTAACACTTAAATCGGGTAACGATATTGTGGGCGGAAGAACAAGAATAAAAATAGTTAAAAATAAAGTTGCCCCCCCTTTTAAAATAACCGAAGTGGATCTCCTTTTCGGAAAAGGAATTTCCAAGGAGAGTGACCTTATTGATATGTGTGTTAAAAATGAAGTTATTCAAAAGACAGGCTCATGGTACTCCTTCGGAGAGGAAAAACTCGGTCAAGGTAAAGAAGCGGTTAGAAAACTCATAGAAGAGGATAAAAACTTATTTAACTCTTTAAAAGCACAGCTATACAAAAAGCTTGGTATTGAAGACAAAATCCCCAAAGAGAAAAAAAAGGTTGAAAAAAGTTAAACTCCTTATACTGCTGATATTCGTTTTCTCTTTAAATTTTTTACCGAAATTTATTGTACGTTTCATAGATAAAAGTTCTTTATATAATCTATCAATAAATCTGATAATCGGAATATTTTTTGCTTTATTCATTTTTATTTTGATTTCCGGCAAACTTTACAAAAAAAATGAAAAATTTTTTTTATTCGTATTAAGTCAAGGAATAATTTTTTACTTTCTTTTTACTCAGCCTCGTCTTCTTGATAAAATTATCCTTACAGGTTTTTATTTTGCCGGAATATATTCGTCAAACAAAACCATAAGAAAAAAAGAGAATATGATACTTCTTCTTATTATTTTAATAGTTATTCTTTTTGAATTTTCAGGTTTTCTCTTTTTTGAAAGAAATTTTCTCTATCTAAATATCTTAAAATATTTTCTTATCGTAACAGCAGGACATACGTCCGGATATCTTTTTTTTAAAAGCTAATTGATTTTTTCTCTTTTAAACACTGTTTTGCCGTTCACAATCGTCTCTAAAACCTTTACTTCGGAAGAAATAAAACTCCAATCTGCTTTTTTAGAAAAAATATTTCCGCTAAGTATCACAATATCCGCATACTTCCCTTTTTCTATGGTTCCTGTCCTATTTTCATCCGAGACAGCATAAGAAGAACCGTAAGTATAGGCTCTTACAGCTTCGGTAATTCCTATTTTCTCTTCAACAAACCACCCTCCATATTCTTCACTTATTTTGCGAAAAACCGAAAAAGCTATCCCTATGAACGGATTTAAAGATTCACCGGGCCAACCGGAACCAAAAGCAACGGATAATCCTCTGTTCAACAATGTCCCGATTTTTATTGCATTTGTCGCTTTTCTTCCTCCGACATACTTTTCGATAAAGATTGATTTCTTAATAAAAGAATTCGGTCTTATTACCGGAATAACCGATAATTTTTTTAACCTGTCAATATCTTCATTAACAATAAAAGAAAAGTTTGATAATCTGTATCTCAATCCCCGAATTGATGACTTTCTCAATGAAAAATCAATTGCATTTAGCAAAAAATTGACTGCCCTGTCTCCTTCAGCATAAAAATCTCCGATAATATTATTTTTTTTATACAATTGAACAAGGTCTTCAATATCATTATTTTCCGACCTAATAAAACCATAATAATTCCTGTTTTTGTATTTTGAAAATAATGCTGATCCCAAAATATATAAATTTCCGTCAATATTTTTCGAAACCGATATTAATTTTACAAATGGTGTTAGTCTTTTAAATACGGTTTTGTTTATCAAATAGCTCCCGATATTTTTTGACGGAAGAATTATATTAAATCTGACATTAAGTTTATTTTCCGATTCAAGCTTTTTTAATATTTTTAAGAATTCAAGATTACCATGAGTTGTAAAACTCGTTATCCCGTAATTATTCGCATATTTAACCGCATCAATGATATCATTTTCGTTTAGATCTCCGGAGAAGCTTTCGTTAAAATCAAACCCTTTCAAAAGCTTCAATGCATTCCCACATATAATCCCTGTTGGAGAATTATCGGCAAACCTAAATATTTTTCCACCTTGAATACTACGAGTATCTTTTCCTATGTTACATGTTCGTAATACTTTAGAGTTTACCCACGCCGTATTTCCATCCGAACTGTAAATAACGATATGACTATCTGTGGAAATATTATCAAGATCATATTTATTGGGCAATTTTTTATTTCTATAGAAAAGGTGTTCGAAATTGTAACCAAAAACATCTTTCCTGTTTTTATTCTCTTTATTTTGTATCCTCAATCTATGAAGAATTGCACCCATGCTCTTTCCCTGAAAATTCATACCGGAATTAAGCAATTTGGCTCCGAGAGGAAAGTTTACATCTCCGTCATGAAATCCTGGTATTGCAGTTTTTCCTTTCAAATCATAAACAACGGCACCTTTTCTTGACCGGAACCATTTGGTTCCTCTGTTTGTGCCTGCATAAATAATTTTTCCATGTCGGAAAACTATTGCCTCTACAAAATTTCTTTTCACTCCGGTAAAAATATTTCCGTTAAAAAGAATTCTTATCCCCGATTGAACAGGATACTGAAGCAGGAAAATACAAATAATAGATAAACAAATTTTAAGTTTGATCTTATTCATGGCAAAAGTATTTTAACACCTAACAAATTTTTACCACGAAAAAGGAATTTTAACAAATTTTCTTAACGGCTATAGACTCTATTTCAATATCAACATCCATTGGAAGTTTGGCAACTTGTATAGCGGAGCGTGCAGGGTAAGGTTTGCTGAAATATTCTGAATAAATTGAATTGACAAGTGAAAAATCATCCATATTTTTTAAGAAAACCGTTACCTTGACAATATCGTTAAGCTTGCAATCGGCTTCGCTGAGAATATTTTCGATATTGCTAAAAATCTGCTTGGTTTGTTCTGAAATACCACCATTAACTAATTTTCCATCCTCCGGATTTATACCTATTTGTCCGGAAAGAAAAATAAATCCGTTTGATTCTATACTTTGTGAGTAAGGTCCCAATGCTTTCGGTGCCTTTTTTGATTCAATTAATTTTTTGCTCATTCCCCCTCCGTAAAAATATCTTTTTCTGTCAATACTTCTATTACCGGTATCTTCTTTTTTGCAATAATTATCAAAATAACACCTAAAATAAATCCACCTACATGAGCAAGCCAAGCAATCCCTCCTCCGGAAGAGTAAAAAAACTGAAATATGAACCAAAGTACCAGAAGAACTCCTGCCGGTATATCTATGAATGTTATAAAAATAAAAATAAATACCAAAGTTTTTATTTTAGCCTTATTGTAAAGAATAAGATACGCCCCCATCACACCGGATACCGCCCCGCTTGCACCAATTACAGGGACCAATGAATTCCAATTAAAAACGATATGGAATAATGCCGCTCCCGTTCCTACTGCAAAGTAAAAAAAAACAAATAATATTTTTCCGAGATAATCTTCTATATTATTCCCGAATATCCAGAGAAACAACATATTTCCGAGAAGATGCATTATTGATCCATGCATAAACATTGATGAAACAATACTAAGGATCGGAGAAATTGTCCTGTTCAATAAAACCGGATTTCCAAACATATCTCTCTCTACAAAAATTTTCACATTTTCCGAATGAGTTATTTCATGAGGTACCAAAGAATAGTAGGAAACAAAATGGTTAAGTCCGGCGGAGGCAATATAATTCTGATATATAAAAACAAGAACGTTTAAAACAATTATAGCTATCGTTACGTAAGCTACTTTTCTCGTAGGATTATAATCCTTAATCGGAAAGAACATTTGTATTTAAAAATTCGATAAATCCTTTTATTCTTTTTGAAACATTATCTTTTCCAAGAAAGTCAATTATCTCAAAAATTGACGGACTGACCGTGGTGTTTGTTAAAGCAAATCGAAGAGGATGAATAATGTCTCCCGATTTAACTTTCCTTTTCTCTACAATTTTTCTAAGGATAATTTCAACATTTGTTTTATTAAAATCTGTAATTAAATTTAATGAATTTTCTAATTCTTCCAAGTAACTAACGGTACTTTTCCTTTCAATCTTCAGTTTATTAAACTCTGTTTTATCATAATCAATAAAATTTGAAAGAAATATATCAAATTGAGGAATGAAATCATGAATTTTCTTCATCCTCGGCTTTACCATCTCAATAAGATCTTTTAATTTGCTAACCTCATACTTTTTATATTTTTTTTCAAACTCGTTATTTTTAAACAAAATTTCAAGTATTTTAATCGGATCTTTTCCCTTTATAGCTTTGGAATTTATGAAATTTAATTTATCATGATCAAAAATCGGGCTATTTTTCGAGATAGAAGTTAATTTAAAATCATCCGTTAACGTTTTTAGATCATAAATTTTTTTATGATCGGGAGGACTCCACGACAAATGAGAAAAATATGTGACCAACGCCTCGGGGAGATATCCTTTTTTTCTAAACTCCAGAATTGATGTTTCTCCGTGTCTTTTACTTAATTTTTTCCTGTCGGGTCCCATTATCAACGGAAGATGGGAATATCTTGGAGGTTTTTTCCCGATAGCAAGAAAAAGGAGTATTTGTTTAAAGGTGTTCGATAAATGGTCATCACCCCTTATCACATCGGAAATTTTCATAGATATATCGTCCGAGACAACCGATAACTGATATGTGGGAGAACCGTCTGATCTAAGCAAAATAAAATCTTCAATTTCACTGTTATTTATTTTTACTTCTTTGTGAATTCTGTCTTTAAACCTTGTTTCTCCTTGAGGAACCTTGAATCGAATAACATAAGGTATTTTGTTTTTCAAATTATCTTTAATTTCGTCGGAGGATAAATTTAAACAAGTTCTGTCATACATAAACGATACTACTTTTCCACCTTCCGATCTTCTGAGGTCTTCTTCCTCTTTACTACAAAAACATCTATAAGCTCTGTTTTCCGCTAACAATCTTTTTGCTATTTCAGTATGATTTTCCACGTTATCAGATTGGTACAACGGAGTTGAATCCGGAATAAGCCCCAACCACTCAAGTCCTTCAATAATCTCCATTGACATTTCGGAAGTTGATCTTTTTTTATCCGTATCTTCTATCCTTAATAAAAATTTGCCACCCTCTTTTTTTGCAAAAAGATAATTAAAAAGAGCTGTCCTTGCTCCACCTACATGAAGATGTCCGGTTGGAGAAGGTGCAAATCTAACTATAATATCCTTTTCACTCATCTTCCGTAACTCCGGTAGAACTGTCGTCAACCTTCACTTTTTCAAGAGATACCAACCTGTCGCCCTCTTTTAAATTTATGATCTTCAAGCCTTGAGTTGCTCTTCCCTGAGATCTGATCTGTGATGTACTGACTTTATTAACAACCCCTTTTTCAGATGAGAGTATTATTTCATCCGAATCTTCAAGAATTACAAGTCCTATCACTTTTCCGAGCCTTTCGTTAATTCTGATATTCAGAAGACCTTTTCCTCCGCGTGATTGGCACCGGTACAAATCAAGTCCTGATTTTTTTCCGATTCCGGATTCGGTTAAAGTCAAAATATACTTACCCGCATCATCAATCACTCCCGCTCCGACCAAGAAATCCTCCTCTTCCAATCTTATACCTATAACACCTCTCGCACCACGTCCCATCTCTCTTACCTGTTTTTCATCAAAACGGATAGCTTTTCCAAGATTCGAACCTAAAATAATATCATTATCGCCATTTGTTATGTGAGCTTCGAATAACAAATCATTCTCCGGAACATCCGCTGCTATTATCCCCGAAATACGTGGACGCGAAAATTTTGATAACCTGGTTTTCTTTACATAACCCTTTCTTGAAAACAACATCACATACTTGTCGGGAGAAAACTCTTTAACATTTATAACAGAGCAAACTTTTTCCTCGCTTCCTATTCCTATGATGCGGTTGATTGGTTTTCCCCTTCCTGTCGTATCTCCTTCCGGAAGATCATAAACCTTTTTCCAAAACATTCTCCCTTTTTCTGTAAAAACAAGTATATATTCATGAGCAGAAGCAACAAAAACTCTTCTAACCATATCCTTATCTTTAAGTCCGAATCCTTTTTTCCCCATCGTCCCGCGATTCTGTATTTTGTATGAGTCAAGAAGAGTTCTCTTTATATATCCTTCCTTTGTAAAAATTATTATATAATCCTCATCCTTTATAATATCTTCCATGTTTATTTCCGTTAATTCGGAATCAACAATCTCGGTTCTTCTTTCATCCTTAAATTTTGATACGGATTCAATCAGCTCGGTCTTTATCAGATTCAGGAGCTTTTCTTCATTTGATAGGATTTCTTTAAGATATTTGATAAGCTCCACCAACTCGTTATACTCATTTTCCAACTTTTCAACTTCAAGTCCGGTCAACCGATAAAGTTGCATTTCCAAAATTGCGTTAGCCTGAATTTCCGAAAGTTTGAATCTTAGCATTAACTCTTTTCTTGCCTCATCCCTGTTTTTTGAGCCTTTTATTATCTTAACAATCTCATCAAGGTTGGCAAGAGCTATTTTTAAACCTTCAATTATATGAATTCTTTTTTCAGCCTTATTCAGTTCGAATAAAGTTCTTCTTCTAATAATCTCCTTTCTGTGTCCCAGAAAATATTTAAAATAATTTTTAATATTAAATTGTTTCGGCTGTTGATTAACTATTGCTAAAAGATTTAACGAGAAAGTTGTTTGAAGTTGTGTGTATTTAAATAGGTTATTTAAAACCACTTCCGGAATATCATCCCTTTTTATCTCAATAACAATCCTCATTCCATCTCTGTCCGATTCATCTCGAAGATCTGAAATTCCCCCTATTTTTTTTGAGTTAACCAGCTTTGCAATTGTCTCCAACAATTTTGATTTGTTAGTTTGGTATGGAATTTCTGAAATTATTATTTTTTGCTTTCCCTTCTCATCCTCTTCAAACCCGGCTTTTCCTCTTACAATTACAGATCCTTTTCCCGTTCTATAAGCTTCGAGGATTGACTCTTTCCCGTAAATAATGCCACCGGTAGGAAAATCCGGTCCTTTTAATATAGACATTATCCGCTCAAAAGACATTTCCGGATCATCCATATATTCCATGAAGGCATTTGTTAAATCTTTAATATTGTGCGGCGGAATCGAAGTAGCCATTCCGACAGCAATTCCAGAACTTCCATTCAAAAGCAAATTCGGCAATTGAGACGGGAATACTTCTGGCTCTGTCATGGATCCGTCATAATTCGGAATGAAATTAACGGTATTTTTATCAAGATCTCTCAGTAATTCGTTTGTAATGCTTTCAAGTCTGACCTCGGTATACCTCTGTGCAGCAGGAGGATCGCCATCAATCGAACCGAAATTCCCCTGCCCGTCGACAAGAGGATACCGTAGAGAAAAATCTTGTGCCATTCTTACTAAAGTATCGTAAACGGCTTGGTCCCCATGCGGATGGTATTTACCTATAACATCTCCAACAATTCTCGCAGATTTTTTATAAGGTTTATTGTGGTGAGTTCCGGTCTGAGATAAAGAAAACAGTGTTCTCCTGTGAACAGGCTTTAAACCGTCACGTATGTCGGGAATTGCTCTTCCGATAATAACACTCATCGAATAGTCGAGATAAGATGTTTGCATCTCGTTCTCAATTGTTACTTCTTCTACATTTGAAAAATTTTTATTCTCATCTGTCATGATAAGTCCTTATATATCCAAATTTTTTACATTAATAGCGTTTTCCTCAATGAAAATCCGTCTTTTTGTCGAATCACTCCCCATAAGGATATCAAATATCGTTTCACTCTCAAAAAAATCATTTATTCCGACTTTTAGAAGAGTTCGGTTTTCGGGATTCATTGTTGTTTCCCATAATTGTCCGGGATTCATTTCACCAAGACCCTTATATCTCTGAATATATACCCCTTTTTTAACTTTCTCAAAAAGTACAGGTACAATATCCCTCTCTTTATTTATAGAGAATTTATCGGATCCTACAACAAAATTATAAGGGGGATTCGGAAAATTTTTAAGCTTTTCATAAGCTTCGTTTACACTTGCAAAGAGAGGTCCTGTCAAATACTGCCAATTTATTGTTTTTGACATCGCCACACCGTTTAACTCATATTTAATATCAATAGTATATGTGGAATATTCGGTATCATAACTGACCGATGCAACTTTACAGCAATCAATCTTTTTAATCTGTTCAGCTACTTCCATCGTTTTGCTCTCGTTTTTAAATGAATCTTCGTTTTTGATCAATTCAATAAGTTTTTGGGTAACAACTTTTGGCATCCCCCTCTTTTCTATTTTTTCAAGAAGAGTGTTTTTTTTCGAAAGAAGTTTTACAAACTCAATTAAATCAGTTCCTTCAAGATAATCGGTATCCGTTCCGTTTATGAACAATTTTACATCTTTCCCTATTTTTTTTAAAAGGTGATTTTCCAGATCTTTTTCCCGCTTCAAATAAATTCCGGTTTTTCCCGTTCTAAAAAGAAAGAGCGGAGGTTGAGCAAGATAAAGATAGCCATGCTCAATTAAAGGTCTCATGTGTCTGAAAAAAAATGTCATCAACAATGTACGGATATGTGAACCGTCGACATCAGCATCCGTCATGATAATAATTTTTTTGTATCTTATCTTCTCAATATCAAAATTTTCTGTTCCGATACCTACACCGAGTGCAGCTATGATGGTTTTTATCTCTTCATTTTCAAGCATTTTTGCCGTTGTTGATTTTTCAACATTGAGGATTTTACCTTTTAAGGGAAGTATTGCCTGAAATTTTCTATCTCTCCCTTGTTTGGCGGATCCCCCTGCCGAATCACCCTCAACTATATAGATTTCACTTTCATCCGGATCTTTTGATTGGCAATCAGCCAATTTTCCGGGAAGAGATGTACTTTCCAATAAACTGGTCTTTCTGATAAGATCTTTTGCTTTTCTTGAAGCCTCTCTTGCTTGTGCAGCTAAAATAACTCTTGTCAAAATACTCTTTGAAACGGAAATATTTTCTTCTAAGAATTCACTAAGTTTTTGATTTACAAAAGATTCAATAATTCCTTTTACTTCCGAGTTTCCAAGTTTTGCCTTTGTTTGACCCTCAAACTGAGGGTCTTTTATCTTTATAGAAATAACGCCTACAATTCCCTCTCTTACATCTTCACCCGAAAAACTTTCCTTAAAATCCTTCTTTAATTTGTTAGATTGAGCATAATAATTAATTGTTCTGGTTAAAGCCCCTTTAAAACCCGTAAGATGAGTTCCGCCCTCTATTGTATTAATATTATTTACAAATGAAAGTAACATTTCAGAATAAGAATTTATGTACTGAAAAGCAATTTCAATAATAACATCATCTTTTTCAGAAGAAAGATAAATTGGATTTTCGTGTACCTTATTTTTGTTTTTTGTTAAATATTCAATATATTCAACAATACCACCCTCATAAAAAAACTTCTCTTTTTTATCTGTCCTCTCATCCTTGAGGCTTATCGATAAACCTTTGTTAAGGAATGCAAGTTCTTTTAACCTTTTTGACAGAATATTATAATCATATTCCGTAGTCTCAAAAATATTTTCATCCGGCCAAAATGTTATTTTTGTTCCCCTCTTGTTTGTCTTTCCCAACTTTTGAAATTCCGTTTCCGGATTTCCGCATTGATACTTCTGAAAATATGTATTTCCATCTCTTTTAATTTCAAGCTCAAGCTTTGAAGAAAGGGCATTAACAACAGAAACACCAACTCCATGGAGACCACCGGAAACTTTGTATGTGTCGTTATCGAATTTACCACCTGCATGGAGTATTGTCATTACTATCTCTGCAGCCGATTTATTCTCATCTTTGTGAAGATCAACCGGAATTCCTCTTCCGTTATCTATGACCGAAACAGAGTTATCGAAATGTATTATTACCTCAATTGAATCACAGTAACCCGCCATTGCTTCATCAACAGAATTATCAACCACTTCATAGACTAAATGGTGGAGTCCGGAAGACCCTGTACTCCCGATATACATAGCGGGTCGCATCCTGACTGCTTCGAGACCTTCGAGAATTTTGATGTTTTCAGCTGTATAATTATTTCCGTTTTCTTTAGATGATTCGATCGTCAATTTACTCTCCTGTAAAAGGTTACTAATCCGCAGAAATATGTAAACACAAAACTTGTTAAATTATGATAATTATAACTTAAAACTCAATATTAGTAAAGGAACCCGACTTTATGGAAAATTTCAAAAGATGATTGTTAACGCGGATTTTTTAACTCTATAATATTATCAAAATCTTTATTTTTTCTTACCGATGTTGCAATTATTTGCATATCCGGATATTTCTCCATCAACATGGCTTTGTTTGATTCATCCATGGCAATATCATAGTCGTCAATTAAAAATACAGGATACTCTTTTCTTACGGATAAAAATAACTCTATGTATGCAAGATAGATAAACAACAGATTAAGTTTCTTTTCTCCTGATGAAAACATCCTTAAAGGTCTTTTATTCAGATAAATTTCGTATTTATCAAGATGAGAACCGATGAGAGTATTTTTATATAGAATCTCTTTTTCTAAAAGTTCATCTAATGAATTGTTGACAATACCGATATTAAAATCGTTATCATCGGTAAATTCTTTTGTAGACGGACTATATTTTACTTCTATACCTTTATGATAGTTTTTTTTCAAAAAATCGTTAATCTCTTTTACAAAGCCAAATCTTCTCTTCGTTATATTAAGAATGTACTCTGCCAATAATTTATTCCAACCTATTAAATGTTGTTTTTCCGGATTGTGTTTTAAAAGAAATGATTTATTTTTTATTATTTTTTTATATTGGATTAATTCATCCGAATAAAAACTATGTACCCCAAATATTAATTTATCAAATAATCGCCTCAAGTTAGATTTGCTCGCAATAAGCTGAACATAATCATTTGATGAAAAAAACAGAGGAAAAAAACTCTCTCCGATTCCGGAAATTGTGGTTTTCTCTTCGTCAAGGAATAATGAAAATTTATTGTTCATTACCGCACTTATGTTAAACTTCAATCCTGATCTTATTAACGAAGAATCTATAAAAAATCGATCCGAGTCAAAACTTAACAATTCTTTTTTTTTTACGGATAAGAACGAGCGACCGAATCCAAGAACATATATCGCCTCTATAATAGATGTCTTTCCCGAACCATTCGACCCGTAAATTAAGTTTTTTTTATTTATGAACCGATAACTCTCCGATCCTTTGATATTACGAAATCCCGAAATTTTTATACTTTCTATGTACAAATTATATATTCAGAGGCATTACAACATAAATAAATTTTCCCTCTTTTGAAGGAGTTGACGGTTCAAAAACAAAAGAACTTTCCGTATTATTCATTTTAATATTAATTTTTTCAGAATTAATATGTGATAAAAAATCTAAAATAAAGTTGGCATTAAATGCAACACTGATAGGAGATCCTTCATATTCTATCTCAATCTCATCATGAGCTTCACCTTTTTCCAAAGAAGTCCTTTCAAGAACAAGTTTTCCTTTTTCAAATTTAAAAATAACCCCGTTGTTTCTGCTTTTAAATATTAAAATTCTTTTAAGAGTGGCAATAAGTTCGTTGCTGTTAATAGTTGCTTTGTTTTCCGTATCATCAGGAATCACGGTTTTATAATTTGGGAATTTCTGATCAATTATTCGGGAAGACAACACCCTGTTTTGATACCTAAAAAAAAGATTATTCTTATCGTATGTAAAATCAATACTTCCGCTATCTCCGATTTTTAAAAGTTCAAGGAGGGATTTTCTGGAAATAATAAAACTTTCAACTTCCTCATTTTCAGATTCATAATCAAAGTATGTATAAGACAACCTGTGTCCGTCGGTAGCTGCCATCTCTATCAAGTCTTTTGATATGGTAAGTAGTGCTCCGCCAAGATTAAATTTCATTTCCGGAGAAATAATAAAATAACTTCTGTTAATCACAAAAGCTAACTTTTTCACATCCAAAGTTATAGGTTTTTCAAAATATCCCACAGGTAATTTGGGATAATCGGAAGATTGGAGCCCCATTAACTTATATTTACTAGTCTTTTTTTCATTGGAAATGCTTATTTTAAGATCGTTATTTTCAGATATTTCAATGTTTCCTTCAGGCATTTTTGATATCAGATCATAAAAATCCCGCCCGTTTACAGTAAAAGTACCGGGTTCCTCTACCTTAACCTGAATTTTTGAAGATAATCCTATCTCAAGATCGGTAGCTACAAGTTCAAGTTCTCCCGTATCAAGTGCTGTTAGTTTTATATTTTGTAGTATGTCGATAAGAGTCTTTTTTTCAAAAACTCCCTGAAATAGTTTTAATTCATTAGAAAAAAAGTTTTTTTCCACAAAAATTCTCATTTTCACCTACCTTTATTTTATATATATAATAACATAATGATTATGTAAAAATAAATAAGTACGATAAAAAGTTAAAAAAGTAAAAATAATTATGTATATAGGATGTTTTAACGGTTGAAAAAAATGTTTAAAAAAAATGAGAATTGTTAAAATATCTTAATTTTTGAAAAAAGCGATATATGAGTTAACTTTTTTCAACAATTCACTGTCTTTAGCTAACATGTTTTTAACTTTCTTTATTGAGTATATTACGGTTGAATGATCTTTCCCGCCGAACCTTGATCCTATTTCCACATACGAACTATTTGTGATTACTTTAGACAAATACATTGCTATCTGGCGAGGAAGTACGATTTTTTTTGAGTTATTCTTAGAAGTTATGTCAGAAGTTTTTATATCGTATTTTTTTGCTACGTATTCTTGAATATTTTTTATTGTTGTTTTTTTATGTCCTGAGGTTATATAAGGTTTAATAGCTTCCTTGGCAAAATCAAGAGTCAGGACAACTCCGCTCTTATTTGAAAACGTGAGATCTGCTACTCCGATTAATCTGTTTAATGCACCTTCAAGTTTTCTAATATTCTCTTTTATTGAAGAGGCAAGAAAATATTGAACATCTTCCGGAATTTCAAAATTATTACCGTTGGATATTTTTTTGTCGGCAATTTTGTTTTTTAGAATTGCAATTCTGTCTTCAAGACTGTAAGGAAGAATATCCACAATTCCCCCCATCTCGAATCTGGATTTTATCCTATCCTCAAGGTCAGGTATATAATCTGGGTGCTTATCGGAACATATCACAATCTGTTTTTCCATCTGAATCAATTTATTGAAAATATTATAAAACTGTTCTCTTGTTCCTCCCCATTTTGTTATAAACTGAATATCGTCAATAAGTAAAACATCAATGGATGTGTATTTTTTTATTATTTGAGTACCCTGTTTTTGGCGGGTATATTCGACATATTCATTCATAAAATCACTTGAAGTGGTATAAACGACACTCAAACGTCTGTTTGCATTTTTTATTTTATTTCCAATTGCTTGTATCAGGTGTGTTTTCCCCAAACCAACATCACTGTATATGTAAAGAGGATTGTATGATTTGCCGGGAAATTCCGATACGTTATATGCGAAAGAGTGTGCCATTCTGTTTGAGTTTGTTTGTGTGAAAGTTTCAAATGTGTACTTATTTAAAAGATTTGAGTTGAATATTTTACTATTAGCTTTGGGTTCCAATTCCAAAATATTTTCTTTTTCATCAAACAACGGGACTATTTTTATCGTTATTTTTAAGCTTTTTTCAATAGAAGAGTTTATTTTAGGAAGGATATTGTTTTTTATCCAAACCATTTTATTCTTTTCTGGTGATCCGAGAAATACAATATTTTTATTTTGACCGATGTATTCAAGGGGAAAGATATACTTTTCAAAAGTAGGTATGTCTAAGATTTCTTTAATTTGAGATTTTATTATTTCAAATGTAATCATTTTTCCACAGTTTTTTTCACAATTGTGGAAAATATTTCCCAAAATCGTGAGAATTTACTGTTCAATATTAATTAAATTGCAATGTGGTGTCAATAAAAAAAAATATTTTATCCGAGATAAGTGAAAAACAGATTGTTAAACAAACCTGAAGTGAAGTTTATTAATGAAAAATATGTTTTTGCATTTGACTCAAATAGAGTGATATAATCCGAAAAGGGTATTTGGAGTGAAGAAAAGAATATTAAAAATTTTTATTGTGATAATTATACTTGTTATACTCCTATCTCCTTTTCTTCTTGTTTTGGACTTTGACAGATTTTTACCGTTTGTGTTGTTTGTTTGGGTACTATCCGTTTCATATTTTTTGTTTATAAAAATAAAAAGTTAATTCTTTTTGTTGAAAAATGGAGAAAATTTGGATTTATCGGAAAAAGCGAAAAATGCGGTTGAACACTATATAGGTGAATTAAAAACGTATAGCAAAAAAATAAATGTGATATCAAAAAATATAACAATAGAACAGATTAGAACACTAATAGACGAAACAATGATGTTGGAAAAATACATACTTGAAAACGAAATTATTGATGTGGGAAGTGGAAACGGAATACTAGGAATTCCCATTGCCATAATTAATCCTTTAAAAAGAGTTATTTTGGTTGAACCCAGAAAAAAAAAGAGTGAATTTTTAATGTATATTTCGAAAGAACTCAAGATGAATAACCTTGTTGTAAAAAAATCCGGAATAGAGGAGTTTGTAAAAAACAGGAAAGTAAAATTACAGACAATGGTCGCAAGAGGATTTCCTAATAATGACAAGCTTGTTTTTTACGTAGAAAACGGGATTGCAAAAGAGTTGTTACTGATAACATCAATATCTAAAATAAAAAAAAGAGGTAAAAAGATAGAAAAGTTAATACAAAATATCTATAATGTACCCTTTCGGGACAATCTGAAAATAATTCACACAAGAAATGTTTCACGTGAAACATAGAGGAAAAATGGGAAAAATAATAACAATTGCAAATCAAAAAGGCGGGGTTGGAAAAACAACTACCGCAATCAATCTCGGAGCATCACTTGCTATAGCGGAAAAAAGGATACTGCTGATAGATTTGGATCCACAAGCAAACTCAACAACGGGAATGGGGCTTGACAGGACTGCCATTGATAAAGATATTTATACGGTTTTGAGTGAGAAATGTAATGTGTCCGATTCGATTTTAGATACGGAATTATCTTTTTTTAAAATAATTCCTTCATCAAGAAATCTTGCAAGGTTTGAGCTGGAGGTTTCGGAATTGGAGGGAAACCATCTTTATCTGAAAAAATCTCTTGATGAGATAAAAGATCGGTTTGATTTTATTATTATCGATTCACCACCGTCTCTCGGACTTTTGACGATTAATTCTTTAACGGCTTGTGATTCGGTACTTATTCCGATTCAGTCGGAATATTATGCCTTGGAAGGACTTTCCGACTTAAATGATACCATTGAGAGAATAAAAGAGAGTTTTAATAAATCACTCGAAATAGAGGGGATACTGATAACAATGTTTGATGAGAGGACAAATTTATCAAAGCAAGTGGAAGAAGAGATAAGAAGTTTTTTTAAGTCCAAAGTGTATAAGTCTATAATTCCAAGAAACGTAAGGCTTTCGGAAGCTCCCAGTTTTGGGAAACCGATTCAGTTATATGAAATTAAATCCGCCGGTTCCAAAGCATATATGGCACTGGCAAGGGAGATGTTAAGCGAATGAAGAGAAGAGTGTTGGGGAAAGGGCTTGAAGCTATTATTGCAAATAAACCCAATCTGAATGAAAACGGAGATTACATTGAGGTTGATATAGACAGTATTTATCCAAACCCATATCAACCGAGAAAGAAATTTAGGAAGGACAAGATAGTGGAGTTGGCAAAATCGCTTGAAGAGAGTGGAATGATACAGCCTATTGTCCTTTATCGTGATAATAATAAATATTTTTTGCTTGTCGGTGAACGTCGTTGGAGATCGGCACAATATCTTAAATGGGAAAAAGTTCCGGCAATTATTAAAGACATAACTCCCGATGAAGTTATGGTCGCGGCATTGGTTGAAAATGTTCAGCGTGAAGATCTTAATGCCGTTGAAATTGCAGAAGGGATAAACCTGATTATTAAAAAGCATAAAATCAATCAGGAAGAGGCGGCTTCCAAGGTTGGTATGAGTAGAACCACCGTGACTAACTATCTCAGATTATTAAAATTACCGGAAGCGGTTAAACAGAGTATTATTTCGGGTGATATAAGCCAGGGACACGCGAGAGCTCTTCTCGGGTTGGATGATGAGGATAGAATTATTGATCTTCTGTCAATGATTCTTAAAGGGGATCTTTCTGTCAGAGATACGGAAAAATTAGTGAAAAACTCGAATGAAAATATAGTAAATAAAGAAAAAAATTCGGAAATATTTATAGATCCGGATCTGGTAAAGGCGGAGGAAAAATTGGCAAAGATATTTTCTTCAAAAGTAAATTTGGTCTATAAAAAAAACGGAAGCGGAAAAATATCGGTTTTTTTTAATAACCTTGAAGAATATGAAAGGATTTATAATTTAATAACCAAGGAGTAACAATGCAAAGGAATGAAACGATTGGAAGGGTAAATGGTTTTGTTGATCGTGATACCGAGTTTTCGGGAGAAATAAAGTTCAACGATTCTTTTAGGATAGATGGGAAATTCAGCGGGAAGATATTGTCGGGAAATACATTAATTATCGGTGAGGGTGGAGAAGTTGAAGCTCAAGTGGATGTAGCTAATATTTCCGTTAATGGAGTTATTAAGGGGAAATTAAAAGCGAGCGAAAAGATAGAAATATTTTCTCTCGGAAGGGTTACCGGTGAAATAATCACACCTAAGCTTATAATTGAGGACGGAGCCTTTTTTCAAGGATCGTGTCAAATGGAGTTAAAAGCTATTACGGCAAAATCAAAAGTGACGGAAGAAAAACCTAACAAGAATTAAAAAACTAATGAATATCGGAGCGATAATACCGGTTAGATATTATTCATCAAGGTTTCCAGGGAAACCTCTTGTGAAGATTTCAGGGATTTCTATGATTGAACGGGTGTACAAACAGGTTCAAAAATCGGGAAGATTTGAAAAAATACTTGTTGCAACGGATGATCTCAGAATAGCAAATGAGGTAAAAAGATTTGGAGGTACAGCTGTAATTACGTCTAAAGATTGTACTTCCGGTACGCAAAGAGTTTGGGAAGTTTTAAAGGATAGCAATTTTGATTCCGTAATAAATATACAAGGGGATGAACCTTTAATATCGGAGTTACTAATATCCGCAGTGTATGACAGGTTAAGCACAGGCAAAGATTCCGTTGTAACGGCAGCCTTTTTTAATGAATCTTATGATGAGTATAAATCGGTAAATATTGTAAAATCCGTCTTTGATAAAAACGGTAAAGCAAATTATTTTTCAAGATCACCGATACCATATTGTGACTCTTCCAAATTTAAAGGTTTTTATCAACATGTCGGGATATACGGATATACGAGAGAAGCACTCTCTCTCTTTGTAGAGTTATCTCCATCACGAGTTGAGCTCGAAGAAAAGCTTGAGCAGTTGAGATTTTTAGATTACGGAATTGATATTCATATATTAAGAACGGAATATAGGTCTATCGGTGTTGATATTCCAAGTGATGTTTATAAGATTGAGAAAATTATAGGGGAATAAATTTGAAAACTAAGTATATTTTTGTAACGGGCGGAGTTTTATCTTCATTGGGGAAAGGTATTGCAGCAGCTTCAATCGGAAATATTTTGGAATCTTACGGGTATTCAATAACGATTGTTAAACTTGATCCCTATTTGAATGTTGATCCCGGAACTATGAGTCCTCTTCAGCACGGGGAGGTTTTTGTTACGGACGACGGAGCGGAAACGGATCTTGATTTAGGTCATTACGAAAGGTTTACTAAATCGGTTACTTCTCAAAAGAATAATTGGACAGCAGGAAAGATTTATTATAATGTCATTGAAAAAGAGAGGAAAGGTGCATATCTTGGCAAAACCGTTCAGGTAATTCCTCACGTTACTGATGAGATTAAAGATTCGATATCTTTATTGGACGGAGAATACGATATAATAATTATTGAAATCGGTGGTACGGTCGGAGATATTGAGAGTCTTCCGTTTCTTGAAGCAATAAGGCAGTTGGGGCTTGAGTATGATGAATCGGATACGCTTTTCATACACCTGACTTTGGTCCCGTTCATTAAAACAGCCGGAGAATTAAAAACAAAGCCAACCCAACATAGTGTGAAAGCGTTGAGAGAGATTGGTATTCAACCGGATATATTATTGTGCAGAACGGAAATACCGATACCCGATGAAATAAAAAAGAAAATAGCACTTTTTACCAATGTGAAATATGAAGATGTTGTCAGTGCAAATGATGTTGATAATATTTATAGGATTCCACTTATTTTCAAAGAGGAGGGAATGGGAGATCTTCTCTTAAAAAAACTTAATCTTAAGATGAGGAAGGACGATTCGTACTCTTGGAAAAAGTGGGTAGATAAAATTACAAATCTTAAAGACGAGGTTACCGTTAGCATCGTTGGAAAGTATGTAAGTCTCGGTGATTCATATAAAAGTTTGTTTGAAGCTCTGTTTCACGGAGGAGTTGAGAATAATGTTAAAGTAAAGTTGAATCTTATCGAATCGGACGAATTGTTAAATGATGACCTTAATGAAAGATTTAAAAATTCCAACGCTATTCTTGTTCCGGGGGGATTCGGTATCAGAGGTATTGACGGAATGATAAAAGCAATAACATATTCAAGGATTAACAAAATACCTTATTTCGGAATTTGTCTCGGAATGCAGACGGCTTCGGTAGAATTTGTAAGAAATATTGCCGGAATAAAGAATGCTCATTCAACCGAATTTGATAAATCTACAAATCAGCGAGTATTTTTGAAACTAAAAGAACTGGTAGGTATTGAAACAATGGGTCACAATATGAGACTCGGACAATTTTCATGCAAATTGAAAGAAGGTACTTTGGCACGGGACATTTATAAGAGTGAGATAATAAGTGAACGTCATAGGCACAGATATGAATTCAATCCGGAATTTGAGGATATTCTCGAATCGAACGGAATGGTAATCTCAGGAAAAAATGAGGAGAGAAATCTTGTTGAAATGATAGAGTTAGCCGGTCATCCATGGTTTATCGGATGTCAATTTCATCCCGAACTAAAGTCCAGACCGATGGATCCCCATCCGCTCTTTATCTCTTTTATAGAAGCTGCAAAGAAATTTAAAAAAGAACAAAGTTAATATTTTTTACATTTTTATGCTTTAGAGATAACAAGTTCCCACTCTTCTTCATCTGTGTTTTCAATCAAGCTGTAAATTTTCCCTCCTTCGATGTAATAAGGAGAATCTTTGATAATATTTAAAATTCCGATTGAAATGATCTTTTTGTCGAGTATTTTTCCGTTATGCTTATCCAGAATGTAAAACTCGTATCCTTGAGGTGTTTTTTTATAGGTTTGTACATATATTTTGTTACCGGTTACAAAAAAATTCTTTATTGCAGGATATTGATCCGCAATATCTAACATTGTTCTGATTCTTTCCCAAAACTTACTAAATCTTGATTCATTCTTGTAGTAACTCTTTATTTTGGATTTTTGTGTGCTTGAAACCTTTATGAGATTATAATTAATTTTTATAGGATTAAGCTTTTTCCCTTCACTATCATATTTATCTATTAAAAATTCTTTTGTGTTGTTTAGGAAAATTTCGTTTTTACATGTTCTCATGTTAAATACATTATTTTCAAAATAGATTTTAAAAAATCTTCCTCTTTCGAATTTTTTCTCGGGTTTGCCAGCTACCTCGCTTTTTTTCTTAAAAGATTTATCATATATGGAGATAGATTCCGTTCTTGAGCGATTACTCCCAATTTTAAAACTACGTGCAACGAAATTACTTCCGACCGGAAGCATTCCTCTGATAAATCCTCCGGATAATCTTTTCTCTCTAATAAATTTCCCTTCTTTTGTAAAAAACATAACCTTGGATCTATTGTGAATGAAAATATCATTACCTACTGTGTTGATAGAGAATGAAACGTTTCCTCTTCTTGATCCGTTGATTTCACCGGGACCTTCCCCCTTTTTGCCGAATTTGCCTAAATATTTGATATCATTTTTTGAATACATGTAAATTGTTGCACCCTCGGTGATATATACTCTGTCTTTACTTACAAAAATTGAATCCGGTTTTAGAACATTATCCAACGGATAAGATTCGGATTTCAAAATTTGAGAACCTAAAATCAATAAAACTAAAATAAATACAATTTTTTTCATGCAACCCTCCGTAAAACTTAATTTAAATCAATCTTAAAATAGTTTTACATTTATAACATGGGAAAGTTAAAAATCTTGCAAAGTTATATTGATTTAATTGCATATAACTCTTATAATGCTGATCTGTTTTTCGAGGTGATAAATGGGAGAAAGATTAATAAAATTGAAGCAGATGTGGTGGGCTTGGATTGTTATAACTATCGGAGCAATAATTTCAGCTTTCGGATATGTTGTTTTTATACTTCCAATGGATATGGTTGAGGGCGGAGTTACCGGAATAGGGATAATAATAAAGCATATTACCGGATTACCGATCGTCGGATTATCGTCTCTTGTGATTACCGGAATTGTATTTATTTTCGCATTCAGGATTTTGGGGAAACGATTCGGTGCAAAATCCATATATGCGGCTATCTTAATGAACGTTCTTATTGATCTTTTTTCGGTTTTAAAGGTGAATCTTAATCTTGAGAGCGGTGATGTTCTGCTCGCGGCATTTTATGGCGGAGCTTCAGTCGGATTGGGTTTGGGACTGATTTACTTTTCCGGCGCATCAACGGGAGGAGCTGATGCGATCGGTCAGATACTGTGGAAGTTAAGGAAGATCTCAATGGGAAGGACTCTTATTGTAATTGATATATTTGTTTTAAGTTCTGCTGCCGCAATATTTATTCCTATAAAGAACCTAATGTATTCCATGATATTCATATATATTGAAATTAAGGTCATAGATATGGTTTTGAACGGATTGCGAGCAAATCAGAGGATTATGATCGTTACGGATTTTCCCGATAAAATGAAAAAAGCTATTTTCACCAAACTTAGTCGTGGGCTCACTATTTTTAAAGGAGTGGGCGGATATACCGACAAAGAGAGGTATATGTTGACTTCGGTACTTCCTAAAAAGAATATTCCCGATATAAGGAGAATTATCGGTAAGGTTGATAAAAAATCCTTTGTCATAATTCAAGATATTCATCAGGTTTACGGTGAAGGGTTTGAAAAATTACCGGAGAAGATCGAAAAAGTAAAAAAACCAAGAATAGGTAAAAAAAAGCGAATTAAAAAAGTTCGAAATTAACGGAATTATTCTTCAAATAATCCATTTGAAATTTGACAAAAATTTGCAAATAATATATACTGCTCCAAGAATCGCGGGGTGGAGCAGTCTGGTAGCTCGTTGGGCTCATAACCCAAAGGTCGTAGGTTCAAATCCTACCCCCGCTACCAATTTTCAATATTAAACCAAATCAATTGTTGTAAGTATACAATTGTTTTCCTGTATACACTTGCTTTAATAGCAAGTTAATTCCGCGAATCATATGCTATCTTTTGAAAATTTTGTTATAGTTTATTATCTCATATTCAATATAGCTGTCACTTTCCGATCCTTCGGAGATTACAAATAGTTTTTTTCCGACAAATCTTGATGAATAAAATGAAATGTTCTCAGGATACTCTAACATGTATATAAATCTTCCGTTATTGTCGAAGATATCCAATTCTTTAGCAGTACTTCCTTTAATCACGGAAATGAGGAGATAATTTTCGGGGAGGCTCTTTATTCCCGATATTACACAAAATTTCGGAGGAAGATTTTTCCCTATGATTTTTTTCTGCCAATCATTTATGTGCTGGAAATCTTTAACTATTTTTTTCTTATCATCATCATTAATTTCGATCTTTTTAAATTTTCTCTCAATTATGTATTTTAATTTTCCATCAAGTTTTTTTACGAATATTTTGTATTCATTTGAAAGATTGATGTAGATAAGTTTCTTGTTTACATTGTAAGCTGTTTTTATATCTTTTGTAATGCGAGGTGAATAAAATGAAAAAACAAAATCCTTTTTTTTAATTGTAGTGCTTCCGGAATCTTTGGCTTTGAACAAAGTTGTAAGGACATTTTCATCACTATCAATCAATGCGTTAATTCTAACTCTAAAACGGGATTTTTTATCTTCCGTCTCTTTATTAAAAATTACGATAAATTGTTTTTCCCCTGCAATCACAACAGGATAATAGTATTTTTTTACTTTCTTTTCTTCAATGAATTTGCCGTCGATATCAAAGGTAGAAAATTTTCTTCCACCCCATACGATTACTTTATCCTCAAATACTTTAAAATTTTTGATAAACGAAAATTCTCCCGGTCCCTCCCCTTTTCTTCCGAAGCTTAACAGGAATTTTCCTTGACGGTCAAATTTTAATATTTTGCTGTTTCTATAATCGTTTATGTATATACATCCGTTCTTATCTTTGTCGAAACTTCCAAAACCGGGTGGGTTCTTATCATCAACTTCCGTGGCATTAATCGTGAAAAGTTTTTTTAATTTTAGAGTTATTTTTCCATTTAAAGGGGTAGCAGGATTATAAATTGTTTTAATTCCGTCTTTATATTCCTCATGTCCGCCTTTATCGTCAATTTTTTTACAAAAGCTCAATACAATTAACGATGGTATTAAAAGTACGAATAAAAATCTTCCCGGCTCATTAAATAATTTTTGTAAAACTTGATAAATTTTTAAGATTTTCATTTATATTCCTCTCTTTATTGAAACAAAATTAATATCAAAGTTCATAAATTCTTCCGCTCGGCTTGTAAAGAGAATAGCGTATTAAAAAATTTTTAACAAGAAGAGAAAAAGGGAATTCTTTTTTAAGAAATTAGCGCCTATTTATCAATGACTACAACATTTATCGGAGTTATTATCCAGTTTGCCGTCTATATACAATTGCAGTGCTTTATCAATATTTATCTCTCTGGTTACAAAGATTTGTATATTTCTGTTTTCAAAATCGTTATAAAGGCGTTGTCCCATCCCACCCGCAATTACTGCGGTACAATCACCTATTGCATCAAAAATTCCGTTATGGCTGTGATTCCCATGTTCATGTTCTTCATCGTGATGTGAACCGTGTGCATGTCCGGTAAAAGTATTTTCTTTGTATTCTTTTTTAACAATTTTACCGTTTTCTATTTTGCAAATCATAAATCCTTTCGTTCGTCCGAAATGACTTGAAATAGTTTCTTTGTCGTTACTTGGAATTGCTATTTTCATTGCCGATATCCCCCTATTTATTTAATAGTGCTTTATGATGATCCGAATTTTCCCTTAACATTTTTGTGCTGCACTTTGGACACTTGGTCTCAATACACGGAGTTCCCGATTCATGCAACACGGTTTTCCCGCATTTCGGGCAGATACAATTCCCCCCTTCTCCCATTGCATGTTTTCTTTTGTGAATCATTATTTACTCCTTAATTTTAACGCAACCGATTATAGCCTCGGCTATAATTATAGCAGATCAAATGCAGGTTTTCAATCTTTTTATCAATTATTCCACACTTATTCATATCATAATCGTGAAAATTGTTAAATCCACGGGTATGAGTTTCTGGAAAATTTAAAAACACCTTGTTTGTTGTTAATCAGATCAATGTTACATATAAGAGTGTGATTTTTATTAGGGATATAATTTGAAAAAATAATTAGAGTATAATTATCGGGGATTAATTCGGTAATTTCGTAATTCAACCGATATAAGCATGTGCAACAACATTCGGATTTACTCTCTTTTTCGTTGATAAGTATTTTCTTACTTTCTATTATGGTTTTCCCGCCAATCTTACCCGGGCAACAGTTAAAGGCAGCATTCTGATGAGTTATCTTTAAAACGTTCCCGTCATATTTATAACTTATGATCTCATAAGCGGGATCATTGCTTGACGTTGTTAAATTGTTGCCGTTTGATGTCGATTTTAAACAATCCGAATTAGAAATCAATTTTCCGGTAGGAGAAGAACTACCGGATGTCTTGCATTCGCAAAAGGAAAAAATTACTATAACGATAAACAAAATTAATTTTAAAATCTTGCCTTTTTTCATAGCCCCCTCTAAAATATATTATGAATGAGTTTTTTAGTGAATTCAAATAATATTATTTTTTTCTTATTATGTTTGCGATAAAATTAATGGTATAACGCTAAACATATATGGAAATATCTCCAAGATGGCTTAGTGACGGATTGCCGTACAAACCGAAATCCGAAAAAAAGATAAAAAGGGGGGGAAAGCAAGGAAACTACCGATGTGGTTGTAGGAATTCGAATCGGATATATGTTATGAGAATCAAAACTTTTTAATGAATTTACCAAAAAAAATTCTAAGGTCGTCAAAGTAAGTATAAAAAATCGGTACCGCAAAAAGCGTCAAGAAAGTTGACGATACGAGCCCCCCGATAAGTGTTATCCCCATGGGTGCGTATGGGATTCCGACAATCCCCGTTTTTCCGATTGCCATCGGTAATAATCCGAAAATTGTTGTGAGAGCGGTCATTAGTATCGGTCTCAATCTGTTAACTCCTGCGACAAGAATTGCCTGCTCTCTCTGCATATCCGATTTCCTGTATTGATTTATAAGGTCGATAAACACTATTGCATTATTAACAACCACTCCGATTAACACGATAAGTCCGATTTGAGCCATTATATCAAATGTTGTTCCGGTAATGTACATAAGCCAGTAGGAACCTACAAAAGCAGCCGGAATTGCTATCAATACCGATAAAGGGAGAATAAAAGATTCAAAAAGAACACCCATGATAAGAAAAACCAGCACAATGGAAAATATTAAAGCAATTGAAAGATCGGAATTTTGGTCTCTGAATCTTCTTCCTCTTCCCCCCTCTTCGAAATAATAGCCGGTGGGAAATTTATACTTTCTTAATATTTTGGTGATCCTTGAACTCAATTTTTTCATATCAATATCACCTATATATATTTTTAGTTCCATAAAGGATTTTCCATTTTCTCTTCTGATATTACCCTGACTCTTGTGAAAAGTTAAATTGGATATCGAACCGAGGAATGTTTCCGCTCCCGAATCTGTCTTGATAAATGTACTTTTAAGTTTTGCAATGGAATTTCCATTTTTGGGATCGGATTTAACATAAATCGGAATCTCCTTGTTCGGTGTCTGATAATTGGATATCTTCCTTCTTCTAAGATTAAAAGCAATGAGTTGACCTATATAGTTGGGATTGACTCCGACATTGAACGCTTTATCTCTATCTACAGTAATATGAATTTCATCATTTCCTGTTTCCGAATCACTTTCAACGCTTAGAACACCTTTGACAAGTTTTATCTGCTTTCCCAAATCATCTGCAAGAATTTCCAGAACAGAAGTATCATATCCTCTGAGAGTAAAAGAGACATAGCCCTTGTCACCTCCGCTATTTTCACGCCAAGATGTTCTGATTTTCACACCAGGTATGACCGGAAGATTCTTTTTTATATCTTCCGTTAACTCTTCTCTTGTAAGTCTTTTATATGAGTCTAAACCGAATATTGTTTTGATCTTTGAAAATATGACCTGATACCATTGCCTGTTTTTGTCGGGTTTTAAATATATTTCCACCATTCCGAAAAAACTATTTGCTCTTGTAGAGATATGATCAATGTGATATTCCTTCTCTTTCTTCATTAGTCCGTCAATAATATATTTAAGGGTTTTATCAACTCTTTGAACATTATAATTTGACGGGAAATTACAGATTAATCTGGCATCCCTAGGACCTCCTTGAGCGGAATCGGAAGTTTTCATGTTGTTTTGTGGAATAACCTGACTGATTATAATGAAGACAATCAGAATTAAAAAATCAAATCTATGCTTGAGGACTTTGACCATCATATTTTGGTATGCTTGAGTTACTTTGCTATGACTGGCATGAATTATTGAAGATTTTTTCGAGATTGCCTTAGTCGAAGCAAGGGGAATAAAGATCAGGGCAATAAATAAACTTGCGGAAAGTGCAAATATTACCGGTGATCCTATCCTGGTCAGGAAAAAAGCCATTTGAGAATCACCACCCATTACCATCAACGGAACAAAGACAACAATCGTAGTAAGAGTTGCCATCAAAATAGCCAATCCAACTTCAGATGATCCCAATACTGCAGATTCCCTCAAGCTATATCCAAGCCCGTTAAATCTATAAATATTTTCCGTTATCACTATGGCATTATCAACTACAAGTCCAATGGATATCATTAATCCCATCATTGTAAAACTGTTCAGTGTCCATCCGATTGAGTAGATAACCATCATGGAAACGAGAAGAGACAAGGGGATTGCAAGAGTAAGCATTAATGTGATTTTTTTCTCTCTTAAAAACAAATAAAGGACAAAAAAAGCAAATATTCCGCCCCACATCATAGTTGTTTTAACATTATCTATCGAATTTGTTATTACTTTCCCCTGATTCCAGAAGACAAAAAAATCCATCCCTTCAAGTTCAGGTCTTGTACCGAATTGTTTGTTCAGTTTATTAATAATGTTTGAACAAACTTCAACTGTGTTGGCTTCACTCTCTTTGTAAACAGCTATACTTGCGGCAACATTGCCGTCAACACGCATTATACTTTTTTTCTCTTCCTCAAAATCATAACGAATATCCGCAATATTACTCAATTTCACACCTTTTCTAATTTCAATATTTTGTATATCGCCGAGTGTTTTAAATTTAGCAGTACTTCTGAGTAAAAATTTTTTTTCTCCGTCATATACATAACCGCTTGAAATGGAGAAATTTTCCTTCATGAGTTTTTGCATAAGAGTATAAAGGTTTATATTGTGGGTTCTTACTTTGTCGGAATTTACTATTATCTGAATATATTTTTCACGCATTCCATACAATTCAACATTTGCGACACCTTTTATGCCATCAATTGCTTGTTTAATAAACTTATCGGTGACATAGAACGGATCACCTACTCTTTTATCGTAAGATATCCCCATATAAATTATAGGTTCATCGGTATCCCTAAATCTTCTGATGTGTATGTACTCAATCTCTTTCGGTATAAGCGAGCGACCTCTCTCCACCCTGTCGGTCACTTGCGAATAAGCAAGATCCATATTTGTACCTTGAGCAAACTCTAACCAGAACCATACTCCTCTTGATTGTGAATTGCTAAATAAGCGTTTTAAATTTTTTACCGTTTTGAATTCACCTTCGAGGGGTTTTACGATTTGTTCCTCAACTTCTTTCGGGTTTGAATCGGGATAAGGGACCCAAACACCGAGAAAAGGCGGGTTAAATCCGGAAGGGAAAAAGTCCAATTTTATCTTTGAATATGCTACAAATCCGATAACGAGAACTGCGATAAGGATCATTGTGACCGTCACCGGTCTGTTTATCGAAAATTTCGATAACATTCTTTCCTTGATTTTGAAATCTGTCATTTTATTTACTAAATTTATTATAAACAATAGGAATGAGGATTAGTGTAAGAAATGTTGCACTGACAAGTCCTGCAATGATTGATATTGCCATCGGTGTCCTAATCTCAGTACCTTCTCCGAGACCGATTGCCATTGGTAAAAGTCCGAGAACGGTAGTTGATGTAGTAATTAAAATAGGTCTTAATCTTACCATTCCCGCTTGTTTTATTGCTTCTATTTTTTTTATTCCTCTTTTCCTCAAAATATTTATATAATCTATGAGAACAATTGCATTGTTTACTACTATACCCACAAGAGTGATCATACCGATATAAACCGTAATACCTATTGGAATTTTTAAAACAAACAAAGTAAATAAAACTCCGATAAGAGCCATTGGGATTGTAAATAATATTAAAAACGGATGTAAAAACGATTCAAACTGAGATGCCATTACGATATAGACAAGAAAAATAGCAAGTGCCATTGCAAGGGTCATACTTTTTGAAGACGTTTTCATCTCTTCGTTCTGACCGGACAGGTCGTATGTAAAATCCGGAGGCATAGGATAACTTTCAACTTCTGTATAGATCCTCTTTGCCGCTTCGGTAAGACTGATATCTGAAATGTTTGCGGAAATTATTGCCGAGCGTTCTTGATTTACTCTTCTGATCTCATTGGGTCCGGTTAACACTTTTACATTAGCAACACTGTTTAATTTAATAGGAATTTTTCCCCCTGGATTTATAATGAGATTTTGTATGTTCTTAGCCTTTGTTCGCTGTTCATCTTTTAGGAAGACCCTTACGTCAATCCTTCTATCTTTTTCCTTATACTTTGTTGCAACAAACCCTTCAATTTTATTTTTAATGAGATTTGCAACATCAAAAGCATTCATTCCGAAATGAGCAAGTTTTCTTCTGTCAAATTCAATTACAAGCTCGGGAAATCCCGATTTTATACTCGTTTCAACATCTTTAAGTCCGTCAATTTCGGATATTTTCGTAAATAACTCCTTACTGACTCTCCTTAATTCTTCGAGATTAAATCCCTTTATGATAAGTTCTATAGGAGGTTTTATGGTAAATAGAGCCGGTCTTGAAATATTAAAATTTACATCGGAATAATTTCTTAAAACCGTCCTGATATTTTTAAGTACACTCTCTTCGGCAGATTGAATATTTCCCGATTTTTTAATGTTTACAGTAATCTTGCCAATATGTTCCCCTACATCTTTTTCGCTCAGTTCATCCTTTGTGGTACCGGCAAAATAACTTATTTTATTTGTAAGGGGAATTTCCGATATCCGAGTAGTAATGTGTTGAAGTATCTTATCACTCTTTTCAACCGGAGTGCCGACAGGAAACGTTAGATTCACATAAATTGTCCCTTGATGAACTTCGGGTATCAGTTCTTTTCCGATTCTTGGGAAAATTATTAGGATTGTAATAAGAAAAACAATAATAATTGAGATAATTATACTTTTATCGTTTTTCAATGAAAAATCAAGTAGTCTGGGATAATTCTTATTTACCGACCCTATAAATTTGCCGAATATAATACTTACGAATTTGATTATCGGAGTAAAAAATGTCATGAGGATTATAAACAATCCTTTTGCAACAACTATAAAAATCCCTAAAAATGTAGATATGAGCCGTGCAAACAGTAATAAGAACGAATTAATGAGAAACCTTAGAATATAGTATAAGTAAGAAAAAAGAAGATCCCATATTACAAGCTTTATTAAAATCGGGATAAAAATCAACATTTTAACAAAGATATTTTTCTTACTTGCCAAGGAACTTGAAAATGATCCGAATGAACTTTTTATCCATGGATACCTCTCTTTCATGGAACCTATAAATGCTTTAAGAGGTGTATTTGTAAAATAGTTATCCCAAAGAATTTTTCCGTTGGATAGTTTTTTCTCTCCTACATCGGATATTTTTGAAACAATATCTTTTAGATTTGTTTTGAAAATTTTATCGGATAAGGCAAGAATAGGATATATAAGTATGGATATCAGGGATAACAGTTGGATTATGAATATTGTGATCAAATTAAATATAAGTGAAGCAAAATAAAATCCGGTTTGGACAAATATCAAGAACCAATTTTTAACGTTTTTTTGGGATTCAAATTTAAATTTGAATCCCGATGTCGAAACTATCTTTTTTTCTCCAAATTTTCTCGAGGCAAGCATCGGTATGAAGAAGAGAGATACCATAAGAGATGCAAGAAGTGAAAAAACCACTGCAAGGGAAAGATCACCGAATATCTGTCCGGCAATTCCCTCAACGAAAACAATCGGGAAAAATACTGCAATTGTTGTTAAAGTTGATGCAATAACAGCTCCTCCGACCTCCGAGACACCCCTTACGGAAGAATTAATCCAATCATCACCCTCTTCTCTGCATCTGAAAATACTCTCCATTACAACAATGGAATTATCAACCAGCATCCCTATTCCGAGGGCAAGTCCACCGAGAGACATTATATTCAGGCTGACTTTGAACATGCTTAAAGGGGCAAATGTTGCTATAACCGACAGCGGGATAGAGACTGCGACTATTAGGGTAGTTGAGAAATTTTGAAGAAATAGATAAAGGATAATTATTGCAAGAATTCCACCGAGTATTGCGGTATTTTTTACCTCATTTATTGAATTTTCGATAAATACCGACTGATCCGTAAGGATATTATATGAAATACTTTTGGGTAGACTATATGATATGAAGGATGTCATATTCTTCTCATGAAGTTTCTCTCTAAATGTTTTCTCTTTATTTCCCCCTTTTTTTCCCATTTTTTTAACAAAATCACGCTGCTCAAGAGTTCCGAACAATCTATCTTTAACCATCTTGCTGACTGCGACAATATTGGCATCTGCTTCTTTGAAAATATTTATCTCAATACTCTCTTTTTTGTTCACCCGTGTTATCACTTTTCTCTCTTTGTGACTATGAGAAATATCAGCTATATCTTTTAATCGGATATTTACATCACCCTTTTTCACAATAATGATGTTGCCGATCTCTCCGATGGAATGAAATTCATTGAGTGTTCTGACAATATACTCGGTTTCACCCTCTTTGATATTCCCACCTGCAAGATTAATATTCTCCTGAGAGAGACGTCTTGTTACGTCATTAAATGTTATGCGGGTAGCTACAAGTCTATTTTCATCTATTTTTATAAGTATCTCTTTCTCAAGTCCCCCTTTAATTCTTGCAGCTGCAACACCGGGTATGGATTCAAGTTCACGAGCAATTTCTTCTTCAACGATTTCTCTCAGGTCAATCGGTTCCATATCACTGACAATCCCTATTCTTAAGACCGGATCAAGAGAAGGATCATACCTAAGGATCATTGGTCTCTCAACCGCTTTATCAAGATATGTTTGATCAATTTTTTCTCTTATCTCCTGGGCGGCTCTGTCAAGATTAACATCCCATGTGAATTCAAGAATTATGTCGGATTGTTCGGGTCTGGAAACCGAGGTAACGGAGGTCAGATTTTTTATTAATCCCAACTGTTCTTCAAGCGGTCTTGAAACGATGTTTTCTACTTCTTCCGGAGCTGCCCCCGGATATTCGGTTCTGATTGTAAAAGCGGGATAAGATATTTCCGGCATAAGATCCCAACTTAGTCTTTTGAGACTTACAAAACCGAAAACAGCTATACCGAGAGCAATCATAATAATCGCAACCGGCTTTTTTGTTGTAAATTCAAATCTCGATTTAACTTTCATTGGTTAGCCTGCTTTAAATGATCGGTTTTATTATTTTTACTTTGGATTCATTTTTCAGGGAACTTTTACCGGCGGAAACCAAACGGTCGGTTTCCTTAATCCCAGAAACGATCTCAACCTTACTTCCATCGTCAAATCCGATTTTTACCTCTTTTTTTAATGCTTTTTTCTCTTTGGTAACAATAAAGACAAAAATTTTGTCTCCCTCGAACATAAGAATATCCTTTGTGACCAATATTACATTCTTATGAACTTTTTTTATTATTTTAACATTTACAAATTGTCCTATTACCATTAAATTATCGACGTCCTTAACCTCGATTGTGGTTTTAAATGTTCCTGAATCGGGATCAATTGCGGGAGAAATTAATTTGACATAACCGTTGAGTACTGTGTCATCGGCAGTTATTATTGCTTTTTGTTTAACAAATATTTGCTTTTTTTCTTGTTCCGGTATATTTACAACGGCTATTTTTTCTCTTGTATAAACAACCGTGAAGGCAAGTTCATTCATGTTAACTCTATTGCCGGCTTTAACATGCCTTTTTGAAACAAGCCCGGATATCGGTGAAGTAATTCTAGTGTATGAGAGCAGAAGTTTTTTCTGTTCCCAATCAAGGCGACTCTGTTCAAGATCAAATTGGAGTCTCTCATACGCTTCTTTGCTGATAAGTTCTTTTTTATAGATCTCTTTTTGCCGGTTAAACTTGGCTTTTTGCTGAAGAAAAGTTATTTTGGCTTTCTTTTCATTTATTGAAGCCTCTCTATCATCAAGGACAGCAAGTACAGTACCCTTTTTTATTCTGTCACCCTCATCAAAGTTAATACGTTCAATTATTCCGGAAGTCATAGGATATATTTTGACCAATTTATCAGTGTCTATGTTACTTGAAAAAAGGAGAAATGAGTTTATATCACCTCTTTCGGGAACTTTAATTGATACCGGAATAGTATCAGTCTCTTTTTTGTCATCATTTCCCTTTTCCTTTGAATCACCCTCCTTTAATTTATCCGATTTCACCTTCGGTGCTTTTTTTTCACTGCTTTGCACATTATTGCCGGAACAGTTATTAAAATAGAGTAAAGACAAGAGGATAACAGAAAATGTAAATACTTTTTTCATAGTACAACTCCTTAACTAAATGCATTTGCTTCAAATACAAACTTATTATAGTGTTTATAACGTAAACTAATTTTAAAAGTTTCCGTTTCCGTTAAATTTAAATAATACCTTTCGTTTCAGGTAAACATAAACAAGAGGAGGTTTGTTTAATCGGAGGTTTGTATTATAATCTGCGTAGGATTTGAAAGGAGGAAAGCGTGATCAAATATTATATAAAAATAATGAGCTTGATTCTGGTAACGGTTATCATATCTACAGGATGCTCGATAAATAAGATGGCTATGAACAAAGTGGCTGATATGCTTGCCGGAAACGGGAGCGGTACGGTTTTTACAAGTGATAATGATCCTGAATTTATTGGGGATGCACTCCCCTTTGCAATAAAATTTTATGAATCTATAATGATGTCTGTTCCGGATCATTCGGGTCTTGTTGTCACAACCGGAAGTATGTATATAATGTATGCAAACGCTTTTTTACACACCCCCGCATCAATGATGAAAGAAGAAGATTATATCAAGCAGGAACATCTGATGGCGAGAGCAAAAAATCTTTACTTGAGAGGTAGAGACATAATTTTAAGGGGAATGGAGAGAAGGTATCCGGGTTTTATGGATTTACTTAAAAAAAAAGATTTTAAAAAGATTGAAAAAATAATGGTTAAAAAAGATGCTCCTTTTCTTTATTGGAGTGCAGCAGGCTGGGTCGGGGCTTTCTCTATAGATCCTTTTGATATGGAGCTGGGAATAACCTTGCCGAGAGCAGCGGGCTTGATGGATCTTGTCTTGAAAGTCGATCCCGATTTTGAGAAGAGTTCCGTACACGATTTTTATATATCATACTACGGTTCTCTGCCTGAATATATGGGAGGGAGTAACGAAAAAGCAAGAGAACACTTTAGGAAGTCAATTGAATGCTCAAAGGGGAAATTGATTGCTCCTTACGTTTCACTTGCAACTTCTGTTTCCGTCAAAACTCAAAATCTTAAGGAATTCAGAAAACTTTTAAAAAAAGCAACGGAGTTTGATGTGGAGACAAATCCGAAAAGCAGACTCGTAAATATAATTAATAAACAAAAGGCAAAATGGTATCTTGAGAACGAAGAAGATCTTTTTCTCGTAACAGACAAAGATAATCTTTCCGAAACAGGAAAGGAGGAATAAGATGAGAACAAAAAAAATATTTATATTGATAGTGGTATTGCTAATAGTACAACCCCTGGCTTCAGTAACTGTGAAAATCGGAAGTATTGCACCTGCAAAATCTCCATGGGATAAAGCTTTGAGAGAATTAGGAAGAGAATGGAAAGCTATTTCCAACGGTCAGGTGAAGGTGAAGGTTTACCCCGGAGGAATAGCCGGAAGTGAAGATGATATGATCAGGAAAATGAAAGTGGGAACTTTGGGCGGTGCTGTTTTCACAAACAGAGGACTCACAAAAATATATTCAGATTATTATGTTTTAAATGTTCCGTTTATTTTTGCTTCCGACGAAGAATTTCAGTATGTTATCAGAAAGATGGAGCCTTTTTTTGAAAAGGGGATAGAGAAGAAGGGTTATAAAGTTATCATATGGTCCATGGCGGGATGGATTCATTTTTTCTCAAAAGATAAAGTAGAGTATCCTGATGATTTGAAAAAGCACAAACTCTCTTTTGCCACGGGAGAACCCGAACTTGAACAAGTTTGGAAAAAATCCGGTTATCAGGTGATTCCCAACGATATAAGTGATCTGATGATGGGGTTGCAAAGTGGAATGGTAAATGCTTTTTATCTACCGCCTCTTGTTACGGCTTCTGGTCAATATTTTCCACTTGCACCGAATATGCTCTCTCTGAAAATAGCTCCTATTTACGGAGGAATTGTTTTATCTAACAGAATCTGGAAGAGAATTCCTGAAAAATATAGGGAAGAGTTTATGAATGTGGCACAAAAAATTTCAAAAAAACTTCAAATAAAAACAAAATCTCTCGAAAAGAATGCAGTAAAAATCATGCAAAAACATGGGTTAAAAATAAATCCTCTCCCAAACGGAGGAATTGTTAAGTGGAGAGAAGCTATGAAGAAAGGGATGGATTCGTTGATAAATAATATTTTTTCACAGGAAATTTACAACAAAGTAAAGGGATATATTAACGATATCAGGCAGAAAAAAAATGCCGAATAAAACCACCTCTATTTTTAGAAAAACAGAAAATGCCTTTGCATACATTTCGGTTTTCTTATTAGCTTTTCTCCCGTTTACGGAAGTTGTTGTCAGAAAATTATTCCATACGGGAATTGAAGGGCTATACCATTATTCTCACCACCTTGTCCTTGTCGTAACATTTATCGGCGGAATGATTACATCAAGGGAGGGGAAACATCTATCCCTCTCTTTTAATATCCGTTTAAAAGAACCTTTTGCCAAATGGACGAAGATCGGAGTTGCGATTGCGGCTTCTTCAGTAACCACCGCTCTTGCCCTTAGTTCTTTGTCTTTTACTTTTACGGCGTTTGATGCATCTCAAAAAATAGGTTTTATTCCACTCCGGTTAATTTCTCTGGTAATGTTTATCGGTTTTATTGTTATGGCAACGAGAGTTCTCCCTGAAGATTTGAAAAAAGGGAACAGATTTTTTGTAGTAACAACGGGGTTTATATTGGGGACACTGTTATCGTTGGGTCAAATATCAACCTTTTTTAACTCAATTTTGACAAATCCACCCGATTTTTTTAATGCGGTTTTGAATTTTTCTCAAAATCTCGGTATCTTTATCTCGCTCCCTATGATACTGGTTTTACTTACACTTGCGGTATTCGGTTTGCCTATATATGTGATAATAGGTGGTATCGGATATATGCTTTTTGCAGGTGTCGGAGAACCTCTTGAGATTATTCCTAACGAAGCCTATTCAATGTTGATAAGTAATTCAATCCCAGCCATTCCCCTCTTTACACTTACCGGTTTTATCCTTTCCGAAAGCAAAGCGGGAGAGAGGCTTGTGAAGTTGTTCCGGTCACTGTTTTCGTGGATTCCGGGTGGTCTTGCAGTGATGGCTGTTCTTGTGAGTAGTTTTTTCACTACGTTTACCGGTGCTTCGGGAGTTACGATTCTTGCACTGGGAGCATTGTTATCGTATGTACTTATCAAAGGGAAGTATAAAAAGGACTTCAGTGTCGGTCTGTTGACCTCTTCGGGAAGTATCGGGTTACTTTTCCCCCCGAGTCTCCCTATCATAATTTACGGTGTTACCGCTCAAGTAAGCATCAAGGATATGTTTCTCGGAGGAATAATACCCGGATTTATTATGATTGCCTCAATTATCATATACAGTGTCTATTATGCCAAGAAGCATAATGTAGCCAGGGAACCGTTTAATATTAAACCGGCTTTTGCGGCATTTAAGGAATCAATATGGGAGATACTTCTCCCTTTAATTATACTTGTGTCATATTTCGGAGGTCTTACAACACTTGTTGAAAGTGCGGGAATTGCCGTCATATATTCCCTAATTGTTGAAGTTTTTATCAAAAGAGACCTTAAGATAAAAGATCTCTCAAATGTGGTCCTCAAGTCAATTCCCATAATCGGTGGAGTTTTGATGATACTTGCCTGTGCCAAAGGACTTTCATATTTTATTGTTGATGCGGAAATTCCTATGAAGCTTACGGAATGGGTACAACTGAATATCTCTTCCAAATTCGTATTTCTCCTTTTTCTAAACCTTGCATTGCTTGTAACCGGAATGTTCATGGACATATTTTCAGCAATTATGGTTGTGGTTCCTCTCATAATTCCATTGGGTAACCTCTTCGGTATTCATCCTGTACATCTCGGGATAATCTTTCTTGCAAATATGGAGCTCGGATATCTTACTCCGCCAATCGGATTAAACCTATTTTTATCTTCTTACAGATTTGAGGAACCTGTCGCAAAAATATACAAATATGTCATACCGTTTTTTATTATTCAGATCGTAGCCGTTCTCCTTATCACTTATCTCCCCTTCATATCGACATTTTTACTCGGATAGAAAAACTCTTCAGGAATATTGCCAATACTTCTGTGATATAATTTAGTTTTATTGGAGATAACAATATGGAGGAAAAGAGGAGTTCCGGTTTAAATTTTATTGAAGCAATTGTTGAGGAAGAATTAAAGAACGGCAAAAACAACGGAAAGATTGTAACGAGATTTCCACCCGAACCGAATGGATATATCCACATAGGACATGCAAAATCAATATGTTTAAATTTCGGGATAGCGGAAAAATACAACGGTATATGTAATTTGAGGTTTGATGATACCAATCCGGGCAAAGAAGATGTTGAATATGTCGATTCCATTAAAGAAGATGTCAAATGGCTCGGGTTTGACTGGGGCGACCGTCTCTACTATGCATCCGATTATTATGATACCCTTTACGAATATGCTTTAAAATTAATAAAAAAAGGTAAAGCATATGTTTGCGAACTTACACCGGATCAAATTCGAGAATATAGAGGAACACTTACCGAGACCGGAATAGAAAGCCCTTATCGAAACAGGTCGGTTGAAGAAAATCTTGAGTTATTTGAAAAGATGAAAAACGGTGAATTTGATGAAGGTACACACGTATTGAGGGCTAAAATTGATATGGAATCCGGAAATTTGAATATGCGAGATCCGATTATCTATCGTATCCTCAAGATGACTCATCACAAAACCGGTGATAAATGGGTAATCTATCCGATGTATGATTTTGCCCACGGTCAATCGGATTCTATTGAGGGGATTACCCATTCTCTATGCACTTTGGAATTTGAGGATCACAGACCTCTTTATAACTGGTTTATTAAAGAGCTTGAGATTTTTGCTCCTCGACAAATTGAATTTGCCCGTTTGAATCTAAGTTATACTATAATGTCTAAAAGAAAATTGCTGAAACTTGTGGAAAGCGGACTTGTTTTGGGATGGGATGATCCCAGAATGCCGACGGTTTCAGGATTGAGGAGAAGAGGTTATACTCCCGAATCGATCAGAGATTTTTCAAATAGAATCGGTGTTGCCAAACGAGATAGCACTGTAGATATCGCATTGCTTGAACACTGTGTAAGGGAAGATCTTAACCGGAGAGCAAAAAGGGTAATGGCGGTTCTTGATCCTCTCAAGGTTGTAATTGAAAATTATCCTGAAAATAAAGTTGAAGAGTTGGAAGCGGTAAACAATCCCGAAGACCCCAATGCAGGAACAAGGATGATTCCGTTTGCACGCGAAATTTTTATTGAGAGAGATGATTTTAAAGAAGATCCTCCGAAGAAGTTTTTCAGACTTTCTCCCGGCAAAGAGATCAGACTAAAACATGCCTATTACATTACTTGTACGGATGTTATCAAAGATGAAAATAGTGGAGAAATTTTAGAAATAAGATGTACATATGACCCGAAAACAAGGGGGGGATGGTCTGAGGATGGAAGGAGAGTAAAAGGAACTTCACATTGGGTATCGGTAAAACATGCGGTTAAAATAGAAATACGTCTGTATGACAGGTTATTTACCGAAGAAAATCCCGGCGGCAGTGAAAAAGAACTTCAAGACCTTATCAATCCCGATTCTTTAATTATATTAAACGGAGCATTGGGGGAACCTTCTTTAAAAAATGCTAAGCGGGGTGAATATTTTCAGTTTCTCCGTAAAGGTTATTTCTGTTTTGATGAAAAACTATCAACCGATGACAAACCCGTATTTAACAGAACAATCTCATTAAGAGATAGCTGGTCTAAAATAAAGAAGAATATTTAGGTCGTCTCCGATCTATAAAATTTTCCGAGTATTTCTGCCACCTCGGGTCGTGAAAATTCTTCGGGAAGCCTCTCTCCGTTTGAAAGCATCTCCCTTACCTTTGTTCCCGATAGGAACACCCAATCTTCTTTTGTATGATCGGAAACCGAATTCATCATAATGACTTTTTTGAGTTTCTTTGACCATGCCGTATGATCCGCTTTAAAAATCTTTATTTTGAGTGCATCTTTTGGAACTTCTTCGTCAAATATTTTTTGTGCGTCAAAAGGTCCATAATATGATCCGACTCCTGCATGATCACGTCCTACAATAAGGTGTGTACAACCGCTGTTTTGTCTGAATAGAGCATGAAGGACAGCTTCTCTAGGACCGGCATAAAGCATATCAAAACCGTAACCTGTTATCAGAACCGTGTTGGGAGGGAAGTACAATTCGACCATTTTTCTGATAGCAGCATCTCTGACAGAAGCAGGAATATCACCTTTTTTCAGTTTTCCAAGAAGCATATGAATTAATATCCCATCTGCGTTGACTCCGTCTTTTGCCATTTTGCAAAGCTCCTCGTGAGCTCTGTGCATAGGGTTCCTCGTCTGAAATGCGACCACTTTTTCCCATCCCAGCTTTTTGATCTCTTCTCTTATCTGATAAGCTGTTCTGAATGTTTCGGGAAAATCGGTTTCAAAATAGGAAAAATTCAAAACTTCGATAGGACCGGATATTACATGGTTCCCAAGACTCTCCCATATGGCAAGTCCCGGATGTTCAATATCATCTGTACCATACACACTTTTACCGATCATTTTTTTGTCCGTATCCGCGAGCTCTTCGATGGACTCTACGGTTTGAACGGCAATTACCGGATTTCCGTCAACATTAGGATCTTTAAGTGCTATTCTGTCACCGACTTTTATTCCATCCGTATTATCAACGAGGTTTAATACCGGAACAGGAAAGAAAACACCTTTTTCCGTATACATTTTTTTTGCAACACTGATGGCATCGGCTTTATTCATATATCCTTTTAAAGGGTTAAAATATCCGCTTCCCAGCATCACTGCGTTAGCGGCAGCTTGAGAGCTGATAACAATAGAATGTAAGTTTATAGCTTCTTTGAGCAGTTCCCTTCTTTTTTCTTTATCCTGTACAAATAACGGGTTTAAGGTATCGGAACCGTGTGGTTTGATCATCAATTTCTCCTTTTTTGATTATTTTCAATCAGACATGAAAAACTTTAAAACAGATTATATACCAATACCGACCGGACATCAATTCTTTGTAAATATAAAATGGGTGTAACCGAAAAGCAATTGAAAAAGAAAAAACCCGATTGATTATTTTTTTGAGTTTTTTTCGCTGGAATAACAAATTCACAAATTTTCATTAAAGTTTTTTATAGGATAACTTGAAAATTTTTCATTGATTTCCTACAATCTAATTAATCGAATCGGAACCGGAAAAGGATCAAAGATCAGGTTGATAATCCGGCATAAACTTTCCGGTTTAAAAATAACGGTGAGGAGGAGAACACAAATCGTGAAAGCCAAGCAACCCCACCGGCGGTAGCCTATTTGATGTTTTTTTGAATAGAAATATAATATAAAATGAGATATATTGAGCCTTTCGAAATGAATACGATATTAAAAGAATACAAGAATTTATTAGTTCAAAAAAGATATAGTAATAATACAA
>CAYRAO010000016.1:0-40205 GCA_964422395.1 uncultured Clostridia bacterium
GATAAAGAATGAGAGAAAAGACAATACATATAGTAATTTATAGTTCATATTATTCTCCCTTTTATTTTTATTGATTGTTGAGAACCTTGAATTCATTTTCCCAATCAATTATTACTTTTTCCTCTTCGTCGAGAGAAATTTTCTTTTTTTTATTTCCGCTAATCAAAATCGTTTCCCCCTTTTTTCTTGCAAAAACACTAAGCTTCATTATCTTTTTATTTTTCCACTCCATTGAGATTTCAAAACCACCTCTGGCACATACACCCCTAACATATCCATCTTTCCATGCATCCGGTAACGCAGGCAATAACCTGATTTCATGCTCATTTGATTGTATCAACATTTCTACAACTGCTGCCGCACCACCGAAATTTCCATCAATTTGAAATGGGGGATGAGCATCAAATAAGTTGGGATAAGTTCCTCCGATCCTCTTATGACCTCTCACCATTCCGTCCGGTTCAACATAGTTTAAAAGTTCACGAAACATTTTATACGAATGGTTACCATCCCAAAGTCTCGCCCAAAGATTAATTCTCCATCCCTTTGACCATCCCGTTGTTTTATCTCCTTTTATTTCCAAAGTCTTACGGCACGCATTAGCAAGTTCAGGTGTTTTATCCGGTGATATTTGATGCCCCGGAAAAAGTCCGAACAGGTGTGATTGGTGACGATGTCTCGGATATGCATCTTCCCAATCATGATACCATTCTTGCAAATTTCCCCTTTTTCCGATTTTATAAGGATACAAGCAATCCATGGCATGCTCTATTTTAGTCCGAAAATCCTCATCAACATTCAATATTTTTGATGCTTTTACGGTTTGCATAAAACATTCTCTAACCATGCTAAGATCCGCTGTTCCCCCATACATTGTTGCTCCAATATACCCTTCAGGTGAAACATAATAATTCTCGGGAGAAGTGGATGGTGAAGTTATAAGTTTACCCTCTTTATCTTTAATTAACCAATCCAAACAAAACCGTGCCGCACCCTTCATAACGGGATACCCTTTTTTTCTAAGAAACTCTTCATCTTGAGTAAATAAATAGTGCTCCCATAAATGGGTACTTAGCCAAACACCTCCCATGTTCCAATTTGCCCAGGCGGGATCTCCATTACCGAAATCTCCTACCGGATTGCTCATTGCCCAGATATCGGAATTATGACAAGCTGACCATCCGCTAACACCATAAAAAGTTTTAGCCGTGGTTTTTCCCGTTACTGCAATATTTTCTATAAAATCCAACATGGGAAGATGCATTTCCGACAGATTGGAATTTTCAGCAAGCCAATAATTCTCTTCCGCATTGATATTAATGGTGTAATTACTACTCCATGGTGGTCGAATATAAGGGTTCCAAATCCCCTGCAAATTTGCGGGTACACCTTTTGTTCGAGAACTTGATATCAATAAATATCGCCCGAACTGAAAATACAAAATTTCAAGATTTTTATCTTCCTTTCCTTTTGAATAACGTTTTAATCGTTCATCTGTAGGAAGATCAGGTGCATCGGTTTTGCCCAAAAATAACTTTACCCGATTGTAAAAAGATCGGTAATCGTCCATATGTGTTTTTTTTAGATCTCGGTAGGTTTTAATTGAAGCTGATGCCAGATTGCTTAACGCTTCGGTTCTATGGTTTTTCCCATCTGAAACCGGATCTTTGTCAAATCCATTAAAACTTGTGGTAATTGAAACGAGGATAACCGCTTCGCTTCCATCCGATAATCTTATCGATTCACCTGTATTTGTTACTTTACCGTCAAATTTTTTTATTGCAATAAGGCCGGTAAATCTTGTCCCTCTATTCTCATCAAAAAGAACTGCATTCGGAACATCTCCGAGATAATTCGGTTCGACATGATAAGGAGCATATCCGCTTACGACCACCATATTTTTTTTAAAAGCAATTTTGTACTTCAATAAGCTTTCAAATCTAATGGAAAAATTCAATGCGTGTTCTTTACTGCTGACGAGTTTTATAACCATAACTCCATCGGGATGAGATATAAAATATTCCCTTTGAAAATCCACACCGTCAACTTTATATTTTACTTTCGAAACAGCATTACCGATATTTAGTTCTCTATAATAATTTTGAGGAATACCTTTATGTTTAAAATCCATATACATTGTCCCGAGAGGTGAATAAGACTCCGAATAGGAACCTTGTACCTTCCGATTAAGGGAATCGGCCAATTTATAGTTTCCATTTGTTAGAGCTTCTCTTATCGCAGGAATAGTTTTATATGCTTTCGGATTCATATTTGCATTTACAGGTTCTCCCGACCAAAGCGTCGCATCATTCAAATATATTTTATCCGAGTTAACTCCTCCGAAGACAGAGGCACCTGTTTTCCCGTTTCCGAGAACCAAGCTCTCCTCAAAATAATTTGCCGGATGTCCATACCACAAAATATCGGTTGATTGAGCAATGATTCCTCTCCCTCCAAACACAACAAGAAACACTATCGCAACGAATATGGTTTTCTTTATCTCTATATTTTTCAATTAAACTCCATGCTTCATTTTTGTCTAATAAGCCTCAATACCAATACATCGTGAGATATAATTTTAATTTTTAAATTACTTTTTGTATTGCCTATGTTTTTATGCTTCCAAACATCACGTAAAGTATAATTTTTTAATGATTTATAACTATCTGAATAGCCACTCTCTTTTTTGTTAAGTGTCAAAGACTCCCAATTAAAATCAATTGATTTTATCCCGTTTGAGCGGTTTAAAAAACAAATTGCCCATTCACCATTTTGCAGAGGTTTCAGAAATATATTTATTCCGTCTTCATCAACAATTCTTGTCGCTTGCTTCCCAAGAGGATCTTGATCAATAGAAATCATCTCTCTATTTAATAAGATATTCTTTGTAGCTTCATTCATATCCCTCACATCCGTATTAACAATCAAAGGTGCGGCCAACATACACCAAAGGCTAAAATGACTCTTATATTCTACATCGGAACACCCTTTTTTATACTTCAATGATGAAGACTTGCCTTTACCATATAATCCTACCATCAACATATCAGGGTCATTCCATCCACCGGGACCGGAATATTTCTCTAAACCGATCTGTTTATCTAAGATGTTCATTATCCCTGCACGCCCTGCAGTATATTTTTTTGTTTCCCATATATCACGTGAATCCCAAGTAGTACGCCACAAGTTACCGCCGACAGTCTTCCCCCATATCCAAGGTTCTCTCCTCCCCCACTCACAAATTGCAAAAACTATCTCTCTTCCCGATTTTTTCAAAGCACTGCTCATTCTTAAATACCTTTTGATAGCTGTTTTCTGATCCTTCGGAGCATTACAATAATCATATTTTAAATAGTCTACACCCCATTTGGCAAAAGTTTCGGCATCCTCTTTTTCGAATCCATAACTTGCCGTAAACCCTCCGCAAGTATAGTACGCAGCATTTGAATAAATTCCGAATTTTAAACCCTTATCGTGGACATAATCCGCTAACAATTTAATTCCCGAAGGGAACTTTTTCGGATCGGGTACTATTCTATTCCTGTTATCCCTGCCACCTTGCCAAACATCATCAATAATAATATAGACGTAACCCGCATCTTTCATCCCCGTTTTAACAAATGCATCGGCTATTTCCTTTACAATCTTTTCATTAATATCACCTTCAAACATATTCCAACTGTTCCATCCCATCGGAGGTGTTAATGCAAGCTTTTTGTTATTTTGTGCCGAAGCATTGAGAAACACTAAAAACACAACTAAAAATATAGTTAATTTATCCATTTTATCAGCCTCTTTATTTTATCGACTTGTATATTTTTTGCTTTGATCTATAAATTTTTTAATTGTCCCGTTTTCAAAGGGAACAATTATAAAGCTATACTTATGAATCTTATCACCTTTTATCAAATACTTCTCTTGAGGTTTGGAATACCAACTGTCATCACCTCCAAGTCCCCGTTGATCAAGATCTATATTTAGCTGAATCAAATCCCGCTCCAAAATATCATAAATATGTTTCCTTTTATTTAATATTGATAATTCTTCGGATTCATACCTTTTATCTATTTTTTGTTTTTTATTATACCTAAGCCCAGATGTCGCATCAAAATCTTCATTTAACATATTCAGTGCCGTTATACCGAGTCCTTGTTTCTTGTTCTCGGCGACCACAAGCAAACCGTTACCTTTATCATTTGTAAAAGCCGCCCACCGTACATCAGTTTTGTTCCCGTTTTCCTGAGGACGAATATAAGGTACATATTGATCCTTTATTCTTGATTTGTACAAATCTATAAATGCCGAACTATTTCTGTCTTTATAATTTTCCCAAGGACCTCTCCCGAAGTAAGTAAAATTATCATACTCTTTCGGAATCTGCATTTTCATTCCTATTCGAGGGATATCGGCTTTGTAATTTGTAGATTCCAAAGTATTTGACACCTTTATAACCCCATCTCCGTTAATAGAATACACACTAATAAAATTTGTATCTACTCCGGGTAAACAATATGTTATTTTCACTTGAATAAGATTATAGGATTTTCTTATAACGGAGATATCGGAAACTTCGGCAAATAAAGATGCTTTTTTCCACTCTATATTTTTTATCTCCATATGGTTCCCGAAATCATTGTCGGTTACCGCCCTCCAAAAATTCGGTCTCGGTCCATAACCATGTTTAATCAATTGATTGCTTTTATAATTGTAAGAAACCAACCTCCCCTTAGCTTTATTAAAAACCAACTGCACATCATTATTGAACACTTTAATCGTATTGCCGTTCTCATTAATATTAAGTTTCTTACCGTTACAAATCTTTGTCTTTAAAATTCTATACTTCTTTGCAAGGTCTATCTGTTCGTGAGCAATTTCGAAACCTTTCGGAAGTAGTCCCCACCTCTCTTTTGTAGTCGCACTTAAAATCACAAAATATTCGGTATTCTTCAAAAAATCAACGCCATCCAATGAGATACGAATTAATTTTCCGGTATGACACTCAACATTCGGATTTTTGACGGAGATTGTTTTCAAAACTTTTCCGTCTGATTTTATCCGTGCAGTAAAATTAAACGCACTCAAATTTGTAAAATCATAAAGATTCTCCACCAGTACCCGCAATTCATTACTTTTATTAATACCTTGCCCTTTAAAATTTATATATTCGTAAACCTTTTTCACTTCAAATAAAGCAGGTTGCGGACTACGGTCCGGAAAAACTATACCATTGTTCAAGAAACTATTATCGGAAGGCATCCCTTCTCCGTAATCTCCACCGTAAGCATAGAAATACTTCCCGTCCTTTCCGATTTTCCGAAGTGATTGGTCAACCCAGTCCCAAATAAAACCACCTTGTAAATTATCGTATAATTCTATTACATCCCAATAATCTTGAAAATTTCCGGTACTGTTTCCCATTGCATGAGCATACTCACTCGGAATATAGGGGCGATCCGTTTTAAGTTTCCCAATATGTTCAAGATCTTTCGGAGAGGGGTATTGAGGTACTATGATATCGGTATTCCAATCCATATCAAGATCATTTCCATCGTGAGTTTTATACGAACGTTCATATTGCACCGGACGTTTCGTTTTATCATTTTTTTTAACGGCACGATATCCGGCATAAAAATTCGTACCATTCCCTGCCTCATTCCCCATAGACCAAATAATTACCGACGGATGATTTTTATCCCGTTTTACCATCCGCACCAAACGGGAAACATGAGCTTGCTCCCAGTTCGATTTTTTTGCAAGCGAATATTTTCCGTAATACATTCCGTGAGACTCAATATTGGCTTCATCAACCACATAAATTCCATATAAATCACACATTTCATAAAAAATATCCCCCCTCGGATAATGACTTAACCGGACAGCATTTATGTTATTCTCTTTCCAAAGACGTATATCTTTCAATATCAACTTTTCATCTACAACATGACCTGTTACAGGGTTATGCTCATGTGTATTTACCCCTTTCAAAGTAATACGCTCTCCGTTTACCAACAATAACCCGTTCTTGATCTCTACCGATCTAAAACCTACTTTCACCGGAATAACCTCCCCGATATCCCCGTTTTCATATTCGGTTTTTATTAATAAGGTATACAATTCGGGATGTTCCGCATTCCACTGCCTGACATTGTCTATTCTTGTTGAAAAATTTACAGTTGAACATCCGTTCTCTTTAGATTCAACATTACGAATCCCTTCCTTGATAAGCTTATTATCATTATCAAGCAATCTATAACCGAGTTTGATCTTCTGTTTTTTTTGTGACCCGTTATGCAAATCGACCGTCAAAACAAATTCTCCATCCGAATATGCCTCATCTAATTTAGAAACTATTTGGAAATCGCTTATCCTACATTTCGGTTGCCCATAAATAAACACACTCCGTTCAATGCCGCTAAGTCTCCAAAAATCCTGGCACTCCAAATATGATCCGTCCGTCCATCGAAATATTTGCAAAACAATTGTGTTTTCACCCTTTTTCAGATGTTTGGTAATGTTGAATTCGGCAGGAAGTTTGCTCCCCTGAGAATATCCTACATACTCCCCGTTTATCCATACAAATCCTCCTGATTTCATTGCTCCGATGTGGAGAAACACCTCTTTTCCCATCCATTTCCTATCCATATTAAATTTGCGATGATATGTACCTACAGGATTATATTTATGAGGTATTTTCCCGGGATTTGCCGGATAATAATTTTCAACAAACTTTATTTCATCGGAAACAGGTGCTTTATAATCGGCAAATTCATACTTCTGATTAACATAAATAGGAATGCCAAACCCTTCCACTTCCCAATTACCGGGGACTTTAATAGTATCCCAGCCGTCCGAAACCGGATCAATGTTCATAAATACTTTCGGTCTATCCTCAGGCGAACGAACCCACTTAAAATTCCACACTCCGTTAAGTGGCAGAAAGAATTCCGATTTTTTACCCGTCAATGCGGATTTTTCCGACGTATATGAAACAAATGAAGTATGTGCAGGTTCTTTATTTTCTTCAATTAACCGTTCATTCTCTATATAATGCCAAATATTCGATACACGATTATTCTGCTCAGTATAAATGTTTATTGAGGTAAAAATTACAAGAATCACAATAATTAAGCCGTTTTTTTTTGTTTTTTCTTTTAACTCCGAACAACTTTTCAATATTTCCATATATTTCCTCCGAAATCCCGAACAAGCTTCAACGATCTTATACTTTTTGAAAATTCGGACTTTGCTTCGAGAATTAAATTTTCCGATTTAAATGTTTTAACAAGAAAAGATGATATTCCCGCTTCCGAATTAACAATTGTAGGTCCGACAACGGAACCGCCTTTAATTACGGATAGTGAAATTTTTGTCTGATCATTAACACACAACACACCGTTTTTATCTTTAATACTCACATTAACGATTATCAGGTCTTCTGTCAAAGCGGGTTTACCCGATTCAAAATAATTGATAAACAGTTTGTACGGTTTTTCCGGGGTTATGACAAATTGCTCGGCTACAACCGCTCCTTTGATATACCCTACAGCTTTTATCTTCCCTTTTTCCCATTTTACATTGTTAAAAGTAAAGGGAGGCTTTTCCAAATTAAGACAGTTGCCACCGTCAAACGGATTCCCTCCTTTATACCACATCTCCTTACTATCGGCATATTCACTATCTTGTCCGTTGTCACATCGCTTTCTTTCAATTTCTCTGCCGTTTATAACCAAAGAAACCTCATCCACATTGGCATATACAACTACTTTATTATCATCGGGTTGATTATCCCAATAATTGGCAATAAAGATATATGGACCGAATTCACCCGATGGAAGTTGTTTGGAAACTTCAATCTGACTTTTAAAGAAAGGAACACTAAATTTATTTATTCGGAAAATATCCGATACCCCACTACGACAAATATTATCGCAACATCCTCTGTTGTAATCATACATGCTCCATACGGCATCACCGGTAGTCCATGGATAGTAAGAGCGATACCGATTATGAGACCATTGTGCATTCCAAGCATTTTGCAGTAAAGCTTTTTCACCGTCACCCCGCTTAACCCGAGTAGTACTGTAGTGACCTCCAAATTCATAATCATAATATTCCCTGATAAAACCCGGTTTTTTACTATTATTCGGTCGATTAAATCCCTCTTCCCAATCGTTGTACTGCACATCCCATCCGAAATAATTATAACTGTCACCTGAAGTAAAACATTGATCTCCCGGATACTCTTCATGTGCCGTTTTTGCAGCTATATCTTTCCACTCGGCAGGTGGCCACGATTCGTTTAAAATCACTTCCCACATAATAACCGACGGATGATTACGATCTCTTCTGATCATATATCTGATATCACGGTAGGTCAATTCACAAAAATTATTGTTCTTATTAAAGAACTGCCAGCCCGGTATAGGCTCAATAGCCATAACACCAAGTTCATCACAAGCATCCAATACAGATTTATCCTGAATATAATGACCGAGTCTTACAATATTAAAACCACTCTCTTTTATATGATAAATATCTCTGTATTGAGCACTATCGGGGATGGCATTTCCGATATAAGGATATTCCTGATGCCTGTTAGTCCCTACAAGCCTTACTTTTTTCCCGTTTATTCTAAAACCGTTCTTCAAACTAAAATCCAATCTCCGAATTCCGATTCGTCGTTCTTCCCTGTCAACAATACTATTGCTCTTTAAAATTTCTGTTTTTAATAAGTATAAATTCGGTTGATCGGGTGACCATAGTTTGGGATTAGTGATTTCAATAATTTGCTTTACATGCTTTTCTTCACCGGCGGATAAGACCTCCTCTGTTTCAATAACCTTCACTTTACGCCCCATCGTTCTCTTATTAAAATGTCCGTTAATGACAATTAAACTTTGGCGGACACTTATGTCGGTCTTACCATCGGTCTCATTCGCTATGTGTGTTTTAACACTAATTTCAGCCTTGTTTTCAGACACTTCCGGATATGTAACGAACACACCTCCTCCCGCTACTTTGTCGGCTAACAACGGATGTGTAATATGAATCTTCTCTTTTACTAAAAAATTAACATCTCTGTAAATTCCACCATAATAACAAAAATCAAGTTTTTCCAAAGGTTTTCCCGGAGGAATTATAGGATTGTTGCGGTTATCAAGACGAACCAACACTTCATTTTGTTCACCAAATTTCAAATAATCCGAAAGATCAATAACAAAAGGGGTGTATCCTCCGGCATGTTGGATAGCATGCTTCCCGTTAATCCAAACATCAGCAAGATGCATAGCTCCCTCAAATTCTATATAACAAATTTTATCTTTCAAGTTTTCATCTACGATAAACTTTTTTTTGTAAAAGCATATCCCCTGCCATTGATGTAATACCGTTAAATTTTCAACCTTGGGAGTATGAGGCAGAGAAACATTCTCCCAAACTACATTTTTCAGTCTATAAAATTCCATTTTCAATACTTTTTTTGGAATACTAAGGATATTATTTGATGAAACATGAGAGATATCATATTGTGATGACCATTCGGCTCCCTGATTCATAGTTTTTATTTCCCGATCAAAATCTTGGTCAAAACGGACAAATTGCCAATCTGCATTAAATGAAAAACTATGTGACTTATATCCATCGTTACATCCTAAATTAATAAAAGTAATAAAGATCACAATTCCGAAAAGATATAATCTATTCATGTTTTCACCATTTTTCACTAATTATTAAACACAATCAATAAAAAACTTTCAGCTTTGGAAAAACTAACATTATGATTTAAAAGATTCCAGTTTCAATAGTCTTTTTTTAACCTGTAATCCTCCACCGTATCCAACCAATTCACCATTACTTCCTATGATTCTGTGACAAGGAATAATTAATCCGATTGAATTTGCACCGTTTGCATTTGCAACGGCTCTGACAGCTTTTTCATTTTTTATTTTTTTTGCTATATCCAAATATGAAACTGTTTCCCCATACTTAATTTGAGTTAAAGCCTGCCACACACTTTTTTGGAAAATAGTTCCAACCATCATAATAGGAATATCAAACTCTTTTCTTTCACCAAGTAAGTATTCATCAATCTGTTTTCCGGTTTCTTTTAGGATTTTATTATCTTTTTCTATAAATTCCGCATTCAGTCCCCTTTTTATCCTATCATCCACTGCCTTTCTCATTTTTCTATATTTGAAATCAAGGATACACAATTTATTCTCAAAAGATCCTAAAATCAACTCCCCGATTTTAGATTTATGATATTGAATATTTATCTGATTCATTATCGGTTCTTAAACTCTCACTCACCGTCCCCGAAATACTCTTTGATCCGAAAATCATCAAAATAGCTTACCGCATCCGCTTTGGTCCACAAACCTACTTTTCCTGCTTTTGTAAATGTTTTATCCCTCACTTGAAATAATTGCTTTTCATTCAGATATACCGTAAACAGATCGTTTAAAACCGTCAATCTTAAACTATTCCAACCTTTTCCGAGTCGTTTAACTTTTGATCCGTAAGTTCTCCCCTTCCCTATCAGAGGTAAATCCGTTCTTCTTCCGTTCTTAACTTTATATAACACCACATTGTCCTCCAAAGGATTTGCACGGACAACGTAATAGTTATCGGAATCAATGAACCTCCAGACAAAACCTCCACCTTGATCCATTTTCCCTCTAACACCCTTCATTCTTACCTGCAACTCAACATTTTTAGCTTTAAATCCATTGTATACAATTTCGTTAAAATGATAGTCGGGATTATTTGACGATAATTGTGCCAATACTTTATTCCCTTTATCTTCAACAATCTTCCAATCGGTTCCGGACCCTCTCCCCGTAAAATATTGAGACCAATCAAAAGGGATTTTATCAAGTTCATACTTGTTGAAAGCGAAAACTCTATCTTTTTTTAACGTTTGCGATTTTTCAGTACCGTTTTTTAATTTTCCTACTACAGGACTTTTATCATTTGTCCCTGCATTGCCATAACCAATCAGTAAAATTACACCCGTAAAAATTAAAATTAGTGATCTCATTTTATAACCTCCTATGTTTAAAGAATACTACATTACTTTAAAATAATTAATACTCCAAAAAATATTTAACGAATTTATTCTCCGATTTTTTTATCTGTTCCACAGTTCCGAATTCTTCAATACGACCCTCATTCAATACTATTACCTGATCTGCAATTGCAAACGCTTCTCTATGATCATGAGTCACATAAACCAGAGTTATATCGAAATTTTGTTTGAGATTTTTTATATGTTCCAAAATCTTCCTTTTTAATTTTACATCAAGATTGGCAAGAGGTTCATCCATCAATAAGATTTTAGGTTTTAAAACCAAAGAGCGTGAAATAGCTACCAATTGTTTTTGCCCTCCTGAAAGTTGATGAGGATATTTATCCGCTTCACTCTCCAATGAAAAAAATTTTAACATTTTAAACACAGTATCGTTTATATTCTCCTCTTTTCTCTCCTTCAATCCGAAAGCAATATTTTTATAAACCGTAAAGTGGGGCCAGAGTGCCAAATCCTGAAAAATAAAACCGATATTACGTTTGTATGTCGGAACAAAAACTTGTCTGTTCAGGGTAACAATTTTATCATCAATTGCAACTTCTCCTTTTTGGGGGTTTTCCAGACCGGATATAAGTCGCAATATAGTGGTTTTTCCGCATCCTGAACTACCGAGTAAAGATGTTAATTGATTGGCTTTGATACGTAAATTCAGATCGTTTAGAACAGATTTATCCGCATAAGAGTGATATATTTCTTTTAGTTTAATCATTAAGATACCTACGGTTAATTGTAAATAATTTTCCTATAAAATAGAAACCGACAATTATCAATAAAGTAACAGAAAATACAATTAATGTCATTGAACTTGTAAGTGATTGAGGTGCATTCGCCATAATAGTATAAACCTTTATCGGCATTATTTCCGTACCGGGAGGATAAAGCATAATAGTTATTCCTAATTCCCCAAGACTAAAAATAAAAGTAATAACAAAAGAGGCGAATAGCGAAGGCATTATCAATGGAATTAGTATTTTTCTTGTTCGTGTGAAAAACTTGATTCCTTCAATTTGTGCTACTTCATCCAATGAATCTGGGATTTGCTTAATCGAATTTCCAATTAACTTAGCGGAGATAAAAGAGAATTTTCCAATATATCCAATTAATATGATAGCATAACTTGAATAAATGAAATCAAGAATAGGTTGATTATAAAACTTGATCAAGCTTATTCCAAAAATAGTCGAAGGTATCGCAAAAACAATCAAAAGTATCCAATCAAAAGATCTTATCTTTTTTGTTCCAGTCTGTTTAACAGAAAAATAAGCAACTATTAGACCGATAAAAACTATAATTAATGCTCCGGCAAATGCCAATCCTATCGAATTACTAAAAGTTGGGATCAACAATTCAAATGCTTGAATAATTTTACTTGTCCCATCCTTAAATGATTGTGCTATAAGAATGATGAAAGGTGAAAGAATGGAAATAAAGAACCAACCGAATAAAAAAATCAAACTTAAACGATTTCTGTTTTTCATAGTGTACAATTCGTTGCTTACTCCCTTACTTCCAACAGATAAAAACGGTGCATCTGCAATATGTTTCCTCTCGGCAAACAGCAACAAAACACATATCATTATCAGTAAAGTTGATTGTAAAATAGCAAGAGAATGATTGTAAAATGCTGAAAACCGAGTAAATATTTCGGTTGTAAATACCTTTATTCCGAAAAATGCCGGAACTGAAAACTCGGAAATACTAAAGATGAATACAAGCACAAAAGAACTGATCAATGCAGGCTTTATAAGTGGAAATATAATTTTCAAAATCACTCTTCGAAACTTTGTTATGATAAAACCGGACTCTTCCAATTGTACATTTATATTTGATAAAGCACTTCCGACAATAAGCATTGATAAAGGGGTAAAAGTAATTGTCAATACCAGTATAACTCCAATGTATGAATAGACGAAACCGGTGCTATTAAATAACATGAAAAAAAAATCTTTCCAAGCAACCGCCATAATGTAAGGTGAAATGAACAGAGGAATTAATAATGATATCTTAAAAAACGGACGAAAAAGTATATCCGTTTTGTATAGCAGGAATCCAAGCATAGTTCCGAACAATGTAGAACTCAACGCTATAAAAAAAGCAACAACACAACTCTTAATTAAAAGGATAAATGTTTTCAAGTTTAATAAAAGCTGAATATTCTTTATTAAACCGTCGCTAAAAAAGGATGATCCGAGGGTATAAATAATCGGTAACACTACAAAGAAAAAAAAAGTTACATAAACGATAGTGTATATCGGATGATTTATTAGTTTTCTACCCATTCTTTCAAATAATTTTGGATCTCCTCTAACTTTAGTGAAGCCTTACCATAATCTATTTTCATCGGGATAATATTGTCTAATGACGGAATATTCTCCGGTATTTCCACACCTTTATGAAGAGGCATCTGAGCACATGATTTTGCTAACTTGGCTTCCGTTTTCCTATCCAAAAGATAATTCATCAATTTTCTACCATTCTCCTGATTGGGAGATTCTTTTATAAGATTAACGGTATTTGGAATTATTAAACTTCCGAATCCTTGCTGATCTAAAAAAACAATACCGATATTCGCACCGTTCTTTATTGCTTCGTAAGCATCATCGGTATCGGTAATTCCACATGCAACTTCCCCCTGAACAACCTTTTTTCTAACATCTCCGTTGCTGGTTGCTATCACCACTTCATTATTTTTTAAATCAGTGAGAAACCGCTTCATCTTTTTATCTCCGAGAATTTCGAACAGAGCCGATATATGAAAAGTCGTTGTTCCGAACAATGGATTTGCTATTGCAACTTTCCCCTTGAACACTTCTTTGGTCAGATCAAAGATTGACTTTGGAGTACTCTCAACATCCAACATATCCTTATTATAGATCAATACCCTTGCTCGTGCGGAGAAACCCGTCCAATGATACTCGTGATCTTTATAAACGGTATCAATTCCATCTGCAACCTTTGAATGATACGGTAAAGTAATTCCCCTGTTTTTTAAAACGATTGCCCTTACAGGATCGCCGCTCCAAAATAAATCACACTGAGGATTCTCCTTCTCGGCAAGCAAGCGGTTCAAAACTCCGGTGGATTTTGTCTCTTCCGTATCATAAACGGCTTTAATTTTAATTCCGGTCTCTTTTTCAAATCCTTTTAAAATAGGTTCCGAAAATATTTGATCAACACTTGTGTAAACAACAACCACATTGGAATTGTTTGTACACCCGATTGTAAATAAAGCAACAATCAAAGACAATATTAAAATGGTACTTTTCATGGATTTTCTCCTTTATCAATCAAAACAAACCGTCTTATTTAATATACTTCAACATTATAGCGAAGCCCCCACCTTTAGCAAGGTGAATTACTTTTTTAAAAGTATTATTTACCGTTAACTTGGACAGTTTAAAATCCATAGCTATTCTATCCGCATTCACTCCATCTCGATACAAAGTCATCCGATACTTTTTACCTTTCGGAAGAAAAGACAAATCAACATTTAATTCTCTTGAATCCCAATCGGTCATTCCACCGATATACCAATCATTTCCGCTTCTTCTTGCAACCGATAAATAATCGGAAACTTTCGCTTCCAAAACTATTGTTTCATCCCACACGGTCGGGACAGCTGATAAAAAGTTCATAATATCCGGCTCTTTGTAATAGTTGGACGGAGTATCACACAACATTTGTAACGGACTTTCATAACATACAAACATAGCCAGTTGATGACAGCGTGTCCCCATGCTCATTGGAGTATCGAATATAGGTTTGAAATCCTTTTTCTGTGCATTTCTCATTGCTCCGGGAGTATAATCCATCGGTCCGGCAAGCATCCGTCCGAACGGAATAATAAGATCGTGTTCAGGTGTCTGCCGAAAACTCCACTTGTATTGTTCTCCTCCGTTGACCCCTTCCCTTGTTAAAACATTTGGATACATCCTTCTAATTCCGGCAGGTTTATAAGAGCCGTGAAAATCGACCAATAGTTTATGTTTTGCAGCTTTTTTTGCAATTTTGTAATAATAATTTACCATCTCTTGATCATCTCTATTCATAAAATCAACTTTAATTCCTTTTATACCCCATGTTTCAAACTGATTAAACGATCTTTCAAGCTGTTCATCCAAAGTCTTCCATACACACCACAAAATAACTCCCACATCTCTTTTTGCGGCATAAGCAATTATCTCTTTCATATCAATTTCCGGAACAACTGCGGATAAATCTCCCAAAACATACCACCCTTCATCAAGTAATATATTCTCAATACCATATTTTGAAGCGAAATCAATATAGTATTTGTACGTTTTCGTATTAATACCGGATTTGAAATCAACTCCATAAATATTGTTTGCATTCCACCAATCCCAAGCTACTTTTCCGGGGTGTATCCACGAAGGATCTTCTATTTCACACTCAGATGCAAGGATATAAGTGAGCTGGTTTGTTATTAAATCTGCATCATCAGGTGCTATGGCAAAAATTCGCCATGGGAAATCTCTTTTTCCCGAAGTCTTTGCGATAAAGTTTTCCCTTTTCGTAATGGGAAGATACCTGTCTGATTTTTTCTTGATTGATCTTGGATATTTTGGAGAAACACGTAAAAGCATGTTACTTGCACTTCCTCTGATCCACATCCCCGGATAATCTTTTAAATCCGTTTCCGTAATAACTATCTTAGGCCCTTTTGAAGGATATATAATCAACGGTAAACTCGACAGATCGGATGAACTTGTATTTCTCAAAGATTTATAGTCAAAATAGACCTGATTGTGCGATTCGAATGTTTTCTCCTTTCCCCACCACATCATATGGTTTTCAGGAAAAGAATACTTGCCGGTTTCCGAAACAATAATAATCTCTCCGTTAATTTTTGTTCCGAACCTGTATGCCATACCATTATTATAAGCCCTAAGAGTTAATGAATAATTGTTTTTAAAATAAACTACCATTTCGTTACATTTATTAACGATCAATTTACTTTTAACCTTAACAACCGGAGTTAAGACTTCCGATATTTTGTTATATTTAATTTTATCGATTCGGGGATTATTCCCAAGTATCCCTGATTTTAAATTCATGGATATTTCGGAACTCCTTAATACATCAATCCCTTCGTATTTAGCGGATATTAGGATTTTACCGTTTAGATTAAGTTTGAATACAATTTTATTGTCGGGAGATCTTACTTCATAGTTTTTCCCTTGTGACAGCCCTATTACGGGTATCAGAACGATCAGAACCAATAATTGGATTTTTTTCATGTTTTTCTCCTTTCGTTTAAACTATCGGAATAACTCGACTCCAATCTTTTTCTTCCCCTCGGTAAAAGAAGAAATCCAAATCTCAGGAGTAAGATCTTTATTCTCCTCGTCATAAGCCATTACAAACACCTCAATTTTTTTTCCGACATAAGATTTTCTTAAGGGTATGTAATAGGTATAATTCGAACCGCTTTTTGCATTGACATACTCCCAAGTGTTTGAAGGAAATGATACAGCCCTGTCCGGAGCCCCGATAAGAGACCCGCCGATTTTCGCCGATGCATAGGCACCTTCAATACCGTGTTTACCGTTTATTGCTATACTCAAGTAACTATTTTCCGCAATCTCTTTTAATGAAAAAACACTTTTCCAGCTTTTTACACATTTCATCCTATCAGGATGTGCAAACAGATTCGATACCTTCCAATTACTACGATCAAGGGATTTACCTTTATAATATCCTTCAATCTCGACAATTTGCTGCGGTTGATTTTTAAGCCTAATATATCGGATTTTACCGTTAACGGGAATGACCATTTTTGTTCCGGCAATATAGGTGACGGTTTCCCATGTTTTTAGGTCGGAAGAGACATCTGCATAATTCCCCTCTTCCGGTAATAACGGTTGCAAAGAAAAAATATCCGGAACATACATTACAATTTCATCTACCATCGTAATTTTCCCCAAATCCAGACGTAGTGTTCCTTTTTTTATTCTTTGATCAATACCATACTTTTTTGATGCCCAGAATCCGGTTTTCATATCCGAATCAAATAGGTTTTTATCCCACACACCTCTTTCTATAAATGCCTTCTGTTGAAAAAAAGCGTCTCGTGCTCCCTTTACGGCAGGAATAGATGTTTTCCCCGAACGAATAACTGACCGTACTTCAAGTGCATTATTGTCAGCTGAAAAAACCGTTGCTTCATACAAAGAATTAACATCATCGGGAATATCAGTTACTCTCATATCCGAAATTTTTCGGTGATATGGTAATTTTAATCTTACTCCTGGAAATTTAACCTTTATCTCTCCTCCTGTCGTCAACTTATCATTTCTTATATTATTTATTTTAACCGCTTTATACCTATCAAAACCGTCAATTCTTATTGTTGCCTCCGTTCCCGGATCACCTACGAGATCTAACAGAATTGACTTCCCCTCCACATTTCTTATTACAACAAATTCGGAACCTATGACAAGAGGTTCTTCGTACTTGGAGGTTGTAGCTACGAATAGAGCAGCTCGGAACGGTTTAACCGTAACCCGAACTTTCTCATTTCTCCCAAAACTTCCTATCATATATTCGTAAGGATGGACTTGGATCAACTTAACAATATCTCCTTTTGTAATACCGATTTCATCACCAAGTACTATATTGTAATCGACCGGAAGCCATGATAAATTTCTTAGAGTTATCAATCTGGTACTGTCATCACCCCTTGATACCGCATACATCCCGTAATCAATTTCGGGCAACACTTTCCCACTTACGAGTATTTTTCTATACTTTCTGTGAAGGTTATAAATCCTTGCCAACTTCGGAAATTCATCATCTCTAAGCAACCACGGATTTCCGTAAATTTCCGGTGCAAGGATCAAACCTCTGTTAAAAGCCTGAAGTACAAGGTCATCATCCCAGTAATCCAGACAGGATGAGATACATACACCATGATCTTCCGTAAGTCGTTGAAGATCGGGGACCAATCCTCTTCCAAGTGAAGCCGCCCTATGATGGGGAGCGGTTATTCCGTTTGTCATAAATACGTCAATATACGTCTCCGCTCCTTCCCATAAGAACGTTGTCGCATATTGTTTTGCTTTGGCAAGTCCCAAACGGTGATTCAAGAGTATAAGATCAGGACTGTACTTTCTGCATTGTTCCATCATATTAATGAAAGCATATTCCTTTTCCGGTCGTAACGGTCCGCAGACCGAATCAAATTTAAACAGGGCAAAATTATAATCCCTGCATAGAGAAACCATCTGATCCGTCCTCTCTTTTTCAGATTCCTCGGTATCTCCGAAACCGTCCGGACCACCCCATATACCCAGTCTGATGCCTAATCTTTTCGCATGTTTATAAATCGGATCAAAGCCATTTGGAAACTGATGCTTAAAACGTTTTGATTTTATCCTTCCGTAAAATCGCTTCCCGTCAATTGCACCTGCATCAAACGCATATATGTCAAGCTGCATCCCGTATTCATCTTTAAGCCATCCGAAAAAATCAAGATTTATTTGTGTCTGCTCTTCCGTTGCTCCCTCATTTGTATTGTTAATCCAGCTGAAATATTGTGCTTTTGAAGGAGTCCTCTCCCCCGCACCCGGAAAAACTCTCTTTTTCGGATGAATGGCAAACGGCTGAATTACAAGGCAGCAGAGAACAAATAAAAAAAATCGTTTCCGTAAAATAAATAGTGAAGTTATTTCCATACTTTTAACAAACATTTTCCATAGTCTATTCAATTTTATCATTTTGCCCCATTTTACTTCGTAATATTTCTGTAGCTTTTTCTGCGGTAAAATCTCTTTGCGGCATTGCCAACAATTCATAACCAACCATAAATTTTTTTATAGTGGCAGATCGTAAAAGAGGAGGATAAAAACTCATATGCCAGTGCCAATGATCATGATTTTCCGAATCGGTAGGTGCTTGGTGTATTCCTGAAGAATATGGAAAGGAACAATTGAACAATTGGTCATAGCATCCGGTCAGCCTCTTTATTGCTTCTGCAAACTCATTTTTAAGAGAACTGCCCATCAATCCGATATGAGATAGAGACTCTTTCGGTAATATCATCACTTCAAACGGCCAAACCGCCCAGAACGGAACCAATACAACAACAAGTTGATTTTCAAAAACGATCCGTTCTTTAATTTTTAACTCTTGTTTCAGATAATCGTTTATCAATATAGAGCCATGTTCTTTAAAGTATTTTTTTTGATGTATATCTTTCTTTAGCACTTCATTTGGGATCGACTCTTGTGCCCAAATTTGTCCGTGGGGATGGGGATTACTACACCCCATTATAGATCCTTTGTTTTCAAATATCTGAACATAATTGATATTTTGTAACCTCCCAAGCTGTTCGTATTCATTTTGCCAAACAGACACTACCCGCTCAATCTCGGAGACGGACATGTCCGCTAAACTCTTGGAATGATCAGGGGAAAAACAGACCACCCTGCAAATACCCGATTCTCCCACAGCTTTTAAAAGTCCCGTTTCCATCTTAGAACTTTTTTCTCTTTTTTCCAATGCAGGAAAATCATTATCAAAAACAAAAGTTTCACCATATTCCGGATTTATGTCACCATTCACACGTCTGTTACCGGGGCATAAATAACAATTTGAATCGTAAGATTCACACTGATTTAAGACCGCTTCCTCTTCCTCTCCCTGCCAAGGTCTCCGGCTCCGATGCGGAGAAACCAACACCCATTCCCCCGTAAGGATGTTATACCGTTTATGTGAATGAACTTCAAATTCTTCTTTCACAAATCAATTATCCTTTTTTATTTCTGTATTCATAATAGAGCATCAAGAGAAATATATGTAAATTACCAGCACGAAAACCGTTATTCCGATTCCTGCAAGCTTTAAATATTTCCACGGTTTAATATCCACCTCTTTTTGATCTTTTTGTTTATAAGCTTCGGATCTCGGAAAAATTTTGCCTATAATCAACATTACCGTTACATTCAATACAAATAAAATTGCCATAACGTGTAAATAGTGGGGATAATTTTCCGGACCGAACACATATGGTTTCAAAATAAATTGACTTATAGAGTACAAAACCACCCCTGAAACAATAGCAACTTTTGCAGCTAAAGCCGGAACGTATCTGGTAAAGTATCCGACGATAATTATGGTCAATATAGGGATACTGTAACAACCGTTTACCTCTTGAAGATATCCGAACAAACCGTCCGGAGCATTTGCAATAAAAGGTGCAATGAACATGGAAAAAACCGCCAATAATATACCAAATGATTTCCCCGCTTTTACTGTTTGTGCCTCCGTAGCTCCCTTGTTTATATGTGTTTTATATATGTCAAGACCAAACAATGTTACAGAACTGTTTAACGCCGAGTTAAAAGAACTTAAAACCGCTCCGAACAAAACCGCTGCAAAAAATCCTAACAATGAAGCAGGTAATACTTTGCTAACCAATAACGGATAAGCTTCATCGGGATTTGCCAAAGTACCTCCAAACATATGAAATGCAATAATACCGGGTAACACAACTATTAACGGACCCAATATCTTGATAAAAGCCGCCAATAATAACCCTTTTTGCCCCTCTTTTAAGTTTTTTGCACCCAAAGCCCTTTGTATAATCGCCTGATTTGTTCCCCAATAGAATAGTTGTACCAACATCATTCCCGTAAATATAGTAGCAAACGGAACCGATGCATTACTGCCCCCGAGAGATTTAAACTTTTCAGGATTTGAATTCATCAGATTCGTTATTCCGTTCAATACACTCCCTTTTCCAATAGCTAATAATCCGAAAATCGGGATCATTATTCCACCGATCATCAAGCCGACCGCATTAAGTGTATCGGAGACAGCCACTGCTTTTAATCCTCCGAAAATAGCATAAATCGCTCCCACTGTTCCGATTCCCCACACGGTAATCCATAAAGCCTTGGTCGCCGAAACATTTAAGATTGCAGGGATATCAAACATTGTGCTTATTGCCAACGCACCCGAATAGAGGACAATCGGTAACAGAACTATCATATAGCCGCTTAAAAAAAGTCCCGAAGTAATCGTTTTTGTTGTTTTATCATAACGTCTTTCCAAAAATTGCGGAACTGTGGTAATTCCACCTTTTAAGTATCGTGGCAACAAAACAACTGCGGTTACAACCATTGCAATAGCCGCTAACGTTTCCCATGCCATGACCAAAATCCCCTCTTTAAAAGCTGCACCGTTTAATCCTACTATTTGCTCTGTTGATAAATTTGTAAGCAACAAAGAACCGGCAATGACCACACCGGTCAAACTTCTCCCTCCGAGAAAATATCCGTCGGAAGTATTCTCTTTGGTTTTTCTTGTAGCAAAATAAGATATTACCGCTACTAACAGTGTAAAGAACAGAAAATAGATTATTTGCATTTTAAATTCCTTTGTGGAAATATCTCACCACAGTATTTTTTAGTAACCATCATCATACTCAAATATATCACTTTCCTCTAACATTTTCTATTCCGATAAATTTGAAAACTCTTACAAACTATTTATCTTGGTATGGTCATCACAAGAAAAAACCGTTAAATATTTTTTCACGGGTTTTTATCATGTGATTTTCCAAATTGTCAAAGTTGTTATAAATATACTTGAATAAATCAGAACCGTCAGAATTGTTAAGGCTCTTGACAACTTATTTGCATATTCTTGCTTTCTAATAATAAGAAGTGAAAGGATTAATCCGGCAAGAGGAAGAACCAAAGCAAAAAAACCGACCGCCGGAGAAATATAAGAAGTAAGAAATCCTCTATTTAACATATCAGGATTGTTCATTATCAAATCAGCTGTTTTAACACCTTCCGGATCTGACATTACATAATTCCAATAAGGGATTCTTGACGTTGTTTTTAATAAAGCTTTAAGCAAATGCATACTTGCGGTAACCGGTAAAACAGCTAAAATAAGCTGTGTAAAAGCACCCTTCCAAGTTTCACGTGCAAAATATTTCTTTAACAAAACCGGAATAAAATAGAAGATAAACGGTAAAAAAACAAATAATGTCAAAGCTTTTACCGTCCCTTCAAACCTATTTGACACTTGAAATACACTATTTATAAAATTCGGTATTGCCATAACTATTTTTTTACTCACTTTCCACTCGGATAGGATCTCATAAACAACAAAACCACTTACAATAAGGAAGAAGGAAATCTCTGCCCACGATAATTTTATGTTACCGAACATATCGGCAGCAATTCTCTGTTTTTGAATTACTATATTATCATTGGAACATGATTTAAAACACTGACCGCATAAGATACAACTTCTATTATCTTTCAATTTCGGCGGGAACAACTCGGATGTACACGAACGCTCAATAAATTTATAATGACTCTCCTTACTTATACAACTTTTCGTTTCACATTTCTTACATACATTTTGATCAATCACCTTTAATTTTTTAAATGACAGTAACGAATACAATCCGAGTAAATGCCCGATAGGACAAATATAAGTGCAAAATGTACGCTTTTCCCAAATTAATCCGGAAATTATTGCCGTAATAAGCAACACGATCATATAAATTGCCATGTACATCGGAATTCGATGAATTGCAAGAGTGTGTATCCCGACAACCAAAATAACCGCATAAAAAACGGTGGTTACCCAACCGGACTTTAAATACTTCCACGGCTTCCTTCTTAACCCTATTTTCCCAAAGAAAGAAGTAATCAATTCCATCGGGCAAATACTACACCAGAATCTCCCGAATATTATCGCAGTCACGATTATCAGAGGCCACCAATATGACCACACTATCAAGTTTGATAAATTTGTATTGCGAAGTATTTTTGCGAAACCGGAATCATCGGTTGCAACTCCTATTGCTCCATATATAAGTAAGACAAAAACAATCAGGGTAAAGAACTGTACTGCTGATAAAAAATACCTGTTTTTAAATAGTTTATTATTCATTTTACTTTTCTCAAATGTGAATTTATCAATCTCCATTCTCCCGAATTTTTATTGAATTAATTATGAATTTGGATACTTCGGCTTTTCTTTCCGATAAAAACTTATCATATTCCTCTTTATCTCCGTAAAAACCGATCTTTTCAATAATAGTTCTTCCGGCAATCGGAAAGATACACATTGACAAAATATTTACGAACAAATGTCTCGGATCAATTTCAATTATATTCCCCTTTTCAATCTCTTCATTTACACTGTCTTTAAAACATTGGACCGGATCTTTTTCTATTAATCCGACTGCATCCACCATTATGTTTAAAATATTCTTAGGGTGTTTGTTCAACTCATAAATCACAAATAGAGGAATTGACTGATACTTCATAATAATGTCAATATAAGATGAAGAAAATTTTTCGATCTTTTCAAATAACGGTATATCATCCACAAGAATCATAATCGTTTGGGGTGCGATTTTTTTAAAGACCGATTTAAAAACAGCTCCAAACAATTTTTCTTTACTCCTATAATAATAATGTAGCAAAGATTTGTTTATTTTCGCTTCATCGGCTATTTCCTGCATTCTGGCACCGTACATCCCTTTATCCGTAAATACTTTCTCCGCCGCCTGAAGAATTTTAATTTCAGTCTCTTTTTTTAATTCGGTCATTATATAATCACTTTTTGAACTCAATAGTTGAATTTAATTATATTTAATTTACCTTCATTTGGCAAATCATATTTTTAATAAAAATCCAATTCTCTGAAAAATCTTTTAACTTCATTAAAAGTTTTTGAAGAATAAATTTTGTATCTTATTTTTTTCACATGAGGTCTACCCATAACGAGATATTTTGTAAAAGCCTTTACTCTGAGGAGTCTATATTCCGGCGGATAATACTCCTCCACAAGTTCCAGTACCCTATCGGTAACTTCTTTCCGATCTGAAATAGAGGGGATGCAATCGGATATCTCCGAAAAAATGAAAGGATTTCCAATAGCAGCCCTTCCGATCATGATTCCATCAACTATGTTAAGTTTTTCAACTGCTTCGCTTTTACTCTTTATATCTCCGTTTCCGATAAACACAAGTTTGAATTTTTCTTTTAAATTCTCTCCGAATTCCCACCTTGCCGGTGTACCGTAATTTTCGGATCTCATCCGAAAATGAATTGTAACGGCATCTACGCCTTCACTCACTAATACGTCCAGTATCTCATAAAGATTTTCCTCTTCAAATCCAAGCCTTACCTTGACACTCAAAGGGAGAGAAACCGTTTTTTTAACGGCTCTGCACAACTTGGCAATTTTTATCGGATTTGCAAGCAAGGCGGCTCCCGCCCCCTTTTTGACAACTTTGCGAGCAGGACATCCCATATTTATATCGATCCCGCAATAATTAGTCTCATTTTCTATAAATTTTGCAGACTCTACAAACGGATCAGGTTCACTTCCGAAAAGTTGAATAAATTGAGGCGTTTTAAATTCAAAAGTTCTTACCATCTCTAAAGTTCTTCTCTGTTTTCTCCTAAGCCCCTCTGCCGATATCAATTCGGTAACCATCAATCCGATTCCTCCGATTTCATCTACAATCCTTCTAAAAACGATATCGGTAAGTGAAGCCATCGGAGCAAGAACCGTCTTGTGAGCCAGAGTTAAATTTCCTATCATCAAATCATCCATAACCTGAAATTATACCACTATTTATTTGCAAACGATTAATCTCAAATTATAAAAAAACTTCAATTTTATATATTTTTTCTTGACATATCTCCTGTATTGAATAATATTAAAGTTATCAACATATTTTGTAATTAATACAGCCTAATCCAAATGGAGGTAAGTAATGGAAACTTCTGTTATCAAAAACTTATATTCGGAAGCTACAAATCAGATGGAACACTCTTTTATAAGAGAAATTCTTAAAGTTACTAAAGGGGTAAAAGGGATAATTTCTTTTGCCGGTGGATTACCTCACCCCGATTCATTCCCGAAAAAACAACTTGCCGAGTTGTTTTCCGAGATTATTGTTTCCGAAGGAACGGAAGCACTTCAATATGGTGCAAGTGACGGCGATAAGGTTTTTAAGAATGCAATTAAAAATTTTGAAGAAGTCCCATATTTAACCGATGATGAATTAATGATAACAGTCGGTTCAACAAACGGAATTTATTATTTCACAAGAACGTTTATAAATTCGGGAGATATTATTATTTGCGAAGCTCCAAGTTTTCCGGGATCTATCTCATCCATGCAAGCATGCGGAGCAAACCTTATCGGAATTGAAATGGATGAATACGGTATGAATCCTCATATCCTCAAAGAAAAACTTAAGGAGTTGTATTCAAGGAAAAAACAAGTTAAATTCATCTATGTGATACCTGAGTTTCAAAACCCTACCGGAAGAACTATGAATTTACAAAGACGCAGAGCAATAATTGAGATTGCAAAGGAATTTGAGATACCGATACTTGAAGATCAACCGTACAGAGAGTTAAGATTCTCGGGAAAAAGGATAATGACGTTGTGGGAGATTGCAAGAGTTGAATTTAACGATCATAAGACAGTGACCATTGCAAAATCTTTTTCCAAGATTCTTGGTCCCGGACTAAGGCTTGGCTTCGCCTCAGGTCCCCCCGAAATGATCGGAGAAATGGTTAAATGGGCACAAAAAGTAAATGTAAGTCCCGACTGTCTCACCCAAAGGGTAACGGCAAGATATATTGAGAGGGGATATATGCGTTCTCATATTGAAGATATCATCAAACTCTACAAACCGAAAAAACAGGTAATGATGGAATCTCTAAAGAAATATATGCCGGATGGAGTTCAGTGGACAGATCCTGAAGGGGGGATGTTCATTTGGGTTACATTCGATAAATCTTTTAATACGGATATTTTTTTTGAAAAAGCAATAAAAAACAAAGTGGCTTTCATCCCAGGTTCTAAATTCTACCCGCGAGGAACAAGTAAATCAAATGAAATAAGACTCAATTTTTCATATCCCGATACCAAAGATATTGAAGAAGGGGTAAGACGACTTGCAGAACTATTTTAAGTTAAGTCCTCTAAATGAGGGAACCGATATCCGATTAAAAACAATCTTCCGGTGTGCATATTCTATTCTTTCCCATCTCTTTTCCTTTGTAAAGAGCTTTATCAGCACTTTCAATAAGAGTTTGATATTTATCTCCGTTTCTCGGGAATGTTGCAAGTCCTATAGAGATCGTTATTACACCTACAGCTTTGTCACTTTCTGTTTTAAAACGAAATCTTGCTATCCCCTCCAAAATTCTCTGCCCCACATTCAAAGCAGCTATTTTCCCTGTCTCGGGAAGCAATATTGCAAACTCATCACCTCCATATCGGGCAAGGAAGTCACACCCTCTTATTGATTTTGATAAGGCTGCGGATATGTCGGCAATAACCTTGTCTCCCGATTGATGACCAAAAACATCGTTTACTTTTTTAAAATCATCTATATCAGCCATCATTAAGCTTAAATCTTTACCAATCCGTTTATGCTCTTTCAAATGATCGTTGAGTACGGTTTTAAAAGATCGCAAATTAAAAAGTCCCGTTAGCTCATCTATTTGAGAAAGCTTCTTATAGTACACACTCTTTTCAGCAAGCTGAGTCAACTTCCTCCTCTCAAGAGCTTTATCAATTACAAAGAGCGTATGATCAAAATTAAAAGGTTTCGTTATAAAGTCCGTAGCACCGGCTTTAATTGACTCTATTGCAGATTTTATAGAGGCATAAGCGGTCATTATTATAACGGGTAAATCCGAACAGAGATTAAGGATTTTCTTTGTAAGAATTATCCCGTCCATCCTCGGCATTTTCAGATCGGCAATGACAAGATCAATATCGGTGCTCTTGACAATCTTAATCACTTCATCAGGATTATCAGTACTTATAATATTAAACTTATTTTCTTCTAAAAACTCCTTCAGCAAAGATAACGTATCAAGTTCATCATCAACAATCAGTATCGTTCTTCCTTTTTCTAAATTTTCATCCATTTCCTTCCCTTTTCTTGTCTCTCTTTGTAATTATATTAATTTTAAACTTAAATTAGAAAAAAGTCAAAATGAAGTGCTATTTACATGAAATTTATTGATATCTTCAACGGTATGTATTATAGTTATGGAGTTTCGGGAGTTATTTATGCAAAGATTATTTCGTGTGACTTCGTTAATTGATAACGTCAGATACAGAGACAAGATTTATGATAAAGTTATTTTTACATGGTTCATGACAGATCGAGATAACTGTCAATTCCCGTACGAAGATTTAATAATCAACTATAAAATTCTTTCGGAAAAAGAGAAAAAAACCTCTGAAAAGATTATCAATGAGCTTTTTACGGAAAGCGAATCCAAGATTCTCAAATCGGAATTGGATAGAAACAGTAACAGTGTTACTACAATAAACGAAGTCAAACTCCCTGTACCTGACCATATTTCTCCTTACAGTGAACTAAAAATTGAAGAAGGGACGGGATTCTCCGACCTATCTTCAAGAAGATCATACAACCTACCGTTCGGAGTCAAAGGGTTTTTCAATATAAATGATTCATACGAATCAATTTCTGGAGATGACAACCCCACCGTTGTTACAAAAATCCCTGAAATTTTTATCAAAAAGAAATAATGATAAAACTAATTGCAGCACTTGGAAATCCGGGGAATGAATATCAATACAGTCGTCATAACATTGCTTGGAGACTTGTTGAATTTTTCTCTTTTTATACAGAATTAAGATGGCAAAACAAATTTAACGGGTCTATCTCCGAGTTTAAATCAAATGATGAGAAAATTCATATTATTCTCCCGTACACATATATGAATCGTAGTGGGTATTGTGTAACTACCGCTTCAAAATTTTTTAAAATAAAACCCGATCAAATACTCATAATACACGATGAATTGGAACTCGATTTTGGAAAAGTCAGTTTCAAATTCGGAGGGGGACTTGGGGGACATAACGGTTTGAGATCAATATCCGAATCACTCGGAACTAAAAACTTCAACAGATTCAGGATCGGGATTTCCAGACCGGAGCATAATGATATTACGTCTTATGTTTTAGGTCGATTTAATAATAACGAAGATAAAGAACTCCCTTTCATTTTAAGTGAAAGTGCTTTGTTACTTGAATCAAATCTTGAAAATGATTTTAGTGAATTGGAAAAGAAATTCAGAAAAATAAAAATTGCGGAGAATCAATGAGCGGGAATGGAGGAGAATTAATCTTTCAATCAACGAGAAGATTTTTTGCACAAACTCATAAGGGAATAAGTGGTATAGCAAAAGAAGAATTATCGGAATATGGTGCTTCCGATTGTAAAATTTCATATAACGGAGTTTACTTTTCCGCAGATAATGAATCTCTTTATAAGATCAACTATATGGCAAAGACCGTTAGCAGAATTCTTGCTCCGATGATAAGTTTCTCGGTTCACTCCGAAAAAGAACTTTATAAAAAGTGTATGAGTTTTGAGTGGGAACAATTTATGGATTCGGAAAAAACATTTGCCGTTTCATCTTCTGTTTCAGGAAGTAAAATAACACACTCAAAATTTGCCGCACTCCGTGTAAAAGATGCTATAGCAGACAGATTACTAAATAAGTTCGGGAAAAGACCGGATGTAAATGTTGAAAATCCGGATATCCCAATTAACCTGAATATTAGAAATAACTTTTGTACACTAAGTTATGATACTTCCGGAAAATCACTTCATAAAAGGGGATACAGAATCAATCAGGTATCGGCACCTCTCAACGAAACACTTGCAGCTTCCATACTAAGAATATCTCAATGGGACGGTTCTGTCCCGCTTTATGATCCTATGGCAGGTTCAGGTACTTTTCTCGGTGAAGCTGCATTAAGATATGGCAAAATGCCCTCTTCCGTAAAAGAGAGAAATTTCGGTTTCTTTAACATGCCCGGATTTAATGAAGATTTGTGGCATAAAGTTAAGAATAATTGTGATAAAAATACTGAAAAAATTCTCCCCGGAATAATCACCGGAAGTGATATTGAGAAAATAAATGTAAGAGCCGCAAGACAAAACATGAATACAATTAAAGGCGGAAAAAATATTTTAATCACTCGAAAAGATTTTAGAGATATTGAATCCATTGAAAACTCAATAATAATTTCAAATCTTCCATACGGGAAGCGGATGGGTGATATTGACGAAGTTGGAGAACTGTATCAAGAGTTCGGTGATTTCCTTAAGCAAAGATGTAAAGGATCAAAAGCTTTCCTCTTATGTGGAAGCACTAATCTTGTAAAAAAAATAGGTCTTCGAACCTCAAGAAAGATTCCGATGTTTAACGGACCGATAGAAACACGACTCGTTGAGTTAAATATTTATTAGGAAAATGAATAATTATGGATATAATATTTCTTCTGTGTTATTTATTATTTAGGAGGACTTATGAAAAAAATTACTTTAATTACGATTTTAACGGTATTTATGCTAATTCTAACCGGATGTCACAAAAGTGACTCACCGACTGTAGTTTTAGAAGAAATGGCTGATGCTTTTGATGACCTGATTGCAGATATGGAAAAATCCGATGATGTTGACTCTGCAATTGTCTCAATAGAGAAATTTTCTGTTGTAATGAAAAAACTGAAACCGAGAATGGATAAGGTTAAAGAGAAATATCCGGACATAGATAAAACATTTAAAGGGAAGAGAGAATTTCCCGAGGAATTTAAAAATTTAAAAAAAAGGTTTGAAGAAATCGGTCCTAAGTTGAGTGCTATTATGGGTAAAATGATCAAATATATGGGAGATCCTAAATTCCAAGAAGCACAGAGAAAATTTCAGGAATCAATAAAATAAGATTAAAATCTGAACAAAACGGTTAACAAATTAAGTTTATTTTAAAATAATATTGGAAAGTTTATGATTTATAAGTGAATTAAATAGTTTAGCACCTTTTTTCGACAGATGTGAATTTGAAAAGCCATAACCTCCGTCAAGAAACAGAGACTCATTTTTCAAATTAAATCTTCCGGGAATATTATAATTTATAATTTTGATATTTTTGTATTTATCTTCCAATCGTCGAACATGTCTTCGAAAAATCTTATGTGAAAAATTAGTCTTGTATGTACCTATGTAATCGGGAATTACTACAAGGACTACTTTTACATTATCACTGTTTAATTCATCAAGTAATTTTGTAAAATAAATTCCCTCTCTCCCCGGAGGGCGAAAAAACGGACTTCTTGCCATTTTCAAAGGTTTGATCGTATTAACTTTACACCCCTTTAATAATGATTTTTGTACTCCGGTATAATTTTGCATATCTGAAATTCGTTTATACAAAGAGACATCGGGATTATTCTTGATTTTTAATATATCGTTTAAAAGAATATCATACTGACTTTTATTTCTAAGTAATAGAAGTGAAGGTGAAAAAAAATCTTCTAACAATTCTTCCGCTTTATTCTTGCCGATTTCATTAAGAGAAAATGTTGAACTTGAAATATTGTAAATAAAATAATCCATCCCGTAAATTAATAGTCTTGGAATCTTGTAAATTTTTTTATATAATTTATAGAAATAGTAATTATATTCCGGACCGTGACCTTGATAGCCCCATTTAAACGGCACAACCTTTTCACTTTTCAAAAGTGACGGATGTAAACCCTCGTATGTCCTTGATGTACCGAGGATAAGTGTATTAAAATCCTTGCTTTTTAAATATTTTGTTAACGGCTCTTCAATCCGATAATTCCCAAATACCAAATAATTGAATTTACAAATAAGGAAAGAGATTGAACGATCGAAAATAAACAAAAGTAAGACAAACAAAAAAAACCTTTTTATTGCTAACACAAGCCCCCTCGGTTTTTATAATAGCACGGATACAAGGTCACGGCAACAATACCGGCTTAATTAATTTCCAATTAATAAAACAAATAATTTAGTCTTTAAAACCGAAAAATTGATCGGAGACCTCCTGAACCACATCGGGTTTAAATCCTCTTTTAACCAGTTGAGCTCTTAATTTTTGAATAAGTTTGGATGAGTCTATCCCCATAGGACACCGGACACCACATCTGGCACACAATGCACAGGAATATGCTGCCGGTGCGGCCTCTTTCATATCTTTAGCGACAAAAGCATCCCATAATGTCCCGATACCTCCCGGATACTGCGATCCGAAATGACCCGCCGTCACCCAAAATACCGGACATTCATACATACATGCTCCACATTTTTGACATTTCAGAATTTCTTTAAATTCTTTATCCTTTGAAAGCTTAATCCTCCCGTTATCAAGTAAGACCAAGTGGAATTCTTTAGGACCATGAGCTCCGTAAGTTATCACTTTTTCTATATCTCCGGTTTTTGAAGGACCCGATATCATATGAACATACGAGGGAACGATATAGTTGGCAAAACGCCATGTAGTTTTTGAAATATGGAATGCATCATCAAGAGTGGGAACAATTTTTTCAACTCCCACAAGTGCTATATGTTTATCCTGCAATGCAGTAGACAATTTGATATTTCCCTCATTCTCTATAATAAAAAGGGTACCTGTTTCCGCTGCAATGGAGTTCGCCCCGCTGATTCCTACATCGGAATCAATATATTTCTGACGAAGAAATTTTTTAACCGCCATAACCATTTCTTCAATATTTGTTTCGGATACTTTTTTCCCCGTTACCTTCGAAATCAACTTTGAAGCTTCTTCCCTTTTAAGATCAACCGCCGGTGCAAGCGTATGCATAGGTCTTCCGTCTTTAAGCTGCACAAGGAATTCTCCAAGATCGGTTTCCCAAACTTCATGACCTTTTTTCTGAAGATATTGCCTTAGATGTGTCTCCTCCGACGTAAGACTCTTCCCTTTAACAATGAGTGTTGAAGAATCTCCGATAATGTCACCTATTATTCTGTTAGCATCTGCCGCATCCTTTGCAAGATATGCTTTTCCATGATTCCGCTCAACTGCTTTCATAGTCTGCTCAATCAACTTTTCCATGTTATCTATGGAATACTCTTTAATCTTTTGTGCCTTTTCAAGATATCCCTTAGATTCGGGAAAAGCTTCCAACGACTTTTTAAGATTGGCTCTGTATGACGTTTTAGCTCTCGAGATAGCCTCTCTTAAATCATCATTCATAGCACCGTCACCTATCAGTTCCGCCATGTAATTATTATAAATTTCTTTAAATTCTTTCTCGACTCTCTCCTTTTCAGACATTATCCCCTCCAAATGTTATCCAACAATTCCGTAAAATAAAGTGGCTTTATATCTTTAACCTCGGCAATATTAAGCCCTTGAGAAATACCGTACTGCCCGTTTGCACAACTTGAACCCACATACTCGGGATTCACCGGTTTAATAATTTCCAAAATATAGTTTTCTTTAATAAAATCGGAAAGTTCGGGTTGAGACATGTTCAACCATGATCCGGGACATGTATTAAACTCCGCAATATCTCTCCCCTCCAATTCGGCAGAAGGGTGATCCTCTTCACAGAGATCAATTCCGGCAATCTCATTTAACACTTCTCTGACATATTGATATTCTCCTATCTTCCTCCCCATCGTACATCCATGGTGGATAAAATATTTATGTGGAAATTTTCCTATATTTGAACTGAACTTTTTTTTATTTTCCGCAAAAAATTGAGTGATGTGGATATAAGGAACACCAAGCTTGACACCATATTTTTCGGGAATTTCATTTCTGTATTTTGCAACACCGGCTGCATAGGGTGAAACAATCACATCGGGTTTAATCTCTTCTACCTGCTTTTTAAATTTATTTACCACTCTGGCCGCATCTTCCGTCAAACCAAGATTTAAAGATGCTTCTCCGCATTTTGTCTCATCATCAATAAAGACAAAATCAACTCCCATCTTTGAGTAAAGTGACTCTATGCTTTTGACGATGTTGTCCTGCTTCTGATGAAGCAAATTGACCCTTCCTGAAAATAGTAGTTTCATAAACACTCCTATGTTATATATTAACGATATTATATCATAAAAAATCCGAGCATTTCCATATTTAAATTATAAAACGACTTAACCTTAGAAGAAACTTTGTTTAACTTGAAAAACAATATGACTCAACAATAAAAAAGGGAGCAGGCAAAACCTGCTCCCATATTATCTGAACTTTAGTTTTACTTAAAAAATATAACGAAATCCCAAAAGAATTTCGTGATAATGAGCAAAAGTATATCCGTCATGAATTGGAACTCTTAACTCACCAAATATCGATCCTTTTCCGGTAGCAGTCTCAAGGACATCAAGACCAACATTAAAAACTATATCAAAATCGGAGTTCCATTCGGCTAACATCACACCTTCATGGAGTGTTGCATCTCTAACCTTGGAACTAAATCCGATACCGGCTCCGAGGAAGAACTTTCCAAAATGACCGTTAACAAGTAGATTTGACAGAAAATGGTGTGCAAACGGTTCTCCCGAAAGTACAAATGCTCCTCCGAGTGAAGCTATAACACTAAACTTCTGCGGAACAATAAAATACTGAATACCGACACGAGCAAATGCAACTCCGGTATATGTACCTTTTGCAACTCCCGGTCCGCCTTCGACCAAGAAATAGAGTTGTTTTTCCACACGGAAATCAAATTCACAATTATTTGCAGAAACAGCACCATGATCATCCGTTACCTTCAAAAGGACACCGTATGCACCTGCTTTTTTAAATTTTTTCTTCCAAATAAAAGGAGGTGAATCAATCACTTTCTTTTCAAGTTCATTACCACTTTTTCTATTTACGATAGTAAATTCGGCTTTTGTAACCTTACCGTCTTTATCTGTTGATCCGGAAGCATCAAAAGTTATTTTCTTTCCGACCATACCTTTCTTAGGTGTAACCTTCAGATCACACAAAGGCAAGCTGTTAACAGTAACTTCCGCCGAACAATCGGAATCTACAAACGTACCGTCTACACCTTGAACTCTTACGGAAAGTTTATAATTCCCTGCTTTCTTAAGAGAAACCTTCCAAATCGGATTATCCGAAGTTAACTTCTTTGTCTCTATTTTACTTCCTTCATAAAACAAAGATACTTCCGAAACCGGAGCACATTTTGCACTACTTACATCGACCGTAATAGATTCTCCCGGATTTACAAGTGCAGGAGAAACTACGATTCCACAAACCGGCTTACTATTTTCAACACGGGCAAGAGTAACATTTCCACATGCTTTCGGAATTATTATTTTATAATCTTTACAATCCTTCGTTACAGGGATACAGAAGACCGGAAGCGGAGCCTTTCCCGACCATACCAAATCCGATTTATCACGTACTTTTTTTCCTGAATAAAATAGCATCCATTTAAGAGGTGTCCCGACAGGAATCTCTTTTTCGTTTACTTTTCCATTTGAGATAGCATCCATAATCGGTTGGTATAGAAAGTCCGCTCCAACTTTTTGCAGTCCGGACTCAACACGTGAACTGTACTTTTCCATCAACATTTTCAACTGATCAACGCTATCAATCTTTTTACCTCTTTTTAATCCTAAAAGGGGTGCATTACCGACTGTTCTTATCTTAACGGTATCGGCAGCCGTCATACTAAAAGTAAACAGCACGAGCACAAAAACAATTAAAATTGATTTAATCCTAAAGTTCATTTATCCTCCTAATAATACACTTCTAAATTTTTCGGTAAAATTATAACACTTAATTTTTTTTTTTTACAATAAAAAGTAAAAAAAAATTATTTTAGAAGAAAAGCCTGTGATTTATACAAAGAGTAATATTCTCCCCCCTTTTGAATTAACTCCGTATGATTACCCTCTTCAACAATAACTCCGTCTTTAAGTACAATTATCCTATCAACCATTTTTATTGTTGATAGCCTGTGAGCAATGATAATGGATGTCCTTCCACCGAGAAGTTTTCTTGTCGCATCTTCAATGTACTTCTCCGTCTCGGAATCTATGTTAGACGTTGCTTCGTCCATAATTATTATAGAAGGGTCCTTTATGAGAGCTCTCGTGAAGCTTAACAGCTGTTTTTCTCCTACAGACAATTTTTTCCCCTCTTCAAGAACCGTCTCTTCATATCCATTCTCAAATTTTGAAATGAATTTATCCGCATGTACTTTTTCCGAACATTCTTCCACCCTTTCAACAGTCAGATTGGATTTGAATAAAGAGAGATTCTCATAAATTGTACCGTTAAAGAAAAAAGGATCTTGAGGTACAACCCCGATCTGATCTCTTAGATATTCCAAGTCATACTCTTTAATATTCATACCATCAATTAAAACGGCTCCATCTTCAACATCGTATATTCTGTTTATAAGATTGATTACGGTCGTTTTCCCGCTTCCCGTGTTTCCAACGAGAGCAACCTTCTCACCCTTCTTGATCTTTAATGAAATATCTTTTAATATTCTATTCCCTTTTCTGTATTCAAAATTCACCCTTTTAAGTTCAATATCTCCCATTATCCTCTTTTCACTCTTTAAAGGGTTAGGAGAATTATGTATTGTAATCTTCTGATCAAGCAGCCTGAATGCCCTTGCCGAAGCAGCCATCGCGGACTGGAACATGTTATACTTTTCGGCAAGCTCTCTCAACGGTCTGAAGAACATGTTTATATAGGTGAAAAAAGCAAATATTTCTCCGACCTTAACCGATATCCCGATAATAAAATGTGCATAAAAGAATATGGCTATCATACTTAAGTTAGAGACAATTTCAATAATTGGAAAGTATAAAGAATAGGCATTTATAACTTTCAGGTAAGCGGTAAGATATCTTTTATTTGAAGTTTCAAAACGATTCCGGCTTTTCGACCTATGATCAAAAAGGATTATCTCCTTTATTCCGGTCAGAGTTTCGACAAGGGATGTGTTTATCTCCGAATTGGCTTTTCTGACACCGGCAAAACCTTTTCTAATACTATTACGAAACAAAAGAGTTCCGACAACAAAAATCGGAATCGAAATAAATATAATGATAGCAAGTCTGAAATTAATAATAAACATTGCCGTGAGGATGAAGAACACCTTAAGAAGTTCACCCGTAACCGTAACAACTCCTTCCGAAACAAATGCCCTAATTGCCTCTACATCATTAGTTACATTGGTTAATATTTTTCCTACGGGAGTTTTGTCAAAATAAGAATTGGGTAATTTCAGTACATGTTTAAACAGATCCATCCTCAGGTCCATAAGCACTTTCTGTCCAATATATTGAACCATATAGTTAAAAACAAAATTCAATCCGAAAGCAGCAATAATAACAGAAAAAAGCAAAAGGGACAGAGATTTCAAACCTTGCATATCGCCGTTCATGATATATTTGTCAATTCCGGTCTTTACTATGTAGGGTTGCAGTACCCCGGCTATATTCAGTAGTAAAAGCAATACCACCGAAAGAACCACAATAGAGATGTATTTTGTTACATAAACCGAGAGCCGTTTCATAAGCTTCAGATCAAAATTGGTATCTGTCCTGCTTGTAGTCACTTTATCCCTGTTCCTTGTTCCCCATTTGTTGCATTACGGATAATAAATAATAGTGTCCCCGTTTCCCTATTAGTTCGCCATGATTTCCGGATTCAATTATTTTGCCATCCTTAAATACATGGATAATGTCGCACTCTTTTAGTGCGGACAATCTGTGGGATATTAAGAAAACCGTTTTAAAAGCATCTCCCGTTTTATCAGACCTGAGTTTTTTCAGATTTGACAATATTCTCTCTTCCGTTTCCGAATCAACGCTTGACAGCGGATCATCAAGGAGAAGAACCGGAGCCGGATTACATAATGCTCTCGCAATGGACATCCTCTGCTTTTGCCCTCCGGAGAGGGTAATACCCCTCTCGCCTACAAGTTGGTTGTACTTATCAGGAAACGAATCAATATCCAGATCAAGAGAAGCAATAGATACATTTTTTCTAATTTCATCAATTTCCGGATCCCAGTTCCCTATTGAAAGGTTCTCTATTATCGTCCCCGAAAAAAGAAAAGTATTCTGAGATACAACCGAAAAGAACGGGTATAAGAAACTTTTATCCACGTCCGAAATATCTTTTCCGTTTATTGTTATCATTCCCGAATCGGGAGTAAGTAACCCCGAAAGGATATCGAAGAAAGTAGATTTCCCCGAACCTACTTCGCCGGTTATTCCCACCATATCTCCCTTCTTCACAACCATGCTAATATCTTTCAGAACTCTTTTTTCCGTTCCGGGATAATTAAAAGATAGATTTTTAACTTCAATAATCTCGACAGAATCACCTACTAACACACTATCTTTTTTTTCATAGACCGGTTCTTTAAGAATATAATTTATCCTCTCCATTGCACTGATCCCCAACTGAACCATCGACATTATCCACCCCAATGAGAGGATTGGAAAAGTTAGTGCGGAGACCATTATATTAAATTGGAGAAGTTCTCCTATAGTTAAAGTTCCCGATACGACTTTCCCCCCTCCGACATAAAGGATAATCAATTCAATTACGGAAAAGAGAAACATGAAAAGCGGTCGTATAATACTTCTAAGCTTCACCATATTAAGCTGAACACGGATATAATCATTATTCAAAGTTTTGAATCTTTCCGATTCTGTTTTTTCCAAAGTATTCTGCTTGATCGTTGTTATTCCTGTAATTGTCTGCCAAACTCTGTTGTTTATTATTGCAGTTGTCTCCTGAATTTTTTTAAATTTCGGACGTAGCTTTGGCAGTATAATTAGGATCAGCAAAACAAGCAGTATGAGAATAGGAATAATTATCAACATTAAAGTTCCGCTCAAACCAAGAAGTACCGGAAAAAACATTACGATCCGTGAAAGTGAATTTGGTACATACATAATCGCAGGTCCAAGCAGAATTCTCACATCGTTCAGATCATTCGTCATTCTTGAAGATATATCACCGGTCTCATTTTTTAAAAAAAAAGGATACTCGCGATTAAGAAGTAAATTAAACAATTTTTGACGGATCTCATACTCAATTTTTCTTGATACACTTATTATAATTTTACGCATCAAGTAAAGAGAAACAGCCTCGACAAGTACATACAACAATACTTTTATCATTAAGTCGGAAATAATGTAAAATCGATTTTCAGATACAATCTCATCAAGTATGGTTTTCAAAAAGAACGGAATTTTAACCAGACAATAGTTTTGGATCAGTATAAAGAGAAAACCTACAAAAAGCGGAGTCGCATACTTCCTAATATACGGTAATAACGGTCTTAAAGATTTTATTGATCCGTTATTTGAATTTTTCAATGTCAATCCGATCTATCCATTTTCATATAGATTTTCATATTGAGAAACAATTTTCTCCATGGAGAATTTTTCCTTTGCCGTTTTTAATCCTTGCGAAACTATCGAATCATAAAATTTTCTGTCGTTGATAATGCGTAATCCCTTTTTCGAAGCGTCAACAATATTACCATGTTCAAAAAGAGAGCCTGAAATTCCGTCTTCTATAACCTCCGGAAGTCCCCCTACTTTGCTTGCCAATACGGGAACACCGCAGGACATCGCTTCCAAAGCTACCAATCCGAAGGATTCCTCTCTGCTGGATAGGATCATTAATTCCGATGAAGCAATAAGACCTCCGAGATTTGAACAAATCCCGATAAATCTCACTTTGTCCCGAATATTGAGTTTTTGAGTTAGTGAGATCATTTCATACTGAAGTGGTCCTTCCCCCACTATCCATAACTCCAATTCATCGGAAATCTCTTTATCCATCCTATGAAATATTTTTATAACATCGGCAGGAGATTTAACCGGACGGAGATTTGATACATGAATAATTATCTTTTTATCTCGCTCTTTCATAATATCCGAACTTAAGGAGGGATTAAAAAATTCAGGATTAATGAAATTGTAAACACATTTTATTTTACCTTTTTCAACACCGAGTTTCTTTTCCGAATCAAGTATCAGACTATTTGAGACGGCGGTAACAACATCGCTTCTCCTTATTGCATACTTGGTAATATTCATCATCGTGGGATGGGCTCCGACAACCGTAATATCGGTCCCGTGCAATGTCGTTACACATTTCACATCACTTCCCGAAATATCCTTCGCAAGAAGAGCGGATACTGCATGCGGAAGTGCATAATGACTATGGATAACATCAATTCTTTTCCTCTCCACAATATCTGCAAGTTGAGATGCAAGTGCAAGAGAATATGGCTGAAAATCAAAAACCGGATACTCCTTGACCCAAACCTTATGGAACTGCATTTTGTCCGAATAACTATTTCCCAATCTAAAAGGTGGTTCAAGACCTATAAAATGGACATTATGTCCTCTGTCCTCAGCCATTGCACGACCGATTTCATATGCAACTATTCCTGATCCTCCTATCCTGTGATAACTAAGTATTGCAATATTCATACTATAACTCTCGTAAAAGATTTAACCGGATCGAAAATCAGAGGAGGATTCGGAGAATAGAATGGCTCACCATACCTAACTCCTCCCATTGCTCCGGCTTGCAATGCTCTGGAATCAAGTATTTCCCAGAAATTATCCGATCTGATAAGAGTTTTTGTTTCGGGATTTCTTTCCCTTTTTGCAGTTACCTGAGTTCGATAGCATCTTATAACATCCTTTTTCTTTTCAAAATAGGGAGTAATATCTATTATAAAATCCGGTTTTTTTCTTATCGTTAATTCAGGAAATTCTATGAAAGAATCGGGACGATGAGGATTTTGATTACTTTGAATCTTTCCTAATCCTGCAAGAAAACAACTTTCTCTGACAATTTCCCCGCAATATTTATGATCGGGATGGCGTATCAATCTATCTGAAAATGAAAAAACTATCTTAGGTTTTAATGACCTAATCACTCCGATAACTTTCATACGATTCTCTATTGTATTACGAATATTCCCATCCTCCATATCAAGGGTAATTCTTTCATCAAGCCCCATCATTTCCGATGCTTTTTCCAATTCGGATTTTCTGTTTTCTCCTGAACCGTAAGTACCCGCTTCACCGATTGACAAGTCACAAACTCCCACTCTGTAATTAGAATTCTTCAGAAAAAGGATTGTCCCACCCATAAATATTTCGGCATCATCCGGATGTGCACCGAATATTAAAACATCAACCATTTCCAATCTCCATTGTTATTCGAGAATCTTCATATCCGTTGAAAATTGATTTGATCAATCC
>CAYRAO010000016.1:40305-55111 GCA_964422395.1 uncultured Clostridia bacterium
TACTTTTCAATATCAACGGTTTTACCTTCTCGTGAAACAAAACTTCCCCCTTCTCTAAAAACGGATTTCCGTTTTAATCCATCCATGTAAAATAAATTACACTGCTCACCATCCGGAGTCCTCATTGCTTCTCGTATTAATATCGGTTTGCAGAATTCTCTAAAATCTCTATCGGACGGATCAAATATCTTAATTCCAAAATCACCGAATAAATATTTTGCCAATGAAGCGCTTGCTTCTCCCAAAGTTTTACCAAGTCTATAGAAATTTAAAACCGATTCTCTTAACTCCGAAGTATATTCGGTCTGAGTAATTGTATCAAAAAAAACATTCAATATGGAGATCAGCTTTTCATCCACCTTGATACTTCCACATGAAAACCCATTGGAACCGATATCCCATTTAAGCGATCTGAGTTCTTTTTTAGAATCAATATAATGGATCCGATTTATTTCATTAAAGTCTGCATCATTTGTTTCCAACCAATAAACAGCTTCGCCCTTTTCAACCGCTGCATATTTCAATGCTCCGAGAACCTTGTACGTAGTGTAAAGAGGACCGCCGAGAAGCCCAAGTTGCTGTCCCGTTACATATCTTTTTATCTCTTTATCCCTCATTTAATAATAACCCTTGAAATTAATTATATTACTTAAACGGTTCAAATACAATTTGATTTCAGGGACTGTCTTTTGATTCATTGAGATAGCAAAACAAAAGGGATACATAAATCAATACTTCAAAACAAAGTGCCCGAAGGGTAGACCGTCCCCGCATTTATTTCTTTTGCAGGATTTTAAATAGTGCAATGAAATATAGTGCCCCCGATAAAATCATTGCCCCGCCTATTCCGGTGTAAAGAGGAGAGAGATAAACCTTTGGGATTGCAGAACTCCTGATAAGCATACCAAATGTCATCATTATGGTGATAAGGAGATAACTCTTCCACGGAATAAAGGAGAAGAAACACCGTTTCCCTTCCATTCCCACTATCCGTTTAATATTTTTTTTCGCTATATGAGAAAAACCTAAGATATGGATTAAAAATGCCGAAAACAAACCCACTGCTCCCATGATAATTGCAATACTCTTTTCTCCTGATTTTAACCATGAATAAGAGAGTACGTTTAAAAATATTCCAACCCCTGCCCATAATACCCCCGCAAGAAAAAGGAGGGTGAAATTAGATACTCCGGGTTTTAATTTTTCCTGCAACGAACTTTTCAAATTAGTTTTCATTTACTTATTATAATATGAAAAATCGGACAAAAATGGAACAGGGGGAAAAAAGAAATTTAATAAATTGAGACACAACCATTGTTAGTCTTGGATACATTATGTCAACCTATTTCCTGTTTTGAGGAAGATGTTTTGCGGGTCTATAAAAAAAACGTTCGGCAATCTCATAAATAACGATGGAGGGTTTCTCTCTCTCAATTAGTTGTGGGAAAAAATTAAATCCCCAATCCAATAGAAAAATAATCTCCGAGCATGTAGAAGCCATATATTTCTTCATAACCAATCCGAATGAGTCGTGAATCATTAACGTTTTCGGCAAGACTCCGTTGTTATTTCGAAAATAACTTTTCCTTATTTTTTTGTATTTAAAGTTTTTTAGGTGAATCTTTTTAGGTTTTAAACCGCGAGGGAAAAAAATTCTCTCAAGCTTTTCACTATATAACGAATTCTGTAACGTCAACATTGAAGCAAGATCCGCCATGGAAGGACCTTTAATTATTTTTTTCGGAAAATCTTCAAATCTTTTCGCCTCTACTCCGTTATAGTACTTTGAAAAATGTTTGATAATCTCTCTATACCCTAACCAAGCACCGAAAAAAGTCCAGTGGGAATCCGTTCTATGATAAACTCGACGCTCTTTTTTTTTACTTAAAAGCAATTCTCTCAAATTCAAAACGGGTATATCGGAATGATTTCTGAAATATTTCGTGATCTGATCAGCCCTGGTTCCGGCAGTCACCCTCTTTATCCTTTCAGGAAGATGCTCCGTATAAATAGTACTTTTATTCGGAACAATTACAAGAAGCAGATGTATTCCTCGTTTTTTTAAGAAACGGTACCTTTCATTAAACAGTCTGAACCAATATCTCAACTCACCATTTTTAAACTTTTCAACAGAAATTGAATAATCGATTTCCGAACCGCTCTCATTAAGTCTTTTTAAAAAAAGCCATCTGTTCTTCCCCAATATCACTCTATCAACAGGAGAAATACCGATATATTTTGCATATAAGTAATTCCAAAATGATAGAAGAGACTGCCTATGTGGCAAACTCTTTTCAAAATATTTTTCATATGCTTTTAAATCTGCAAAGAGTCCGTTTTCAGAAAACATTTCAGGAGCGGTTTTTATCTTCTTTTCCATTAAATTTTTGTCTCTTCCGATCTCTGTAAATTTCAAAAACAAAGGTATGGAAATCATTAAAAGAAAAATTATCGAATATTTTTTGGAAAATAATTTTTTAAGAATCACTCCTCTACCCCCATCAAAACTTAAAATAGATAAACGGAGAATATGTCCCGCCCGTAACAGCCATAATGCTTGCAAGGAACACCATAGCAAAAAAGATCAGAGAGATAACTTCTGAAAAAATATTTACTACCGACCTGACACCTCCCGAAATCCTATCCGATAAAACCATTTTAATCCATTTCAATACCGGAAATGAGATTGTTATTGCCACAATTGATGCTATTAATATCTCCTTAGTGAAATAAAACGAAATAAAATATCCGGAACCGTCTCCACCTCCGAAACCACCCATAGACTTAAACATGGCAACAGCATAAGAGATATCAACCGAACGAAAAATAACCCACCCCAAAACAATGATTATTAATGAATAAAGAATTCTGAAAGGTTTCCGTACCTTTTTCTTTAGAAATTTCCCCAACTTCCAATGTTCCAAAATCAGAAAAAACCCATGAAAAATTCCCCATATTATAAATGTCCACTTCGCTCCATGCCATAATCCACACACAAACATGGTTATAAATGATGCAAAGTAATATGCTAAATTTTCTATTTTTATCCCAAACTTCCGATTGACCTTGACATTTCTCATCACGCGAAAAGCCAATGGTAAAAATATATACACTTGTAACCAATTTGACAAAGTTATATGCCACCTCTTCCAAAAATCTTTGATTGATGTTGCAATGTATGGAAAATTAAAATTCTCAGGAATTTCGTACCCTAACATTTTGCCTAAACCGACAGCCATATCGGTATATCCGGAAAAATCCATAAATATCTGCAAAGTAAATGTCAAAACGCCTACCCATGCAAGTTCGAATGTCAACGCCCCTGACGGTATTTCAAATATTCCGTTCACACATTTTGCCAATGTGTCGGCAATCAAAACCTTTTTGCCGAGACCATAAACAAATCTTTTTGCACCCGCTTCAAATAAAGATCTTCCCGATTCCCCTTTCACTTCATAAAAGAACTTGTTATGAAAAGTTATAGGACCGGAAAAAACTTTTGGGAAGAAAGAGAGAGTAAAAGCAACATCCAAAGGGTTACGAAACACTAAATCTTTTTTTCTATAGATATCAACAAGATATGATATCGCAACGAAAGTAAAAAATGATATCCCGATCGGGAACGTCTCCGGAGGAAGTGAATGAAGAAATTTAATAGGAGTTCCTACAAGAGACTCAATGTTAGAGATAATAAATCCCGAATATTTATAGAATATAAGGATAAGTATGTTTACAGTTACCCCTATTAATGCAAAACGATACGAAACTTTTTCGTCAGAGTTGCGACTGATAAAAACCCCAAATATCCAGTTTATAAAAATGGAAACAATTAGTACAAAAATATGTCCGTCCATTCCGAAAAAATAGAAAAAAAGTCCGGCAACAACAAGAAAAACTTGCTTCAATCTCCCTTTTAAAATATTTCCCACAATAATTACGACCGGAAGAAAAAGAAATAAAAAAATAAGTGAACCGAATTCCACTGTTTATTGTTCCCTCATCTCAGATAATACATTTTCTTATTTGAATCATAATTTAATTGAATGGATAATAGTCCTTGGAGAATTAATAGTCCAGTCTTCTCCAAGATAATCTCCAAAAATATTCTTAATTTTAAAACCTTCCTGCGTAAAAATATCCGATAATTCTTCTTTTGAGAAAAGTCTTACCGATTCCATATATCTCTTTTTATTGCCATTCTTAATTATAGTAATATTTTTTATTACTCTGTTATTTACTATTTCCCTTTTCTCAATTACATCACACTCTTTACCGATTTTAAAAAAACTTTCCTTCACAACATTAGCCGTTACATATTTTGAATTAAGGAAATCCAACCAAAAATGACCGCCATTCTCAAGTGAATCGTACACCCCTTTTATAACATTTATATTTTCGTTATCATCATCAAAATATCCGAAACTGGTAAAAAGGGAAAGGATCACCTTAAACTTGCCCGGAATATTTCTCATATCTCCATGAAGTAATTTTAATTCAGGATTTTTCATCCTACCGCTTTTGAGCAAATCTTCGGAAAGATCAAGTCCGGTTATATCAAAACCTTTTTTTCCCAAAATAGATACGTGACGACCTTCACCACATCCTAAATCAAGTATCTTGTCATCAATTTGAGGTTTTATTGTATTCAATAAAAGTTCTATCTGTTTTTTTGCATCACTTTCGTCTCTGTGACTGTAAATCAACAGATAGTTTTCATCAAACCACTCTCTGAACCAGGCTTTATCCATAGATTCCTCGAAAACTATTTTATCCCGTGTTCAACTTTATAAGAAGCCCAATTCTGTTTCAGCCAAAGGAAATCATTGAAATCATTTAACCTTTGTATAAAAGGATTTGTCATTTTTTCATTTTCAATTGTCGATGAAACGGATATACCGTAATCATGTCCTGGCCACACTTTTGTTGTTTTGGGAAGTTCGATCAACCTTTTTAAACTTTCAAACTCTGCCAAAGCATCTTCTTCCGTGTAAGTTCCGCCGACTTTCCCAACAAAAAGGGTATCTCCCGTAATCAAATTTTCATCGGTTAAAATACAAATCGAATCCGGAGTGTGACCCGGGGTATGAATAAATTTCAGTGTAACATCTCCGACATTTAAAATTCCTCCGTCACCAATGTTAACGTCCCCGTCTCCTCCTGAGAAAGTAACTATTTCAGCCCCTTTCTTACTTTTAAAATAATCATTCCCGCTTGTATGATCCACATGTGAATGGGTATTAATAACATATAAAATTCTAACTCCAAATTCACTTATCTCATCAACTACTTTAAGGGGGTCGGGAGAAGGATCAACAACAACAGCAAATTTTGTCCTATCGCAAGCGATGAGATAGGAAAAATTCCTGTCTCCTCCCGAACTAATTTGTTTAAAAAACATCAATGCTCCTGAAAAAAGTATAATAAAAACTTACAAAAGAGTCAAAATTTCGGAGATACAATCTCTATAACATTGTAATCGTCACTTACTTCCATTCATCTTAACTATTCACCAAATTTAGAATTAGTTATGTCGGAAAGTGATATATTTGATCTCAATACCGGTATGGAATTCTTTATAAAATAATCTATTTCTTTTTTTGAAATATATTTTGAGAGTATATTCAAATAGTGATCTCCACTATTTCCGGTTGACTCGGCGGAAAACCATAAAAGTAAATACTGATATATCTGATTTTGATAATTAAATTTGTTTTTATCTTGCTCCCCGGGTAAGAAATAAGAATAGAAACGTTTTAAAAGATATTTTTGTTTAAAGGACATTCTGTTTTTTCTGATAAATATTGAAATATGGGGATCAATATATATTAGCGTAAGATTTTTGTTTATATATTTATAATATTGAAAATATCTGGATGTATAATTAGTCAGAAGCACACTGTGTATTTTATACTTTTCAAGGAATGATTTTACAATTTCCGTATTTCTTGATGGAAAATTAATTAGAAACTCTTTTAAATCTTTTGCCCTTCTATTCATTATTGCAGCATGCCCATACCAATAAACAGGCTTATCCGGACAAAACCAGACAGCACAGCTTGCAATTCCTAAATCATTGGTAACAAAATTTCTATCAACAGCAACTTTATTTAAAATAGATATCTCTCTTAAAGGAACTTGGCTATTTATTTTAAGAAAGCCAAGACCTTTCGGAGATATTGATTCTCCCAAAGATGTTCCAAGAATATTATTTAATCCAAAAACTATTTTAGGTGAAAAAAGATAAGTTCTGTCAAGTATCAATAATAATGCTCCAATTAGTACAATAATATTTAATAGGGAATTAAAACTTTCTTTTATATTAAAAGAATATTCATCCTTTCCTAAAAAGTAAATGATGAAAATTGATAAAAAAGGCATACATCGTAAATAAATAAGTCCGGGAATTAATAACACAATAAAAATAATCAGATACAATAATTTATTTTGAATGGGTATTTTAATTTTCCAAGGTTTTAAAAAAATAAAAATCAAGAAGACAATTATATAACCGTAAGTGTTTACGCTAATTAAAGAATCGGCAAAAGATCTTACTGATTCCGGATTTATCTCATTTATCTTTATCATATTTACGTAAAGAGATTCCAATGCTTTAAATCCCAACGGATTGGCAATCCAAATTACGCTTATAATAAAAAGATATACAAATAAAAGAATATTCTCTTTTGATTTAAACTTAAACAAAAATATGGAACCCTTTGTCTCTATTATCAGCACTCCCGCAAAATATATTAAAACAACAAACAGGCAATAATAAAAAAATAACGGATGAGTATTTACCCACACTAATTCAATTAATATCATTAATAAAAGATACTTAATCTTTTTAGGATCTTTAATAATTTTTTCAATTAGGTATATCCACATTATAAAAAAAATATAATTGAACAAATCCGGTCTTAATATGATAAGTCCAGCCATTGAAGTAGCCAAAATGATTATAAGTATATACAAAATATTCGAATTTGAACTCTTATTTGAAAGAATAGTCAAAAAGAGTATAAATGCCAAAAAAATACCTATTCTTAATAAATTAAGCCCCAAAAAAGAAAAATTTTTAAAAACTTTTAAAAAAACTATTCCGGGAAACAAGTTCGGGTATGTAGCAACAATTTCTTTATCCGACTTTATTGCAAATTGATCATTTATTATAGGCGAACCATTTTGTAAAAAGAATTCACCCATCTTCATATGCCACCAGGTATCTATACTTGCAAGGGGTGTACTATTAAAATAGAAGATCGAAAAAACAACAACAACAGATAGCAAAACCGATATTAAATTTTTATTATTATTAATCATAAAAAAAATATAAAAGCTCAATGCTTATTTTACTAACACTACAATCGGAACCTACGGATTTTCTCATTTTATTAATTAAACATTTTTTAATTCGTTCAACAGTTCCTTAAAGATTTCTTTCCCTCGATCGACCGAATAGAATTTTCTGATCATAAGAATTACTTCACTATGTTCAATGATACCGTTTTTTATTTTCTCCCTATTATTCTCAAATATCTTTCGGGTAGTCTCAATCCGCGGTCCCCATTTTGAAATTAGATTTCCATCGTCATCAAGGAATAGAAAAATCGGTATGGCACGACCCCCATTGGTTAAGAATTGATCAATCAAATCAATATTTTCATCTCTATGTAAAATTTTTATTTCCCACTTTCCGTTTATCTCACCCATCTTTTTTAAAACAGGTAACGATGCAAGAGAATCACCGCACCACGGTTCGGTAATAACAACAATTTTCATTGGTAATAAGTTTTTTATCGCAGATTGTTCAGCTGTATCTGGATTAAACTTTTTGTAATGAAGTTCATGAATTCTTTTATTATCACCGAGTTTATCCTCAAACGTTGAAATTTCGATACCCTTTTCAAAATATTTTATTAAGTTCATTTTTTTTTGTTCTCCGATAAGATATTCATAATTTTATCCGCCTTGATCTCAAAATGGGAAGCATCCCATAACACCTTATTCTCTCCGTCAAGGACTATTATTTGAGGTGATTCGTGTTTTACATCAAACAGTTCCGACACCTCACGAGATCTATCCTTGTCAGATATAACATCAATTAATTCGAACTCAAAATCTTCTTTATATCTTTCCAAAACTTTATCAACTTCTCTTTTACCGGCAAGACTTACAACGCAAACCGGAGAGTGTTTAAAAATTAATTTCATAATGGTATCTGAAAAATATTATATTCCTATTTTATACTTAGATCAAATTTGCTTAAGTACCAAACCCTTTTCCCTTAAAAGTTTTATGATTCCGTTTTCTCCTACGAGATGTGCGGCACCTACTATAATAAAATATTTCCCCCCTTTTTTAATCCAGTTCTCAATTTTTCCTGTCATTGAAATATTTCTTTTATCAATAATTATTTTGAATATACCTTCAAGATTCGGAGACGAATCTCTGTTCTTTTTCACAATTTTTGCAAGAGATTCTTCATCTCCGTCACGCCAAGCACGAACCATAACATCCATATTCTCACTTAGAGACTCCGCCTCCTTTAGACTTGACAACAAAAACATATCGTTTTCCTTATCGGAAAAGTTATCAAAAATTCCTATTTGAAAAGAGACACCCTCCAATTCAAGAATAGTTTTCCCTTTTGATTTGTTAAGAAAATATTTTTCAATTCCATAATTCGGATCGAAACCGATTTTCATCAGCTCCATACTGGTAATTGTCATAGATAAGAACCACGGCTTAAAATTTTCAAAATTATCAATAGAGAGATTTAATTCATCCATCTTTTTCTTTGCAAACTCAAATGTTGCTTTGGACAAATGATCAGCAAGCTTTGAACCGTCTTTATATCCCGCCTTTTCCATCGTTACCATTAACATTTCACCCACTTTATTCGGAGATATATCAGCTTCAACCACAATGTATTGGGATTTGGAAAAACTCTTCTCAAGTTCATCCTTTAACGGAAAATCGCTTTTTTTCAACATATGAATTGATCCGAGTATATAACTTGTATCCCCTTTATAATTTAATTCCCACAAAAAAGATTTTGCATCAACTTCGACAACAAAAAGGGTCATAATAATCACTGTCCTCATAACAAAAGATAAAACGGTTCTCATTCCTCCCTCCTTAAATTTCTACATTTTTCTTTAGTATATTTATTATCGAGTCAATGGAACTTTCGTAAATATCTTCGCTACAACTACATGATCCGGCACCGAAATGTCCACCACCACCGAATCCGGCAACAATTTTTCCGCAATGCACCCTGCACTTTCTGTTAAATATACTGTGAGAAATACTCATTATTACATCGCCTATCTCTCCATCCTCGTACCTAACTTTAATATTCACATGAGTATCGGGGAAAAGAGAGAACACAAGGAATCTGTTACCTGAAGGAATCGAATCAAGCGATCTGAAATCCGTAATTGAAACTCCGTCCTCAACTGTAGAATATTTAAGAAGAAACTCTTTGTACCTCAGATCGTTCTCAACTTCCAAATTTATCCTCTCCCTAACCTCTTCCTCTTTTATTATATCCTCAATTTCCATTGTTCTGAGAAAATCAACGATTTTGTTCCAATACGACTCACTATCATGATCATTTCCCTTAATTGTAAATGATAACATCACATACGGGTTATTCTTCGGAAGGAGAATTTCTTCCATCGTAAGACGTGCAGAATCTATTCTGTCGGTCTCCCTTACAAGCTTATCGTAATTCTTTGTAAAATCCTTCTTAAAATAGTCATATATTATCCCTGCCGCCGAATGGGCTAATCTGAATTCTCCTTTAAAGTCGGTATTAACGGAATTTGTAAAATGGTGATCAAACCACCAGCTGCACCTCTTGTCAAAAGGGAGATTGGCAATAATATCTCCCTCCTTTATTTCAACCTCACCCTTATTAATTTTTACAGGTTCAACCCATAAAGTCGGTTCGGTTATATCAAATATTTCCATAAGAAGAGCGGTACAAACAACACCGTCAAAATCGGGACGCGTAACGATACGCACTATAATTTTCTCCCTTCAATACCCGTTAATCCAACAGGAAAAACTTCCGCTCTCATCCCGATTATTTTTTTTAGTTTTTCCAAATTACTCCCTTCATCGCCTCTCCAAATAACTATTCCCCCGTTATCAACAAGTTCCAACATAGGGAAATCAAGTATGGAATCTCCGGCGGTTATCAGAGGAAGTTCATCACTTATCCTTTTCCTATACAATTCCACTTTCCCTTTATTTACCGGTACGGGTTCCATAACCGTCCCTCCGAGAATGGCTTTACCCTTTGTTGATAAAACCATTTGGGTCTCCATTCCGAAACAGCTTAACTTTTCAAGTCCGAGATACTCTTCCGCAATAACTCGTACGGATATCGAATTACTTGCAGAGATAATGTTTATTTTATAACCCGATTTCTTTAGTCTTTCTATTATTTCTTTAATATCAAGGTTTATACAGGGGATAGCAACCCGCTCTCCGGAATGTTCGAGTGAACTGAAATCACTGTTCATCAACTCCCTTGTAAGATTTTTAATTAACTCCTCAGGTACCGATTCCATACATTCGGTAATTTTTCTGTATGCAATTTCTTTATTTCCGGTTGACATTAAGTCTTTATACTCACTCCATGTGAAGTCAATTGGTTTCCCATCCGACCTAACCCTCTTTTTTTTCTCAAGATTCTTCAATCTACAAAAAAGGGCATCCCCTATATCACCGTTAAGGATAGTGTTATCCAGATCAAAAACAGCCCTTTTTTTCTCCCTATTCGGAAGGTTGTCAACTTTTTTAAAAAATTCTTCTGCAATATCCGAAGAGATATTTTTCTTTCGGAACCTTTTCGGAATCAATCTCATAAAACAATAATACTATCCATTAATACTCAATTCAAGTAAACTTAGTATAAAATATCGTGCAACAAAATAAGTCGATCTTTCTCTTATATCTGAAATCTATATGTAAGTTTCAACATGAAAACATTATCACCTGAAGCACTAAGCATATCTGAAAAATCTCTGCCGAGAGAAAGGTCACCCGGATTACCGGAATCCATCCTTTTTTGAGTCCATACAAAGTATAGCGTTGATCCCGGCTTATACTCCCATCTGAAAACTACAGTCCCTCTCAACGATTTATAGTTAAAATCCGGATTTTTCAACTTAAAAGGATCTCCGCCGTCCCCGGGATTTACAGTATATTGCTTGTTTTCTTCCGAATAATCAATTGATGAACTTCCCTCACCGTAAGTATTAAAATTATATGTTCCGGGGGAAGCGAACTCTTTAAATCCGTTGTAATCACCAACTGAAATAAAAGGTTGAATATAAGCTTGAAGACTCATTTTCGGGGAAAATATCCAGCTAAGTCTTATTGAGCAAGATAGGGTCTTTTGCAATAAATTTCCAAAAACATATCGGGTACCGTAAGTTGCTTCCATAATTTTATCATCAACATTTTTTACCCATTGCGAATCGTTATTTCCGTATTCATATTGAGGAGAAAGCGATACCGAAAAATTCGATCCCTGTTTCCATTCTACGAATGCGGATAAGGATCCGGATATATTTCCCCAATTGCTTCCGAGATAAGACCCTCTTAAGCCTAAAACAACTGATTTCCTGCTATCACTTGAGATTCCTATGTTAAACCAAGTCGTAGGTTGCTTCAACATCATGGGACCGCCTCTCGTACTGTATTTATCCTTATAAGATGCATTGTAACCCAGCATGCCGAATAAATTCCAATAATTTGTAAATCCGACTCTTCCCCAAAGAATCCCTCTCTGCTCACCTATTTTATTTCCCCCGAAATCATAATTCCTCTGAGTAAGAAGTACAGCCGTCCAACTTTTAATAAATTTCCATTTTTTAAACGATCTATACCCCAAAAGAATATGCCCGTTTACAACATCTCCGTTCCATTGGAATCCCATATCTCTCGAATCAAAACCCGGTGAAATAAATCCAACCGCAGCATTAAACACAAAATTTCCTTCCTGTTTATTCAAAGCGAATCTTCCCGAATACCCCGATAACGAAACGGCATCTTCATCTACTCCGAGATAATCGACATCGGGTCTCTGATAATAGTGAGGGTAAGAATTTTGGAGATCTGTTATTTTTTCCTTTGATCCGGAGACATAAGTTCCTCCCATCCAACCGGTTACCACCCAATTCTTTTTTTTATCAAGAAAAGTCCATCCGTCCATTCCAAATCCAAAAGCCTTATCACTCAACACATCCTTAAATTTAACGTTACTCAAATCTCTCAATACCGATGTTGCTATTATTCCGAGTCCCTGTCTCCCTTCGTTAAACTCCTTGTGAACCCGCAAAACAGTGTAGTTTGTGAACGGTTCAACTTCACTTTTTGATCCGGAACCGTTAATGTCTATATCCGCATATTCTCTTTCGGTTAAAGCACTCATAACTCCGAGATTCCACCCCTTTCCAATCTTTCCGCTGATCTTTGTCGCCATCAGAATTGAAGTCCACTCCGGATATTTGACATTTCCGACCGTATTCACACTCCCTTGTGGAGGTCTGCCAATACGTCGCGAATAGAAGAAACTGGGATTACCCCAATTAATACCGACATTACTATTTGCTCCGCCATATCCGAACATGAAAATATTGGAACCTTCTACAAAAAAGGGGCGCCTTTCGGAATAGTGACTCTCCGCCGCACTCAGATTTATAACAGCCGGATCAACTTCCACTTGTCCGAAATCGGGATTAACGGCAAGATCAAGAGTTAAACTGCTATTTAAACCGTATTTAATATCTACACCTCCGTTCCCACCCCATTCTTTTCCGGTTGCAAAAGGATTCCCTTCTTCGGCTTTCCCGAGATCTACTTTTCCGGCAATATAAGGTATTACTTCAAATAGTCTTTTCGGATTTATACCTTTTATCCCCTCAAGTTTTGCATAGTGAGACACACCACCGCTGACGGTTTTCGGTATCCATGAATATGAAACTTTTTCGTTCTTCCTCCTTATATACCTCCTAAAATTAACGCCCCAAATATACTCATCTCCATTATCCTTTTTTTTAAATCTCAACTGATCAAACGGTATCTTCATCTCAAGGGTCCATCCGCCCTCATCTATTTTAGTTTTTACTTCCCATATTCCGTCCCACGAATCATCATCCCATCCGTCATTGTAAATACTCCAGTCTACAATCGAACCTGTCGGATTAACGGCAAATTTAAAACCGCTCCTTTTGTCATAATAAGGATCAACGTAAAAAATAAAATAGTCGGAATCTACAAAATCATCTCGTCTTGCAAGGAGGCTTATTATTTTTTCAGGTTCGGAATCGTGTAACCTTGCTGCAATATAAATAAAACTATCATCGTAAGCAAGCCACACTTCGGTCTTCTCGGTTGCAGGCTTCCCTTCGTCGGGATCATCTTGAATAAATCCGGAAATGCTACTTCTTTTCCATATCAATTCATCCAACTTCCCGTCTATTACAATTTTTTCCGAAACTCTTTCTGCTTTTACCGTCTTCTGTTTCCACACCCACTTTTTTTCATTATTTTCTTTTGCAAATGAGAAACTATTTAAAACAACCAATACGATAATCATATACAACGTCTTTTTCATATGTTACTCCTTCTTATATGAATAGACGTACGGATACGCGAAAAGTTTACAAAAATATTTAATATTAAAGTTTAATCGACTGTTCCCAATCGATTATAAATTAAAACCTTAACCCTACCAATAAGCTGTTTGTTGTGTACGCGACCCAACTAATGGCCGGATCTATAAACTTATTAATTTGAAATTCAACAACCATATTCGTTTTCCCTATATTTACCTCAGTCCCACAAATTATATGCCAAACAAGAAGTGTTTTAAACTCCGAATCGGTGGTACCATTATTATTTATGTGAATATAATTTAATGAACCGCCTATTCCTCCTCCGACATAAACTGTTAGAAACTTTACGGATTCCCACAGAGTCCCCAAGTTAACTCCTCCCTTAAGATTCAAGAAGATATTGGTAGTAACGGAATATTCATTTAAATTTATACTACTATTGGAATTTGTCCTGAAATAGGGTTGAAATTCAATTCCCCACGTCAAATATTTTCCTATGCTGGAATCAAATCCGAGATCAAGAATCCACCCATTCCAGATATCGGTTACTTTCGGCTTGGTAATTAATCCACCTTTTAAATAAAATCCGGAGAATAATTTTTTCTGTTTGAATTTGCTTTTTCTTACAATGTTTTTCTTTTCCTTAACCTTAATTTTTTCCTTTGGCAAAGGGACCACTTTCTTTATTGTTACTTTCTTTTCCACAGGTTTTGTATCTTTTTTTAACTTAAGAACTTCCTTCACTGTTACTTTATGAAGAAACCCGTATTTATTACCACCCTTTTTTAATAAAACCTTGTACCAACTACCATCAAATTTTTCCACTTTGAATATTTCACCTATTACCGCTTTACCTACAATCTTACCTTTTAGGCTTGGCAAACTCCTGATATTTGCCATCTTAACCGTTACCTCGACTTTTTCCACCACTCCACTCACTAACATTGTTACAGGCATAAACACAACAAAAAAAACAACTACTAATTTACTTTTCATAATCCGCCTCCTCCTTAACAAAATCTAATTAATGTACCCTTAAAAGATACTTTCATAATATTTAAAATGAAAAAAATAATCAAGTTTTTCCAATTAGAATATATTTTATTTAAATTACCACTAAAATCCTAATTTATTTTTTTTAGAAGAATGGAATTAAAAAGAAGTTTATAAGT
>CAYRAO010000017.1:0-54902 GCA_964422395.1 uncultured Clostridia bacterium
ATTATTTGGTTGTTAACGAGATATTTTAAGGGAGCAGGGGTTCTTGTCTAAAAAACTATTGCGAAAAAGGGATAGACAAACCTCCTTAGTTAAGTTTTTTAATAATAAAAAATTCATTAAAAAAACTAAAATTTAAAGGAGGGTTAAGATGAAAAAAACAATCAATTTGTTTAAGTTTTTTTTAATAGTGGCAGGATTTTTCGTAATGGTATTACTCCCAACTGTGAAAGTGATTAGCTTAAATCTCTCCGCTAGTGTTGGAGCAAGAGATCCTCATGCTCATATGGGTAGTAATACTCTATGTTACAATATTGAAACATGGGCTTGTGATACAGGTGGTATAAAAAGATAATCAATTTATTTAAAAAAGCATTTGGACCATGGCAAAAGCCATGGTCCTGCTTTGTATTGATTTGTGTTAGAAAATCTTTTATAAAAAGCAGGAAAAGAATTATGATTTAATAATTATTTCATAACTGGGAGGATTGAAAAATGGGTAAAACAAAAAGGTATCCGAGGTTTGTAGCGGTAATTTCTTTAATATTTTTTACTTTAATATTTTCATTAGATTTTTTCGGACAAAAAAAACAAAACATGTCGGATTGTGGCATTTCACATTACTTCAAGCAACTTGGAGAGTATAAAACTGACCGAACAAGAGTTTTTGCATATAGTTCGTCAACAAATGATATAAAGATAATTACTGTTTATTGCAGAGTAAAAAAAAGTTATAATGATAATCGTGCTTTAAAAATCTATTTATTTGATAACAAAGAAACGATTCCCGATATTTCTAAGAAAAAATATTTGCCTGAAGAGTATAAAAAGTATTTGATTGCTACTTATTTCTTTAATCCTATTACTGAAAAAGAAGAACTGAAGTTCTGTAATAACAAAAATTAATTAACTAATAGATAGTGGTTTTTAATTTAGAAAGGAATAAGAAGCGAAGGGGGTATAAGCATTGTGGAAAAAAAAATATTGTATTCGATTATAATTGTTCTTATTGCATATTCAACGAGTCTTAAATTAAATTTCAATAAGAAAATGGATGTAATAAATAAAGATCTTAAAAAAGTTAAGGAGAATTATTCAGATAGTTATGACTTGATGAAAAGCATAAGAATAGAGGAAGATTTAAGAGGTAAAAATTTAGATGAAATAATAATGCTGGATTACAAAGATCAAATAAGTACATTGGATGATATTTTTGGGAAAGGATTTGGTACTTATAATTTAATCATGCTAACTTCTTTTGAGTCGTGTAGTACCTGCAGAGATCAAGTTTTGAAAACTTGGAGTAGTTTATATGATAGAGGTGCTAATAAATCAAATATAATTCTTTTTGCGGAAGAAAGAGAACTTAATAGTTCTGATGTAAGAAAAGTTTCAGCATATTTGAAAGGGATGTATGTAAAAATACCTTTTTATTTGAATGTCGATTCAACATTATTTAGTAAGTTAGAAATATCTCCAGAACAGACACCTCTATTTCTAATTGTTGATGGAAATAAAAAAATAGTTTCGGTAAATCACTTTAGTGAATCTACAATGAAAAGAGTGGTGAAGTTTTTGGATTTTTTTAAATCTCTTGATTAAAACAAGGAGTAAGAAAATGAAGTTATTAAAAATCACTTTAGTAAATTTAATACTTATATCGTTTTTTGTAAGATGTGGTAACGAAAATTCGTATAGCAAAGTTTCTCATGGAAAATTAACAGAGCAAGGAAACATGTTAATCCGAATTGTTAAAAAAAAAGAAATTGTTTTAAATACAGGAGAAGATGTTATCGGTTTTGTTATGGATGTGAAAATAACGGATAATAATATTTTGGTGATAGACCCTATATATTCTAGAAAGTGTTTTTATTTCAACCATGATGGTAAATTGTTGTTTACTTCCGGGACTACCGGTGAGGGACCGGGGGAAGTGCCGATGCTTTGTGCTGCGTGTATTAGTGGCGAAAAAATATTTGTGTTCGGAAATTATCGATTGAATATTTACAGTAGGAAAAACGGGAAGGAAATTAGGACTATAAAAAAACCTTTTAGGGCAATCTGCAATAGCATATATTCGGGATCGGATAGAACAGTGTTTGCATTGTCTAACAATAGATATAATAAAAACAAAAACACCATATATCATTTGGATGAGAACGGTAAGCTTATCAATTCATTTTCAAAAGCGGAAGATGTTCCCAAAGTTTTTGATACATTTTATCCTCAAACCGGTCTTTTTGTTGATAGTGATAAAATTTACCAATTTTTCAATTATAAATATGAAATATCAGTATTTGATTATAATGGAAAAATATTGAATCGGATAAAATTAAAAAGTAAGTACTACACCGAGCCGAATATGAAAAAGGCAAAGCATGTAAAACCAAGAAAAGAAAAAGAATTTCGAGCATCATTTACTCAGATAACCGGATTTTTTAAGCATTCTAAAGGTTTTGTTGCTTTGTTAACCAACTGGAAAAATAGTAAAACGAATCAGGTTATAGTAGAATTCTGGAGCAATAAATTCAATAAAATTGGAAGTTGTGAATTTAATGAAAATTCGGAGTTTGTGCATTATAGTGATGATATGTTTATAACGATAGATGTTGATAATAATCCTCAAAAAATTGAATTCTGGGATATTGTTTTTAAAAAAAATCAGGATTGATACTATTTTTTCCGGTTGGGTATATAATGGTCTCGTTTGTCAAGACCATTCTTTGGGCCCGCATAAGGTGCATCCCCCTGTATTCCATTTAACCAACTCTCCTCAAACCTGATTATACTTCCAGAGGTGTCAGATATCCTAATCCATATACAGGGAAATGACTCCGAGGGACGGTCTTTTGATTCATTGAAGTAAGAAGTAATGTGTTAACATTAATTTATGAGACATTCATGACTTACATGGAAAGGAGCATTCCATCACATTACAAATCGGGGAATCAACAAAGAGAAAATATTTTTAAATGTAAATCAATACTTCAAAACAAAGTGCCCGAAGGGGTAGACCGTCCCTAAGATATAAATGCAGGAATTGGAGATTTATCTACGTTGGGATTCGACTGATTTTTTGCAAACATTTATTCAATATATTCTCTAAAATTTCTTGGAGATATTATGAAAAAAATAAAAGGGGACAGACACGAATATCACTAAGTTAAGAATTTTTTATATTTTTGTCTATGCGGTATCTCCTTAAAAATATTTCTTGGTTGAGTTAATAATTGATAGTTATTTCTTCTTCTTTTTATAGTCCTTAGAAATAGCTCCGTCATCCAGCGTTTACGATATAGTTCCGTGATTTCACATTTTGAGTATTTTTTATTATCTGTCAGTGTGGTAGCCACAGTAATTTTTTTTATTGATTTTTTTAAAAAAAGTATTGACATTATTTTTTTTGTTTTTTATTATTTGGTTGTTAACGAGATATTTTAAGGGAGCGGAAGTTTGAAAAGAGAAAAAGGGTTGTTAAAATCAAAGTTTTTCAATAACTCTCAAACGGATAATAATTCACACACTTGTACTCTCTCTCTCTCTCTCTCTACAAAATAAGCCTTGTCTAAAAAACTATTGCGAAAAAGGGATAGACAAACCTTTTCTTTGATTTTCAGAATCACAACAAACGGTGCACTGCTAACGGAAGAAGTTATAGATTATTTAATAAGAAATAAATTTTTTGTAGATATCAGCTATGATGGTCCAGAAGAAGAACATAACCGTTTTAGAAAAGATATCCAAGGGGAAAATACCTGGAAAAGAGTTCATAACAATATAAAAATGTTTCATGATGTGGATGGTACTTTTTACAAAAACAGAGTAAACATTTTATGCACTACTCATCCGGAACATAATGGTAAAGAAATCGACAAATGGTTTAAGTTAAATGAGGATTTATTCCCAAAAGATAATGTTAGGTGTTCTCTTGTAAATTTAGTTTCAAGTATAAAAATAAAGTATAAAAAAAGCAAAAATACTTCACAAAATTTTATTAAAAGATTTTTCAAGGAAACTGTTGTAGATAATCTTATATTAGATCCCAATAAAATAGTTTTTAACGGTAATTGTTTTCCAGGAGGAGAGAAATTGTATGTAGATGCGAATGGACAAATACATATGTGTGAAAAAGTTAATAATTTACTTCCAATAGGAGATGTAAATAATGGTTTTTATATTGATAAGATAATGATGTATGTTAATGAATGGAACAAATCAATTATTAAAAATAAATGTTGGGAATGTGATGTTAGATTTTTATGCAGTGCATGCTTTGCATCGTCTAACAATACAAAAATAAATTGTGACAAGGAAGGTTTATATGAATTGCTCAATAAATATTTACGATACAAAGAAAGCAAATTACAAAGATCTGATTTTAATAATTGTAATAATGCTATCGATCTTCTTAAGCAACTGCAAAGATAAACCTGATTATCAAATATCGGAAGATAAAATTAATGTGGAACTCATAAAATTGCCCGATGTTAAAAAACCGCCCCTGACACTAACAAAGTTGGAGGAGTGTGAACTTAAAACGATGTGTAAAGGCTGGCCCTGGTTTGTTAAAACCGAGAAAAACAATGAGATTATTGTATTCTGTGCTAATTCTTCGACTACCTTTTGTCTGTATTTTTATGACGGTTCTTTGAAATTCCAAAAACAGCATACTATAAGAAGTGGTGAAGGACCGGAAGAAATTGCAATCCCCGGATACTTTGGTAGTGTAAAAAGTACTGAAAAAATGTTGATAATTGATAAATCGAAAAGGCAATTTTCCATTTTTGATCGTGATTTTAAGATGCTCAAAAGAGTAAATTTTGAAAATAAAGAAGGATTTATGTTAATGCCGGGAAATATTGGTTTAAATGCAGATTTTTCAAAAATACTTGTAGGATTTCAGTATAGTATCCCACAAAGAAGAAAGCTTATTAACTCATTGGGTTGGATAAATATTGATAACGGCAGGTACAAAAATATTATAACCAGGGAGATTTCCAATAATACTTCAAAAAAATATTTAATGGCAGTCGGTATCAGGTGGCTTATTCATGAATCTTACATATATTATCTGGATCAGGTAAATTATATTATTATTAAAATGGATTTTGCGGGTAATCCCGTCAAAAAAATAAAAATCCGGACAAAATCTGTTAAATTTACTTCCGGTCGGATTAGAAAATGGATGTCTAACAGCGATTATAAAGAATGGTCACTTGAAAAGAGTAGTTTTCCTGAACAGCTTTACCATCCGGCAGCTATTATAAAAATTGGTAATGGATTTGCAGTGACCCGTAGACTTGATTATAATCCCAAGGAAAGGCAGTGGATTGAAGCGGATTATTTTGACTGGGATATCGCTTATAAAGGAAAGATAAAACTTCCGGCTTATGAAAAATGGAATGAACCGATTTTTGATGGACGCAAAGCAGATAACCTTTTTTATTACCAATCCCCATTCTTATATTTTTTGGATGTAAGAGAGGATTCTTCATATATCGTCAAATGGGGAATAAATTAAGGGCGTTAGATATGGGGTGACGGTGTCCAAAAGGGATTCCTTCCCTCCGGTCAGTTTCCCGAAAAGGGATTCCCTCTCTACGTTCGGTCTACTTTATTCTTTGATTTTTTTCAAGATATGGAATCCGTCCTTACGGAAGAATGGGGTAAATTGCTGTTTTACCTTTACTGCAAACAAAAGGGACGGTGAATTCTTCTCCGATCTCTTTGGGAGAGGAGTTGGAGGTGGATTATAATATCCATTTAAAATAGTGATTTGAACCTTTACATAATAGGTATGTGAACTTATAATGGATGTGTAGTGATTACAGGGGTAATAAAAGATGGACTTTGCTTTTATTTACACATCGTTGGTTTTGATTCTAATGACAGTAGTTCTTGTCTTTGAATTGCTTGAAGTTGACATTGCTATTTTTTCTTCACTTCTTTTGCTCATTATAGGAGGAGTAGTAAGTCCCAAGGAGGCTTTTTCAGGTTTTTCCAATCACGGTATGTTAAGTATCGGATTTTTATTTATTGTTGCCGGAGCACTCCAAAAGACAGCAGCCTTGGATTATCTCGGGCATGTTGTTTTAGGGGAAGGTAAAAATATAGAGAAAACCCTTTTAAGATTTCTTCCCGGCGTTGCTTCCATATCCGCTTTCTTTAACAATACTCCGATTGTTTCGGTTTTAATCCCGACGATAGTCAATTGGGCTAAGAAGAAGAATATCTCTCCTTCAAAATTACTTATTCCTCTGTCTTATGCTGCAATGCTGGGTGGATTATGTACGTTGATCGGAACCAGTACAAACTTAGTAGTTCACGGGCTTATGTTGGAGTACGGGATGGACGGGTTCACATTTTTTGAAATATCAAAAGTAGGAATACCGATGGCGGTGGTCGGTGTTCTTTTGCTCTCGTTTTTCGGACATAGGATTCTCCCAGACAGAAAAGAGCCTTTAGTGGAACTTGGAAGTAAAACGAGAGAATTTGTAGCTGAAATGAAAGTTGGAAAGGGATTTGAAAAAATAGGCTTGTCAATCGAGGAAGCGGGTTTAAGGCACTTAAAAGGATTATTTTTATTTCAGATTGAGAGAGAAAAAAAGATATTAACATCTGTCTCTCCCGATGAGAAGATATATTTAAATGACAGATTATTTTTTGTAGGGATGCCTGAGACAATAATGGATTTACGTAAGATCAAGGGGTTAAAGCTTCTTACGGATACGGTTTTTGATCCTTCTAATTATGATTCCGAAGAGGTTTCGACATTTGAGGTTGTTATATCTTCAAATTCTCCTCTCATTGGAAAGTGTGTCAGGGAGAGTAAGTTCAGAACATATTACGATGCGGTAATTATTGCAATTCACAGAAGTGGAGATAGAATAAAAGAAAAGATCGGAAATATTGTTTTAAAACCCGGGGATACTCTTTTGATTCTTGCTAACAGGGATTTTATTAACCGTTGGTACAATAGAAAAGATTTTTTTCTGGTATCAAAATCAGCTTCAGTTGATTCCAAACCTAAAATATACAGTTATCTCTCTCTGACAGTACTTATCCTCATGATAACAATGATGGCACTTCAGGTTGTTCCTGTTCTCCTTGCTGTTAGCACCGCATCGATGATATTGATTATTTCCGGTACTATTTCACCGTATTCTGCAAGAAACTCAGTTGATTGGAAGGTGATACTGGTAATCGCTTCTGCATTCGGCATTGCAAAAGGTATGCTTAATTCGGGAGTCGCATCGTTTCTTGCGGATAAGATCATTTTTCTTTCTGACTCTCTGGGTCCTGTAGGATTGATCGCTATGATATATTTTACAACAAGTTTCTACACGGAAGTAATCACAAATAACGCAGCGGCAGCTCTTATTGTACCTGTTGCCGTATCAATATCGGGGACTACGGGAGTTGATCCTATGCCTCTTATGATAGCTGTTGCAATTGCCGCATCTGCGAGTTTTGCAACTCCGATAGGTTATCAGACCAATCTTATGGTTTATGGTCCGGGGGGATATAAATTTAAGGATTTTCTCAAAATAGGAATTCCGATGAATATTATAATGGGAATCATTGCAATTACTCTAATTTATCTCATTTATTATTGATAGGCTGATAAATACAGATTTATTTTGTCAAGAATTTTGAAACTATTTCAATTGTAACGGAGTCTTTACTTTATTAATTTAAACTAAAATGAGAAAAACATATTATATTATTTTTGCTCTTTTTTTCTTCATATCAAGCATGCATATGGGAGGAGAAGAAAGTGTCAAGAGAAATAGTAAAGTTCATTTAAAAGATGAGAATACCATTGGAAGAATCGGATTTATTCATGATTTTGTCTCCGATAAATTTGAGAACGGGGAAGAAGTTTTAGTTGGTTTGGAGTCATCTTGCAACTCGTTTTTCAAACTATGTAGTTCGGATGGCGAGACGGTTGCAAAGGGCGGATTGTTGAACAAAGGGATGAATATTATCGGTTTTCCGGTTAATCTTATTATAGGGGAAAATAAAGGTGTATTCTTACTTTTCATAAAAAACGGTAAATATATAACGGGAAAGCGGATATTTCTCCGCTCTGATATCATTAAAACTAATCCGGAAATTGATGCAAGTGGTGCTGTAAGAGACAAATATAGGCATACAATAACTGTAACGGGGGATGACAGAAGGGATGAAGACTATGCAGCCAGAATTACTCAAGATTCGGTTAACGGAGATTATCCGAGATTATCACAAGGTATTCCCGTCCTTTCAATATTTGCCTTTTTAGTGTCGAGCGTATTAAAAGTCATAAAAAAAAAGAAGAAAAAAACCATACCTCTCTATAGTGAAACAGAGTTCTATTTCAAACAAAAAAAGGGGAAGGGAGAAAATATTCTGTTAAATCTGCGTATTTTCACATCCGAAATATAATATTTCGAATATTTTGTTCACTTTTTCCGATCATTCTTTTATAATCATTTTTTAGGAGAAAAAATGATCAAAAAGTTTTTCATTCTGTTACTTATTATTCTTATTCAGACGCTATCTGGGGTTTCCGATCAACCGTGGGTTGAGGACAGAGCTGATAGTTGTACAAGTATCGTTGTCGGGAAAAAGGCTACTACAGACGGATCGGTTATAACATCACACACTTGTGATGCAGATTATAGAACGTGGTTGGATATTGTTCCTGCAAAAAAGAATAAAAAAAAGGGGATGGAAAAAATATATAAAGGTAAGATGCATACGGCATTTTCAACGGATTCTACGGGACTTGAAGTGATGGGTGAAATTCCCCAAGTTGTAGAAACATACAAATTTTTTAATACTGCTTACCCTGCGATGAATGAATATCAGTTGTGTATGGGAGAGTCGACTTTCGGAGGGAAAAAGGAACTTAAGACAGACAAAGGGATTTTTTATATAGAAGAACTTCAACGTATTGCTCTTCAAAGGTGTAAGACTGCAAAAGAGGCAATAAAACTTATCGGGAAACTGATAAAAAAATACGGGTATTGCGATTCCGGAGAGTGTATTACTATTTCGGATAAGAAAGAGGTGTGGCATATGGAGATTGTAGGTCCGGGAAAAGGTAATTCGGGTGGAATTTGGGCAGCAGTAAGGATTCCTGACGACCATATCGGATGTGCGGCAAATATAAGCCGGATCGGAAAAATTGTTAAGAATGATCCGAACAATTTTCTTTATTCAAAAAATATTATTAAACGGGCAATCAAGCTAAAATTTTATAATCCTAAAAAAGACGGAGTATTTAAATTTTGGAAAGCTTTCGGCAATTCATATACAAAGAAACCGTTCTCAATAAGAGAATACTGGGTATTCAATACACTTGCTCCGTCACTTAAATTAAAGTTTGATGCGGATGAACTACCTTTCTCCGTAAAACCTGACAAAAAGGTTTCTCTTAACGATGTTATTCAGCTTTTTAAATCTACCTATGTGGGAACAAAATACGATATGACAAAAAATCTTCTTGTAAAAGCTCGTAAAAAAAAGAAAAAAGACGGCAGTGAGAAGGAGAAAACCGATAAAAAAAATGAAGAACCGGAAATGGTTAAAAGCAATATTGCCACTCCTTGGATGTCAAGAGATATAAGGAAGCTTTTGAATACTCTTAGAAAGGATGTTGTTAAGAGGTATCGTCCTATTGCAGTTGAATACTGTGCATATCACACTGTTCTTCAATCGAGAGATTGGCTCCCTGATCAAATCGGTGGGGTCATGTGGTTTGGGTTTGAGAATCCTGCCATGACTCCGAAATTTCCTATCCATGCGGGTGTAACAAAATTAAATAGTGACCTGCTGATCGGGTCTCAGAGAAGGTTCTCTCTTGATTCCGCCGCATGGGCATTTAGACGTGCAAGCAAACTGGCTCAGGGAAGGTGGAATAAGGCGGAAAAGGTAATTAAAGAGACACTCAAACATTATGAGGAAAAAATATACGGAGATACGGAAGAGATAGAGAAAAAAGCCCTGAAATTAATAAAAATGTCACCGAAAAAGGCAAAAGAATTACTAACGGTTTTTTCCGGTGACACGGTACGTCTTTTAACGAAAAAATATATTGAACTTGGAAATGATTTCTGGCTCTATTATCGATTCAGAATGAGATGATTATTTGATCCCGAGTTTATTTTTCATTTCATCCGAAAGTGCATTCTTATTCAAAGCGATACAGATAGTATGTAGTTTAAAGTAAGATTCCGATACATAATGGAACCCTTTATATTTTCTATCCGTTCCCCAAGAGTTTTTTATTAAAAAGAATTTTTTATTATTTTGATCAATAGCGACTCCTACAACATGCATTAGATGATCATCGGTTGTTGTCCAATTATTAAAAGCCGTCTGTCTCATTTCCTGAGTTATGGTTTTTTCTTCTACAGGTTTTAAAATTTTTGCCTTTCTCTCTTTTTTTGTCATTTTTTCCCAATCTTTCTTCGGAACAAGGGCTACATCGATTTTATCTTTTGAAAAAAAATTATCACTAACATCAGTATCCCAGCTGAAAGTGTACCCTTTATCTAATGTTTTTAAAGCCAATTCATACAACTCATCCATGGGAATGTTATAGTAGCTTTCGTTGTAACTCCAATTATCTGGTACCTCAAGTCTGAATTTTTTATAAAAAGGATGATGTGTATATGAAGTGATCTCAATATAATCATCCGGTTTTATATGAAGTGACTGGAGGAAGGATTTAGGTGTATATGATCTTTTTTCGTATGTAAATTTTTCAGGATGTTTCCCAAGATATATATCAAGAATGGCTTGGAATGCTTTCATCCATACGGGTGTCAATTTTTTCCCTTTTCTCTTTATTACTCCTTCAAGGAACCCTCTGAGAATGGTAGCTAATTCTCCGTGATTATGATTGTACTGCCCTTCCAACTTACCTGAAAAAACACTTTCTGGTACGATTCCGTATTTTTTTATTTGATCCAACACATCGTGAAATTGCCCTCCCGAACTGAAATTTGCGTTTCCATGCATATAAACAAACTGTTTTGCTTTATCGGTATAGGCATGTCTCGCAATGAACATTTCGGATAAATCCTTCTTCCCGAATCCGGCTTTAAGAATTTCGGATTCCAGAAATGAAATTGTTGAAAATATCCAGCATGTCCCTGAACGTCCCTGATATTTAACGCTTGTAGCAGGGATATTTTGTATGATTTTAAACTTGTATGCATCTTTCTCCTTCTTTTTTGATTCGGTAATTGAAACCGATAGTACAAATACAAGAATGAAGATAATTGTTTTTATGATAGCTGAATTTTTCAAAACGCCTCCTTTTTATTTAATGATAAAACATTTTCAAGTTAAAAAAAAGAGACTTTTATTTTGTAAGAAATCTGCAAGAAAGAAGATTAAAGCGTGTTATAGAGTTAGTGACTGTTAGTACTTTATTGATTTTCTATCAATCCGGTAAGTCTTAAATTTACATTAAATCATAAAGTGTTTGGATAAGAATCCGATTAAACTAATTCTTATCAAATTCGTATGACTTTAAACAGGTAGCTAAATAAATATGAGAAGAGGGCAATGTGGAAAAAAAAGGAAAAAAAACTTTAGTACTTATAATATTATTAATCGTGATATCGTTTCTTCTAATGATGTTTTTCGGATCTTTTAGAAAAGAACCTAAGAAAAAAACAAAAAAGGTTGAAAAAAGGTTTGTGAGTGTTTCAGCAGTGGAATATGGTGATATATCTTCAAAAATCGAAGAATTCGGGAGAGTTGTTTCACTTGAGCAGGTTAGTATTCTTTCTGAGGTCAGAGGAAAAATTGAGCGAGGAAGTGTTCCGTTAAAAAAGGGACAACGTTTTATGAAAGGAGACCTGCTTCTCAGGGTATATGACAAGGAAGCGAACCTTGCTCTTAAAGCAAAGAAAAGTAGGTTTCTAAATCTTATAGCAAATCTTCTTGCAGATTTTAAAATTGATTTCCCTAAAAGATTTGATGTATGGAAAGATTTTTTTGATAGTATTTCATTAAAAAAGAGTTTGCCCGATATGCCGGTAACAAAAAGTAAAAACGAAAAAATATTCCTTGCTTCCAGAAATATTCTAAGTGAATTTTATTCAATAAAACGAGACGAAGTGATTCTAAGTAAATATGTGATCCATGCACCTTTTACCGGAAGCTATACAAAAGTTATGACGGAAGTGGGAGGAATTGCAAATCCAGGTTCACCGATTGCAATAGCTATCAGAACAGATAGGATGGAAATAGAAGTTCCGATTGACAGTCTTGGAATTAAATGGGTAAATTTAGGTGATAAAGTTGATATCATAGTGAATGATGGTCTTGCTATCAAGGGTAAGGTTGTTAGGATTTCCCCATTCATTGATCAGCAGACTCATTCTGTTAGCGTGTTTATCAGCTTTGAAAATGATTCCTCTGCTCTACTTTTCACCGGGAGCTACCTGAAAGTTGTTTTTTCCGGAATTGTTATAAAAAACAGTATGAAAATAGAGAGAAATGCCGTGTTTAACAGCAATGAAGTATTTTTGGTCAAAGACAACAAGCTTGTGAAAGCAGAGATACACATCCTTAAACTTGATGCAAAAAGGGTGATTTTCAATGGGCTTGAGTCAGGGGTACTTCTTGTTACGGAACCTCTAATAAATGCACGGGATGGCTCCCCTGTTGTTATCAATAGGTAGATAGAATGAAAAAAATTATTACAGCTTTTGTCAAGTATCCATTCTATTCGAATCTGATAGTACTATTTCTTGTCGTTGCCGGTATTGTTGGATTGGTAAATATGAATAAATCTTTTTTTCCTGAAAGATCTAACAGAATTATAATTGTGTCAATGGCTTATCCCGGAGCCTCTCCCAAAGAGATGGAGGAGGGGATAACTACAAGAATTGAAGAAACTATCAAGAGTATTGTCGGGATTTTGGAAATATCCTCCACTTCTTCAGAGAATTTTGCGACGGTGCAGATTACTACAACCGGAGAGTTTGACATAGACAATACGTTGATGGAAGTGAAGAATGCGGTTGATTCCATTAGTTCATTTCCGGTAGCGGCGGAGAAACCGGTAGTATTTAAAAGGAGGGCAATGACAAGGGCTATGTTCCTCGGATTATCAGGGGATGTTGATCTTCTCACAATCAAGAAGTATGCAGATCAGATCGAATATGATTTGTTAACATCCGGAATTGTTTCACAGGTAAGCGTTTTCGGATTTCCTCAATTAGAACTTTCGGTTGAAGTTCCTGAAGAGGTATTGCGAGAATATAATCTTACTTTTAGTGATATTTCAAAAGCAATAGCACTTAATAATCGTGATCTTTCCGCCGGATTAATTAAATCTAAAAGTGAAGAAATTTTAATAAGATTGCGATCCAGAAGTGTACGCCCGAAAGATATTGGGAATATAATATTGAGGGCACGTAATGACGGTAGTTATCTGAGGATACGAGATGTAGCTAATGTAAAATTGAAGTTCGCAGATGTTTCAAGACGTACTTTGATGAATGGCAAAAAAGCGGTGTACATGTCTATTGAAAAACTGGCGAATGAAGATCTTGAACAGATTTCCAATGGAGTGAAAAAATATATTGCCGAATTTAATAAGAAAAATAAAGGGGTAAAGTTAGAAATAACCTTTGATTTTCTTAATATACTTGAACAGCGATTAAATCTTCTTTACAGAAACGGTGGAATAGGACTTTTACTTGTTGTTATATCACTTGGTTTATTCATGAGTTTTCGATTATCACTCTGGGTTGCATGGGGTATTCCCGCTTCCTTTATGGGAATGTTTATAGTTGCGGCGGGATACGGAATTACCATTAACATGATTTCACTCTTTGGTATGATTCTTGTCATAGGAATTCTTGTCGATGATGGTATTGTCATTGCGGAGAATATATTTCAGCATTTTGAAAATGGTAAGAGTGCTAAAAGGGCTGCTATTGATGGTACCATGGAGGTTCTTCCTGCTGTAGTTACTTCCGTGATAACCACTATAATTGCATTTTCTCCTCTAATGGTACTTTCTGGAATGATGGAGTTTATGTATGAGATGGCTTTTGTAGTTGTATTTAGTCTTTTGTTTTCTATCTTTGAAGCATTTCTTGTCCTTCCCGCTCATATTGGAAAAGATCATGTCCTAAGATCAAAGCAAAGGACAACACATATATCGAAGATTCGATCAAAACTTAATCAATTGATGGATTTTATGAAACAAAGATTATATGGCAGAACTTTAAAAACCGTAATTAAGTGGAAATGGTTTTTTGTTACTATTCCGATAGCCCTTATTTTGATAACTGTCGGTTTGTTCAGGGGAAATATTCTCAAAGCAACTTTTTTTCCTTCAATTCCTTTTGACTCATTTATCGTTAATGTTGCTTTTAAACCCGGAACAGGTGAAGAAAAGACCATGAAATATTTGAAAGATTTTGAACAGGTGATTTGGGATATTAATAAAAAATTCATGAAAGAAGAGAATACCGATAATCCTTTTATTAATCATATTTTCCTCAGTCTTGGAAATAGTTTTAACGGGCAGGAGACCGGTTCTCATGCCGGAAATATAAATGTTTTGCTAAAGGATATGGAGGGGAGGAAAATATCAAGTTTTGATATTGCAGAAGCGGTCAGGAAAAAGATCGGTATTGTTAAAGAAGCTAAAAAATTCAGTGTAGGTGGCAGAAACAGGTGGGGGAAACCTGTCTCTGTGAGTCTTCTCGGAAAAGATTTAGATGAGCTTACTCATGCAAAATTGATGATGATAGAAAAAATGAGAGAGATGAATTCTCTGAAGAATGTTGCAGATAATAATGCAATCGGGAGGCAGGAGATACGACTAAAGTTAAAACCGAAGGCATATTTCTTAGGACTTAACAGAAGTTCTGTTGCGAGTCAAATCAGGCAGGGGTTCTATGGGAATCAAGCACAAAAGCTTCAGTCAGGCAGAGATGAGATTAGGGTATGGGTGAGATTCCCAAAAGAAGGAAGAGAGCACATAGGGAATCTGGATTCGATGAAAATAAGAACATTATTGGGGTCATTTCCATTACGAGATCTTGTGGAATATGAAATTAAAAGAGGTCCCGTCAATATACAAAGATTCAGTGGTTCAAGGGAAATCAGGATTGAAGCGGATCTTCTCAATCCTTATGACCCCGTACCGCCAATTTTAAAAAGATTAGCTTCCGAAGTAATTCCTAAGATACAAAAAAAATTCCCCGGTGTAAAAATTTTATATCAGGGGCAAAGAAAAGAGAGTGATAGGGCACAACAGGATATTGGGAAATACTATGGTATTGCTTTTGCCATGATAATATTGGTATTAATGATACACTTCAGATCGTTTTCTCAGCCTATAATAATCATAATGATGATTCCTCTGGCTTGGATCGGTGCATCGTGGGGACATATAATCGAAGGAATACCTATATCAATTTTAAGTGCATGGGGGATGGTTGCATTGTCAGGGGTGATTATTAACGATGCGGTGGTTTTTCTATCGAAGTATAATACAAATTTACTTGAAGGGGAGAAAGTGGAAAAAGCCGTATTCAATGCCGGAATTTCAAGGTTCAGACCAATTGTCCTAACTTCATTGACCACAATACTTGGGTTATATCCGATTGTACTTGAAACAAGTTTTCAGGCACAATTTCTTAAACCGATGGCAATTTCTCTTGCTTATGGAATTCTTGTCGGTACTTTTTTTCTGTTAATACTCTTTCCTGCTTTAATTTTGATTCTCAATGACATCAAGTTTAAAATTATGAGTTTAAAATCCTCGAAGAAGATAAGTCGTGAGAGCGTTGAGAGAGTAATCATTAATAGTAAAATAGATATTTAGTGAAGATGATTTACGGAGAATTTTAAAATGAAAAGAAAACATATATTAGCGATTGTTATTGTCATTACATTTTTTATGAAAGGGTTTATAAATGGTGAAAAACTGACACTGTCTGATGCTATTGTAAAAGGTTTGAAGAATAATTTTGGAATTAGAATATCCAAGGAAAATTTAAAGATAGCTAAAAACAATAATACTTGGGGTATTGCCGGTAGATACCCGACAATTACTCTCGGAGGAAGGTTTTTAAACAGTTGGAAAAATATTCCATCTACGAAGAATCCTGATACTAGAAGTAAATACAGGTCAAGTTCCATTATGCCGAATCTAAATCTTAATTGGAAATTGTTTTCAGGTTTCTCGATTTCAATAATGAAGAAAAAATTTGAGCTTTTAAATAGTATTACCGAAGGGAATAGTGCGGTGATCGTGGAAAATACAGTTCAGGGGATAATACTTTCTTACTATAGAGTTCTTCTTGAAAATGAAAAGGTGAAGGTTTTGAAAAAGTTGAAAAAACTTTCGAAAGACAGAATGAATTATGTCAAAATAAAAAAAGAACTCGGAGCAATTTCCACTTATGAGGCTTTGCAGTCAAAGATCGCTTTCCTTAATGATAGTACAAGGCTTGCCGCTCAGGAGATAAAATTTAGAAATGCAAAAAGAAAATTAAGTTTGGTCCTTGGCGATGGTGCGGAAAAGATTTATGAACCTGTAGATCCGTTTAAAATTGAGATGTCAGATTATTTATTGAGTGATCTTCGTAAAAAAATGTTCTCCAACAACAAAACATTAAAGAATCAGTACATTAATCTTCAAATTCTTAAAAAGGACGTTTCTCTAAGGAGAAGTTCTCTTTTCCCATCCCTTTCATTAGATGTTGGAATAAACGGTATCAGATCAGGAGTAAAATATCCTGAAATGACTGAAATTATTTCGGACAGCTATGATTATTATGCCAATGTAAGTATCGGTTGGACCCTTTTCAATGGAGGAAAGGTTAGGACCGCGATTAAAAATGCAAAAATCTCCGAAAAGATAGGGGATATCAAAACGGAAGAGATGAAGTTTGTACTGAATAATACCCTTATCACTCTTTTTGAGACATACAATCTTAGAAAAGAGCTGTATAAACTGGCTGAAGAGAGTTTAAAAAGTGCTTCTTTGAACTTAAGAGTTTCTTTTGATAAGTATAGATCAGGCTCAATAAATTCTTTTAATTACAGGGATATTCAGCATATTTATCTCAATGCTGCTCTTGCAAAACTTCAAGCACTGTTCAATATCATAGAAACAAATTCCGAATTGATAAGAATTACCGGAGGATTGATAAACCAAAAATAATTATCAAGAACAATAGAAAGATTTTTTTTAACTATTATCTATATTTTTTGTTTCTTATATTTTATAATTATATTTTTTACAGGAGGAAATGAAATGCCGGATAAAGGAACAAAGAAGAAATTAACAAGGGTTGGCGGAGTAGATTCTCATTCCGATGAAAAAAATGTAAGAGAGTTTGTTGCAAGTGATGAAAGTAAAGGAAAGGCACTGAAGTTTAGGATATTTGCATTGTTGTCTTGGATAGTTGCAATAGGGGTTGAAGTATGGGCTATACTGTTGCTTCAGAAACCACCTGTAAATACGACTTATTTGATCATTATGATAGTTGTGATTCTTATTTTTGCCGTCACAGGATCACTGTTGTGGAAGAAAGCGAACAGATTCGACCCTGCATCGGAAAAAGATAAGATTAAATTCTTTATCCAGAATCAACTTGGAGTAATAATCAGCGTAATAGCATTCTTACCGCTAATTATTCTGATTTTCATGAATAAGGATCTTAAAGGAAAGCAGAAAGGGCTCGTAGGCACAATAGCAATTGTTGCATTGGTGATTGCAGGATACTTCGGAATCGATTTTAATCCTCCCTCGGTGGAGAAGTATACACAGGAAACTGCTTTGGTAGAATCACTTATGGGTAAGAATCTTGTATACTGGACCGATTTTGGAACAAGGTATCATACGTACTCGGACTGTTATCATATCAATACAACCAAAACGGATGAGATTTTTGAAGGTACTGTTGCTAAAGCAAAGGAATTGGAAAAAATAACCGAACTTTGCAAAACCTGTGAAGAGAGAGCAAAAAAAGAGAAAAAACAGAAATAGGGGTGACGGTGCTTTATTTCTTTGATTTTTTTTTCTCATCCAAATCATTTTTTGCTTTCTGATACAAATTCCCAAGGGAATTAATTTTCAGGTCACTAAACAGATCTATCTTTATTATCTCTCTGTATTTTAACCCCCCATTCTCTCTTAAATAAAAAAGAAGTTCGCGTCGAAGTTTTTTTCCTGCATGTTTAGCTATGTTAACTTTTTCTATTTTTAATTTATGCTTCTTCTCAAACTCCATTATTATTTTTTTGACAGGATCAAAATATTTATCGTTAATTCTCTTTCTCTCCATACTTTCTTTATTGTTTCTCCTGTCAAATTTTTTTATTGCCTTTGATACAAATTTTTCTTCTCCAACTATTTTACCTACTTTGGTTTCGACAATAGGTAAGGATTTAGTGTCAAATTCTGTAACTGTTTTAATAAAATTTTTCTTGGTTTCAAAAATATCTTCCATGTACCGAATATCTACTATGATGGGGTCATCTTTACTTTTTTTGATCTTTGCATTGAAAATCAAGGATGCACTGGACCATTTATATTCTAAAAATTTTTTTGTAATTCCGCAATTTACAGGATTATTCAATACATACGCAACAGCAATTATTAGATACGGATCATTTTGAATAAGAATAGATTTATATCTATCTTGAAATACATATCCTTTTCCTCCGTATCCCTTTCTGTAAATACGTCCGTAATTTCCATTCAGTTGTTTTAGAAAATCCGACATTCTACCCGAACTGTTTTCAAGTATTAAATGATAATGATTATCCATAATACAATATGCAAATATTCGAATCCTCAGTTTTTTCGAATATATATTTAACAGATCAAGAAAAACCTCCTTATCTCCGTTTTTCTGAAATATCGGCTTCCCTTCATAACCACGGTTCATTACATGATGATACGCTCCCTGGTATGTTATCCTTGCTCTTCTCATAAAATAATTATACTAAAAAAAATCAAAGAAATAAAGCACCGTCACCCCAAAAATATATTATTTTTTCTGTATTTGGAAAAATAACTGATTAAAGAAGATCAGTGTTGCAAGAATTAAAATAGAAGTGTAGATTGTTGATATTTCCGTTATAAATCCCAGAATCGGAAGGAGTATGATTTTTATCATTGATCTGAAAAAAGATTCTGCCGAAAGTATTGTAGCTCTGTTGTTTGATGAAATGTTTTCGTTTATTTCCGTGGTCATTGCAGGTCTTCTGATATGTCTGATGAAGAATATGAAGAAAAACAAAAAAATGATGATTTTTGAATTAATGTTTAATCCTAACAAAAGAAGCGGGATGAAGCCCATCCATCCGGTGATGTTTGCAATCATGATTCTGCTGATCTTTTTCTCTATTAGGTAGACGTATCTTGATCCTAAGGCAGTTAAAATAAATATAATAGTATAAATAGTTCCGAACCATTTAAGCGGAACACTTACGTTAACCATGTAGGGTTGAAAGTATATTTCCGTTATTTCAATACAAATCATAAAAATTGAAGAATTTATTATCAGTTTTAAAACTATATTTTGTTCCCTTATCTCTTTAATAGCATCTCTAACATGATTTCTTATTCCAACCGATCCGGAAATTTTTTCTTTATGTTTTTCCTCGATTTTCTCGTAGCTTAAAGCATTAAAAATATTCAAAACCGATGGAATAAGAGTAAATAAAAAAACAACATTATATCCGAATTTAACTGCAATAAATCCTCCGATAAGTGAAGATAATGCTTCTCCCATCCTCCCCCAAAATTTCCCTTTTCCGTAAACTTCACTTGGAGTAACGGTGGAATTTGTCTGTTTGAGGTAATCATAAATAAATGCTTTGTGAGTACCGGATTTAAAAGCTTTATTCAATCCGAGAAAAAGCATTGCAAAAAGAAATAAAACAAAATTATCTGCTATATAAAAAATAAAATAAGAAGGGAGCAAAAATAATCTTGATAAAATCAAAATATTCTTTTTCCCCAATTTATCTGCTAAAACTCCGCTTGGAATTTCCATAATAAATATTACACTGCTTTCTACAGCGTATAGTATGAAAATCTCAATGTAAGAAAGATTGCTTAATTGAAGAAACAGGATCATTATGGGTATGAAATACCTTTGTGTTTTTAAGAACTCGGTCAGATAAAATTTGTATATTTGTTTCATGAAATTATTGTATCCATCTTTGATTTAGATTGTAATATATTTTGACTTGAATGGGAATTGGGGAACTAACTTAATAATTAAATAAATTTTGACTGACAGAAATTTATTATTTAATTTTGTTTTTATGGTTTTTAATCGTCTGTTTTTACAATATTATTTCCCGATTCTATTGGAAATTTCATACAGGGTTCACCTTTTGGAACCAAATTGGAGAGAAGGTCAAACATGTATGCTGTTTTTCCAGGCAATGCTTCAGTTATAACAGACTTTCCAAAAGCTTTTCTGAGAAAAAGATATCTTGATGTAAAAAAAAGTGTATCAAGTTGCCTTGAATAGTGATATGACATCGGTTGGTTATATTTTAAAAGTAGTATTTTAGTAGGGTACTTGATATTTACCGAAAGTGTTGTAAATGATCCTGAAAGTTTTTTTGTTGTTTCCTGAATCGAATGAGTGAACCTTTCGGGATGATCACCAAAGTTTATTTCATTTAAAACCGAGAATATAATTTCACTGTCTACTTCCGACTGTCTTTTTAATCCCTCTGAATTAAAAAGATGATCATCATTTTTTATCGTTCCATTATGAACTCCAATTATGTTTCCAACTACAATCGGATGGTTGTTATCCATATTCCAAAGAGGTCCTTTGGTTGGTTTTCTGGTATGACCTAGAATAATACTTACTTTTGGATCAAGTTTTTTAAGAAATCTCAAATATTCTTTAGTCTTTACAAATTCTCCGGCGGGCAAAAGACTCTTTTTGATAATAAAACTGGAATCCGGCCAGATTGCAACTACTCCGGTTGCTTCCCTTCCCCTTTCTTCATGTTCAATTAATATGTTTGTAAAAAGTTCTTTGGTTCTTTTTAATTCTTTTTTATTGTATTTTTTCCCAATTACAATTCCTGTTAAACCGCACATGTCAATTATTACCTTTGGAAAATGAAAGCACCCAACTCATTATCCCATACGGGGTATTTTTCAATATAACCGTCTATTCTCCGTTTGATCTCATTTTTAGACATACCTGTTTTTATTGAAACATCATTCAGCCATTCCGAAATTGAATTTTTATTCTTTTCAAGTCCCAATTCAATGATTTTGATAATAATTGAATCTTTATTATCAATATAGTGTGGATAGTATGCTGTTGCCTTAAGTTCATTTTCAATCATTTCCCAGTTATCATTCTCAATTCTTCTCAGGGAAATCGGTTTTTCAATAAGGCTTTTCAAAACAGCATATGCAGGGTTAGTAAATTTGTTAAAAAGAGATTTTAAAAATGTCAACAGATCATAAGCATTCCTCTGAAGTTCCAATATCTCATATTCTCCGATTCTTGAGGTATCACTTCTTGCTAAATTGCCGTCATTATTACTTAAATAGTTCATTAATTCTTTTTTCCTCTCCCATTTTGCCTTATCTCCGGAATGGATCAAACCATATTTTGAAATTTCAACTGCTTTAAGAACCAATGCAAAAAACAGATAAGTCTTTGCTACAATTGATGTGGGAGTCAGATCTCCATCGGGAAATCTTAGCTCAATGTGAAAATTTCCCAAATTACCGTTTTTATCAAATTTCAAATGTTCAAGATTGAAAAAATTCTGATGTTCCGGAACAATAAGACTATTTTTCAGTTTAAGTTTTATTTTACTCATTTTCATATCTATTGGGGAGGTGGACATGAATTCTTGATGAGCATTATGTTGACGTCTTCTGCAAATTCCTTCTCGAACTTCGCCTCCGCTGAATAAAAATTTTAATCCGGGAGCATGTCTACGAATGAGATTCCATAAATTGGCAAGAATGATTTCCGGAATAGATTCTGCAAGTCCTATGGCAATGAGATGAAAATGGAGACCACAAGTGGCCTTCATTCTCACTTTTTTATTCAAAAGAATTGATATTATTTTACTATATTGCTCAGAGAGTGCACTCCATTGGGGATGCCTACCTATAACTTGCAACTCAATGCCACAATGTTCTTTAATGACATTATAAATTCCAAGTTCCCCCAAATTTTCAAGATCACCGGAAGGCTTTACAAGTGCTGTTATTTCATCTTTAAAATCAACAGGGTCAACTTTTCTAGGACGTGCACATTCCAGTTCAGTTCCAATCTTTAGAACTCTGTAAAAAAGATCCTGATAATAAACAGCTTGTTTGTAAGTTAAAGCATCTTTTCTTTCAAAAAACAGTATCTCTTCCGATTCGGGATTTTCATTTCTGATTTTATGAGATTTCATTCTATAGTATTACATTTCTTTGTCTAAATAAATAGACTTTCTTTACTTAGATAAGAATGAAATATAACTCTAAATGTTCTCGGTTGTAAGTGTGAATTTTGTACCTTTTACTTTAGCCTGAGGTTCAATTTTCATATGAGTTTTTACTCCGATTTTCTCAAGAGCAGCATGCATGGTATTCATTACCGGACATGTAAATGGCTCTTTTACTCCTGTAGCAAGGATCTTTTGGGTAAGATTCCATCCTTTACATTTATTCCCATAAACAACCCAGCCATTATCGGTTTTTTCAACTTTTGCTTCCTCAAAGAATCCAATTTCATCAACCCATATTCTCATAAGTTCATTTAATACTTCATCCGGAGTTTCACCCTCTATTTCGAAACCCATCTCTTTTTGCATTATCTCAACCAAATCTTTTCCTACAGTTCCCATTAATGAATATGCAGAATCTTCAAAAAGATCGTAGATCCCCTTAGCCAACCCTTCTATTATCAATGAAAAGACCATAACTAATTGTTTCTTTTTGTCTTCCTCTGTAGCCATAATAATCCTCCTTATTTAATGTTTATGCAAGTTGTTCTGTTTTTTCTGCCAGTTTTCTGGCAACCATGCGCAAATTGCCTAATGTGGCCTCTTTATTTACGGCTATTAGCAGTTTCATATCCGTATTCCCTATCGGACGTGCAAGGATCCAACCATTCTCTTCCTCAACCAAAACTTCTGTCAGGGAACCTCCCGAAAGATCGCGTAGGGTTTTTGAAACAAGAGCACTAACCATTGCAAACTTTGCGGAAAACTCATCAACATTAACGTTTGCCGGATTGGATACAACTAACGGTAAACCGTCTTTTCCGAATATTGAAGCTGTCTGCAATCCGTTTACCTCATCTTTTAGAGGTATTAAAACATCTTTTAAAGCCATTTCTTCCTCCTTTCTGCTTATTTTATTTTTTTCAGATAAATCAAATATTAAGTTATTGCTTGCAATATTTTCTTCATCTTCGAATTCTATCCTGAGATTATCCTGACTATTAGTGTCGTTATTGTTTTTCAGCTCATCAATTTTTTTCATAATATTCATCATAAGTTCCACAAAGGAATAGTTTATGATTTTTTTTACTTTCCCTTTGAGTTTTTTAACGGCAATGTGTCCACTATTCAGAGAGACAAGTTTCAATATTGCTTCTTCACCGACCGAATCGTCAAATTTAGCATTGATAATTTCTCCTTTGCTGAAAAATATAATTCCCAGCTTCCCGTCATAATTAACATGAAGAGCTGCGGTTTTTTTGTCAATGTTGATAACTTGCATAACACTAACAAGATCAATGGATTCAAAAGTCAGATTCCCGTTTTTCTCTTTTTCAAAGTTGTTTCTCATTTTCTTTATATTTCCCTATATTAAAAAATATTGTGTTAACCTGTTCGATAAGAACTACAGGATCGGATGAACTGACAAAATAGCCGTAAAACCCCAAATCAAGGATATGATTCATTAAACTAAGTTTTTTTGTATCTGAGATAAGTATGAATGGTAGATCTTTATTGCTAATATCAATACTCTCAAAAAACTCGTTTAGTTGGGAATCCGAAAATTTGGTCCCAAGTATAATTAGATCAATCGGATTTTTTTTGGATCTGAAATCCTTGATCTTTTTCGAAAGTCCTTTCCACTCGTTTAGAATTGATACTTGAAAATTGTAGCTTTCAAGCATTAAGCTGATTGGAAGGCTGTTCTTCTTTTTTTCATTTGCAAGAAGAATGTGTTTTTTCATTATGAAAGTTAATCGCAAGTTTAATTCCACTTATCACAAAGGAAAGATATGTATATCTAATGTAAGAAAATATTACATTATTAATGATTTAAGAATGAAGAGATATAGTTTAATGCTTATACAAAGGGTTTTATCCGGTTGTAAAAAATCTTTACAGTTACAAATAGTTTACACCCCTTTTTAATTCTATTACGGCAATTAATCCTGTCTAATTAGTTTTAATTTTTTATTCAAAGTTTGGCGGGTTATTCCTAGAATCCCCGAAGCAACAGACTGATTGCCATTTGCATCTTTCATAGCTTCTTTAATAAGAGAGATTTCCGTTAATCTCAGGGAAGGGAGAGGTCTTGGAAATTTAAATCCCATGTTTTCCGATGTGGGTTCTTGTTTATTAATGGAGATCAAATTGTTATCCTTATGTTTAAATGATTTTCTGAAACTCTCAAGAGAAAGTATCCCTTTCCCGTAGGAACTAACTGCATTAAATATCATTGATCTGAGTTCTCGAACATTTCCAGGGAATGAATAGTTTCTCAGAATGGTGTATAGTTCATTTGGAACTGTAGGTTTCTTTTTTTTATAAATTTGTGAAGCTTCTTCCAGAAAACAATCTATTAGAACAGGAATATCTTCTATTCTTTCTCTAATAGGCGGAATATGGATATTATGAACTTCCAATCTGTAAAAAAGATCTTTTCTAAATTGTTCGGATTTCATTAATTTATGTAGGTCTCTGTTCGTAGCGGCAACAATATGTGTATCTGCAGCTCTCGTAGTATCATCTCCAATACGGAAGTATTCTTTTTCTTGGATTAGTCTTAAAAGTTTAACCTGGGATTGTGGTCTTAAGTCTCCAATTTCATCAAGAAAAAGAGTTCCGCCCGAAGCTTTTTCTATGAGTCCCCCTCTTTCATTATGAGCATCTGTAAATGCTCCTTTCTTATGTCCGAACAAAGTATCGGAAAACATATTTTCGTCAAGTCCGGCAATGCACACAGGGACAAAAGGACCTTCGCAGCCGCTTAATCTGTGAATTGCCCTTGCCATCAGTTCTTTTCCAACACCGGTTTCACCCGTCAGCAGAATCGGTTCGGGGCTTGAAGCAATTGCTTCAACATATTTAAATATAGATAACATTTTCTCGCTACGCGAATTGAATGTTGCAAATGTATCAGGATTATCGACTTTAGTAGAGAGCAGTTGGCTTTTTAGAACTTTGTTCTCTTTTAAAAGTATATTTCTCTCAAGTGCTCTTTGAACTCTTGAGATAAATCTTTCTCTTTCAACCGGTTTTACTATATAATCAAAAGCTCCTTCCTGCATACATTTTACGGCGGAATCTATTTCCATATTTCCTGTAATAATTATTACAGGGACCTCGGGAAATTCTTGTGTGATTATTCCGAGTAACTTTTCACCCGAAATGAAAGGCATTGTAAGATCAAGAATTACAAGTTCAATCATTTTTTCTTTAAGGATGCCTGTAACAGTCCTGCTGTCGCTACATAATATCAGATTGTCGATACCGGCAGAGTTTAAAGTGATTTCATAACTTTGAAGAACGTTCTTTTCGTCGTCAACTAAAAGGATATGACTTTTTGTGTTTGTCTTTTCAGTCATTGTTATTCCTTGAAATCGGAAGATAGATTTCTACCGTAGTTCCTTCTCCCTGTTTTGATTTAAACAATAATTTTCCATTATGATCAACTATGATTTTATCGGACACTGATAATCCAAGTCCTGTTCCTCCCGATTCTCTTTTTGTTGTAAAAAAAGGTTCGGTTATTAATTTAAGGTCTTTAGGATTAATTCCTATCCCTTTATCTTTAATTTTTATAAGTATGTTGTTCCCCTCAGGATCTTTTTCCGTAGAGATTTTTATGTGGTCTGATTTGGGAGTTACCGCCTGGCAGCTGTTTTGAATAATATTTATCATAACTTGTTCGATTTTTTGAAAGTTCACTTCTATTTCAGGAAGAGTTCCCTCAAGCTGCAATTCAAAATTATTTGTAGATTTTTTGATAAAACCACTCATAAGGTTTACAGCAGATTTTACTACCGAATTAATATCAATCTGAGATTTTTTGGATTGGAAATCTTTTTTCGCAAATCTTTTGAGATCTTCAACAATAGATTTTATCCTTTTACTGCTTTCACTTATCCCCAAAAGTAGATTGGGCATTTTTTGTTTAAGTTTTTCATATTTTATCCCCCCCACTTTGATAAAAGGATCATTTTTTATTGATCTGTCAAGAATGGGAATAATATCCTCCCATACTTTGGTAAGGAACTGGCTGTTAAGCAAAATTGAATTGTTGGGATTGTTGATCTCATGAGCAACCCCTGAAACAAGGATACCAAGGCTTACTAACTTGTCAACTCTTAGTAATTCTTTTTGTTGCTTTAATACATTTTTTTCAGCTTTTTTTCTTTCGGAAATATCGAGGCAATATTCAATGATTTGTATTACATTTCCATCTTCATCAAAGATTGGGAAACCGTACATCTCAACAATACTTTTTTTACCGTTTATATCAGAATGTACATGTTCTAACATTGTCGGTTTTTTTGTTTTTACTATTTCATTTACGGGACATGGGTGAGATAAACCGTTACAGGGAGTGTTTCTGCCATGTGTAATGTTATAACATTTTGATTCATTGTTTTGGCTGAATATTAATGAAGCCTTGTTTTTGAGTATTATCTCCAGTGTTTTCACATCAATAATGTAGAATGGATGTGTTACGGCATTTATTGCAGTTTGGATAAATTCTTGCTGTTCCAGAATTTTGGTTTCGGATTCAATTCGATCGGTTATGTCATGAAGTAAATGAACTGCACCCTCGGTTTTACCTGAATTGCTCAATATCGGATCTAAAATGCACTGATACCATGAATTATTTATTTTGGAAATGCTTGATTTCCTTTTTTTTATTTTTTTTATTTCTGAAAGATAACATCCCGGTGACTGTGTCTCATTATGTATAAGCTTGTTGATTTTACATCCGATTATCTCAGGAAATTCCATTTTAAATAATTCTTTCTGTGCCCTGTTACATCTAATAATTTCCATTTCGTTATTAATAAGTGCTATCGGACTGTCTATTGCATCAAACGTTTCTTTCCATTCCTTGGCTATTCTAGAAAGTTTTCTTCTACTCTCTTTTAAAGTTTTTTCTGCTTGCTTATGCTCTGTGATGTCTATTACAGTCCCTTGTAGTCCTGCAACTTTTCCTTTTTGATAAACTGGAACCGCATTAATTGCTACCGGAATAATTCGTCCTGATTTGTCCTTTTGGTTTATTTCAAAATCTCTAATCGGTTTCCCAGATAATATTATATTAAGTGCTTTTTTTGCTTTGGGAAACTCTTTAACACCGGTGGTAGTTCGTAGATGTTTCCCAATTAACTCATCAGGTTTAAAACCGAATAGTTTCTCTACCTTAGGGCTAATGTAATCAATGTAACCGGTCTTGTTCAACTGAAATGCCAGATTGGTTGATGTTTCTACAAAATTTTTGAATTTTTCTTCCGATTCCTGCAATGCTTTCTCTGCAAGTTTATTTTTATGATTTACTGTTTTGAGTTTTGAAGCGTTTATTACGAAATTCCCAAGGCGGTCAATGTGTTCTTTAATAACATAATCCCAGGCACCCTTTTTTACACATTCAATGGCAAATTTTTCATTTGATGAACTTGTAACCAATATAAATGGTATTTCCGGTGTATTCTTTTTAACTATCTCCAAAGCTTCCAATCCTAAAAATTCGGACAAAGGATAACCCGACAGTATTACGTCGGGTCCGAAGTCTCTGAGTTTTTTCAGGAAATCTTTTTTATTTTCAATTTTGATTGAAATAAATGATATTTTATTTTTGTAAAGTTCGTGTTCCATTAACTCGGCATCTTTAGGAACGGTTTCCAGTATTAAAATTTTTAATTTCTTTTTCATAATAATCCCAACTTAGTTTACATTAAAGTCAGTAACAAAAAAATTATAACTAAGTTTATGGAACTAATTGCAAAATAATAATTATCTGCAATTTCCCCAAAAATACATGCAATATAGTTTCCATAATGATATAATAAAATTTCAGTAAAGATAAAATTGAAAATGGGACTTCACTTGTATTCTTCGAAATTATAACAGATAAAATTTGTATATTTGTTTCATGAAATTATTGTATCCATCTTTGATTTAGATTGTAATATATTTTGACTTGAATTGGAATTGGGGAGGCATGGATGACCACTTTTCCAAGAGGAAAAGGGGCAAGAATCAATACTTTAAAGGACAGTCCCTATCTTCAGTTAACGGTGTTTTTTGTTATTCTGATTATCTCTTCAAGTGCAGATATATACTTGCCGAATGCTTTCTTTCCTTTGCTTGTAATCATGCACGTAGTGCGAGGTTTTTTACCGGAGAAACTTTTTTTAATCTTAATTAAGCCGAGTTGTTCGAGTTTGGATAGATGAGAACTTAGATTCCCGTCGGTTGCTCCGGTAGCTTTTTTTAAAAAGCTAAAGTTTGCTTCGATATTCGTTGAAAGAATAGACATGATTCCAATACGAACAGGGGAGTGAAGTGACGGATCTAATTTGGAAATATCCATATCAGTCATGGTTTAAATAGTTTTTCCTGAGTATGTGAGCAGGGATGAGATAACTTTGAATTATTAGAGGAATGAAAAATAGAGATATAAAATGCCAGTGAACCAATACCATTATTACTGAAGAGAGAAACCATAATAGTCCACTCCATTTAAGATAATTCCATTCCAAAATACCCCCGAAAGAAAATAGTAGTATTCCCGTAATGACAGCTATAAGAATCGGAATTATTCCATAAGAGTAAAGTTTTAACAGTGGAAAAACAAAACCGAGAAGCATGTAACCTATACCTGCTGAAAAGCTAAGATATCCTATTGCGTTTTGAGCAAAGGTTTTTACTCCTGTATTCTTAATTTCTTCCCTTACAATAAAAAATTGAATAAATACCGCCAATCCCATAATAGTTATCCAGTTTATTCCAATGTATTCGTAAGCTTTAAAAAAAGCGAGAATATTCATACCGACCACCCCGAGTATCACAGCTATTCCCCATAGAAAAAAATATTTCCATTGTGATGCAGTATTTTTCTTTGTATTTTCGATCATCTCTTTAATGAATTGAAGATTTTCTTTTGCAGTAATATTACTCATTTTACTCTCCTTTTATCTTAATGTTTTTATAATTAGGGACGAACTCTTCCACATGTAATTCCATTATGTCGTTCTTATTTTCTTTAAGGTGGAAAAACTTATTATTGTTAATGGAATACGGTTTATATTCAAGAATATTTAAATCTGAAACCGGAAGAAAAATGCTTTTTACCGACTTATCGGGAACGGAAACAATTAGAAACTCGGTTTTGTCATTGAGTTTATTGAAAGTGTGAATGTAAATTTTTCCGTTTGATACCATAAAACTCTTACAGGCGGGGAGAAATTTCGGATAAACGACTTTTTTCTTATACTCGGCGGGAATCATTTTGTACCATGTTTTCTCTTTAAGGTATGCAATAGTAAGTGATTTGTGCTTTTCAGTTATTGAAATAGGTTCTATTTCAAATTTTAAATTTCTTAATTTTACTCCCAAGCTGTTGAGAACCGATATTTTTATCTCCTTTCCTCCTGATAGAAGGTATATCTTGTCTCCGTAAGTTCGAAAATCCAAATAGTCGGTGATCGGTTCGAATATCCCAGGTGAATAGTTGAAAACTTGAGTCTTTATTACACTTAAAGGCTGCAAGTTTGTGTTTAAAAGAGTTACGGAATATGAAGGCTGATTGCCTTTTTGTTCGTACTTTTTTGCAATAAAATTATTTCCGATTGATGCGGTATTCATCGAATAAAAAGGGATCTTTTTTTCCGATATTACTTTCCCGTTGTGATCTGTTTTACAAATTTTCCCCGTATCAAAAAGAAAAATATATTCTGAATGTATCCTCGCTCCGAGTGTCATATCAAATGAGGGGTTTATGTTGAATTCCCCCGGACCTTCTCCTTTTTTCCCAAATTTAAAAAGGAGTTTTCCGTTTCTCACGGAGTATGTATAGAGCGTTGCATCCTGAACGATGTATATTTTTCCTTCGGAAACTATTAGTTGATTGGGATTGAGGATATCTTCAAAGGTAAATAATACTTTCCCGCTTAAAAAAAATGTGATCAATAAAATTAAAAAAATTAATAAAATCAGTTTTTTCATTGTTTTGTCCTCCATGCAAAGAACTTTGTGTTGCAAAGTTATTATAGTGTCGGTTTTGAGTTTTGTCAAGTTTTTTTATTTCAAACGGAGAGCCATATCTTTGTGTTGTCTGGATTAATTTAATATATTTTGTATAATTACACTATAAAACCATTATTTGGAGAATAACATGAGAATGAAATCTATTGTTTTGCTGATCATTTTTTTAAGTTCATTTGGATTTGCCTATGATAATCTTCCGGAAATTTTAAAAAATGCCGGAGTACAAAAGGATTATCCTGGTTCTCCGTATCTTGTGATCTTTGATAAAACGGATGTGGACATGAAGGAGTCAGGATTAACATATGTAGTGAGTGAAGTTTTTATAAAGGTTCTGAACAAAGGTGGTTCGAAAAAAATGATATCCAAGATATTCGGATATGATCCGTTGAGTTCATATATTGATATTAAAGAGGCAAAGATAGTCAGAAAGGAGGGAAAGGTTGAAAATATAACACTCTCATCTGTCGGGGACTATACAGCACCTGCAAGAGCAATCTATTGGGGTGCGAGAGAGAAGATACTTCCGGTTGGAAAATTATCCGTTGGGGATGGTATTTACGTAAAAACTTTTAGGAAGGGTTTCACATATGCACTCCTTAATGATAAAGATGAGGATAATTATACTCCTCCGATGAAGGGACATTTTTATGATATTGTACCGTTCTATTCAAAAGTACCTATAAAACTCAAAAGTTACCGGATTGAAATACCCAACTCCAAGGAACTCCAATTTGAAGTATACAACGGGGAGGTTTCATCATATAAACATTTTAAAAAAACTAAAAAAGTATACTTCTGGAAGAAAGCGGATATCAAGCCTTACAAAAGAGAACCGAATATGGTTGCCCCTTCCGACGTGTTCACCAAACTTCTTCTTTCAACATCTCCCGATTGGGAAGCTAAATCCAGATGGTTTTATAAAGTAAATGAAGATTACGGTTCTTTTAAGTCGAGTAAAGAGATTGATGATAAGGTTAAGGAGATCTTATCCGGAGCAAAAAATGATTGGGATAAAATTTCCAGATTAACTCACTGGGTAGCTGAAGAGATAAGGTATTCGGGACTTTCCATGGGAAAGGGTGAGGGGTATACTCTCCACAAGGGAACTACTATATTTCGTGACAGATGCGGTGTCTGCAAGGATAAAGCAAGTATGCTTATTACATTACTAAGGGCGGCGGGATACGAATCTTATGCCGCAATGACAATGGCGGGTTCCAGAATTGATAAAATTCCTGCAGATCAGTTTAACCATTCCGTAACAGTAGTGAAACTTGACGGGAAATATCATTTGCTTGACCCGACTTGGGTACCCGGTGTAAGAGAATTATGGTCTTCACTTGAACAACAGCAGCAATATCTAATGGGATTGCCGGAGGGAGCCGATTTAAAGACCACTGATATCAGCCCTCCTGAAAAGCACTATCTAAGGTACAAAATAAATTCCGTTTTAAAAAAAGATGGCAGTGTATCGGGAAGAGTTTCTATTGAAACGGAGGGTCAGTCGGACTCATTGTTAAGAAGATATTTGAAATGGAAACAGTGGAAATTTTCAATAAAATTTATTAAAGAGTTGATTTCCGAACAAATCAGAAGGATAAAAATATCCGATCTTAGATGTTCCGATCCCTTTAATCTCAAGAATCCGATGAGTCTATCTTTCAATTTTTCCTTAAAAGATTATCTTGTATCAGGCAAAAAACATCATTATTTGAAGAGTTTCTCAGGAAATCTTCCGCTAAAGGGACTCCTTTTTTTCAAAGGAGTGAAAACAGATCTGAAAAAGAGAAAATATCCTTTTCGGATAAGATGTTCTCAGGAGGTTACCGTACATGAGAATATCAAACTTCCTACCGGTTTCGGAATATATAAAAAACCCGAAATTAAAAATATAAATGGAGCCAATGTTTCTTACAACGGAATTATAAGGAAGAATGGTAGAACATTGTCAATTGTTCAGAAAATCAAATTTAATAAACGGATTTTTAAATCCAAGGAATGGGAAGATGTAAAAAATAGTATTAAACAATTTCTCAAGTTGAAAGATTACGTGATTCTTAAGGAAAGGAGGTAAGAATGAAAAAAGCAATTATACCGGTATTTATATTTGTAGCAGTTGTTACTTGTGTATATTCAATGCATGATTTTAATGCCAGATACCTTGAAGTAAATGTTACCTATACTTTAAAAACAGATGGTACACAGATATACGATTATTTTCATAGAGTTAAACTTTTAAATTCTACAAGAGGTTTCGGAGAAAGTTTTATAAAGTATAACCCTGAGTTCCAGAAGTTGGAAGTAATCGGTTCGGTTACTACAATGGCAGACGGGAGAAAAATAAAAACTCCGGAAAACGGGTATAACGAAGTTCTTCCTCGTGAAGCGAAAAGATTTGCAAGTTTTTCCAATCTCAGGGAAATGGTTATATCTCATACGGGAATCGAGAGAGGGGCGGAAATTGAATTAAGGTACAGAATAATTACAAAAAAGGGATTTATCCCGTATTTTACGGGAAAAGAATTTTTAACAAAAAGAGTTCCCGTAGATAAATATACCCTTGCGATTAAGTTACCCGAAAATGAAGAGTTACGTTACAAGATTTTTAACTGCTCCGTAAAACCCGAAAAAAAGGTCGAGAATGGGATAATAAATTATTTTTTTCGACGGGAAAACATTGCGGCATACAGACAAAACTCTTATGTGGAAAACTACGACAGACCTCATATCATTTTCTCAAATTTGAAGAGTTCGAGAAAATTATTCCCCGATATTTTAGATAACGAAGATACTTTCAAAAAATTAGAAGACACAATTTCTAAAATTAAGAAAAAAGATATTTCAGGTGTGGAATTATTAAAAATCATTAAAAGAGAAATAATTGATACCTTTGAGAATTGTTTTGTGGACTTAAAGCTTTCGGGTTTTAGAATAAGGAGTGTTAAAGATATTATTAAATCCGGTTATGCGACTTCATATGAAAAAGTTTTAATATTAAAAAAGTTGCTTGGTAGATTCGGTTTTAAAAACAGGTTAGTATCGGTATTACCCTTTTTTAAAACATCAGACAATCTATTCTCTTATCTGAACTCCATCGGTTTTATTTGTGCGGTGAGTTCTAATGGGGAAGATGTCTATATTGATCCGATTGAAGTCGGAACCGATTTTCACGTTAAAAAATATTGTGATATGCCGCTTATCGATACTGAAACCGGAAAGGTCATAGCAAGTATAAAGCATGATATAAAGACAGATAGTCTGATCCTTAACGGAAAGATTTTGCTTAAAGGTGATAAGATTTCAGGAAATATGAATCTTTATACTTCGGGATCATATTTCAGTTATTCCAAATTTTTAAAAGATAAAAATTCCATTTATAAAAATAATGTAAAGAAAATATTTCCCGTATCAAAAGTGAAAAATATAAAGATTTTAAAAGTAACATCTGATTTCGCGGAAATTTCGGGAGAGATTGAGACTAAACCGCTGGAACGGGTATATGGAGAGTTCCTGTTCTTAAAGAGTTTCCCAATACCGAAAATATCAGAAGATATGGTAAGCAAAGATCAAATAATGTATCCGATAACAATTGCATCTCCTTTCCTTGTAAAGGTTTCTCTCTCTTTTGATATAGATAATGGCTATGTTGTTGATGCAGTTAAACGAAGTACAAAAATTGATAATGCTGTAGGTACATTCGAATATTCGGTAAAAGAAAATAAAAAAAATCATTTGGATATTTATCTTAAATTCCTATTAAAAAAAGGAAAAATTGGTAAAGGTAACTATCTTAATTTAAAGCAACTTGTAAATACGGCATTAGACAGGGAATTTCAGATAATTCTTAAAAAGAAAGGATAGTTTAAAATGTAAATATATTAAATGGCGGAATTATTTTTTGTCTTTATGAACTTCCCATCCGTAATCAACATATTCCCATGAAAATTTTTCTCCGCTCAAAGTGAATTTTACAAATCCCTCCTGCATCCCGTGAAAAGGACCGTCCCACCACTCCCCGCAGATGGCACCGCCTGAAATGAACCATATTCCTCCGGAATAAATTGCTTCGTAATTGTGGACATGACCTTGAAGGACAAACTTTAAATTGTGATCTTTAAATAGTTCCAGAACTTCAAGAGCGTTGTTTATTGAAAATTTTTCTATTTTGAATCTTTTATCAAGCTGAGGCATAATTGTAAAAAACGGTACGTGAGCTGCAATCACAATAGGTTTTGTTTTGTCAATTTTTTGCAGGTGTGTTTTTAACCATTCAATCCGATCGGAATTTACATGTCCGATATATGAATTATCTTCTTTGAAATCTATAGAGTCCAGAATTATAAAATGCCACCCTTTGTGATCAAATGAATAAGTTTTCTTGTTTAGCCTTGATACGAACATTTTTTTCCCAAATAAAGGATGACTTTTTTTTATTCCGCTTTTTTCATATATTCCGAAAATATCGTGATTACCGAGAATATTATAAATGGGCATCTTAAAGTTTTTTACCGATTCGGAGTATAGATCGAATAGGAGTTTTGCCCTTTCGAAGTTTTGTTCAAGTGCATCGTCAATTTGGTCTCCTCCCGAAATAACAAAATCCGGTTCTATCCGGTTTATCTCTTTTATTGCTTTAGAAAATCCCTCCACTGCATTTTTTTCAGGTCGTATATGGACATCTGTCATAAAAACAAAGGAGAAACTATCATCCTTGTTTGATCTTTCACCTGAGATTGTAAAAAACAGAGCGATAAATATAAAAGCCGGTATTAAAATTTTTTTCACGATTGTTCCTCCTGTTTAACTGAAAATACTTTTAATTGCAAAAACAATATTTTTTAAAAATCGTATTTTTGTAAGTTTTGATTTGGTTACTTCATCCCATTTTTTTATTTTCTCTTCGTTATTCTCTATCCAGCGGTAATAATAAGATTTTTTTTCAAAGACTTTATCGTAAATGGAATCAAACAGTATTTTATTTTCCAAATTTGAATGAGGATACCAAATTTTTTTTAGAAAAAATAGAAAATCGGCATTTTTAACGGACCTGTTTTCTCCTTTGGTATAAAGGTAAGAAACTATTCCCTTGTCAAGATCCGACTTAAAATCTTTATCAAGGAAGAAAGAGAATCTTTTAAGTGTTGATCTTGAGATATCCCACAAGATACCGAATTTTGTCTTGGCTAAATTGTTCCATTCTTCAAAAGGGGTGTTTCCAAAAGTTAGTTTTCTAAAAATAAGATATCCGAAGGGAGCGGATTTCTCGTGACCGGGGCGCCCTCTTTTAAATATCTTTCTGCGGGCAACGAATGGATCTGTAAGCCCAAGTCTATCCAGTACATTTACCCTTGGTCCCGAATAATATCCCAAAAAACCAACGGTGTGGTAAGCAACTTTGATCTTTTTTCTGATCTTTTCGGTAAGAAATCTATAATTTTCTCCTATTGTCTTCCACATGAAAATATGATTGTCTTTGAATATATCTTTCATTGGGAATATTTTATCTCCATAAAAGGCAAATCTCTCATCTGCAATTCCATGATTATAAATTTGTCCACCCCTTTTTTGTATCGGAATAATTGATCGTGATATGATAACACTTAAAATAACTATTAATACCGCAAAAGTTTTCATTAACTTTGTTTTGTCAAAGATGTTGTCGAAGGCTCCGGATGACGAAGCTGCTATCAGAATAACTGTCGGCAATAGGAATCTCCCGTGCATAAAATCTCCTCCTCCTCTTATAACAAAAAATCCGTAAAGAAAAGCTGCAGAAAGTATCCATATTCTCTCCGATAGATCCTTTTTCCCCCTTCTTGTTATAAACGCTAAAAGAGATATTATTATAATAAGGGAGAAAGAACTTCCAATCAGCAGATCACCGAGATAATGAATCCCTTGACTGAAATATGAGGAACTTCCTGATTTGGCATAGAACGGATTCGGAAATATGGCACCGTAATAACCCATTCTGAATATCTCATAAACGGTTAAAACCAAAACAGGAGGGGCTATATATAAAGCTATTGTTTTTAATTTTATATTTTTTTTAAAATAATAAAATGAAAAATAGATAAATCCGAAAATAAGAAATATTCCAAAATCCGGTCTTGTGAAGATCATAATTGTTACTATAAAACCGGATAGAATAGGTTTTTTCAATAATAGTTCTTTTGATATCAGGATAGCGAATATCGCCAATAGAAGATAAGACAATGATGTTTCAAGACCGCTTGTTCCGAAATCAATAAAAGAACTCATACCTATAAGGAGTGCTCCTCCGAAGTTTATTGATGTTTCTCTCGTTGAATTTCGCCATAGAACAAAAAACATAAGGTACAAAAAGGCACCGGAAAACAGTATCCCGGGAATGACAAGTGTCCCTTTGGGAGAGAGTCCTACTGCTCTAAACATGGAAATAATCCAAAACCATAATGTGTGAGTATATCCTTCGACTCTTTCCCCTATGTTGAATACAGCTCCGTTTCCTGACAAAAAATTATCAACATGTCTAAGTGTGATAAGGGCATCTTCCGACATCCATGCGTATTTGATTATTAAAAATATTCCCGAGTAAGCAAGGAATAGGGATAGTACAGATTTCCATCTTTCGTCACCGGAATGGATAAACAAAAGCGATAAAAAAGGGAGGAATAAGATCGGAGTAAAATAGACAGACTTAAATATAATTTTCTTTATTGGAAATATATATTTTATCTTTTTGAAAATGACTTTTTTTAATGTAATTTCTTTATTACCATCTACAAATTTAACCCGTGGTTCAATCTCTTTTTTGTCAGTAATAATGAATTTTAGTGTATATGATGAACCGTCATTTATATTTGTTATCGGAGATCGTATTTCTATATTGCTCCCTTTTCCCGACACTATCTCAAGGATGCATCTTGATCCACTATTTTCCGATCCGGCAAATTTAAAAGTAGCGGTGTATTCTCCTTGCGTTAAATAAGAGTAGGCGGAATAAGCAATGAAAATATCTTTTTTTGAAAGATTTTCGCTGTACAGTGAAGAGGATTCCTTGTGTAAAGAAATATCATTTCTAAATTTGACCGTTTCTGAAATATCCGGAAACGAAGAATCGTATTTGTATTGAGACAAAGATAGTGTCAGCAGTATTGCTGTAAAAATCGAAAAGAATAGAACCACCTGTTTTGATAATGTGGTAACTTTTTTCATTTTTATAGTAAGATCCTAATTTATGTATCCGAGAGTTTTTAATTTCTCTTTTTCTTTTTCCGAAAGTGATTTTCTCTTTTTACCGTTTTGTCTTAGATTACCGGTATTCTTCATCCATTTTTGAATCATTAACTTTAATTTTGAATCTATATTCGGATATAAACCCGTTAAATCAGTTTTCTCTTCGGGGTCGTTTCCCAAATTATAAAGTTTGTATTTATTACTTAAAAGATCTTTTATCATTTTCCATTTTTTCCAAACAACCGAAACGAGTTCAATATCTGTTCCGAATTCTTTTTGTGACACTTCCTGAAAGAAAAAGTGATTATCGGAATTGGTGGTTAAAAGGTTCTTCCCCATTATTCCCGGTATCCTTCTTGTCCCCGCCATAGAAATAAGTGTTGGGATAATATCTATATTTGATACCGGAATTCCTTCAAATCTTTTAAGTTGATTGTAAATTTCTTTTTTTGCTTTTATGAGTATCGGTACTCCTGTTTGTTCTTTGTAAAGGGTTGTGCTGTGCCCGAGCCATCCCCTCTCAACAAACTCTTCTCCATGATCCGAAGTGAAGACGATTATTGTATTATTATAGATTCTTAGTTTTTTAAGTTCCTCAATAACCCTCCCGATATGGAAGTCGGTAAATCGAATTTCGGTATCGTAACAATATTTCAGATAGTCAGTATCGACAGTTGAGAACTCGTTTTTTCTTATCTTATCTCTTAGAAAACTTATATCCTTTGATCTGAAAGCACCCTTATAGTCATTTTTTTCTTCATGATTCAGGTAGATGTAGTGAGGATCAAAATAGTGAAGGAATAAGAAAAATTTATTACCTTTTTTTGCTCTTATAAATTTAATTGCATCTTTGGTGATACCGGGCGAACTAATCGCAATGTGATTCCCGTATTTTCCGGAAATATTTTTATCATTAAAATAGTCGAATCCCTGAGATATCCCGTAGTCCTTTTTAAGTAAAATATGACTTATTATTGCTCCGGTGCGGTAGCCCTCTTCCCGCATCAGTTCCGCTATGGTAAATTCACTCTCGTCAAGTTTGCAGACAAGATTTTTTATCCCTAATTGCGAAGGATATCTTGACGTGATCATTGATGATACCGATGGGAGCGTCCAAGGTGAATTTGAGTATCCGCTTTTAAAGTATACGGAATCAGGCAAAAGAGTATTTTTAAGGCATTCGGTGGTTTTCTTTTCCGGTTTCCCCAGAGAAGTGTGATCTGCCCGTAAGGTATCAACAACAATGAAAATAATGTTTTGACCTGAAGAGTTTCTATTGGAGTTGAAGATTGTAAAGAGTAAAACGGTTGTCAGGAAAATTGCCGATGATAGGTAAAATAAAAATTTGTTAACCGATCCCGATCTTTTTTTAAAGATAAAAAAGATTATCGAAATAATTATTAGCGAGCTTGATACAAAGAGAAAAAGAGATATGTCTATGGGAACATTTCTGCTTTGAAATGTTAAGTACGATATTGTCACACTTCCGACTGCTATAAAAGCGGAGGAAAAAATCAGAACAAGTACAGTGTTTTTTTTTGGATTGAGTTTACTTACGGATATTGCAATATATGAACGGTGGGAAAAGTATCCCGCAAAAGTCAAAGGAGCGCTTATTTGTATGAACGGAATAAAAAATTTGAAAAATTCAAATAATATTGTCTGATAAAAATTGTATGTCAGATATCTGTTTGCAATTATTGAGGCATAGGGAAAAAAGATCACGGTTAACGTAAATCCCAGAAGAATGGTGATTGATAAGAAGTATAAGATTTCTCTGAAAATACTTTTTCCGTCGTGCATAGAGAGTGTGTGGGTTATTTAATTTTCGGTAGAATATTTTTTAACATATCTTTATGAACCGAAAATGTGAGCATTTTAAGTTTTATAAAATCTTCTCTGAAGAAGTAATATCCTTTAAATTTTCCGAGACGAGCGGATCTCCCCGAATCTTTTATTAGGAACCATTCTTTTCCGGATATTTTTTTATATCCGACAATATGAATTCCGTGATCATCGGTTGTTGTCTTATTGTATATTCTGAATTCTCTTGAATCCTGATTAATATATTTTTCCGGAATATCAAAAGAAGGTATAAATGATATGTCGGATATTCCTACTTTTCCAGGCTCCGAAACATCCCCTCCTATAACCAATGAATATCCGTTCTTTATCGAATTGCTTATTATCTTATACCATACGTCAAGTGGAAGATTTATATAATCTTTATTGTGCCACCAATTATCCTGTACTTTGAATTCCTGTTTGGTGTAAAAAGGGAAATATTTCGTCGACATCACGGAGCAATAATCGTCCATATTAAGTTTAACGACTTTTTTGAGAAAATCGATTGAATTGTAGGTTTTTCCTTTATAGGCGAACGAGGTTGGGGGAACTCCAAGATGCTTGTTTAGAATCAACTTTATATGAGCAATATTTTCTTTAACATCCCATAAGTTTTCCTTTTTTATATAATCAAGATAACCGGATATCTCTTTCATGACCGGAATATGATCGTGTCTGTTATTATTTCCGATAAGTCCTGTATAGGCTTTCAGAGGTACAATCCCGTATTTCTTCCATATCCGGTTTACTCCGTTAGTTTCTCCTCCACCTGAAAAAGAAGAATATCCTCTCTCTTTGATGAACCTTTCGGCTTTGGCAAGAATTTCATGATACACAGTCCACATTTCGGAAAGTTTAATTTTTTCTTTATGGATTCTATATATTTCCGATTCGAAAAAAGATGTTGCCGAAAAGCTCCAACATGTACTCGTATAGAATTGAGCAACAGGTTTGAAGTGAAAAACTGTTTTAAAATTTTTTACCGCAACGGGAGGAAAAACATCTTTTAGGTCGGTAGAGAGTTCCATTACCGAATCGTCCGAACTCTTTTTTATATCCTTGTTCTTTTCAACTATTTCCCGAGTTACTTTTTCCCTCTTCTCAATAGCTTTTTCTCTGTTTTTCTTTATAGAGTCCAATACGGGATATTTTGTTTTTTTCTTATAGACAATTTTATTTTCACTTATGACGGATTCCGAAGAAAATATAAAGATGAATAAAAATATCGATAGTGTTTTTAAAATAGTTTTCATAGTTTACTCCTTAAAATTTGATAGAAAAATTATATCAGTTTTTTTCAATGAATAAAAGCCGGATTTAAGAGAAGACATAGCCCGTAGGGGAATCGAACCCCTCTTGCAGGGTTGAAAACCCTGTGTCCTAACCGATAGACGAACGGGCCGGTCAAAAAAATGAGCCGTACTGGGTTCGAACCAGTGACACCCGCCTTAAAAGGGCGGTGCTCTGCCTGCTGAGCTAACGGCCCACTCAATGTGAGAATGAGTGTAATTTATCATAATTGCTGAATCAAGTCAATGGATTTTCAATAATGTTTCCAATTCTTTATAATAAAACCGATGAATGAATATTTGATCTCCTTGCTAATGGCTGCTGCTGCCTATTTATTTATTTCAGCCGGAATTATACTTCAGAAAAAAGGGATACTTTGGATCGGATGGGAAGGGAGAAAAAATAAATCGTATTATCTGAACCTATCCGTATGGTTGTCAGGTTTTTTATTAATGAATATTTACGGTATACCTTCGGCAATAGCGTTGAAAATTCTCCCTCCGTATATCGTTTCGGCTTTTGCCGGATTCGGAATAATCATAATTGTTTTTTTCTCAGGCTTTTTTTTAAAAGAGAGGATATTTAAAACAGACTATTTCTATTCCGGATTGATAATTGTCGGAATCGTGATTCTTTGTATTTTCGGGAGCAGAAGTTCGAGCGGTTCCATCGGAAAAGGATTTTCAAGTATCGGATTCTTCATTTTTCCGATCCTCTTATTTTTTATATCTATTAAAAAAGCGATGAGAGATAAGTATAAAAATATTGTTTATGCTGTGGTATCGGGATGCTCAGCGGGAGTGACGGTTGTTGCTTTAAAAGGACTTGTGCATAATTTCGGATACGTGGTTGCCGATTATTTTTCTTCTGAATTTCTTTACATTTATATTATTTTTGCGATCATCTCTTTTGTCTCTTTGCAGATTTCTCTTAAAAGCGGTCCTGCATTTATAACCGGTCAAGTCCAATATTCTTTCACAATAATTTATCCGGTTATAGGGTCAATAGCGGTCTTTTCGGAAAGGATGGATACTATTCAGCTGTTTTCTATTGCTTTAATCGTATATTGTGTAATAAAACTACTTAAAAACAGATAAGTTTTATTCTATAATAGTGTCAATGGAAATCCGACTTGATAAATGGTTGTGGGCAACAAGAATTTATAAGACAAGAAGAATTTCGTCGGAATCATGTAAATGCGGGAAGGTTTCCTTAAATGGGAAAATTTCAAAACCATCCAAAATTGTCAATGAAGGAGATATTATAGAGATTAAGCAGCCTCCCATTATAAGAAAGTACAGAGTCAAAGGGCTTGTTATAAAACGGGTTTCTGCAAAACTTGCTATGGAACTGGTAGAAGATATTACACCGGAAGAGGAATTAAACAAATTGATGCAGTTTAGAAAAGATCCGGTGAGTGTTATTTTCGGACACAGGGAAAGAGGATCCGGTAGACCTTCAAAAAAGGAGAGACGAGATATAGAGAAGTTTCTTTATACTTCGGATAAGGAAATATAGTGTCAAATAGAGATCATTATGATAGTATCTTATTTTATGTTGTCACGTTGTTATATTATATGTCAGAAAGAAGAAGGGGTGAGTAATGATAAAATCAGTGTCGATCTCTTTTATAGTATTTTTTATTTTTCTATCAATAAGTAACGGCTCGGTAACGGATTTTGATCCGGACGGTAATGCAAGGGTTATAAATGAATTGAAAGTGCAGCTTGAACTTGATAAAGATCAGGTTAAAAAAATCGAAGCCGTTTTTTCTGCAAACAGATCACAAAGGAGTGTTGACATAAACCTGTTCAAAACAAGTTCCATGGCAATGATTAGAGCGGCAGAAAGAAGACAAGGGATAACGGACGGAAGAATTATTGATATTCTAAAAGATAATCAAAAGAAAAGTTTTGATTCTTACAGGAGAAAAAGGGAAAGAGGTAAAGAGCTTTTCAGATTGAGAGAAGGTTTGCTTCTTGATCGAAAACAAGAGATTAGAATTGGATTGATTGTGGCAGAGTACAGGAATGTGTTGAATGAATTGAAAATTAAAATTGAACATTACATAAAAAGCGGGCAGGCAAGGAAAAGAAAGAGTAGTGAAAGCGGGAGATTGTTAAGGAGTCGTTCGAGTGGTCTTGAGAGGAGAAATCCTGAAGTAAGAAAAATGGAACAGGGACCGATCGAAAGGATATCCGGTGTCCAAAACGAGAAGGCAAAGAGGATCAGGAAATATCTTAAACGAGAACAAAAAATACTTTATTCCGAAATTTTAAGATTTCAAGAGCGGGAACTAAGATTATTTATTAGAAAACTGGGGTATTAGATTTTTTTTGCCAACTATATTTTTCATTAACGGGGAAACAGTATTTTTTTTTTTTATTTTGTAGTATTATTAAGGAAAATTAATAAAGGGTGAAATTTATGGATTTAAAATCAATATTATCTCAGTTTCAAAATTGGGACATGTCAAAGATAGAATTTCCGAAAATTGATTTTTCCGGTATTAAACTTCCGAGAGTAAAAATGCCTCAATTAAAGATAGGTCGTTTCACGTCTGAAGTTCCTGTAGTGCAGGGCGGAATGGGTGTCGGAATATCTTTATCAGGACTTGCATCCGCTGTTGCCCGATCAGGCGGAATCGGGGTGATTGCTGCAAATGCAATCGGGATGATTGAGCCGGATTATTTTAAGAATGGAATTGAAGCGAATAAAAGGGCTTTAAGGAAAGAGATAAGGAAAGCCAGAGAAAGTGCCGGCGGAGGAATACTCGGAGTTAATATTATGGTAGCCCTAAATGATTTTCATGAGATGCTGAATGTATCTATTGAGGAAAAGGTTGATGTTCTTTTTCTCGGTGCAGGACTTCCTCTTCGTGGAATTCCGGTTGAAAAAATTCGTAAAGCAGGTGTCATGATTGTTCCTATAGTGAGTTCTGCGAGAGCTGCAAAGCTTATATTTACCTTTTGGGAAAAGAATTACGGTACGATACCGGATGGAGTTGTTGTGGAGGGACCTGAGGCGGGCGGTCATCTCGGTTTCAAACTCGAACAGATTGACGATCCGAAATATCGTTTGGAAAAGATTATCCCTGAGGTTGTGGAGACTGTTAATGAAATCGGTGAAAGAAACGGAAGAACGATTCCGGTTATTGCAGCCGGAGGAGTTTTTACAGGGGAGGATATTTATAAGTTCCTTAAACTCGGTGCAAGCGGAGTCCAGATGGGTACGAGATTTGTTGCTACCGAAGAGTGTGATGCCGATCATGAATTTAAACGGAACTTTGTTGACTCAAAAAAAGATGACATAATGATAATAAAAAGTCCTGTAGGAATGCCGGGAAGGGCAATCAGGAATAAATTTATTACAGATGTTTCCTCAGGAATAAAAAAAGAATTCAAGTGTCCGTGGAAGTGTCTTGAGAGTTGCGGAGCCGACAAGGCAAACTATTGCATATCAATTGCATTAAACAATGCAAGAAGAGGTAAAATGTCATACGGATATGCATTTGCCGGTTCAAATGCTTTTAGAGTTGAATCAATTGTTCCGGTTAACGGACTCATTAACGAATTGGTTACAGATTATAGTTTTGTTGTTGAAAAAAATGCAGAGAAGATCAAAAGTGAATTTGAATTAATGAAGGAGAAATTGATTCGGATAAAAAATGAGTACGAAAAGGTTATTGAACAGGTCCTTTGCCAATTAAAAGGAGGTTACGAGAAGACTTTCTTAAAAAAATCGGAAGAACTAAAAGTTGAAATTCAAAAATATAAAGTGAAACTTGCAGAACTTAAGGAAGAATTTACAAAAGGAATCTGTGAGCTTAATCTTTTACAAAAAGAGTTTATAACCATAACAGCTTAAGTTATGTCTCTTTATACTTATTACAGAATGTAAGAGTTTGATTAACGGATGAAGGATTTTGTACGAGAATTATCATTTATTTTCGTAATTCTTGTTATTGTTATTATATTTCATTATCCGATAGTTAAGGGAGTTGTAAATTCTAAACTTGCAGTGGATTTTGCACCTGATACACAATATATACTCAGTGTAATTGAGTGGAATCAATATTCGTTATTAAATGAACCTTCGTTAATATATCATCTGAATTATTTTTATCCAAACGGGTATGTTACATTTTACGGACATCCGCTTTTTGGAGAAACGTTATTGTTTATTCTTTTAAATAATCTCGCCGGATTAAGTTTATCAAGTACATACAATATTTATCTTATTATTTCTTTCTGGATAGGTGGAATCGGTGTGTTTCTGTTTGCAAGGGAGCTGTTAAACAGCAGATTGGGAGGGTTTGCGGCAGCCGGAGTTTTTATTTTCTTCCCCCACATGCAGCAGATCGTGAATATCCTAAATGTTTTTTCATTCTTTTGGATAGGATTTGTCCTCTATTTTATTGTTAGGTTTTATAGGGAGAGGAAGTGGAAGCATGCACTTATGTCGGGAATTTTTATTTTTTTACAGGGAATGTTCAGCATATATCACGGTTTTTTCTTAATTGCCGTTTTTCTCCCGATGCTATTTCTTATTCTGCTTTTATTAAGGTTGATTGATATTAAGGCTGTAATCCGTTTCGCATCATCCCAAATTCCTTATCTAATTTTAATTGTCCTTATATTCCATCCGTTTCTATCAACCATTCAAAATTCTGATCTGAAAAGACCTTTTGATTATAAGTCTCTTGTTGACTCTTCAAGGTTGCTAAGTTCAAATTCGTTATTTTATAAATCAATGGGGTCTTCGGGAAAACCGAGTATTAAATATTTTCCCGGATTTATATCAATTGCCTTTGCTTTAATAGCACTGATGGGATTAAACCGGAAAAGATTTGTAGGTTTTGTTTTTTTATTATCTCAATTCCTATTAATGTATTATTTGAATCTGAAGGGTTTTAAATACATTTCGAATTTATTCATTATTCTAATTATTGTTGAGATAGTTGTATTCCTTTATTACAATTGGAATAATACTCGGGCAGAAATAAAATTATTATACTTGGTTTTTATCTGTTATTTTCTTGTTTTCTTCAAATTTTCAACAATTCTCGGAGGGGTTAAGTTTTCCGTATATGGGATTTTTCTTAAAGCAGTTCCGTCCTTAAGTAATTTTCGGTTTTTGTACAGGGGAATTCTTGTTTTATTACCGATCTTCAGTGTTATGGTCGCAATGGGACTCATTAAGATAATTCAAAAGAAAAAAAATGCTTTATTGTTTACAATATTTTTTCTAATAGTTTTGGGATTTGAAAATCATGCTGAGTATAATTTGAAAGAGATTAAAAGTTTTAAAAGTAAAAAGTATAGATTCATTCGGAAGAATGCCGATAAAGTGATTTTAGAATTGCCTATTTTTAAACCCGGATTCGGACAGGTAAGGAACAGCGGATATACTATCAACACAAAATTTCATTACAATTACTATGTGAATGGTCGGACAGCATATCGTTCTTTCGGTTCAAACTCTATACTTTTTGACAAAATAGTGAATAATAACCGTTTCCCGAATGAAGATGACTTGGTTTATCTACTTGAAAATTTCAGTGTAAATTATGTGATATTTAATCAGCATAGGAGATTCTCTTTCTCTCCTGAGCAGGTTCGCAAAAGGGCAGCCGGACTTCACGATCTTTGTCGAATAAAAGATGAAGGTGACCAATATATTGTCCTTGAGATTTTTGATGCCAGACTTAGAAAATCATTCATTAGAAAATATTCTCCATACCATTTGAAGAGTAGAAAACTTAAGCTCTCCCTTAAAAATAATTATACCGGACATTTGTCGGTTTCAGTCATGGGCGGGAACGCCTGCAATTCCATTATCGTAAATGATTCGGCAGAAATTCTAATTGATTTTCCCGAGGTATCTCCTTCAATTTCGGGAGAGAAGATTTTGATCGGTTTTGATAAGGAAGTAATAATAAAAAGGATCGATCTGATTAAAAAATAACAAGCTTTTTATTTCAATTTATAAATCCATAGTTTAATTATTAAATGTAACATGGGAGGTCATATTTCTCTTGATTTTTAACGATTTCTATGTTAAAAATACCTATGCTTGATTTAGATATAACAGTTGTGTACACAATTATAATCTTGTGGTTCTTACTTGTTGTATTGAACAAAATATTCTTTAAACCCATTGGAAGAATTATCAATGAAAGAGAGAATAAATCAAATACCGAAGAGGCTGAAATAAATAGAATAAAGGGTGATATAGAATCAAGATCTGCAAAAGTAGAGTCGGTACTGAAAAATGCCAGAAAGGATGCCGTCAAAATTTCCGAAGAATTGATAACAAAGGGGGAAATTCTCAGGGAGGAACTTATAGCTTCTACAAGGAAAGAGATAAAGGAGAACTTTAAAAACAGGATGGTTGATCTTGATAGAGAGATATCGGATGCAGAAATAAAGTTGAAAGGCGATATTAAAAATTTCAGCAAAAAAATTGAAGAGATTTTTATATGAAACGGTTAAGAATAGTAATATTTCTCTCCTTGTCAGCGATACTGTTTTCAATTCCTCTATTTGGTGAAACAGGTGTGGAACACCATTTCGATTGGGTTGGATTTTTCGGGAAAATATTAAATTCGTCAATTCTCATAGCTTTACTGATATTCTTTTTACGAAAACCTATCATTGAGATGTTATCTAAGAAAAGTGTGGAAATACGAGAAGATATTATGATCAGAGAGAAAGACTTGAAGGATCATAAAAAATCTTTAATTGGAATTAGCAGCAGGCTTGATAGGATTGAAAACGAGGTAGAGGGTATGTTAGCCGAAGCTAAGAAAAATGGAGAACTTGAGGCAAAAAGGATAGAGGAACTCGCAAAAACCGAATCGGAAAGGATAATAAGAAAGAGTAGTGAAGAGATTGATGTAAGGATAGAATCTTCTTTGATTGAACTTAAAAAGAAAATTGCAGATATGACAATTGAAGAATTCAGGAATAATTTTAAATCAATTTTAACTATGGATCTTCATAAAAAAATTATAGATAAAAACATTGAGATAAGTGGAGAGATAATTGAGAAAAGTTAGCTTGACAAGGAAATATGCCAAAGCTCTTACCGATTCTCTCTCGGATGAGAAAGAATATGTCAAGGTAAAGAATGAATTGGAGCGGTTTTCCAAATTTTTAAAAAATAATCTGAAGCTTAAAGCCGGACTTGAGACAATGCTATTCAGTTTTTCGCAAAAGATTGAGGTACTTGATATTTACGGATCGGAAGCGGTTTTGGATAAAAAAACATATAATTTTTTACGAACTTTGACTGAAAACAAAAGAATGCTATATCTTGATGATATTGTCGAAATAATGGAAGACTTTTGGTTTGAGAGCAGAGGAATTGAAAAGTTTATTCTTTTTTCCGCTGTTGATATTGATGGTGAGCAGGAAGAAAGGCTTAGGAACAAGTTAAAAAAAGCTTTGAATAAGGATGTGGTGTTCGAAAAGAGAGTGGATCCTTCTATTTTGGCAGGTATTAAGCTTATGAGAGGATCAATTTACTACGACTTTTCGGTAGAGGGTAATCTGAAAAAACTGAGAGAATCTCTTATCGGTGAAGATTCTATTTAGGAGAGGCGGATGCAAATAAATGTAGAAGAAATTAGTGAACTGATAAAACAGAAGATAGAGGGTTTTAAACTCAATTTTGACAAGGATGAGACGGGAATAGTAATTTCAATCGGTGATGGTATAGCACAGATATATGGTCTTGAGAATGCAATGTACAACGAACTTGTTGAGTTTCCAAACGATATCTTCGGTATTGCTTTAAATCTTGAAGAGGATAATGTAGGAGCAATTATCTTAGGTGAAGGATACTTGATTAAAGAAGGTGATATAGTGAGGAGGACAAAGAAAATCATCTCTGTTCCTGCCGGCGAAGCTCTTGTGGGAAGAGTGGTTGATCCTTTGGGAAAACCTCTTGACGAAAAAGGTCCAATAGATACGAAAGATTTTATGCCCATAGAAACAATAGCTCCGGGAATAATTGACAGAACTCCCGTTAAAGAACCGTTACAGACTGGAATTAAAGCTATTGATGCTATGATCCCTATCGGAAGGGGTCAGAGAGAATTGATAATCGGAGATCGTCAGACAGGTAAAACTGCAATTGCAATAGATACTATAATTAATCAGAAAGGTGGAGATGTTATATGTGTTTATGTCGCAATCGGTCAGAAACAATCTACGGTTGCTCAGGTTGTGAAAAAACTTGAAGAAACCGGAGCTCTTGAATATTCGATTGTCGTTGTTGCAAGTTCTTCAAATCCGGCGGCACTTCAGTATATTGCCCCTTTTGCAGGATGTGCTATGGGAGAATATTTTATGAATAACGGGAAACATGCACTGTTGATTTATGATGACCTTTCTAAGCATGCCGTTGCTTATAGAGAAATATCTCTCCTTTTGAGGAGACCTCCGGGAAGGGAGGCATATCCGGGAGATGTTTTTTATCTCCATTCCAGACTCCTTGAAAGAGCTTCAAAACTTAACGAAGAAAAGGGGGGTGGGTCATTAACAGCTCTTCCGGTGATTGAGACTCAAGCTTCCGATGTTTCGGGATACATTCCGACCAATGTTATATCCATTACGGACGGGCAGATATATCTTGTTCCCAATCTGTTTAATGCCGGTCAGAGACCTGCAATTGATGTCGGAATATCTGTTTCGAGAGTAGGAGGAAGTGCACAGATCAAAGCTATGAAACAAGTTGCCGGTTCACTTAAGCTGGAGTTGGCTCAATATAGAGAGTTGGCGGCTTTTACACAATTCGGGTCAGATCTTGATAAGGCAACCGTTGCTCAGCTTGAAAGGGGCAAAAGACTTTCTGAAATATTGAAACAGGATGAAGGGGTACCTCTGTCGGTTGAGAAACAGGTGGTTATAATTTTTGCAGGAACGAAAGGGTATCTTGATGAATTTGATGTGGAATCGGTAGGAGAGTTTGAAAAGAAGCTTCTCTCTTTTATTGAAAAAGGGAATCCGAACATATTCAGAAAGATAAGGGAAGAAAAAAAGATATCGGAAGAGCTTGAAAAGGAAATGCACGAGGTTTTAAAAGATTTTGTTGAAGAATTCGGGAGCAATCGGGAAAAATAATGTCCGGAAATTTAATTGATCTGAGAAGAAGAATAGTTTCTGTGAAGAATACTCAAAAGATCACAAAAGCAATGAAAACGGTTTCTGCGGTTAAACTCAGGAAAAGTGTTATGAAAATTAACAGTTCACTTCCGATTCTGAACAAAATAGAATATCTGATAAAACAGGTAAGTAAATCTATCGATCTGAATATAAGTTCTCTAATGCAGAAAAGGGAAAACGGGGAGACCGTAATTGTGGCAATCTCTGCTGATAAAGGGTTGTGCGGATCATTTAATTCCAATCTGGCAAAAGAAGCGGAACAATACTACATGAAAGTGCTTAAAGAGGGTGGTAATCCGTCTTTTGTTACCATAGGGAAGAAAGTGAATCATTATATCGTTAAGAAAAATCTGAGAATCAGACGAAATTTTCCTGACGTTATGATAGGATTAAATTCTAAGAACGCTAAGGAAATTACGGATTATTTAAGAAGTATCTTTTTGGGAGAGGAGATAAAAGAGATAAGATTTATTTTTACAAGGTATATATCCGCATCTCAGCAAGAAATTTCAGACAAACTCCTTTTCCCCGTAAAACTTGATCATAAAGAAACAGATGACGAGGTGGATATTGAATATATATTTGAGCCTGAACCCAAAGAGATACTGGAAATCCTTATTCCAAGATATGTAGATTCGATTGTTTTTCATACTTTGTTGGAATCGTCGGCTTCCGAGCATGTTGCAAGAATGATTGCTATGGAACTTGCAACGCAAAATGCAAGTGAGATGATAGAAAAGCTTACCCTAACCTTGAATAAAATGAGACAGGCTTCCATTACAAATGAATTACTTGAAATAATAACAGCAACGGAAGCATTGTCGAATTAGGAGAATGAATTATGAGTGAAAAAAGAGATAATAAAAATATCGGGAAGGTAATTGAGATAATAGGACCTGTTGTTGATATTGAATTTTCCGAAGGTAATATTCCACCTATTCACAATGCCGTTAATATTGTTTCGGAAGGTTTCGACTCTGCCGAATCAATTAATATAATTACAGAGGTTTTATTTCACCTTGGCGAGAGTAGAGTAAGAACAATATCAATGCATCCTACCGATGGACTTGTCAGGGGCATGAAAGCTATTGATACCGGTGACCCTATATTGGTTCCGGTTGGCAGAGAAGTACTTGGAAGGGTGCTTAACGTTACGGGAGATCCTGTTGATGAGATGGGTGAAATTAATACAAAGAAAAAATATCCTATCCATAGAAAAGCTCCGGAATTAAATGAACAGGACACAGAGCTTGCAATGTTCGAGACCGGGATTAAAGTTATAGATTTATTGGAGCCATACCTGAAAGGCGGGAAAATAGGACTTTTTGGTGGTGCAGGGGTTGGTAAGACTGTTCTGATAATGGAGATGATCAATAATGTTGCGAAAAAACACGGAGGGCTTTCTGTATTTTCGGGAGTAGGAGAGAGGACGAGGGAGGGAAACGACCTTTATCTTGAGATGAAAGAATCAGGCGTTATAGACAAAACCGCACTTATTTACGGACAGATGACGGAACCTCCGGGTGCAAGGCTAAGAGTTGCTCTGACCGGACTCACCGTTGCAGAATATTTCAGGGATGAAGAAGGACTTGATATCTTGTTGTTTATTGATAATATTTTCAGATTTACACAAGCAGGTTCGGAAGTTTCCGCTACTTTAGGGAGGATGCCTTCCGCAGTTGGTTATCAGCCCAATCTCGCATCGGAAATGGGTGAAATGCAGGAAAGGATAACTTCAACAAATAAGGGGTCAATAACTTCTATTCAAGCTATTTATGTTCCGGCGGATGATTATACCGATCCGGCACCGGCCACAACATTTGCCCATCTTGATGCGACAACAAATCTGTCAAGATCACTAACGGAGATAGGGATATATCCGGCAGTTGATCCACTTGAATCGTATTCAAGAATTTTAGATCCGAAAATTATAGGTGATGAACACTATCGGGTTGCAAGACAGGTCAAAGAAATTTTGCAACGCTATAAAGATCTTCAGGATATTATTGCTATACTCGGTATGGAAGAACTTTCCGACAAGGATAGAGTTATAGTCAATCGTGCAAGAAAAATCCAAAAATTTCTATCCCAGCCGTTTTTTGTAGCTGAAGAGTTTACTAACATGAAAGGGAAATATGTTGAGATAAAAGATACAATCAGGGGATTCAAAGAACTGGCTGAAGGGAAGTATGATGATCTCCCCGAACAAGCTTTCTACATGTGTGGCGGAATTGAAGAAGCAATAGAAAAAGCAAAAAAAATGAGGGAATAATGGGAAAGTCCATTTCGCTTGAGATTATTACATCTGCCGAGACAGTGGTAAAAGAGGATATCTTAGAATTATTTATTCCTGCATATTATGGTGAAGCAGGAATATTGGAGAACCATCTGCCTTATATCTCTATCTTGAGATTCGGAGAGGTGTCTTACAAGGATACGGAAGGTAAATTACACTATCTCTATATCGAGAACGGTTTTATTGAAGTCAAGGATAACAGTGTCGTTATTATTTCCGATCTGACTATAAAAGGAGAGGATATAAACCATAAGGAGAATGCGGATTCTTTGGAGATGGTCAACGAAAGGATTAAATCGGCAGTGAAAGGTCAAATTACTGCGAAAGAGCTTGAAGAGGCGATAGAGGAGCAGAAAAGACTTTCTGTCAAATCTAAAATAATAAAAAAACTCTAATTCAGACAACTCTATTTTATATCGAATTTTTTAAGTTTTTCATAGAGTGCCGTTCTGCTTATATTCATCTCTTTTGCTACTATTGTCTTATTCCATTTATACTTGGAAAGTAGTTTTGAGATCATTTCTTTTTCTTCACTTTTCTCAATTGGGTTCTTAGTATGACCGTTTCTTCTCATTTTTTTTACTATCTCTTCTTTGAGATGGGAAAGATCAATAATGTCATCATTTTCAGATAAAGAAATAATTTTGTTTATCTCATTTCTTAACTCTCTTATATTCCCCGGCCAATCGTAATTTTCAATAGCTCTTATTGCGTCTTGAGTAAATCCGCGTATAACCGTATTGTTTCTTTTTGAGAACATTTTTACAAAATAATTTACTAGAGGTAGAATATCATCTTTTCTTTCACGCAAAGGTAATAGGTTAAGCGAAATATGATTCAGACGGTAAAACAGGTCTTCTCTGAATATTTTTTCCGATACAAGGTTTGAGATATTTTTATGAGTCAAGCAAATAATTCTGAGATCTACTTTGATAGGAACATTTCCTCCGATACTATAAAACTGTTCTTCTTGAATTGCACGTAGCAGTTTTTTTTGTAAGCTTAGCGGCATGTCACCTATTTCATCAAGAATCAGTGTCCCACCGGAAGATAGTTCAAGTTTTCCTTTCTTTTTTCTGCTTGCATCTGTAAATGCTCCCTCTTCGTGCCCGAACAATTCGTCTTCCATAAGGTTTTCAGGAATTGCCGCACAATTTAAAGCAACAAATTGTTTTTTGTATCTTTTTGAGTGAGAGTGGATAAATTTAGCAATCAACTCTTTTCCGGTTCCTGTTTCACCTTGTATTATCACAAATAGATCCGTGACGGCTATTTTCTTAGATTTTGATAAAAGGTTTAGGAGAATTTGATTGTTAGTGATAATTTCAGGGATGTCCCTCCCTTCATCTTTCGGTGAAATACTAATCTGATCTATTAATGAATTAATTACGGAAATTTCAACCGATAGGTTTGTAAGGAATTCAATTTTTTCAGAAGGTATTTTTTCTTCGGATTTAAGAAGATATACGAGAAGCATTTTTTTAGTACTTAAAAGAAACGGAAAAGAGCTGAATACAAATTTTTCATGTACAACCCCGTTTAGTTTAGGTTTTTCGAAAATATTTTTTATTTGAAGGATATCAAATATTTCCGGATAATTCTTTTTATTATAATTCCATTTCGAATCAATCACATTGTTGTCGTCTTCATTTGAAATGAGAACAAGGCAACCGGTTTGAAGGCAGTCATCAAGAAGTGTCTTGACCGGTTGAAAAATATCTCCTAATTCTCCGAGATTATATCCAATCTGTAGCATTTCAATAAGCGGTTCGTTGTAGAGAATATTGATCCCGTTTCGAGTTTTATCGGCATTTTCAGGATTAATTATAATTCCTTCCCTTTTACCGGCATATATTTCAGAGGAGATATTAAAATCTCCCGTATTTCCCTCTTTAAGAAAAAAAGTTGAATGCCCGATCCTAAAAGATTTATTAATTTCTATCTTACAACTTGTTATCTTATTGGATTCAATAAAGATTCCATTGGTAGATCCGAGATCTTCAATAATAATATGCTTTTTAAATACATATATCTTTGCATGTTTTTGCGAAATAAATGATTCGTTTATGTTCATATCGTTACTCGACGATCTTCCGAGATGGATTGTTTTTTTTGTAAGTGGAAACTTTTTAATAAAACCGTTCCTTTGATATAGAAGATATAACATAGTGTAATGATAAATAAGTGAACCTAATATGTCAACCAGTATGTAAAATTTAACACATTGTAAAGTTTACATATTGTAATATTGTGTGTAAAAATAATAAATTCGTTTTTCTTGAATAGTTCAAATAATCTATATATATAGGTGGTTTATAAGAATATTTCAAGTTATTATGTATTTTGGCAATGAAAATGCTAACGAGATGATGAAGTGAGTTTTAAATGAAAAATAAAAGAGTTATAAAATTTGTCAACTCCAGAAAGTATAAAAGTAATTTTTTATACTCCTTCTTATTTTTTTACTCGTAATGCCGTCTATTTTAAGGGGGTAGGCGGTGTTACGGGTGATTTATATAGATTTCTGTTATTAAGAAAGTATTTCTTCCCTCCGGTCAGTTTCCCGAAAAGGGATT
>CAYRAO010000018.1:0-50214 GCA_964422395.1 uncultured Clostridia bacterium
GTCTCTACGGTTGTAATTATTTGTAATATTCATCATCCTGCCATTTTTTGGGATTATTTTTTATATATTTTCTGATTTCATTTAATTTTTTGTCATTTCTGATTATGTGATCGTAAAATCCGGGTTGCCAAAAAAATGAAATATTTGTTGTGTTTTTGTTAATTTCAAATGTACAACGTCCTTTATACCACCTGATAATCCTTGAAATTGATTGATAGAACATTGGATTATTTTTTCCTGTTATTCCACCAATGTGATTTGGTGTTGTTATAATATTTTTTTTATTGGGAGACGCGATAAATCGCGTCTCTACGGTTTTGGTTTTATTATGATTGTTATTATTAATGATCAAAATTCCATGGATATGATTGGGCATAATTATAAATTTATCTAATTTTGCATTTGAAAAACGGTTAGGAATTTCTGACCAGAATTTTTCCGATATTGTTCCTATCCGTGTTTTGACCATTCCCCCGTTTTTAATTTTGCCAAAATGTGTGACCCTGTCTTTTGTGCAAATCGTAATGAAATAAAATCCGCTACTGTCATAATCCCAATTTTTCAAACGGTTGCTTTCAATTCTGTATCTATTCTTGTATAGCATCATATTGTTATTTGTATCAATATAGACGCGATAAATCGCGTCTCTACGGTTGTAATTATTCGTAATATTCATCATCCTGCCATTTTTTGGGACTGTTTTCCCAATTATCATGATTTTCTTCTCTTCTCCTGTTTCATTACCTCGAATATTCCGTAACCCTGGCTGTTTCGGGAGCCGAGTCCCGTATCGTATCCGAATCTTAAAAATTCGGGATCACCCTCAAGGATATATCTTCCTTTCCACCCTTTTATCAATGTCCTGCTGTTTTTCTCTGTTCCGAAATATCTTATCTTTTCATTTCGGTTTCCCGAGAACAGAGGTTTTATGGAAAGATTGTGAGGGCATTCGTCCTTGAAGAACGACATCCATTTCTTTTGCAGATTCTTATTGATCAGATCACTGAATCCCGCTTCATACGGTGTGTAGTAATGGGTGAAATTTTTCCCGTCCTCTTTTTTAAATGTCGAGTGCGTTTCTATGGGTGAAATGGCGTTTATCGTAATTGATCCTTTATCAATATCAGGATTTTTCAAAACATTTACCGAACTGATAAATGCTTTCTGTCCGTTAAACGTAAGATAGCTTTGTTTTATAAAATTCACTGCAAATTCTTCTATAATCCAATCAACCGGAGAAGAGAACAGGAAACTGATGTTATTCGGGAATTTAAAGGTTTTTTTCTCCTTGTCATAAAATCCCTTTTCGAGGAAGGATGAGAAGGTGAATAGTTTGAATGACCTTTTTTCATATTTGAAACCTTTCTCGTGGAGCCACTTTCCACTCTCTTCATTAAAAAAAGAATAAATTACGGCTTGAATTATGGAATTAAACCCTACAGGCATAGTGACTCTTCTCTCACTCGTCAACTCAACTTTGATTCTCATCTCTCTCCAATGTGACAAAAAAACAAGTTGTTTTCAGGATAACTTAAAAAAGTTTTAATAACAATTAAAAAATATTTTTTTTTCAAAATTTTACATCTCATATTACAATTATGAATTATCAGGTACGACAAATAATGTCATACCATACGATTATTTTTAAATTTAAATAAATGTACCGTTGGGTATTTTATTTTGTTATTTTGCCGTCTGTTTTTGTAGAGACGCGATTAATCGCGTCTCCTGATCGTATGTTTCTATAGGTAAATATTGAATTAAAATTTAGTTTGAATATCTTTTTACCATTTGCAATATTGCATTTTCACATACTTTGCAGTACGGTTTCTTTCCTATTGTGAACATGATGCAGTCGATCATGGGGCGGTAGAGTCCTTCCGATGCGTATCCCGCACCCTTAAATGCTCCGACTACCCCTAACTTTCCTGTTTTTTTAAAAAACAATTTGTTCTCTTTCTCTTTTTTTATCATCAATTTTTCTATTGCGGATTCCGCTTCTTTGATCTCTTTATCCGAGGCTCCCGAAAGTTTGATCTTTTCAATCCTTAAATTCAATTTTTTTCTCATTTTACCGAATTCGTTGTTCATTTCGTCAAATTTTTCTTTGTGCCATAAGGTAGGAATTTTTGTGTTTTTTTGAATAAGGTTATCCCATTTCGGACCTTTGTGATCAGAAAGTGATGTGATGTTCGGTTCTGTAGGTTCGATCCCTTTCGGGTAGAAATCGTTGTAAGCAACCGAAGAGGAATAGTATTCATCCGCAAGCCCTCCGAACGAGTGACCGAACTCATGAAGGAGAAGATACGGAGCCTGAGCATTGTCAATTGTAAACGCACAGAAACCGTTATATATTCCGCCCCCTCCGTACCTTGAGGAGTTTACCATTATTAGGATTGAATCGCATGGTGCTGCGGAGGTAATGTCTCTCAATTTTTTGTTTGATTCCGTTAGAAGGTATCTTGCCGAATTCAGAGAATTAAAAGTGGTATCAACCGATGTGTTCTTGTAACTTTTTATTCGCGGTTCATCCGATCCGCTCTCGTTTGAAGGTTTGAACAATCCGAAAATATTTATCTTGTCTCTGTTCGTTTTGTACGGTTCTTGACTGAAAAAAATATTTTTTACTTTTTCCAGATCGTTTTTAACTTTTTCTTCCTGTTTCGATGTGTATCCTTCCGCAACAACAACGAGATCAAGACATACGGAGGGGTCTCCTCCTTTATGAACGGTGAAAACTTTAATGTCGGAATCGGGTTTCTCTTCCAAAATATCAATTGATAAGGGGTCGATTACCTTTTTATAGAGAGTTTCCGAGTTTCCCGCCGGATAGACCTTATCAATTTTAAATAGAATTTTTGATAGGGGATACGGGATAATTGCCGATTCATGGTAGGCTTTTTTTACCCCTTTGGTTGCTGCACCGGTTGTTATGTATTCTCCGAAATAGGAATCGAATCCTTTTGAGAACAAAAGTTTCTCCCCGTTTGAAGTAAAAATTTTTATTTTATATTTTCCATAATTGAAAGGGTCTGTCAGAATTTTTCTGCTTCCCGCCCATCTCCCTTCTTTATAAATTTTATCAAGAGATATCACTTCCTTATTGCCGATCCATACGTGATGGTAATCAATTCTCATTGTCTTTTCACCGAAATATTTGTCGTAGTCAACGTGTCCACTATGGGATATCAGTGGAAGTACGGTTAAGGCGATAATTGCCGGAACGATTAATTTTTTCATAATTTCTCCTTAAGTTTTAATCTTTTCTATGATAACCCGTCTTCTTGATAATTGTAAATGCTCTGTACAGTTGTTCAAGAAAAACTATTTTAAAAATATCGTGTGCAAAAGTCATTTTTGAAAATGAGATAACCGTATCGGATCTTTTTATGAGATTTGCCGAAAGTCCCGCAGCACTTCCTATTGCAAAGACCATGTTTTTCCCGCCGTAGTTGATCCGGTCTGAAATAAAGTCGGCAAATTTTTCAGAAGTTAACTCTTTTCCTCTTCTGTCCAGAGATATCAAAATGTCATCTTTATTTATCCGTTCAAGAATTTTTTCTCCTTCAATTTCCATTGATCTTTTCTCATCTTTTATCTTTTCCGGTTTTATTATTGAAATGGTGAAATTAACAAAATAATTAATTTTTTTTTCGTACTCTTTCTCCAGTTCGGTTAGGGATTTGAACTTTTGGTTTCCTATGCAGAGGAGTCTAATCTTTCCCATGTCTCTCTATTCGGTTGTATAGTGATTTTCTTGATATACCGAGAATTTTGGCTACTTTGGATTTATTTTTATGTTTTTTTATCAGATGATTGATATATCTTTTCTCCAATTCCTTCAAGGGAAGATCGGAATCGTAAATTGAAGTTTCCGACCTCATGAGATTAAAAGAGAGATGATCGGCATCTTTGTCTTCTATTGAATCTTTTATTATGGATATGTTGTTTACAAAATTTTCTATCTCTCTTATATTCCCGTCCCATCTGTATAAAAGAAGTTTCTTTTCACCTTTACCTGACAATCTCAATTTTAAATTTTTCTTTGATGCAAAAAATTTTATTAGGGGGATAATATCTTTTTTCCTCTCCCTAAGCGGAGGTATTCGGATGGAAAATGTTGAAATTCTATAGAAAAGATCTCTTCGGAACTTTCCCGAAACTACTTTCTCTTCTATATCGTAATCCGTTGAGAAGATAAATCTTGCTTTTATCTCCGATTCTTCCGCTGCACCTAACGGATAGTATTTTTTTCTCTCAATGATCCTTAGTAATCGGGATTGCATATTGATACTTAAAAGATCAATTTGATTCAAGAATATTGTCCCTTCTCCGGCTGTTTCCCATTTTCCGCCGTACTCCTCTTCGGCTCCGGTAAATGCACCCTTTTTGTACCCGAACCATTCACTCTCAAGAAGATTTTCCGGAACATCTCCGCAGTTCAGATATAGTATTTCCCCCCTTCCGTCAGTCTTATTGATGTAGTCCGCCCAAAAATCTTTTCCCGTTCCCGTTTCACCGTAGAGCAGGACGGGAGTATCATATCCGGCTACCTGATCGGCTTTTTTTCTGATATTATCCGAGAGAGGATCTTTCAGATTATTCAGCAGAGATAAAATCGTATCTTTTTGCATCCATCCATAATTTTTCAAGAGAAAATTTTTCTCTTGTTTCGGGAGAAAAAACATGAACTATGAAATCGACGTAATCCATGAGAATCCATTCTCCGTATCTATTTCCTTCGACACCAAGTGGTCCCGAACCGAACTCTTTTTTTAATGTTCTTTGGATGTTATCCGAGATTGCTTTGTTCTGTTTCTGTGAGTTCCCGCTACAAATTATCATAAAATCGGTTAAATCCGTAACTTTTTTTAATTTCAGAATGACGATATCATTACCCTTTTTTTCCGAGATTATGGTTACCACCTTTTTTATTATCGGTGGAATTCTCCACTTTTTCAGTTTAGAAACGTTTTTTTCCATAGAGATTATTCTCCTCGATGATTTCCCTTACTTCACTTTCTACCAATCCGTCCAAAGATCCTCCTCTTGCGGCAATTCTCCTAATACGGGTGGAAGATAGGTCGAGATATCCCGACTTGTATGAAAAGTAATAGATAGAGGGATCGGAATTTTCTTCTCTTTCGTTCTCCGACGGATGTATGTTCTCTTTCTCAAGGAGTTTTGTTACTTTTTCCTCCTGCTCCTCCGTCCTCATCACTATAATAAAATTTACGGTCTTAAGAAGTTCTTTGTAATCTTTCCACGTAGCTATTTTCAGAAATCCTTCACTTCCGGAAATAAAGAAAAAATTATTGTCTGGAAAATTAATTTTCAACTGCTTTATCGTATCTATTGTCCAAGAGCATTCATCTCTTTTCAGCTCAATATCATCAGGTATCAATGTCCTGTATTTTTCAAGACCTGCCGTGAGCATTTCCCACCGTATTTCAGCTGAAACAATGCCGTTACCGTCTTTATGTGGCGGCTTTGCGGATAGTATATATCTTACGGAACTGAGATTGAAATTATACATAACCCTTTTACCGAGATCGATATGACCGTAATGTAAAGGATTAAATGTTCCGCCGAGCAATCCGGTTCTTTTATTAATTTTCATTCAAAAGTTTAAACAATTTGTTCTTAAGACGATTAATATTGATACTTTTAAGTGCCGAAATTTCCAACATTTCAAAACCCCTCTTCTTACAATGTAGCCTAAGTCTGTGAAGTTCATCATCTTCTTCAATATTATCTAACAAGTCAATTTTATTTGCAACAACGAGAAATTTCTTTCCGAGCAGTTCTTTTTTGTAAGACCGGAGTTCTTCCATCAGTATCTCAAGTCTATTTACACCATCTTTCCCCGATGAATCTCCAAGATTGATCAAAAAGATCAAGACACGGTTCCTCTCGATATGCCTCAAGAAATCCGTCCCCATCCCTTCTCCTCTATGGGCTCCTTCAATAATTCCGGGTATGTCTGCAATAACCATGCTTTCATATCCTTGATAAACGACTCCAAGGTGTGGTGTTAATGTTGTAAAGGGGTAGTCTGCAATTTTTGGTTTTGCCGCACTGATCTTTGAAATAAGTGTCGATTTTCCTGCATTCGGAAATCCGACAAGACCTGCAAATGCAATAAGTTTCAACTCAAGTATTACTTTTATCGATTCTCCGGGCTTACCTTTCTTTGCTGTTTTCGGAGTTTGGTTGACGGACGATTTGAAACGGACATTTCCGGCACCGCTTTTTCCGCCTCGTGCAATGACAAACCGGATATCCTCCTCTTTAAAATCGAACATTATTTTCTCATCGGGGAACGTTTTAATGATTGTTCCGACTGGGACACGGAGTATTCTGTCTTCTCCTTTCTTACCCGATTTATTATTTCCGCTTCCGTTTCCCCCGTTTCCGGCTTTTATGTGATGATTACCTTTAAAATCTATAAGGGAACTGACACTGCTCTCACTAACAAGCACCACATCTCCTCCGTTTCCACCGTCGCCTCCGTCCGGACCCCCTTTTGGGATAAACTTTTCTCTTCTGAAGCTGGCAGAGCCGTTTCCGCCCTTCCCTGCCGTAAGAGTTACGATTGTCCTGTCTACAAACATTTTATAAGGGTGTACGGGAAATTTTAAAGAGTTGTTTTCTTGAAATAATTTCAGATTGAAAATCTGAAAAATTCCAATTAATTTGGGATGACCTCAACAAACTTTTTTTTACTTTTTGTCACAAATTTGACAACACCCGTCGTAAGTGCAAAAAGAGTATCGTCTTTTCCTATCCCTACGTTCTGTCCCGGATTAAACTTGGACCCGCGTTGTCTGACTATAATTGATCCTGCATTGATCTTTTCACCACCATATTTCTTTACCCCAAGTCTCTTGGAGATACTGTCTCTACCGTTCTTTGCGCTTCCGCCGGATTTCTTATGTGCCATTGTTAGTTCTCCTTTTTATCTTTTTTAGGGGTGGCTTTCGGTTTGGGATCGGCTTTAACCTCAATCTTCTCTATTTGAATTTTATGAAGCCTTTGTCTGTGTCCTATGGTTTTTTTATACTGTTTTTTGGATTTCTTTTTAAATACAATAATTTTTGGAGCTTTGATCTCCGATAAAATTTTTGCTTTTACTTTTGCATTTTTAACATATGGAGTTCCGAGCAGAGTGGTTTTACCCTTTAGCAAAAGGATATTTTCAAAAGTATATTTATCCTGCTTCCGTTTTTTGTCTTCCGCCAACAACTCAACTTCCAGCACGTCTCCTTCTTCGACTTTATACTGTTTTCCGCCTGTTTCAAGAATAGCAAACATCAAAATACTCCTTTTTTTTATATTCCGCATTTATATCATAAAGCTCGTTTTATTGCAAGTTTGTATAAAATTTTAATGACTCAAAATAGAAAATATTAGTAAAATATGTAAAAAAAACGTTGAAAAGTGCTATATTGTTATAAAAAAAGAATAACTTAGTTATATAGGTGATATACAGTGCTTTGGATGTAGATACCGCCTATATACTTAAGGAATTTGCAGGTTTTTTGTTGATATGTGAAAACCCGCATGGGTAAAGGGTTTTGAGGTTTTTTGTTTCATACAATCCCTATATGTCTGCAAAATATAGAAATTAAGACTTGACTTTTTAATTTCACTATGCTAAAAACCTACCGTATGGAAAAAAAGCGTAAGTGGAGAATGGTATGTCTTTTTTCAGTTTGGGTTCGAAAAAAATACTAGGTCTCGACATTGGTTCCTTTGCTTTAAAGTTAGTTGAGTTAAAAGCAAAGAAAAAGGGGAAAGAAACGGTGCATGAGCTTGTTTCTTTGGGGTATGAACCTCTTCCCTATCAATCAATAGTTGAGGGAAGTATAATGGATTCCGCAGCAGTAGCGGACTCTATTCAACATGTTTTTTATGAAAGCAAGGCTAAGATTAACAGTATGTCCTTTGGTGTATCCGGCAGTTCGGTTATAGTCAAAAAGATAGAGGTCCAGAGGCAAAATCCTGCAGAAATGCATGAACACATCCTTTGGGAGGCTCGACCGCACATCCCGTTTACTCCGGAAGAGGTTAATATTGACTACGAAATTTTCGAGCAGTCCGATGCTCCGCCAAACATGGTCAGTGTTGTCCTTGCAGCTGTTAAGAAGGAGAAACTCAACGATTATCTCAACGTATTCGATCTTGCCAAGAAGAGAGTTGAACTTGTTGATCTTGAGTCTTTTGCAGTTTTAAACAGTGTCTTAAAGAATTATGAGATGTACAGAGACAGAACGATTGCAATTCTTAATATCGGTGCTTCAATTACAAATGTGGTGATTTCCAAAAGAGGGAATCCTGTTTTTGTAAGGGATATTGCTCTCGGAGGAAATAATTTTACCGATTTGATACAGAAAGAGCTGAATCTTAAATACGAGAAAGCCGAATCGGCTAAAAAGGGGAGGCAGGTTGAGGGTGTGTCACCAACTGCCGTTAAACCGGTCGTAAATCTTATTTTCAGTGAATTGAAGAATGAAGTTAAGAAAACATTTGAGTTTTACAGATCGAATACGATGGAGGGGAGGATTGACAATATTCTCATTAGCGGAGGGACTGCCAATCTTGATTCTATTCTCGACCTATTTTCTCAAGAGTTTGATATCCCTTTTGAAATAGTTAACCCTTTCAACAATATTGAAATAAACGAAAAGAAGTTTGATCTGAACTTTATCAAAGAAATGGCACCTGTATTTAATGTTGCTATTGGATTGGCCCTCAGGGCTTCCGGAGATGAAAAATGATCAAAGTAAATTTATTAAGTCCCGAGAAAAAAGATATAACTCCGGGTGCGGCACCAACAGAAGTTTTTTCAGCTGATGATGGAGAAAGTAAGTTAAATATTCCTGCTATCGTAGGAGCATCTGTTCTTACTTTATTTATTATCGGCGGACTTTATCTTCTTCAGTCAAACAGACTTGATAATACGAAAAAGCATCTTGTGGAGCGGAGAGCAAGACTTACCGAACTTGAGGAGGTCCTGCAAACTTTGAAGATGCTTGAAAATACTAAGAAAGTTTTGAAAAGTAAAGTTGAAGTTATTCAGAGTTTGAATGCAAAAAGACAAGTTGTCGTTAAGATGATGGATCAGCTTTCACTTGCACTTCCGGAGATGGTATGGCTGAAAAGTGCTAATTTCAGAACAAATAGTTTGACTATCTCAGGCAGTGCCCTCTCAAATAATCTCATTGCCGATTTTATCAATAATCTGAAAAGTACAGGATATTTTAAAGTTGTTGAATTTAAAGATTCGGTACCCAAAAAGAAATCGGGAATAGACGTTTACAGCTTTAGGTTGAATTGCACGTTTTCTGTTCCATCAAAGAAAAAGGGGATGGTGTAAAATGGATCTGCAAAGTTTACCATGGTACGGACAATTAGGTGTTTACCTATTAATCGGAATTATCCTTTTCGGATTTTTCTATTACTTCCATTATTCTCCGACTGAAGATGAAATAGACGGGATACAGAGACAAGTTGATGAAGTTGAACAGAAAATAAGGGTTGCGGAGAGGCAGGAAGGAAAACTAAAACAACTTAAAGAGGAGATAGCCAATTACGAGGCAACGCTTGAAGAGTTGAAGTTAGTTCTTCCCGAAGAGAATGAAGTTAGTCAGATCATAAAAAAAATACAATCATTAATTTCTAGTTCGAGGTTGAAAATAGGGAAATTTGCAGCTAATGCGAAAAGTACTAAAAAAATCTACATTGAGGTCCCTTATTCGATTTCGATAAAGGGTACTTACCATAATCTCGGTGTGTTTTTCGATCAACTGTCACGTTTACAAAAAATCTTTACCGTAAACAACTTGAGTATAAGACCTTTAAACGGGAAACTCAGTGATTATTCCATCTCTGCTAACTTCATCGCTTCGACTTATACCTATAGGAAAGTAAAACAGCAAGTGAATAGGAGGAGAAGATAAATGAAATATTTGATGATTATTTTTTTCTTTGGTTCTCTGTTTTTGTTTCCTCAACAGCAGGAAAATAAAGTTACGGAAAATAAAGCTGAAAAAGCCCAAAAACCATCGGCAGAAGATGCATCCAAAATGAAACGTCTGCCGGGAGAGTTTGAATATAACCCGATGGGCAGAAGAGATCCTTTCTGGGACCTTTTGAAGAGGAACAGTAACAAGTTGAAAAAGAAGAGGAAAGAAGGTCTTGCAGGTCTTGATATTGACCAACTGGAATTGGAAGGGATAATCAAGAAAAAAGGTAAATTTGTTGCACTATTAAAGGGACCGGATGGTAAGCCTTATCTGGTTAAAGAGGGAGATAGTGTCTATGATGGTGAAATAATGAAAATAGAGAGTCACATGGTTAAGTTCAAAAAAATACTGACAATAGCTCTCGGTGGCACAAAGGTTAAGACTATCGTAAAGAGACTAAATCCTGAAGAGGAGGATGAGAGAGGAAATGAAAAATAAAAAATTAATTTTACTATTTGCACTCATTGTAATGGTTGCTTTTTTTCTCAATGGGAAGACTATAATCAAAAATGTTGAATATTCTAAGGGGAATGATTTTGTTCAGCTACATTTTCCAACGGACTCAATAATACCCATACCCGACCTGTTCTATCCCGTAGAGGATGACTACAAATTTCTTGTAATGAGGATAGATAACGTTGTTTTCAAAGGGAAAAATGAGAAGTATTTTTTTAATTCTCCTATAATCAAAGAGGTTGAATTAAAATCCCGTGGAGAAAATCTTGATGTTGAAATAAAGCTTAAAACAAAAGCTTCTTATCGTATATCAAGCAATAGAAACGGTCTTTATATTAAGTTTCCTATTTCAAAGAATGGGAATAAAAACATAATACCTGTTACGGCTAAGAAAACCAAAGATTTTAGCATACGAGACAAGAAGAATTTCTCCGGCAATGGGGTATTAAAGAACATAAGTTTTAAAGAGAGGAGCGGTAATGTACTCCGATTCGGGATAGTACTTTCAAATCGGGTTAAGTATAAAACAATTCCGATCGAAAAGTCTCCGGCAAGACTTGCAATTGATCTTCATAATGTCCGAGCTTCCAAAATAAGAAAAAGGATTGATCTGTTAAACGTTAAAGGAATTAGGGGCTCTTACAATTCTCCGACGGTGTTCAGAGTTGTTTTTGATCTTAAATATCTTAAAGAATATAACGTTTCCTACAATGGAAATACACTTGAAGTGGAATTTAACAATAACGCTCTTGCAAAAAATATTAAACCGGTTAGTCCGGTGAAATCCGTGTCGGATGATAAGGGAATAATGAAGAAATCGATTTCCAAAGGTTATACCGTTCCGGCAAATAGTGTCAAAGATGTGGCTTTTATAGAGAGATTGAGAAAAAAAGGGAAAGTTATAGAAAATAAATCCGGGTTGTCCGGAGATAAGATTGCGGGGACAACTGTTAAGTTGAATCAAAAACCTGAATTTTTTATGGAAGAGAAGTCGAAAACCGATAAAAAGGATTCCGAAAGTTTTATCCGTATTGAGAATGACAAAGGACCGAGTCAGATAGCATATCTGAAGAATACTATTGAGGTCGGTAGAAAAGAGTATTCCGGAGCCCCTTATGATTTCTCTTTTAAGAATGCAGATTTGACAAATGTTTTGAAATTTATCGCACAGGTTTCCGATCTGAATGTTGTTATTGATCCGGGTGTTACGGGGAGGATATCTTCGGAATTGATTCAAGTTCCTTGGGATCAGGCTTTGGAACTGTTTTTAAAAGTGAATGGTCTTGACATGATTCTTGAAGGAAACATACTAAGGATAGGTAAAGTCGACAAACTTGCTAATGAAGCTAAGAAAAGGAGAGCATTAAGAGAAGCTCGCCAAATGGAAGGTCCTCTTGAGGTTATTACAAGGAGGTTGAGTTATGCCAAAGCTTCCGATGTAGTGAAAATCTTAGAGAAACAATTATCGGATCGAGGTGAAATTGTTATTGATGACAGAACAAACATGCTCATTATTTCCGAGGTGTCGGATAATATAAAGACAGTTGATAAGCTTATAGATACTCTTGATCTTGCTAATCCTCAGGTGTCAATAGAGGCAAAAATAGTTGAAACATCTTCAAAGTTTATCAGAAATCTCGGTATCCAATGGGGTACAAATATTATTGCCGATTCCTATCACGGGAACCAGACAAATCTTAAATTTCCCAACTCAATATCAATTGGAGGTGACCGAGTAACAAATACGTTAAATCCGGGAATGCCCAGTACTCTTCCGGGTGGGGGATATGCTGTAAATGTACCGGCATCCGGAGGTGCCAATAGCGGATTTTCATTTTCATTGGCAAATGCGGCAAATACTTTCAGATTAAATGCTGCATTAACCGCAATGGAAATTAAGGGGAAGGGGAGGATTATTTCTGCCCCGAAAATTACCACTCAGGATAATATGAAGGCTAAGATAACTCAAGGTGCCAGAATTCCTGTCCAATCTACACAGAATAATACAGTTACGGTAAAATATGAAAATGCTGCGTTGGAGTTGGAGGTCACACCCCATATCACTGCAAGAGGTACTATTGTTATGGAAGTTAAGATTAAAAATGATTATCCGGATTGGGGAAATACCGTTCTTGGGAACCCGCAAATCATTACTCAGGAAATTAAAAATACAATTCAGGCGAATGATGGAGGTACTGTTGTTATCGGAGGGATATTTAAAGTGGAAGATTCCAACAATTCGGACAGAGTACCGTTCCTCAGTAAGATTCCGATCATAGGCGGATTGTTTAAAAATTCCAATAAAAGGAGAGATCAAAAAGAGTTGTTGATCTTTATCACTCCAAGGATAGTTAAATAGGAGAATCAAATGAAGAGAAAAAATATAATTTTGGTGATTGTTGCAACGGTTCTTGTGTTATTGCCGGCATGCAACAGATTGGAAAACAACACTACTTCCGGTTCCGTGTTACTTGTTAAATCAATTACCGGAAACGATCTTGACGGTACGGAAGGGTCAACAACAATCTTTGTTGATGTTGTCAAAATCAATGATGACGGATCGATGACGATCTTTAATGACAATGGAGTAGCTGAATTGATGGCTGTTTTGCTTGATCCCGATGCCAAACCGTCAGAGAGTACTTATTACCAGAATATAATGGTTGATCAGGTTGATATTAAGTACAAGAGAGCTGACGGGCTTGATAACGAAGGGAAAGATGTGATTTATAGTTTTTCACAAAAAGTATCCTACATGGTCCCTATTGGTAAGACAGTTTCTCTCCCTTTTGTATTGGTGCAACATGTCTCGAAGCTTGAGTCTCCTCTTGTTGAGCTTGTTGACTTGGGTCAGGAGAAAGTGTTGAAACTTGAGGCGTTTATCACAATTCACGGTAAAGATGTAGGGGGTAGACGTATAGCTCCTGTCAATGGATCCGTATCCGTTTGGATTTCTAACTTTGGTGATGCTAAATAAAATGGTGATTTTTTCAGGAGGGAAAATGTTAAAAAGAATCGGATTAATAATTTTGTTAGTTTTGGGGGTGGTTTTTCTGTCTTCCTGTACCAGAAATGATGTTAAAGACCCTGATATGAAGGGTGGAGCGGGATTCAGAATTCAGATTTCAGGAACGGCAAATCCATCGGTTTTGCATATTCCGGAGAATCTTCCTTCGGTGTTTTCAAATATATCGGCAAGGGTTCTTGCGAGTAACGGCTCACCTGCGGTGAACTATACCGTAGTGTTTCAAACAGGTACCTATGGCTATTTTGATAATTTTAGATTAAGTGATAAAAGAACTACAGACGGAAACGGGGTTGCAAGGATTAAGTTTTATATTCCCCCGGGTACGGTAACCGGAGATACCAGAATTAAGCTTAAAGCAACTGTAGTGGATGACGGGAGAAATGATATCCCTTTTCTTTCCGAATCGTACGATAATATCCCGATCAGACTTATCCCTTATGATGGGAAAGAGATGGTTGCCATATCAGGGCATGTTAGCGGATGTGCAGGAGTGTTAGGTATTCCCGGAGTTCAAATTACTTTTTCAAATACGGGAACTCTTGCGGTATCAAGGAGTTCGGGAAGTTATTCGGCTTACGTTCCTTGGGGATGGAGTGGAGAGATAAAGGCATCTCTTCTCGGATTCACCTTTATTCCGGCTGCTATAAAAGTTGGGAATCCGGTCTATATAGATTTGACACATCAAGATTTTTTCGGTACTGCGACCAATTCCGGATTGGTAGTTAGCCCGGAAAAATTTGATGTTATCGCTGCTGGAGCTTCAAATCTTGCCGTATGGGTTGGAAGTGTCGATAATATATGTCCGATCTCATACAGGGTATCTGCAGGTGCCGATTGGATAACAATAGTTTCCGGTGCGACCGGAACTACTGAAGGAACGTTCCGTTTTAATGTTTCTTCGTATACAGGGACTACTAAAAGAAGCGGGGAAATATCAATTATCTCAACCACTTCGGGAGTTATATCGACAGTAGTTGTTAAAGTAGAGCAGGGTGCATAGAGGACTGGATATTAAGTTATGAGTCCGGAAAGTTTTAATGAAAGGGAAGGGCTGGAGAGGTTGGATGCTCTGTTTAAAGAGGAAAAATTTGAAGAGGCGGCTGTTTTTGCATCGGATTTAAGTGAAACATTTCCAACATCTTTCCCTATAGGTTTTCTTCACTACAGAGTACTTGTCAATCTAAATAGATATTCCGAGTCGGAAGATATTCTTGATGGTTTGTTAAAGCAGTATCCTGAAAATATCAATCTTCTTCTTGTAAAAGGGGAACTCCTTATGGGAAGGGGTAAAACAGCCGAGTCAAAGTTGTTTTTCGAAAAAGTTCTTTTTTTGGATCCGTTCAATTCCAGAGCAAAAGATGGGGTTGATAAGGTTAAAAGTGAAAGTGCCGATTCTCAGGATATATCTGTTGAACCTAAAGAAGTGAGATCCGGATTGGAAGATACCATGAAAGAGGAAGATCTTGAAAGGTTTCTCGGTGAAAGCATAATTCCCGATCCCGATCCGGCTCAACCGGAAATAGAGATTGAAGAAGAACTGGATATAAGTTTAACGGAAGCTGCAATGGAATTTGAAAGTTCCCTCGAAGAGGGAGAAAATGGGTTTCCGACCGCACCGGTAAAAGTACCGGAAAGTGGAATAAAAAAAGATTCGGATATTTTGGAAAATAATGTTGCGGAAGAGGATTTTTCTTCCGATAATATTGAAAATATTTCTTCTGTTTCCGATAAAGTATCATTGGCTCTTGAAAATATTAATTCTTTTTCAATATCGGAGGTAAGTAGTTCGGATATAAGTAAAGATTCCGAGGATGTAAAAGTTGAAGATAAAAAAGCGGGTGATGAGTTTGTGACCGAGAGTGCGGCATTGCTGTATTTGAAGCAGGGATTGTATGAAGATGCGGATAGTGTTTATGCAAAATTGTACAAAGAATCGGATAATCTTCTTTATATGGAAAAACTTGAGAAGATAAAACGGATAAAGATGGCAAATTTAAAAATAAAAGCCCTTGAGGGTTTTTTAGATAAAATTAGAATCGGGAGTGTGAGAATTGTTTGAAAAAGTTTTTAATAAAATAAAAGAAAAAAATTCATCTGTAAAGATAATCGGAATTTGGGGGAAAGACGGACTCGAGTTGGAAAAAAAATATTTTGTTGATGATACCGATCCCGATATTGAAATGACAGGAGCACAGATTGCAGATATAATGACAAAATTATCCGATCTTAAATTTGTTTCCAATAAATCCCATTTTGCCCTTTCGGGAAAAGATTCCACTTTGCTCATCTATACACTATCTTCAGAATATTTTTTAATTGTGATGTGTGGAGAAGATTTACTCATGGGTAAGTTACTGTTTTTTCTCGGTATCTATAAAGATGAACTGAGATCTTTACTCTGATTATAACGGTTTTAATAATTCATTGTGCTATTATCGGAAATTGAATAATTGATTCTCTGAATTTGAAGTGGTTATTTTTTTCTTATTGCAGAGATATAAAAAAGGTCATTATTTAATTTCGGATGCGGTAGAAGAAAAACTCCAAATTTGCCTCTTTTAATATTAAATCCTAAGGAAGATAAAATATTCGCCACATCTAATATTACGATATTTTTTTCTCCTATAGCGTGAATACATGTTTTTAAGACCGATTCGGTTTCATCGGTAATAAACGAACATACTGAATAAAGAATTACTGTTTCCGAATTGACCCACGATAAAACGGAGTTTAGAATTTCAATCTGTTTATCTGAATTTTTTTTTATGATCTCATAATTTAATTTCATTTTAAGATCCGGGTTCTTTTTTAGCGTTCCGGCAGAACTGCAAGGAGCATCAACAATAACGGTATCGAATATATTTTGGAAAGGGGGAACATTTATGTCACCTGCAACCAAATCAATATTTGTATTTTTATTTTTTTTTAAAAATGTCCCCAATAATCTTAACCGTTTTGAGCTTATATCCGCTGAAATGATATTTATGTCGGGACGCAAGAGAGAGAGTGTGATACTTTTTGTTCCGGGTGCCGCACAGCAGTCCAATACTCTCTTTTTTGAGAACAGAGAAGCCAGATACGAGACACAATAAGACCCAGAATTTTGAAAATAGAACTGATTTGACGGAATTATTTTTTTTACGACTTCACCCGCATCTTTTATTTCAAAGGAGTTGATTTTCTCAATCAACTTAAATCGGATGTTATGTTCTCTGAGTTTTTTTATGGAATTTTCAATATCTGTTTTGTTGGAACTTATTCTGATTTGAAATACAGGTTCGGAGTCCAAATACTCCAACAGTTCTTCCGTATTCGGAATAATTGATCTCAGATTATCTAAAATGTATTTTGATACGGAATATTTTATTTCGGAATCTTTTATGTTACCAACTATTAATTCTATATTTTCCGATTGAGAATCAATTTTTCTAAGAACGGCATTAAGAAACTTTTTTGAGTGTTCCGGTGCAGTTGAGACAATCTCATTTACTATGGCATACGAGGGATACGACTTTGAAAAACAAATTAAGTATATCCCTATTAACAGCAATATTTTAGTTTTCGAATCGGTTTTTGATAATTTTTTTTTTACAAATTTTGAGGCGATATATTCAATTAGTCTTTCCCTTCTTACAATGCCGTAAACAATTCTGGTTATTTCGTTTAAATTTGGTTCAGGATTCTTTTTCAAGTAGCGAGACAGTATTAGTTTTAGATTAAGATTACGGTTATTAAAATAACGGTTTAAGATATCAAATGACGGATTAAGGATGTTCAATCTAATTTTTCCGAAATTTTATTCCCAAGTGAAAAAATATAAGGAGTCATCTCTTTTTTCCCCTGAGGGAGTATCTCTGTGATTTCAATACAATCATCTCCTCCGCAGCTCACAATGAGAGCATCTTTAGTTAATGATAATACATTGCCGGCAGGATCATTGCTCTTGCGATTTGATATTTTCATCTCCTTTATTGATATTTTTTCTCCGATTGAATAAAAAAATATCCCTGGCCAAGGCTGGAAAGCTCTGAATTTATCATATAACTCTTTTGCGTTGATATCCCAGTTAACCCTCCCTTCACTTTTAGTGATAATTTTGGCAAATGATGCCAAAGAATGATCTTGAGGTTTTTTTTCAATGGTTTGGTTAATTATTTTTTTTAGTGTTGATGCTAAAAAAGAGGCGCCGTTTTCAGCCATCCTGTCAGCAAGTGTTGTTGATGTATCGTCTGTAAAAATATTGTATTCTTTTGTTGCCCATATATCACCTGCATCCATTTCTTTACATATCTCGAAAATTGTGATTCCGGTATTTTTTAGACCCGATTCAATGGCTCTCTGATACGGGGCGGCACCTCTTAATTTCGGAAGGATTGAAAAATGGACGTTGACTGTTTTATATTTGGGGATATTAAAGATCTTTTTAGGAATGAATTTTCCGTATGAGATCACTACTGAAATATCGGGATCAATTTCTTTTATTATATCCGCAACACTTCCGTTAAGTTTTTCCGGTTGTATGTAGTTTATATTGTTTGATAAAGCATATTTTTTTACTGACGGCTCAATTAGTTTTTTTTTTCTGCCACCGAAAGAGTCGGGTTGTGTAATTATCAGCTTGATATCAAATTTACTCTTAAGTGAGTCTATAAACGGTATACATATTTCGGAGGTACCGAAAAAGACTATGCTGTTATTACCATTCTCCATTTTTTTTCAGTCTCTTAATTTCTTTTTTCATTAACTGCCTTTTTAAAGGTGACACCCGATCGGCAATAAGAATACCGTTTAGGTGGTCGATCTCATGTTGAATGACCCTTGCTATGTATCCGGAATATTCTTTCTCATATTCTTTCCCATTTAGATCAATTCCTTTGAGAAGAATTTTTTTGCTCCTTCTGATATCCAATGAAATATTTGGAAAAGAGAGACACCCTTCGGAATCAATTTCTACCCCCTCCTCCTCTTCAATAAATGGGTTAAGCAGTGTTATAAACTCACTTTCTTCCTTGCCCATTGATAAATCAATAACCGAAAGCATTAAAGATTCTCCGACTTGAGGGGCGGCAAGACCAATTGCATTTGGAGTAACATGAAGTGTTTCCCTCATCTTGGAGATCAAATCAATTATGCTCTGATTTATATTCTTTATAGTAATTCCTTTCTGTTTTAGGATTTCATCTCCGTACTTGTGTATTTCCAATAATTGTTTAAGACTCATGAATTAATTATATTTTTTTTCATACTACAAGTCAAAGTAAGGGATGATTATCTCAGTATGTGACCGATTAAATCCGGATCGGTTTTAGAGAAGTTGATATTTTTTGAATTCATATCCGAAACTGTTATAATCTCTAATCGGTTAAAAGGTGCGGAAATGGGAAAAATCATTACGTTAGAAGAAAATATATATAGAAAGATTGCTGCCGGAGAAGTTGTCGAGAGGCCGTTTTCCGTTGTAAAAGAACTTGTTGAAAATTCTTTGGATGCGGGTTCAGAGAGTATAACGATTGATCTTGAGAACGGAGGAAAAACAGTTGTTCGGATAACTGATAACGGAACAGGTTTTGAACCCGATGATGTCGAGATAGCTTTCAAACGTCATTCCACATCCAAATTTCGAGAATTTTCAGACTTTGACTCTCTAAATACTCTCGGATTCAGGGGTGAGGCACTTCCCTCGATTCTTGAAGTTTCGGATATTGAATTAAAAACTTCTTGTGATGATAGTGGAGAAGGATTGCGTTATGAGTTCAGAAACGGAGTCCTCACGGGAACGGAAGCAATAGCTTTCCCAAGAGGATCAACGATAGAAGTTAGAAACCTTTTTTCAAATTTTCCGGTAAGGAAAAAATTCCTTAAAAGCGACCGGAGTGAAATGATCCGGATATCGGAATTTCTTGAACAGACAATACTGGTCAATTATTCCAAATCGTTTGAGTTTTCAAACAATGGGAAAACCGTTTTTAAGTATAATGGTGTTAATGAACTGTTGGATAGGTGTTATCAGGTGTTCGGGAAAGAGTTTTCAGATAACCTTGAGAATATTGATTTTGAATATTACGGATACAGAGTAACCGGACTGATTTCAAAAATAAACACAGGAGTTTCAGGGAAAAAGCGGCAATATTTTTTTGTTAACGGAAGAAACGTAAGGGAAAAAACCCTTTATGCCGCTTTAAACAATACTTACGGTAAATATCTCGAAAAGAGCAGGAGTCCTGTCGGAATACTTCTGCTCGAAATACCTCCGGGTGAGGTTGATGTTAATATTCATCCTATGAAATTGGAAATAAAATTTGAAGATTCTTCAAAAGTTTTTCAGTTGATTAAAAAGGGAATTGAAAATAGTATGAACGGCAATCATGAATTTACTCCCGAAATAAAAATTCCAAAGGAAAGATCGTTTGAAAAACCATATCATTCCATTAATTCGGTTGAAGAGGATCAGAATTATTCTCAGCAAATACTTTTTGAGGAAAAAATTGCTGATGAAGAGAATTTTATTGTGATCGGTCAATATAAAGATTCTTACATTATTATAGAGAAAGATGGAGATCTTGTACTTGTAGATCAGCACAATGCAGATGAAAGGTCAAATTTTGATCGTTTAAAGAGGGAGTTTTCAGAAAGAAAAATAATTAAAATATCACCTCTGTTCCCTATACTCCTTGAGTTGACTTCGACGGAGATTGGTTTACTTGATGATAAAAAGCTTGAAATGTTAAAAAATGCCGGATTTGAAATTGAACATATGGGTGGAAATTCTTACGATATCAGGGGATATCCGGAAATTTTGGATGAAAGATCCGTTCCCGACACGGTAAGGGATTTATTAAGTATCGAGAGCAATGAAATTAATTTTGAGGATAAGGCAATTGCTCAAATTGCATGTAAGAGTTCTATTAAAGTTAATTATAAATTGCATCGTGATCAAATGAGAAGAGTAGTCTCCGCTTTGTTTAAGTCAACCAATCCATATTTCTGCCCCCATAAAAGGCCTATAATTATCAATTATTCTCTTGAGAGTATAGAAAAAACACTAAAAAGGAAATAAAATAAATATCCGTTAGAATATTTTTTTGTTGACTTGATCGCTCTTCTCTGCTAAATAGAGTTATTCAAAAGCGAGGTTATATGACAAAAATAATCGGGATCAGACGCGAAGACAAGAACGAGTGGGAACGGAGGGTCCCTTTAACACCCGAAGCCGTAAAGGAACTTAAAAAAAATCAAGGAATTGAATCTATTGTTCAACCTTCAAATTTAAGGATTTATAAAGATAGGGAATATCTTGAAGCCGGAGCTGAAATAAGTGAAGATCTCGGGAAAGCCGATACAATCTTTGCTGTAAAGGAAATTCCCTCACATATGTATGAAGAAGGCAAAACTTACGTTTTTTTCTCTCATACCATAAAAGGTCAGCAATACAACATGAAGATGTTGAAGACGATGATCGATAAGAAAGTTAATCTTATTGATTATGAAAAAATTGTTGATGATGAAAACAGGAGGCTGATTTTTTTTGGGAAATATGCCGGAATTGCCGGAATGATTGAAACTCTTCACGGACTTGGAGTCAAACTTAAACTTCAAGGTTATGATACTCCTCTGGAGAAGGTTAAACAGGCTTATACCTATAAATCCGTAGATGATGCAAAAAGGCATATGGCGGAGATAGGAAAAGAGATTGAAGATTCCGGATTTCCTCCAGAACTTTCCCCCTTTGTATTTGCATTCGCCGGATACGGTAATGTATCGCAAGGAGCACAAGAAATTTTCGATCTCTTTCCGTATAAGTCAATATCCGTAACGGTTTTGGATGAAAACTATGAAAACTTTGCAGCGGATAATTATAATTTCTATAAAGTAGTGCTGAGAGAAGAGGACCTTGTTAAAAGGAAAGAGGGGGTGTTCGATCTCCAAGAGTACTATAAAAATCCAGAAATGTATGTCTCCGTATTTCATGAATATGCGGAACGGTTGAAAGTTCTGATCAATTGCATCTACTGGTCGAAAAAATATCCGCGTCTGCTGACAAGAAAGTATTTGAAGAATCAGGCTTCATTGATTAAATATCCTAATTTAAGGATGATAGGGGATATTAGTTGTGATATAAACGGGTCGATTGAGATAACTCATAAGGTTACAATGCCGAATAATCCCTCTTTTACATACTTTGGTGCTGATGATAAATTTGAGGATGGAATCGGAGCGGGCGGTGTGTCCGTAATGGCAGTGGATAACCTTCCGTGTGAATTTCCTATTGAATCATCGGAGGCGTTTTCCGGAGTCTTAAAAAACTTTGCAGCAGATATTTCCAAAGCCGATTTTTCGGATGATTATAGCAGTCTGAAACTTCCCGATCCTATAAAAAAAGCATTGATACTTCACAATGGGAAATTTACGGATAATTTCACTTATATGAAATCTTTTGTTACGGAGGAAAAATGAAGAAAATATTAATACTCGGAGCAGGATTTGTCAGCAGACCCGGAGTGAGATATCTTCTGAACAGTAGTAATCTGTTTGTTACGGTTGCAGATATGTTTATTAACAAAGCAAAAAGATTGGTAGAAGGATTTGAGAATGGCAAAGCCGTTGCTCTTGATATTAATAATTTCGACAGCCTTGATTTATTAATAAAGGAGAATGATGTGGTGGTTAGCTTACTCCCTTGGACACTTCATCCTAAAGTTGCAAAACTCTGTGTTAAAAACGGAAAAAATATGGCAACGACATCCTATGTGAGTGAAGAAATGAGAGAACTTGATTCTCAAGTTCGGGATAAAGGGCTACTTTTTGTAAATGAGATCGGGGTTGATCCCGGAATTGATCATATGTCGGCAAAGAAAATAATTGATGAGGTGGAGTCGGAGGGTGGTAAAATAGTTGAGTTTTACTCTTATTGCGGTGGCTTGCCGGCACCCGAAGATAACAATAATCCTTTCGGGTACAAATTTTCTTGGAGTCCGAAGGGTGTTGTTTTGGCATCAAGGAATCCTGCAAGATTTCTTGAAAACGGCAAGATTGTAAATATACCGGGTGAAGAATTATTCCTTAATTATAGAGATGAGCAAGTTGAAGAACTTGGAGATTTTGAGGTTTATCCGAACCGAGATTCAATAATTTATAAGGAGATTTACGGGTTGAAAGACGTGCAAACCTTGATTAGGGGGACATATCGTTACCCTGGATGGTGCAAGACCTTTAAACTTATTAATGATATCGGACTTCTTTCGGATTCCGAAACCGTTGGCATAAGTAAGATACCGTATGGCAATATGATGTCTAAACTTCTCGGAGTTGAGGAAATTTCGGATTTGGAGAAAGAGATATCCAAAAGGTTTGGGATCCCTTCGGATTCGGAACAAATTGCGAGACTTAAGTGGCTCGGGTTGTTCGGTGAAGATCTTACTCCGGAATTTAACAATTATCTTGATATACTTAGTGAACTTTTACAAAAAAAATTGTATTATGAGGATAATGAGAAGGATATGATTCTCATGAAACATACACTTAAAGTGCTTAACGGTGACGGAACGTATGATAGGATTACCTCTACATTAATAAATTATGGAATTTCGGGTGGAGATTCTTCGATGTCACGGACAGTCAGTCTCCCTCTTGCGATTTGCGTAAAGATGATGGCGGAAGGGGAAATTGATCTTGTCGGAGTTCATATTCCCGTTACAAAATTAATTTACTCTCCTGTTCTTGAAGAGTTGGAAAGGTTAGGAATAAAGATGATTGAGAAGAGAACTTCTCTATGAATTCCGGAAATATACTTGGTGCTAAAGGAGAGAGGGAAGCTTGTGAATATCTCAAAAAGAGAGGATATAAAATTGTTGAGACAAACTTAAGGATAGGTGGAGCGGAGATCGATATTGTTGCAATTGAGGGGGATTTTCTTGTTTTCATAGAAGTAAAATCTCGAAGTTCCATATCTTCGGGATTGCCCGAGGAATACGTTAATTCAAAAAAAATACGAAAAATTATTTCCGGAGCCAAACTTTTTTCAGTCAGAAAAAAATTCAGAGATATGTTTGTTAGATTTGACATTATTTCCATCGTATTTGACGGAAGGGAATTCATCATAGATCATATTGAAAATGCGTTTGAGGAGTAACAGTTTTTGCATTTGACAATAGGATACTAAGATATATGTAATAAAAGTGTTGACAAGTTGAGTGATTTGTTCTATTATTACTACAGAGAATTAATTAGGAGGAAAAAATGGGAAAAATTATTGGAATAGACTTAGGAACAACCAACTCTGTTGTTTCGGTTATGGAGAAAGGTGAAGCTAAAATTATACCAAGCAGTGAAGGCGGTAGAACAACCCCGTCTGTGGTTGCATTCACTAAAGACGGCGAAAGGCTGGTGGGTCAAGTTGCCAAAAGGCAGGCTGTTACAAACCCGGAGAATACCATATATTCGATAAAGAGGTTTATGGGGAGGCGATTCACCGAGATAAAAGAAGAGATCAAGATGGTTCCTTACAAAGTGGTAAAAGGACCTAAGAACGATGCCAGAGTGGATATAAACGGAAAGCTTTATTCACCTCCGGAAATATCCGCATTGATATTAAAAAAGTTAAAAGAAGCAGCGGAGGATTATCTTGGAGAGAGTGTTACGGAAGCTGTTATTACTGTTCCCGCATACTTTAACGATTCACAAAGACAGGCAACTAAAGATGCCGGTAAGATCGCCGGACTTGAAGTAAAGAGGATTATAAATGAACCGACAGCTGCTGCTCTTGCCTATGGACTGGATAAAAGTTCCGATCAGATGATAGCGGTATTTGATTTTGGTGGGGGAACTTTTGATATTTCCATTCTTGAAATAGGGGAAAATATAGTTGAGGTTAAGTCCACGAACGGAGATACACATCTTGGCGGTGATAATTTGGATCAGATCTTGATTGAATGGATAATTGAAGAGTTTAAGAAAGATAAGGGAATTGATCTAAGTAAAGATAAAATGGTACTTCAAAGATTGAAAGAGTCTGCCGAAAAAGCGAAAATCGAACTTTCCACCACAATGGAAACGGAGATCAATCTCCCTTTTATTACTGCAGATGCATCAGGTCCGCAACATCTTGTTATGAAACTTACCAGAGCAAAGTTTGAGCAGCTTATAGGTGATTTGGTTAAGAAAACACTTGAGCCTTGTAAAAAAGCAATAGATGATGCCGGTGTTAAAGTGGATGAGATCAAAGAAGTTGTTCTCGTCGGAGGGTCAACAAGAATTCCGATGGTTCAGAAAATTGTTGAAGATTTCTTTGGTAAAGCTCCCGGAAAAGGTGTTAATCCCGATGAAGTTGTTGCTTCTGGTGCTGCAATTCAGGGTGGAATACTTGGAGGAGAGGCAAAAGATATTCTTCTCCTTGATGTTACTCCGCTATCGCTTGGAATTGAAACAATGGGTGGAATTGCTCATAAGCTTATAGAGAAAAATACTACAATTCCTACAAAAAAGACAGATATTTTTACGACAGCCGATGACAACCAATCAAGTGTTGAAATACATGTACTTCAAGGTGAAAGGGAGATGGCGAAAGATAACAGGACTCTCGGAAAGTTCACACTTACCGGTATTCCACCTTCACCAAGAGGAGTTCCGCAGATTGAAGTTGCTTTTGATATTGATGCGAACGGTATTCTCAATGTTAGTGCGAAAGATATGGCTACGAATAAACAGCAGGCAATAACGATCACTTCTTCCAGCGGGTTATCGGAAGAAGAGATAGAGCAGATGGTCAAAGATGCTGAAAAGCATAGTGAAGAGGATAAGAAACAAAAGGAGTCAATTGAGAATAAGAATAAATTGGATCAGATCACTTATGCACTTGAAAAACTTCAAAAAGAGAATAAGGATAAGATACCTCAAGATATGCAGGATGGTATTGAGTCTGCAATAAATGCAGGAAAAGAAGCTGTAAAAAGCGGTGATGATGATCGCATTCGAAAAGAGATAGAAAATATCAATGAATTGACATCAAAACTTTCAACCGAACTCTATAAAAATGCTCAGCAGCAACAACCGGAAACAGAAGGGCAGTCCCAAGGGGAACCACAGAGTGAGCATCCCGGTAACGATAACGGACAACAGGCTGAAGAAGGCGAAGTTATTGATGCGGAATTTGAAGATATGGATAAAAAGTAGTAGCATTGGATATAAAGTAAAAGGGGACGGATTCATTCCGTTCCCTTTTTTACATAAGGTTTGATTTGATTTGTCAATTGATTTGTGTTAAGAATAATCTCTTGAAAACCTTATTCTTATAACTAGGAGAAATCAATGAATAAAAAAAGTATTATAGTCTTGCTCATAGTTTTAGTAACACTTTCATTTTGTGGAAAGAAGAAGGATACCAAAGGAATAGACCTTACGGTTACGGTGGTTCCAAAGAAGGTTACGGATGATCTTTACGGAAAAATGAACTATTCTTTCAAATTTAATGAAAAATTCACAAAATTGGATAAGAAATATAAGGTCTTTGTCCATTTCTGGAGAATAAAGAACAAAGAGATGCTTTTACAAGATGACCATTTTACAGAGACAGACACTACCGCTTGGAAAACCGGATCGAAGTTGGAATATTCAAGAAATATTTATATTCCGAAATTTCTTGATGAATATGACATTGATTTTGAAGGATATGAAGAGATAAAACTTTCCGTGGGTCTCTATGATGCCGATAATGTAAAGGATAAAATTTATCTTTTTGAAAAAATACTGAATATACAATCCGCGTCACTTAATGCTCCTGAAATTGTATATGATGAAGGGTGGCATCAGTCTGAAACTGATTTCAACTCAAAGTCTCCCAAGACCGGTGAGTGGAGATGGACATCAAAGAAAGCCGTATGTATCATTGAAAATCCGGGGAAGGAAGTTATCCTTAAGATAAAAGGGAGAATTTCCGATAATAATTTTGAAGGGCAGAAGATCAAATTTTATATTAATGATACGGTGCTGGATGAATTTGTTCCGGAAAAATATGATTTTGAAAAAGATTACATTATTTCTGCGGAAAAGTTAGGGAAAAATGATGATCTCCGTCTGATAATTGAAGTGGACAAGACTTTCGTCCCTAATAAGTTGGATGATTCTATCTCGGATGATAGAGAGTTGGGCGTTCAAATATTTTCAATATATTTTAGAGAGAACTTAGTTGACTAACTCAAAAGTATTAGGAACCGGATCGTATCTACCTGAGAGGGTGATGACAAATGAAGACTGGTCTAAGTTGGTTGAAACTTCGGATGAATGGATTACTTCGAGAACCGGAATAAAAGAGAGGCATTTTGCTTCCGATAATCAGTCGACTTCGGATCTGGTTGTTGAGGCGGCTAAAGAGGCTATCAAAGATTCCGGTATTGATAAATCTGAGATCGATGCTGTTATCGTTGCTACAATCACAGGAGACAACGCATATCCTTCAACTGCAAACTGGACTCAGAAAAAACTTGGTCTCAGAACAATTCCTTCTTTTGATATAGGAGCGGCTTGTTCGGGTTTCCTATATTCATTGATCATGGGAAACTCACTTATAAAAAGCGGTGTGGCAAAAATCGTATTAATTGCAGGTGCGGAAACAATGTCAAAAGCAATTAATTGGGAAGATCGGAATACATGTGTTCTCTTTGGAGATGGAGCCGGTGCGGCAATTCTTGGAGTTGCCGAAACAGGTGAAGGTGTTTTATCTACTTACTGGGGAGCGGATGGTAATCTTGGTGATTTGTTAATGCAGCCTGCCGGTGGAAGTGCGATGCCTGCTACGCAAGAGACAGTTGCAAAAAATCTCCATACTGTTCACATGAAGGGAAATGAGGTTTTTAAACATGCGGTACTTAGAATGCAAGAATCGGCTATGAAATCGTTAGAAATTGCAGGATTAACGGGTGAAGAGATAGATCTTTTTATTCCACACCAAGCAAACATGAGGATAATTGAAGCAACAATCAGAAGAGCAAAAATTCCGTTGGAGAAAACTTTTATTAATATAGATAAAATTGCAAATATTTCGGCAGCTACAATTCCGATAGCGATGGACCAAGCTAGAAAAACAGGACGTCTTAAAGATGGAGACCATGCACTTCTCGCTGCATTCGGAGCCGGATTTACATGGGGTGGTGCGGTTATAAAGTTTTAAATCCTTTTTATTTCTCTTATAGTGAGGTCTTTATGAAAGAAAATGATCTTGAGGAACTTATCGTTGTTGAAGGGATGGTGGAAGCTGAGATTATTAAATCAAAACTTGAGTCTGCCGATATACCCTCTTTGCTTAAATTCGAAGCTGTAGGGAGGCTTCTCGGTATTACAATGGATGGACTCGGTAAAGTTAAAATTTTAGTAAGATCAGAAGATTTAAAAAGAGCCTGTGATATGATCTCAATTAAATAGTAGTATTCCAGACAAGAAATCTTAAAAAAATCTTTTTACGTTAGTTTGTTCCGATTGAAATAGAATTTCCGTTCTGATATATATAACGATAAAAGGAGTCTGAAATGAAAAATTTTCTCATAATAATATTTTTGTTGATATTTTCGGTGATGTTTATCTCTTGTGGTAACGGTGTGGATAAAAAAATAACCTTTGCTGAAAAGATTCGGAGTGAAGTTGATAAACTTTCAATGAATGAGATGCAAAGTGTTGTCCAGTTTTTAAGTGATGATCTGTTTGAAGGGAGGGCTCCGGGTACTCGCGGAGGAAATTTAGCAGAGAAATATTTAAGATCTCTCTATAAATTGCTTAACATTGAATCTTTGGAAAAGTCATATCTTCAACCGTTCAAGCTGAAAGGATTTACTACAAATTCTCTTAAAGTGAGTATGGCAGAGCAATCGCTTGTTTTTATGGATGATGTTCTCGGAACTTTCACGGGAAAAGAGGATGATTTCAATTTTAACGGAGAAGCCGTTTTTATCGGATACGGTACAAAAACCGAATTATGGAATTGGGATGATTATAAAGATTTTGATATAAGAGGAAAATTTGTAGTTGTTAGGGTTAATGATCCCGGAATGTTTATAGATGATATATTTGAAGGAAAGATCCTTACTTATTTCGGAAGGTGGACTTACCATATTGAGGAAGCAAGAAGGAGAGGGGCAAAAGCCATTCTTCTTATTCATTCTGATAGTTCCGCAGGATACGGATGGAATGTTGTACAGAACTCATGGAGCGGAGAAGAACTCTTTTTGGAATCATCAATAAAGGGTAACATGGTTTTTACGGGATGGATTAGAGAAGAAAAACTAAGGAAAATTTTAAATTCCAAGAATATTAACCTTGATGATTTGTATTCGACCTCATTAAAAAGAAAATTCCGTCCTGTTCCTCTCGGTTTTGAAATCAAGGTGTCGGGTAACAGGTCTTTTCGTGAGATAATCAATAGTAATGTTGTCGGATTTATACCTGGTAAATCAAAAAAGAGCATTGTTATAAGTGCTCATATAGACCATCTTGGAATAATTCCGAATAAGGAAGGGGATAGTATTATAAACGGGGCGATTGACAATGGAACTGCCGTTGCGGCAATGATAATGACGGTTAAGATATTAAAAAAACTTCAGAGTGAACTTAATTATTCGGTAATTGTTTTTGCACCGAATGCGGAAGAGACGGGTCTCCTCGGGACGAAATATTTTGTTTCCAATTGTGATAGAAAGAATATAATCACAAACATAAATTTTGAGTCCACTCCCGTATGGGGGAAAAGTAAAAGTCTCTTTGGGATCGGTGCAAGATTTTCAACGCTGGAAAATGATCTGAAAGAGATAGCCGATGAAGAGGGGGTAACGTATAAGTATTTCTCAATGTCAAACCAAGGTTTCTTTTTCAGGTCGGATCAGTTTCCATTTGCAATGTCAAATATTCCCTCACTATGGATCAGTACCGGAGAGGATGATGATTCCGGTAACGGTTTGTATAAAAAATTCTGGAAGGAGAGATATCATACGGTAAAGGATGAATATAGTCCCGAGTGGAGTTTTGAGGGGATGAAGCAGACAATCCGTTATGCACTATTGTTGGTTGATAAAATTAACAGTGGGAAAACTCTGCCTAAATGGAACAGAAAATTGACATTTCCGGTTTTGTCGGAAAAACAGTGAATGAAAAAAAAAGATATTTTTAGAAAATCAGCTGATCTTTCGGATAATGGCGAAGCATTCGTCCTTATTACTGTAATTGAGAAACATGGTAGTTGTCCCTCGGATACAGGGGGAAGGATGATCTGTATGCACAACGGAGAAACGTATGGTACTATCGGTGGCGGGACACTGGAGAAGGTTGCTGTCGGTGAATCTGAAAAAATATTAATTTCCCGAGAAAGTTTTTCAAGAAAATATAATCTGAATAACAATGAAGTTATTTCAAAAAGTGAAACCACAGGGATGCTTTGCGGTGGTGAAGTTACACTATTTTATGAGTATGTTGGAGTAGATGAAACCGTTTTTATATTCGGAGCCGGTCATATCGGTAAAAAGCTTATATATTTTCTAAAAGAATTGATGTATCAGGTAATTATGATAGATGATAGGGGAAAAGTACTCGAATCCGTTAATGGTGTGAGAAAGGTATTTTTTAATGATATTGATGATATTTATGACAATATCGGATCGTTGAGCGGAAATTATGTTGTAATTGCATCACATTCTCATGAACTTGATTACAAGATTCTTAAAAGTATTCTCACGAACGGATTTGTTCCCAAATATCTTGGAGTTGTTGCTTCTAAAAAAAAGATTGAGACAATGATAATAAGGTTAAAAAAAGAGATTGGCAATACTCCTAATCTTGATACCCTCTCTTCTCCGGCTGGACTTGATATCGGAGGGAGGACACCTGCTGAAATAGCATTATCAATTGTTTCTGAAATTCAGTCGGTAAAATATGAGAGAAAAATAATTAAAAGCCTATCAAATGATTTTTTGAGTAAAAAATGAATGTTAGATTTATCATTAATAATTCCGAGTTAAATATTGATGTAAATCCTGCATCTTCCACACTGAAATTAATTAGGGAAGAATTGGGATTATCAAGTGTTAAAACGGGATGCGGGGAAGGAGAGTGTGGTGCTTGCACCGTTATCATCGGTGAGATAAAAAACGGAAATCTTGAATATAAAAATGTTGCTTCTTGTCTCTTGCCTGTAGGAGAGCTTAACGGAAAGCATCTTGTTACCGTTGAAGGGATAAACGGAATCGGTCTGTCTCCAATTCAGCAGGCATTTGTTGATGAAGGTGCCGTCCAATGTGGTTTTTGTACACCCGGCTTTATAATGTCCATAACAGGATTCTTACTATCATCAAAAGAAATTACAAAAAAAAGTATCGTTGATTCTATTGATGGCAATATTTGCAGATGCACGGGGTATTACTCTATAAAAAGGGCGGTAGATAGAATTATATCCGGAATTGATGGGAAAACAGGTAGTGAAAACAGGATAAGTTTTTTAATTGAACACTCTTTTATTCCCGATTATTTTAATTCTATTACGGATAGATTGAATATTATTCAGAGGGAAAATCCCAAATTTGATGAAGAGAAAATTTCATCGGAAGAGACAATTATGATCGGAGGAGGTACTGATCTTCTTGTAGGAGAACCTGAATTTAAGGATTCCGATGTAAAATTTATTTCAGAGATTGATGGGATATCGGATATATATTCAAAAGATAATTATATTTACATAGGTGCGGGTACGACTGTTGAGGAGATAAAAAATTCCGAATTATTAAATAATTATTTCCCTTGGCTTTCCGAATATATGTATCTTGTCTCTTCACAGATAATACGTAATAGTGCAACCGTCGGTGGAAATCTGGTAAATGCATCTCCTATAGGGGATTTATCCGTCCTCTTTCTTGCTCTCAATCCTGTTCTGGAAATCGGATTTGATGATAATGTAAGAGAAGTGTATTTAAAGGATTTTTTTAAGGGTTACAAAGATATTGATCTTGATAAGGATGAGTTGGTTTTAAGGATAAAAATTTCAACGGACACCGTAGGCGGAATATTTAATTTTGAAAAAGTTTCAAGAAGAAAATATCTTGATATTGCAAGTTGCAATACGGCAGCATGTTTCTATCTTGACGGGAGGAAGATCAAAAAATGTGATTTAAGTGCCGGCGGTGTTTCTCCTATTCCGCTCTATCTGAAAAAAAGTTCTTCTTTTCTAACGGGTAAAGATATAAATTCGGAGACACTTGATGAGGTTTTGAAAATTGCTACGGATGAAATTTACCCTATTGACGATGTGAGGGGATCGGCAACTTATAAGAGAGAATTGTTGAAAAGACTAATTAGAGCTCATTTTAATAAATTGGAACTTATGCTAAACGGTGGTGGACTAAATGAACAATGATGAGATAGTAAAGCATGTAAGAGGGGAATCAGAGTTCATTGATGACCTTGATATTCCGAATAACATTCTTTACGGAACTGTTTTCGTGTCGAACGTCTCACATGGAAAAATAGAAAAAATAGATATTGGCAATGCACTATCAATCAAGGGAGTAATAAGAATTATTGATTATAAAGATATTTCGGGGGAGAACCAAATAGGTGCAATAGTAAAGGATGAAGAATTGTTAAGCGAAGGTGAAGTCAGATTTATCGGCGATCCTATATTGCTGATTCTTTCAGAGGATAGGGATTCGGGGAAAAAAGCACTTAAAGAGATCAAGGCGGATATATCTCCGCTTCCGGTAATAACCGACCCCAGAGAATCGTTTAAGGCAGGTAATCTTGTTGCTCCGGTTAGAACCTTTAACAAGGGAGATGTTGATAAAGGTTGGGATAATTGTAAATTTGTTGTGGAGGGGAAAGTTGATTCCGGAGGGCAGGAACATTTTTATATGGAAACTCAAGCGGCTATTGCGTATCCTTCCGAAAAAGACGGAGTAAAAGTGTTTTCTTCAACCCAATCACCGACGGCAGTTCAAAAATCAATTTCTACCGTTTTAAAGATCCCAATGAATAAAATTGAGGTTGATGTCAGGAGACTTGGCGGTGCTTTCGGGGGGAAGGAGGATCAGGCAACGCCATGGGCTGTTATGGCGGCTCTCGGTGCATTTATTACTAAAAGACCCGTGAAAATTGTACTTTCACGAGAAGATGATATACGTATCACCGGAAAGCGGCATCCTTTCTCTTCCGATTTTAAGATAGGGTTAGATGATTCATGCAGAATCATTGCATACGAAGCGACATTCTATCAGAATTGCGGAGCTTATGCCGATTTATCTACTGCTATTCTTGAAAGATCTCTATTTCATTCGACAAACTCATATTTTATTCCTAATGTCAGGGTGACCGGAATAAGCTGTTATACCAATTTACCGCCTTTTACCGCATTCAGAGGTTTTGGCGGACCCCAAGCAATGTTTGTTATGGAATCGGCTATAAATAGAGCTGCCGAAGTAATGAAAGTTGATGCTAGAATAATTCAGGAAAAGAATCTTTTGAAAGACGGGGATATTTTTCCATACGGTATGGTAGCGAAAAACTGCAATATTAGGTTGAGTTGGAAAAAGCTTGATGAATATTCCGATATTGAGAATACCTTTAAAAAGATTGAAGCATTTAATAAAAAGAATGATCTGATAAAAAAGGGAGCTGCCGTAATTCCCGTTACATTCGGAATATCATTTACAAATAAAATGATGAATCAAGCAGGTGCTCTTGTCCATATCTATACGGATGGAAGTGTCTCCGTAAATACCGGTGCGGTTGAGATGGGGCAAGGTGTAAATAAAAAGATAATAAATATTGCTTCGGATACATTGTCAATTTCTCCCTCTTTGGTGAGGGTTGAGTCAACCAATACTACAAGAGTTGCCAATACTTCTCCGACGGCAGCCAGTTCCGGTGCCGATTTGAACGGTATGGCAACAAGAACGGCATGCAAGGTGCTTTCGGATAGACTTGCGAATATTGCAGCGGAAAAATTTGGAGTTTCGTCCGATAAAATAACGTTTAAGGATGGTATGACATGTAATATTGGAAACTGTGATGAGATGGTATGGAAAGATCTCATAAATTTAGCTTATTCAAAAAGAGTATCTCTCTCTTCTCACGCGTACTATACAACTCCCGATATATATTTTGACAAAGAAAAGGAAAAAGGGAAACCGTTTGCCTACCATGTTTTCGGAACCGCACTCATTGAAGCGGAACTTGATGTCTTACGGGGAACCTATAAGTTCACAAAAGTGAAAATTATTCATGATGTCGGGAAAAGTCTTGATATTAAAACCGATCTCGGGCAGATAGAAGGGGGATTTATACAGGGACTCGGATGGATGGTGTTGGAGGAATTATTGTTTGATGATAAAGGAAATATTATGACAGGTAGTTCTTCCACCTACAAAATTCCCGACATAAGGTTTGTCCCCGATAAGCTGGATGTACAGATAATGGAGGAGTTGAAAAATCCTTATGCCGTACTCGGTTCAAAGGCTGTCGGAGAACCTCCTTTTATGTACGGAATCGGGGGATATTTTGCAGTACGAAATTGTATCGCCGCCGTCTCCCCCGATAAAAAACTTCCGTTCGATTCTCCCATAACTCCGGAGAAAGTTTTGTCTTACCTTACTTTCGCTGATTCTTAAAGCTTAAAATCCGATTCCAACTTGAGCCCCTATAACGTTGCTCTTGAATATGTTGTTAAACGGAGTTATAAGGAATATTCTAAATTTCAGATTCCCACTCTTTATACCTGCATTAATTTTTAATGCAACATCGGTTGCAAAGTTTGCAGTACTGCCTGTAATGAGTACAAATGTTGTTACACCTGCCCCGACAAACAACGATCCGAATTTAAAATTAGCCAAAACTGCAGGCTCAAGCAAAAATGCCGAAAATTTAAATTTATACGTTAGAACGTTTACTTCAGGACTAATCATCAGCAGATCGTTAATACTGAAGTCAATATTTGCCCCGATATACCAAAGAAACGGGTCAAATGTGAATGAATCATCGGTCATAATACCAAAATTTGCATAAAATTTTGTTGAATTCGCTTTTAAATTAACCGAAAAAATCGTTGAAACGAGAATAAAAATCACCAAAATAGTTAATATCTTTTTCATCTTTCCTCCTTTACCTTAATACTAAAACTCAAATCCTATCTGAGCAGAGATCCAATTATCTCCGAAAAGATTATCAAACGGTGAAAAATGGATTACTCTGACAACCATATCTCCTAATCTAAATCCGACATTAATCTTTAATCCTGTAAATTCTTCGACAAGATTTTTACCTGCGATTCTGAACAGTCTCATAGGTCCTGCTCCGATGAATGCATTCCTCAGTTTCAGGTTAAGGATTAATGCAGGCTCAAAATAGATCACTTTGCAGATAGGTTTAACGAAAATATTTGCTTCGGGGGTTATCATAAACATTCTTGACAGATGGTAGTCCCAGTTAACTCCGAAATATAAGAAAAGTTCCTGAGTTGTGTCATTATAAAGCGCTCCGTACTTATGAAAAAGCCTGTTATAATCTTTACCGGACAGCATCGTTGATGCAAAAAGAAGCACTACAACTAACATTAAAATCGTTACTGTTTTTCTCAATTTTTCCTCTCTCTTAAAATATTATAACAAATCTTTTTAAAATTTATAACAAAAATTAACAAAAAAAATATAATGTCGGAAAATTTAATGAAAGAAGGGATTCTTGAGTTATGTTATAATCAAGTCATGAGAAGAAACAAAGATTTTCATACCAAGTTATTTCTCTTTTTTGTGATTTTAATAGGTTTTTTGCTGAGAGTGAATCACTGGTTTGATTTTCTCGGAGCGGATGAAATAGGTTGGAAAGGATTGATCACATGGACTTGGGGATTTCATAAGGATCCGTTCCCGATACATTATTATCCCCCCTTTTTTCTCTACTTAAATTTTGTTTTCTCTTTAATTTTAAAGAAACTAACAATATTTCTCGGAATTATTGATTTTAACAATATATTTCTTAATTCCGATTTCGGGTATATTTTTACACTAAAAACCGGACGCATAATGTCTGCTCTATTCGGGACATTGAATATTTATATGATTTACTTGATCGGTAAAGAGTTTTTCAATAAATATGCAGGGTTGATTTCAGCGGTCATACTATCGGTTTTTTGGCCCCATGTAATAGATTCCCACAATTTTAAGTCCGATATTTTACTTACACTTCTGATCACCGTCTTGGTATATTTCTCTTTAAAATTTCTTAGAACAAAAAATAAATGGCATCTGTTCTTTGCTTCATTTTTCTTGGGATTATCAGTTGCATCAAAATTCAACGGTGCATTTTTTATCGTAATGGTGATAGTTCCGATTTTTTATGTAAGAAAAGAGATGAATATTTTTAAAAATCTCTATTTTGCAGCTATCGGAGGAATTCTCGGTTTCTTTCTCGGAGCACCGAACTGGCTGATCCATCCTTTCAGTAATTTTAAGGTAACTTTAGAATACCTGAAGGGACTCTCTGCCGAAGTTGCATGGTATGATCCGTTTCCGTCTTCTTTCCTGTTATACGGGAAGAACTTTATTGAACATTTCGGAATAATACTCGTTTTTATCCTTGTCGTATCACTGATAATCTCATTGGCGGGAAAAGATAAGTTCGGAAAAGTCATCTCTATTTCCGTATTGACTTATTTTATCCTTGTCGCCATAGAAAATTATCTTAATTACAGAGCATTACTTCCATTGATACCGTTAGTGTCATTATTGATAGGAAAATTAATATTTCGGGACGTGGAAACTTTACTCAACAAAGTTATTGTAAGGCGAATTGCAATTGTCTTGTTAACCGTACCGGTTTTAATATATGCAACCGAAAACTTATTAAAGAGTTATAAAAGCTTTGATCTTTTAAAGGGGATAGCGTCTCATCCGGTTCATACGAAAACCGGAATCGGAGAGCCCGATTATTCGGCGTACTATCTAAAGAACAATATTAAAAAAGGCAGTATGATATTTCGTGAGATGTGGACTCCTCCGGCAATAGGTTATGGTAAGGTCATTTTCGGTAGGGATGTTGTTAGTGTTCCTGAAAAAAAATTTAAAGGCGATAATAGCTTTAATTTTTTGATAACAAGTTTCAGGACGGATTATTTATTAAGAAAAGCTAAAAACAGAAAATTTGCAGATGCTGCGAAGAGAAGAATGAGAAATTATCTTCCGTTCTACAAGGTTTATAGGCCGGCAATATTTACATGGAGTGATGACATACAATTTTGGTATAGGAAGCCGGATTATGTAAAGGGATTCTCAGCTCACGATAACGGAATGTATCTCCCTGCTCTTTTTGTAAAGGAATCGGATAACGACTCTGTCTTTCTACCTGTCAAAAGATATGAAAAAAACCCGTGTAACGGAAAGATCATGAACGGCATCTCGGGGAAATATATCTTCTCAAGAAAACCGATAAAAGAGATCATTTTCCATTATGTTGCAAAAAATAAACTTAAATTAATAATTAATGTGAACGGAAGTAAGATAGTTTCATCACCGGGAAAAGGGATGCCTGTCGGAATTGCAAAGATAAGTGATCTACATTCCGGTTATTTCGGGAATACTGCAATAAGAAGATTGTATGAAGTATCTATCGACAGTGATGAAAAAAATTTGGAGTTTTATATTTATAAAATTGAGATCAAAGCAAATATGAGAAATGAGATCCCGTATGTTTTCAGAGTGGATTATTCGGGGAATTCAGGGGGAAATCCGGTTGAAGATTACACAAAGATCATAAAAGACGGAAATGATGATATTCCCGAATTGTTCGGTAACCGAAAAACTCCAGGATGGATAAAGAATTTCTACAAAAAAAACGGAATTGATCTTCTCCTTTTATCCTATATAAACACTCAGACCCTTTTTGACAATCCCGTTAATTCATTAAGTGAGATAGATTCGGAATATTTTCCGGTTGAACGGGGGGCTTATATATTGGAGTTTAAAATAGAAAGAATCATTAAAAGTGTCAGTCCGGGTACAGAGGGGAATATCGGAATTACGATGATCACGGATAAAAATAAAAGAGAATTTGTTTACTCCGTAGTTGAAGGATCTCTACGTTATAGATTTAAATGTGATTCGAATATAGGATTTATAAGATTTAAAAGTACAGAGCTTAGAGAGAATAATCTGTTAATGAAAAAGATTATTATTAAACAGGATTTTAAAAGTTTGTTGACCGTTTCAAATTAACGATTTCATATGTTAGGTAACAGGTGATTTCTCTCTTTGGAATTTGACGTTAGTATGAAATTATGGTATTTAAAAGTCTCTGATTTATTGGGGATATCTCTAAATTTAAAATAGTATGAAGAAAAAGAAACGGGTTATTTTATCATTTGATGTTGACGGTGAAAGGGCTTTCGGGAACTTTGAAAAAAAGGAAAAGGATATTTATCTTGATGAGGGTGTCCCTGCCATAGTAAAGTTCCTTAAAAAGAAAGATCTTGATGCAACTTTTTTCATCGTTGGGAAGAATGTATCGGATCTCCCGAAAATACATGAGAAACTAAAAGAGTTTGATATTGGGAACCATACTTTCTCTCATCCGGAATTTCTGACAAAAAAAAGTAAGGAAGAAAAAGAGGAAGAAATAAGAAAAGGGCATGATACGATCGTTGAATTTTTCGGTTCCGAACCGAAAATGTTCAGGGCCCCCGATTATCAGATAGACAGCGATATTTTTGAGATTCTGAAAGAGATGAACTATGCGGGAGATTCTTCTGTAATAAGAGTATTGCTCCCTTTCAGGTATTTTGTTAATTATCTTAAGCAGGGTAAGTTGGCACGGGATAAAATGGAGATCCCCTTATCAAGTTTTATAATACCATTTAACGGAACTTCGGTAATTTCGTTCGGGATGGTATATGCCAAGATCATTTTTAATATTTTGAAAATGTTCAGTGACACTATTGTCCTTAATTTTCATCCGAGAGATTTTGTAAATGTCGAGATCGGGGAGACCGGTTTTATGAACAGAAAAAAGGCATTGGAAACATCCCTCTCTTTTCTGGATTATATTTCCGAAAAATGTAAGATCGTCAGTTTCAGGCAATATTTAAGTGATGTTTCCGTTAAAGTGACAAATAATAAAAAATGAGAAAAAGCGAGGATTTATTATGAATATATTAGGAATTATCTATCATCCGGAATTTGCTCATCCGTCTGCATGTCTTATCAAGGACGGCAAACTTGTAAGTTTCATTGAAGAAGAGAGATTGCTGAGGGTCAAACAGGCTTCAGGTTATTTTCCTTCGAAATCGGTTGCATTTTGTCTGAAGCAGGGCGGATTGGATATGAAAGATATAGATCTTATTGCAGTCGGTTGGGACTCTAACTATTATAAAATAAAGTATCCTCTTTTTCTGATGAAGGTTTTCCTGAAGTATAAACTGTTCGGAAAAAAAGGGGAAAGTACAAGGAAAGTAAGCAAAGGTAGAAAAAATCTCGGGTCGGGTGTGATATCCGGATTTAAAGATATCTTGAACTACTTACCGAAGAATATAGAACAAAATATTGTTTTCGGTCTTAACGATGCAGGTTATGCGGGTCAGAAGGTCCCTCCTGTTGTTTATGTGAAACATCACTATGCTCATGCGGCTTCCGCTTTCTACAGTTCAGGATTTGATAATTCAGCTATATTAATCTTCGATGGTCACGGTGAGAATTCTACTATTACGATATGGTCGGGAAATGATAAAAAAATAAAATTATTGAAAGAGATAAATATTCCCAACTCTCTTGGATGGTTCTATTCGGCTTTTACCGAATATCTCGGATGGGGACCGAACGAAGGAGAGGTAAAACTTATGGGGCTTGCCCCTTTTGGTAAACCCGATTCGGAGATAAAAAAACTTGTCGACGAGGTCGTAGTACTTACTGACAAGGGGATAAAGGTCAACCCTCAGTACCTGTTCTTCAATAAAAGGACCTACGGATATTTTTACAGCGATCTGATCGTGAAAAAGTTCGGACCTCCGAAGAAGAAAGGGGAGGAGTTCACACAACATCATAAGGATATCGCATTTGCGGTTCAGTCGAAACTTGAAGAAGCGGGGATCTATCTTGCAAATATGGCAATGGATATGGCAGGTAGCAAGAACCTCTGCCTGTCCGGAGGGGTTGCACTTAATTGTAAAATGAACGGAGAGATCCATAAACATTCCAATGCCGAAGAGATATTTGTTCAACCGATTTCCCACGATGCGGGGGTTTCTATGGGTGCTGCTATGGCAATTGCCATGGAGAAGGGAGATGATCCGAGGTTAAAGATGGATCATGTATATTTCGGGACTTCATTTACGGATGCTCAGATCGAGAAGGTCCTTGTCAGGAACAAGGTCAATTTTGAGAAGAGGAAAGATATACCGAAATATGGTGCAAGAAAGGTTAAAGAAGGGAAGATAGTCGGATGGTTCCAGGGAGCAATGGAAGCGGGACCGAGAGCACTTGGCGGAAGATCGATACTTGCCGATCCGAGTGATCCCGATATGAAGGATAAAGTGAACGATTTTGTAAAGTTCAGAGAGAATTGGAGACCTTTCGCTTTGTCTCTTCTTGAAGAATACAAAGAAGAATATTTGAAAAAGCCGGCGGATTCACCGTTCATGATCATGGCGTTTGATGTTCCCGAGGATAAATATAAAGATATCCGGAGTGCGATGCATTGGATCGACAATACTACCAGACCACAGACCGTTAGCAAAAAGACAAATAAAATTTACTGGGAAGTTATCGATGAGTTCAGAAAACTGACAGGAATTCCCGGAGTTCTCAATACATCCTTTAATATAAAAGGGGAACCTATTGTAAGTTCGCCCGAAGATGCATTGAGATGTTTCTACGGAACCGGTATGGATGTTCTGATAATCGGTAACTACGTCATAGACAAAGAGAAATGTAAAAAAGCTTCAGGGAAGAAATGATCCGAAATAGAGGGTTTCTATTATTTCAGATCTTTAACACATCTGAAGCCTAACCATGGAAGTGATCTTTTTACCGGAAAAGGTGTCCTTGTCGAATATTTAATATCATTTCTGATATTTGTCCAAGCTCCCCCTTTTATGACTCCGATCTTGTAAACACTCCTGTTCTTTCCGATTATTAATTCGGACGGATACTCTCCTGTTGTCCACTCGAACACATTTCCAATATGGTCATAAATCCCTATTCCGTTAGGAGGTGTTGAAAAAATCGGAGAAATTCCTTTTCTCTCCATTTTGAAAAAAACACCTTCCCTGTTTCTATAAATATTCGACAAATAAGACGAATAATCTTTTTTTAGTGATCTGGCGGCGATTTCCCATTCCCATTCCGTAGGTATCCTTTTTCCGACAAATTCGGCATAAGCGGATGCATCGTCGAGAGTTATTCCTGTCACCGGAAACCCCGGGTGTTTTATTGCTGATTTTTTACTGAATTTCCCCATCGGTTTATAGTTTGTTTTATCTATAAATTGTATATACTGAATATTTGTGACAGGATGGATATCAATGAAAAAGCTTTTAAAATTTCTTGTTTGCAAAGGAGAGTTGTCCAAAGAAATTTTTTCCCCGGTATAATAATTCCCTTCGGGGATAAAAATCATTTTTGATCCTCCTGGACCAAGTGATTTGATATATTCGTTTTGTTTTGAATTATTAAAATCGGATGAAGCGTGAAGCTGAGAAAAAAGTAATATAATAATTAGGAAATTTTTTATCATTGTCTCAAATATTTTTTCATATAAAACGAAATTTTATATTGATCGGATTCCTTTATGTATTTTATAACAGGACCTTTTTCTTTGTGGATATTATCCATATTTATAAAATTTTTAAATTTCTCAAAATCCATCAATAAGATCAGTTTGACAGGTAGTTCGTTGCCGTTGACCGCTTTGACGGCAAAAAAATGGTAGAATCCGGGGAAAAGGACCCCTATTCTTTTTTTATCAATATCGGAGTCATTTTGAAGATATTTTATCGCCCCGTTAACTTCCATGTCGCAGAGAGATATTTTTTTCTTTTTTCTGCATGCCCTTTTTGTGTTGGGAGCGAGGACGGCAAATCCACTTTTCACGAGATTGTTTATAAGGTCGTTGTAGTAAAGTCTTGTATGTGATTCGGGCGGATAGAGTAATATTGCCGGCACTCCGGACTTACCTTCGGGTTTTCTAAAAGTTGCATTAATGGGCATGTCGTCCGTTGAGAAAAAAGTGATCATATTCTCAGGTTTCGGGTTTTTTATTATTCCACCGGCTTCTTTTTTTATTTCAAATACTTCGGAAAAAAAATCTGCAATTTGAGACAATACTTCAGGTAATTCATCAAAGATAAATGTCCCGTGAGCAGGTAACGTAAAAGGAGTCTCCTTTTTTTCTATCAGTAGGTTTCTTGATAACGGATTGAGATTTCTTGCAGTATATTCTTCCATTAGGAGGTAATGATTCCCGTCTAATATGCTTGCAATATTGAATATTGCAAGATTGGAATTCCTTGTTAACCACGATCTGGATCTTTCTCTCAAAATCGGACCTGACATTATTACATTTGCTATAACATCAGGGTTGTCCTGAATTGCATACATCCCTGTTTCAACGGTAAAACTTGCCGTTATAATCCCTGTTTTCCCTTTTTCAATAAAATTTAATGAAGATAAATATTTTAGAGTATCTTTTAGATCGGTAATTCTTTCCATGTTGAGATTTGCTTTCTGTCTTACAAAGTTGGGAGCAATGGCAACGATACCTTTTTTTGCCAACAGTGGAAAAAGATTTAAAAAATCATCACGATTTCCTGAAAGTTGATGAAAACAAGCTATGGAAGGATATTTTCTGTTTTTCGGGTGTTCAGGTTTTAATAGAAAAGCACTCAGTTTAAATCCGTCACGTGTCTTAAATGATATCTCCTCGATGATCCAGTTGTTATCATTCTTCAATACAAGGAAAAGAGTTGACAGGAACAAAATTAACAGTGCGGAAGACAGGATCAGGTTGCGGGAATATTTGCCGGTCATTTATGCTTTGTTGTTAGCTCCTTAAATATATCCGAGAGACTCTATCTTTTTCTGCTCGTCTTCGGTGAGATTTGTTTTTTGGGAAGTGTACTTATTTCTCTCTCTCATCTTGATATATTTTTTTAGGATTTTGTGCATACTAAAAAATTTACTTTTTTTTGAATTAAATAAATCTCTTTTTTCAGCGTGATCTTCCGTAAGATCATAGAGTTCAAATCTATTGTTTTCAAAGTTTTTTATCAGTTTCCAGCCTCCGCGGACAATGGCACACTGATTGTAAAGTGTCTCATATTTTTTTTCGTTAACTTCCATAAAGACGGTATCGGAACCCTTTTCGGAGAATATGCTTTTTCCTCTGAATACAGTCGGAATTTTTATGTTTACAATATCAAGAATTGTAGGTGCTATATCAATGTTTGAAAACAGTGGTCTTATGTTTGTTCTTTTCTTGTATCTTTTAGGTAGTTTCATTATAAAAGGGATACGAGTCTGTTCGTTATAGAGTGATTGACCGTGTCCGAGAGTTCCCCTTTCTCCGAACTCATCTCCATGATCGGAAACCAGAACAATCAAAGTGTTGTCGTAAATGTCTTGAGATTTTAAATATGATATCACCTCTCCGATGTATTTATCCGTAAATCTAATTTCACTTCTGTAGCAATTGTTCAAATAATTAAGATCATCTTTTGAAAAAAGATTTTTTCTTATAATTTCAGCCTTTTTCGATTCATTTTTACCGGGTAGGAAAGGACCCGAATATCCTCTTATTCCCTCATGGTCTATATATCTGTAATGGGGATCAAAATAGTGAAGAAACATAAAGAAAGGTTTTTTCTTGTTTTGTCTAATTATTTTAAGAGCCTCTTTTGTGACCAATGGAGATGTTATTGACAGCAGGTTGTTGTCTGCCGAATCTATCTTTTCCAGATAAGTGTCAAATCCTTGAGAAAGACCGTATTTCTTTTTAAGAAAAATATGAGTGATAATTCCGTGAGTGGCGTAACCGTTTTTTTTTAAAATTTCGGCCAAGGTCAGAAATTTTTCGTCTATCTTTGAATTTCTTTTATAAGTTCCTATCTCGGATGGATATTTTGATGTAATCATTGAAGATATTGACGGCAATGTCCACGGTGCGTTAGACCATGATGATCCGAAATAAACGGAATCGTCCGCTAACAGTTCTTTAAGTAACGGAGTCTCTTTTCTCTCTCCTCCTCCCATATGCGTGTGGTCTGCTCTCAATGTATCGACAATAATGAATACTATGTTCGGATTATTTTCCTTTTTAATAAAAAAGAATATGCTTATAGTGAATATTAAAATTATTACACCTGCAATTGCTGTTTTTTTTATGTTTAATTTCATAAATACTACCTTTTACCGTTACGAGAACAATATATCACAGTGATATCTACATGCAAAGAGGTTTGACAAAAAATTTTAATGAAGTGACAAATTGTGTTACTTTTATTGTAATTAACAGGGAACTCACCGGAATGATTTGTTAAAAAAAACCATACAATATTGACGACATTGCTTTTGTCAGTCCCCTACAGTATTTTGTCGGGTTTGTCATTGACTTTTGGCATTAAAAATGCTAATGTAACATGTATATGGATATGAGCGATATGAGGTCGGGGGCTTTTATTCCACAATTTTTCTATTTTTTAATCAATGGAGAATTAATATGAAAAAAACATTACTAACCTTAATATTTATTTCATTGTCCTTTGTTATATATTCTCAGGATCCAATCCATCTTGGAGTATATGGGGCTTACTATGATATAAAAAGTGATAATAACGGGACCATCCATTTGTTGTGGATCGACGGAGGACGTGCAAAATACGGACAAATTGTTGGTGATCATGTTGTAAATAAGATAACCATACCGAACATTTTACGTGGAGAAGTTAATTCCAGGAAATTCAGACCGAGAATTGCAGTCAAACCGGATGGAACGGAGGTCCATTTTGTGTGGGTCTCTCCGAATAGTACTAATTCCAAAAGATTTATGCATTCATGGAAAGATTCTTCGGGGACATGGCGAAAGGAGACTATTTACAACTCAAATCCGAATTATGTCCAATATCCTGCTATTACGGTAGATTCAGCAGGAGTTGTCCATGCCACTTGTATCAAGTGGAGATACTCTTCGGATAATCACCCTATACTATATTTTAGAAAAGCTGTCGGAGGTTCTTGGATTCGGCAGACGAATCTTGCAGGTTGGGGTGCAAAGCATCTGTGGATGACAATGTTTACCGATTCCACCGGAAAAGTACATATAACTTGGGATAGGAACAAACGGGTTCTGCAGTACAGGACCGCTCCTTCGGGAGGAAACCTTGCCAACAGTACTACGGTGACACTGCCGAAGGTTCACGGGAGAAACAAACAGAGTGATGTTTATGTAGATAATCTTGGTAATGTGCATGTTGCCGCCTTATCCTATAATGATCCCGGACATATTGTCGGGATAGATTATTGGAGTAAACCGGCGGGTGCTGCATTTAGATCACCTGTAAGAGCAAGTGCATCTGATTTCCGTGTTTCAAATTATTTACCTCATCCGGTGGTTATTGCCAATTCTCTTAATATGGTAGCCGTATCATGGGCGGATAAATTTGGAGCTCATGCAAAAATAAGAGCTTCTCTTTACGACGGGACAAAGTGGACGCAGTACACATTAGATGAAACGGGATTATTCTTTCTTAATACAAAAACAGCTCTGGCGATGAATTCCACTACAGCATTTTTAGTGTGGAGATCGGCATCCGGCGAACTATCTCTTAAGACATTTGATTTTAATGTAACGGGGGTAATTTCTCCAAACGGGGGAGAAAATTGGCACTTGGGAAAGACTCATAAAATTAGGTGGAATCTTGAAAATGCAACGGGAAATGTTGATATACATCTTTATAAGAACGATGTTGATCTTGGTAAGATAGCTTCGGATTTGCCTGATAACGGTTCTTATGACTGGACTATAACGACCCTTGAGGGTGGAACTGAAATTGCCGAGGGGAATGATTACAAAATAGAGGTTAAAGCAATTAACGGGTCGGACTCCGATATTTCCAATAATAATTTTGCCATTTCAATAGATTTGCTTGTCACGTCTCCGAAATCAACCGATCGTTGGACTATGGGCCATAGTTACGATATTACATGGAAATCATCTGCAGGTGCTTCTTCCGGAATTAAAATAAATATTTTTAAGGATTCCGTTAGTGTTGCTAATTTTATAGAGCAATTAACCGGTCCTAACAACGGGTTGTACGGTTGGACGATTCCTGCCGGATACGAAGAAGGAAATTACATACTCAGGATAAAAACGGATGACAACCGACTCAGTGATGATAGTGATTTGTTTTATATTGAGAATGATCCGAGTGCAACTCCTACCATTACGGTTACCGCTCCGAGTACCGGAGTAATTTGGAGAAAGGGGCTTTCTTACGATATAAAGTGGACAAAAACAGGTACGCAATCCGATAACGTTAACATCAAAATATATACCGATTCGATTGATCCCGGCAATTTGGTTGAACAGTTAACAGGGCCCAATTCGAGAACGTATAATTGGACGATTCCAACGAGTTATTCAAACGGTAGTTATATTTTACGTGTAGAGACGGATGATGCCGCCGTTCACGGTGACAGCGGTATTTTCACAATTGCGACGAATTCTTCCTTACCTCCGTCAATTACAGTAACATCACCTACATCAAACGATAGATGGGAAAAGGGTACCACTCACAATATTACATGGGATAGAGAGGGAAATTTATCAGCGAATGTTAAAATAAATGTCTTTAGAAATTCAATATTGCAAGGTAATTTTGTAGAGCAATTGACCGGTCCTAATTCGGGTACGTACAGTTGGACGATTCCGAACGGCTATACGAGCGGAAATTATGTTCTAAGGATAAAAACGGATGATAACAAGGTTTCCGATGACAGCGATATTTTTGCTATCACCGGAAGTTCATCTTCACCTACAATAACCGTTACTTCTCCTACTTTAAATGATGATTGGCTAAAGGGTAATTCATACAATATCACATGGACAAAGACAGGTACCCAATCGGCAAATATTAAGATCAATATTTTCAGGAATTCAATATCGCAAGGTAACTTTGTCGAGCAGTTAACCGGTCCTAATTCGGGAACGTACAGTTGGACGATTCCGACAAGTTATTTAAACGGTGCATACATTCTCAGGATAAAAACGGATGATAATAAGGTTTCCGGTGATAGCGATCAGTTTATGATAACGGCAAGTTCTTCCGATCCACCTAAATTAACGGTTGTTTCCCCTTCTCAATGCAGTACATGGTCAAAGAACTATTCTTACGTGATTACATGGTTAAAGCAGGGTACGTTATCTGCAAATGTAAAAATAAATGTTTTCAGGAATTCAATATCGCAAGGTAATTTTGTAGAACAATTAACCGGTCCGAATACAGGATCGTATAGTTGGAATATTCCGAGCAGTTATTCAAACGGGAATTATATTCTCAGAATAAAAACCAGTGATAATCAAACTCATGGTGACAGTCAAGTTTTTGTTATAAATAGTTCTACGATCAGTCCTCCTAAAATTGTTGTTACTTCACCCACCAATTGTGACAGTTGGAAGAAATTGAATACCTATAAAATAGCTTGGACAAAAGTCGGTACTATGTCGGAAAATGTAAAAATAAATATTTTTAGAAATTCCGTGTCCTCGAGTAACTTTGTCGAGCAGTTAACCGGTCCTAATTCCGGATCAATAAATTGGACTATTTCCAACACATATCAGGCAGGAACTTATATCATAAGGATAAAGACATCTGATAATAGTGTTTTTGCAGATAGTGAGCTATTCCAGATAATAGATTAGATTTTATATTTAATAAGTTTGTTATGTTATAGTTTGATAAACATTAGCCTTTTGTATACATTTTCCTTAAAAAATTTGCATTCTCAGGTTTTTATACTATTGTGTAAATAGAGAGGAGGAAAGATGAGAAAGGTTATCGTGTATATATTTATTCTATTTTTATCTATTGGCATGTTGTACTCTGCCGGAATAGATGTAACGTCTCCGGCTTCTGGAGTAACATGGTATAAGGGATTTACTCATGATATTACATGGGAAGTGAGTGGTAGTGGTTGTAATTATCCCAATGTTAAAATCAATATTTTTAGGAATAGTGTTACTCCTGCAAATTTTGTTGAACAGTTAGTCGGACCAAATACAGGATCGTACAGTTGGTTTACTCCCAATAATTATTATAACGGATATTATGTAATCAGGGTAAAAACCGCTGATAGTTCATGTTATGGGGATAGTGGCCGTTTTTCTATTGATTCGGTGAGGAAGAAAATTGAAATCGTTTCACCTCATCCGGAAACTAATTGGGTTAAAGGGAATACATATAATATACGTTGGCGAAGCTGTGGCCCTACCTGTCCTAATACAAAGATCAATATTTTCAAAGATTCGATATCCGTACCTAACTTTGTTGAACAATTGATTGTTCCCCGTTCGGAATTGTATGCTTGGACAATTCCCGTATCTTATTCGGATGGTAACTATATTATGAGATTGAAGGAGGAGAATGTTTATTGCGACAGTAATGTTTTTACGGTAAACACAATACTTCCTCCCAGGATAAAAGTTGTATCACCTACTAAATGTGATACGTGGTCAAGAGATTATACCTACATGATTACCTGGGAAAAAGAGGGCGTAATGTCTCCAAGTGTAAAAGTGAATATTTTCAAGGATAGTATAGTCCCTGCAAATTTTGTTGAGCAGTTAGTCGGAGCAAACACGGGATCTATAAGCTGGACAATTCCCACTAGTTATTCCGACGGGAATTATATTCTTAGGGTTAAAACTTCCGATAATCTGGTTTATGGTGACAGTCGGTTATTCTCTATCGATTCTTCAATAATTACTCCACCAAAAATTATTGTTACTTCACCTACAGCTTGTGATCCGTATCATGATCGTTGGCTTAAACAGAAAACCTACAACATAACCTGGTTAAAAACCGGAACGATGTCTGCAAATGTAAAAGTATTGATTTATTCGGATAATTTTGGTGAAGAATTTGCCCCTGAAAGGGTTGCCGATCAGTTGACAGGTCCTAATACGGGAATAATAAGTTGGACGGTTCCGGAAAACTTAACACTTGTCATGTATAAGGTTAGAGTGCAAACTGATGATGATGTTGTTATAGGTGATAGTAAAGTATTTATCGTAAGTTATTAAGGTTGAATTATTTTGATAAGCTGTGCAGTTTCTTAACATAGTTTATCCGTTTAATAAAGCTGAATGTTGAATAATGAGGGTGTTGAGCGTTCTTTTTTGAGATAATTTGTTGATTTTCTTATATAATAATTAGAATAAGCAAAAAGGAGGAAAATATGAAAAAAATATTTTTATTTTCATTTATTCTAATTGTAACGATGGGGATGGTATATTCTGCCGAAATTAATGTAACATCACCTGCTGCAGGAGTGACATGGTACAAGGGGAGTACTCATAATATTACTTGGAGCGGTGCAGGCTGTGGTAATCCTAACGTGAAGATCAATATCTTCAAAAGCCCAATATCACAGGCAAATTTTACCGGAGTGCAACTGACGGCAACGCTTGCATCTCATTCCAAAAGTTGGACGGTACCTGGAAGTTTTGCGAACGGGAGTTATATTATCAGAGTGAAATCGGCTGATAGTGCTTGTTATGGTGATAGTGGTGTTTTTACAATCACAGATCCTCCGGTAACGAGCGGATCATTAACAATCACAAACCCGCATGCAGGAACAATTTGGTATAAAGGTGCTAGAAACAATATAACATGGAGATCTTCGGGATCATTATCCGCTAATCTGAAGATCAATATTTTTAAGGGTTCGATTACCCCTGCAAATTTTGTTACTCAGTTGATTGCTTCTACGACAAGCGGGTCAAAGAGTTGGGTAATCCCATCAAATGCTGAAACAGGAACATATTTTATCAGGATTAAAGAGGATCCGGCTGGAAATTATTGGGATAGTAGTCCTTTTGAAATTAAGAAATTATATTTTTTTGTTCCTCCATTAGTAGAGAGTGTGGGAAGGGTAGCGGTTTATGATTTACTTTTTGAAGGAAGTATTAGAAGATCACTTGTATTTAAGAGACTTTACTTTAAGGGAGGAAAAGACTACAGAGTTGAATTTGATATGAAAGTTAAAAATACACATACACAATCATTAAGAAATATTAAGATCACATGGTATATTCAGGAAATCGGTGGCTCAACTATTCCTCTTAGAGGTTTGAACATTGGGAGCCCGTTTACAATAGAAAGAATTGGTGCGGGAGAAACGTATACTAAACATTTTAACCTTGTTTTTGGAAAAAGTGGGAGGAGAAATGCAAATTATCCAAGAATTAAGAAAGGTAAACGGTATACAATTGTACTTGTGATTGATCAAGAGAATAAGTTTGCAGAGACTAATGAAAGAAATAACACGACACGTTTAACTTTTGGTCCTGTTCCAAGGTAAGATTAAATAAAGTTAAAAAAAAATTTTTTGAGATATTTTTTTATTTTTTATATATAATAATCAGAATAAAATAAAAGGAGGAAAATATGAAAAAAATATTTTTATTTTCATTTATTCTAATTGTAAC
>CAYRAO010000019.1:0-49010 GCA_964422395.1 uncultured Clostridia bacterium
ATGAAACAATTAACACAAGACCTAAAGAAAGGGCGGATGGAGATTCTGGAGGTTCCTTTTCCCGTACTCGGGGACGGGGAGATACTTGTAAGGAATCACTATTCGGTTATCAGTTCAGGGACAGAGGGTAAGACCGTTACGGATGCAAGAAAGGGTTATATAGCAAAAGCAAGATCGAGGCAGAAAGAAGTTAAACAGGTCATAGATATGATAAAGAAGAACGGACTGAAGGATACATACGATCTGGTTATGAACAAACTGGAAGCCCCCTCCTCCCTTGGGTACAGTTGTGCCGGCGAAGTTCTTGCAGTCGGACGAAAAGCTAAAGGATTTAAAAAAGGTGATCATATCGCATGTGGCGGAGCTAAGGCAGTCCATGCTGATATTGTTTCCGTACCCGTAAATCTCTGTGTAAAAATACCGAAAAAGATTCCTATGGAACAAGCGGCTTTTGCAACAATTGCTGCTATTGCAATCCAAGGAGTCCGCCAGGCTGACCTGAAGCTGGGGGAAAACTGTGCAGTAATCGGACTTGGACTGATAGGATTGCTTACTCTCCAGCTACTGGAATCTTCGGGAATAAATGTGATCGGAATAGATATTAATGAAGATCAGGTTAAAAATGCAAATAGAATCGGAATCGGTTATAACCTGAACAGGAATAAATCGGGAATTGAAAATATAATAGAAAAACATACAAAAGGAACAGGTGTGGATTCCGTGATTATCACCGCTGGTTCATCATCTCTTGATCCCGTTAACTTTGCCGGGAAAATATGTCGTAAGAGGGGGAAAGTCGTTATTGTCGGAGGTGTCCCTACCGGTTTTGACAGATCCGATTTTTATAAAAAGGAACTTGAGTTGAAAATGTCGAGTTCTTACGGTCCCGGGCGTTATGACCCTCAGTATGAAGAGAAAGGGATAGATTATCCGATTGGATATGTCAGATGGACGGAAAACAGAAATATGCAGTCTTATATAGATATGTTGGGGAAAGGGAAACTGAGGATCGGAAAATTGATAACGCATGAATTTCCCCTTTTGGATGCCCCTGCTGCGTACAATATGATCCTGAAAAGATCGGAACAGTTCGCGGGGATTCTGATCAAATATGATCCCGATAAGAAAACCGAACGGAAAGTAATAATGAATGGAAAGAAGTATTCTGAATCCGAAGTTACCGTAGGATTCATAGGTGCCGGTTCGTTCGCTCAGAACATACTGCTTCCTGGAATGAAAGGGTTGTGCAACTTTATCGGCATTACAACCGCGAGGGGTAACAATTCGAAATACGTGGCAGACAAATATAAATTCGATTATTGTACGGATGATGCAGAAGAGATAATTACCGATAAAAATATAAATACTGTTTTTATTGCAACGAGGCATGACCTTCATGCCGGATATGTAATTAAGGCTCTTAAAGCAGGGAAGAATGTATTCGTAGAAAAACCCCTCGCATTAACCGAAAAAGAACTGGAAGAGATTAGGAAAACCTACCTCTCACCTCGAACCTCTGATCCCTCATCCGGCAGCGTCCGTCTAATGGTCGGTTACAACCGTCGCTTTTCACCTCATATAAAAAAAGTAAAAGAATTATTTTCAGACGACCAACCGAAAGCAATGAATATCCGGATCAATGCCGGATCTCTCCCGAAGGATCACTGGATCAACGATCCCGATACCGGAGGAGGGAGGATCATCGGTGAGGGATGCCACTTTATCGATCTGGCAATGTTTATTGCCGGATCAGGAATAATCTCGGTTCATGCCAATTCAATGAATGATCCGAACAACCTTAACGACACAGTATCTATCAACTTATCCTTTGAGAATGGAAGTGTTGCAAATATCTCCTATTTTTCCAACGGAAGTAAAGAATTACCGAAGGAGTGTCTGGAAATATTCTGTGACGGAACAACTGTGGTTATAGATGATTTTAAACAAATGACTATCTTCGATAAAAAAGTGAAAAAGACAAAACTGAAAAAACAGGACAAAGGACATAAGGAAGAGTTGAAACGGTTTTTCAAATCAATCGAAAAAGGGTTACCCTCTCCGATCCCTTTTGATGATTTGTACAATGTATCAAAAGCGACTTTGGCTATCCTAGATTCAATCTCAAACGGAAATTAAAAAGATGAAAAATTTGTTTTTTATAATTAAAGAGATAATTTCGAATAATCTTAAGAGAATTCTGTATCAATTAACATCTTATCCTTTTAAAACAGATTCGGATGAACTACACCTTAAATATTCAATGGATTGGTTGAAAAATGCTTATAAGAATGGCGATGGAGGAGTTGCAAGTCATTATGATCTTTTACGGGGGAAATGGCTTAATCCTTTTCCTGAAACTACCGGATATATAATCCCTACATTCTTTGATTACTTCCATAAGACAGGGGATAAATACTATTTCGATACAGCAATAAAAATGACTGATTGGCTGATCAAAGTTCAAATCGATAACGGAGCTTGTATGCAGGGATCTTACGATAAAACTAAAGGGAAAAATAATCCGATAATATTTAATACAGGACAAAATATATTCGGTTTTTTAAGATCCTTCAAAGAAACAAAGAATGAGAAATATCTTCAAGCAGCAATAAAAGCAGGAGATTTTCTCGTCGACTGTGTAGATGAGAATGGAATATGGAACAAATATCTTCATAACAATATTCCCCATACATACAATTCGAGAACATCTTGGGCTCTCTTACAATTATTTGAAGTAACGAAAAAAAAAGAATACAAAAAAATCGCAATTTCCAATCTCAACTGGGTATTGGATCAACAGCAAAAAAACGGTTGGTTCAAAAATGCAAATTTCAAGCCCGGGGAATTACCTAATACACATGGGATAGCTTACACTCTAAGAGGATTACTGGAATCATATTTATTGATCGGTAATGAAAAACATTTTAATGCGGTAATAAAAACTTCTGAAAAATTAATGAAATTATTAGAAGTAAGAGGAAATTTATTTACCTTCTGGGATAAAAAATGGAAAAATCATGGGAAATTTTTAAAAAATATGCAAGGAAGATATGTTTGTCTTACCGGAAATATTCAACTTGCCATCATTTTTATGAAAATTTTCAAAGTGAACAAAGATCTTAGATTTGTTAATGCTGCTTTTAAATTAATAGATTTTGTTAAGTCAACTCAGAATTTAACATCTAACAATCCTGGAATTCGGGGTGGAATAAAAGGAACTTTTCCGGTTAACGGAAATTATTCATTCCTTAAATTTCCCAATTGGGCAACAAAATTCTTTGCAGATTCAATTATAATTAAGAGTAATATTACTGAGGATATAAAATTTATTTTAAAATGAAAATAATCATACTTATCAGATATCCTAAAGTTGAAAAAAGTAAATGGAAAAGATTTTTAATCGAACAACTAATTGATGAAGGTTATGAAATTTCCATAATCTTTGGTGAATCTTCATACTGGCGTCATTTTAAAGCAGCAATTAAATATTTGAGAACTACAGATACGGAATTAAAAAAACATATCAATGAGAAAAAAATAAAACTATATAATTATTTTAAAAAGAAAATAATTGTAAAAAATGTAAATGATTTGAACTCAAAAAATTCAGAAAGAATCTTAAAAAAAATCAATCCCGACCTGATCCTTTTGTTAGGTTCGGGAATTATCAGAAAGAACATCCTTACCATTCCAAAAAAAGGAGCTATCCACTGCCACCATGGAAAACTTCCGTTTTTCAGAGGTGTTAATACTGCCGAATGGTCCTTGTTAACTGAAAAGAAAGTATACCTTTCAACTCATTATGTGAATACCGGAATTGATACAGGTGATATTATTATCAGAAAAAAGCTGAATATTTTCGGTATTAATTCTATTACGGAATTAAGAAAATTATGCAGAGAAGAATCTGTTGATTTAATTCTAAGTACAATAAAAAAACTAAAAGAGAATAATGTAGAAAGTATTGAGCAAGTTAAAGGAGATGGGAAACAATTCTATTTCATGCATCCGTTTTTCAAAGAAATTCTGGAAAAGAAATTAAAAATAAAGCATTAATATGAGATTAACAGAAGAAAGCTTGATAAAACTTAGGAATTATATTGAGAAAGAGAATTATTCGGGGTATGATCTATATGACGGATTAAATATTACAAATAATACATTTGTAATTAATAATTATTATTTAAATACATTTATTACTCAATTTTTTAAACTCAATCCTATTAATACACGGAAATTCCTTGCAATGAAAAAAACAATGATGCCTAAAGCAATAGGAATTTTCCTTAATGCTTACACAAATCTGTTGTCAATTCATTCCGATGATGAATTCGTAAAAGCCAGAATTGATAAATTGGTTGATTTCTTAAACGGAAGTTCTGTAAAAGGATACTCCGGGAATTGTTGGAATTTCGGATTTAATTATAAATTCATGTTTGATAAACCGACAGTGGTTATTACATCCATTATTGCAAAAGGACTATTTAATTATTTTCAATTAACAAAGGACAAACAAACCAAAGATATGCTTATCGGGGTTAAAGAATTTATTATTAAGGATCTAATTATCAGTAAACAGAATGAAGGAATTTGTTTCAGTTACACTCCCATAAAAGAAGAACTCTGTTTTAATGCAAGTATGTTGGCTGCAGAAACACTATCACGTATTTATTATATTGAGAAAGATCAGGAATTGTTATCTTATATAAAAAAATCTGTTGAATTTGTACTTGCACATCAGAAAGATGACGGCAGATGGAATTACAGTAAGAATCTTAATACAGGTGTTGAGCGGGAACAGGTTGATTTCCATCAGGGATATGTTCTGGAATCATTGGATGAGATTAGAAGATTGACAGATTTAAAAATTCCAGGATTGGAAGATTCGATCAGGAAGGGAGCGGAGTTTTACAGGAGGGAACAGTTCTTTGAGAACGGGAGATCCAAATGGAGACTTCCGAAGATCTGGCCTGTTGACATTCACAATCAGGCTCAGGGGATAATCACATTTTCAAAATTGTCCTATTTGAATCCCGAATATTCGGATTTTGCAAAAAAAATTGCAAAATGGACGATTGACAATATGCAGGACAAAAAAGGATATTTCTATTTCAGAAAAGGGAGATTTATAACAAATAAGATTTCCTACATGAGATGGTCAAACGCCTGGATGTTCCTCGCACTTACCGAAATACTAATACTACCTAAAAAACAATTATGAAAATCTTAGTCTACATGGGGCATCCGGCTCATTTTTATCTATTCAGAAATACAATTGTTGAATTATCAAAAAATGGACACTCCGTAAAAATTCTTATCCAGAAAAAAGAAATCCTGGAAGAACTCTTAAAAAGTGAGGGGTTCGAATTTACAAATATACTTCGGGAAGGGAGAAGTTCCTCAAAGATAGGGATGCTCCGCGGAATGATTAAAAGAGATTACAGGATTCTCAAACATTGCCTGAAGAACAAACCTGATATATTACTTGGTACTTCAGTTGAATTTCCTCATATTGGGAAACTGCTCGGGATCCCATCTATAAACTTTAATGAAGACGACTGTCCGGCTGTCCCGTTGTATTGCAAACTTTCATATCCGTTATCGTCATTCATCCTTGCACCGGAAAATTGTAACACAGGGAAATGGGAAAATAAGACTATTGCTTATAAAGGTTATCATGAACTGTCTTATCTCTATCCGAAAAATTTTCCTCCGGATAAAAAGTATATCAAAGATAAAATAGACTTGAGCAGAAAATTTTTCCTTATAAGATTTTCAAAACTTGCAGCACATCATGATGAGGGGAAGACGGGAATAAATGCAGAGATTGCAAAGAGGGTAATAGATATTCTGACTTCCCACGGTAATGTTTACATCACATCGGAAAGGGAGCTTGAACCTGAATTTGAAAAGTACAGGATCGGTATTAACCCGATCCATATGCACCATGCTTTGTATTATGCCGACATGTATATCGGTGACAGCCAGACGATGACGGCTGAAGCGGCGGTCCTCGGTACGCCTGCATTGAGGTTTAATGACTTTGTAGGGAGACTGAGCTACCTCGAGGAACTCGAACACAAGTATAATTTGACATACGGAATAAAAACATCCGAACCGGAGAAACTCTACGGGAAGATCGAAGAGATATTAAAGATGAAGAACAGAAAAGAAGTGTGGCGGAAGAGAAGAGAAAAAATGCTGAAAGATAAAATAGATGTAACCGCATTCTTCGTCTGGTTTATCGAAAATTATCCTAAAAGTGCAAAAATAATAAAAAAAAATCCGGAATATCAGGAGAGGTTTAGGTAATATAGAATTATAAGGTAAGCGGTCAGGGGTAAGATTAGAGAGGAAAACAGAAAGATTAAGAAAACAGGATATTATGATAATGGGATCTGTGTGAAATTGGGATTTTTTGTTGTTGATGTTTGATGGATTTTGGGATATTATGTTGTTATGAAAAAAAGAGACCTATTCTTTAAATTAAAAAAACATCTTGATAAAAAGCAGATCTCTCTGGTCATCGGTGCACGGCAAACCGGCAAAACAACTTTGTTGCACCAGTTGCAAAAATATATAAACTCTGAATTGCACCTGCCTAACTATTTTCTCAGTCTGGAAGATCCTCTGATTTTAGATACTCTTGATCAGCATCCGGATAAGCTGTTACAAGTTCTGCCTCCCCTTGATCTCAATAGAAGAACAATCATTTTTATAGATGAAATCCAATATTTGAAGAACCCTTCCAATTTCCTTAAATATCATTATGACAAATATCAAAGTAGCATTAAGTTTGTTGTAAGCGGTTCATCAAGTTTTTATATTGATGAAAAGTTTAAAGATTCAATGGCCGGCAGAAAACGAATATTTAAGTTGCTCACGCTGTCCATGGAAGAATTTTTACTTTTTAAAAACAGGGAGGAATTAATACCTCTGATAAATGCCGGTGAATTACCTACAATATATGTTAACGAACTGAATACTTTACTTGATCAATATATGGTCTATGGGGGATATCCGGATGTGGTTGTGGAAACGGATGTAGAAGAAAAAAAGGAAATATTGAGAGAAATTGCAAACTCATATGTTAAAAAGGATGCTATCGAATCAGGTTTGAAAAATTTGGATGCCTATTTGACTGTTTTGAAAATCATCGCCCAAAGAATTGGCGGTCAATTTAATTCAAACGAAATTGCCGGAAATTTTGGTTTTAGTCATTTAACCATTAAATCCTACCTTGGATTAATGAAGAAATCATTTCATGTAACCACTATATGCCCTTTTTTCACTAATCTTTCAAAGGAACTAAAAAAAATGCCTAAAGCATACTTTAATGATCTGGGATTAAGGAACTTTTTTATTAACAATTTCCAGCCTCTGGTTTTAAGGGTAAACAAAGGAGGTATATTTGAGAATTTTGTTTTCAGGCGGTTTTTAGATAAATACGATACCGATGATATTAAATACTGGCGATCACAGAAAAAACAGGAAGTTGATTTTATCATTCAGAATAACAAAGCTTTTGAGGCGAAATTCTCCGAAACCAAATTCAGTTTGAAAAAATATCAATTCTTCATTGAGAAATACCCGAAAATACCATTAAAATTGATATCCTATGATAATGTACTTAAAATAAAACTCGACGAGTAAAAGTCTATGGAAAAATTTATTTTCTGTTTTTTTTTATAAAATAATTTATGAACTCTAAAATTAAAATTATTCTTGTTGCCGGTGCGAGACCCAATTTTATGAAAATTGCTCCACTGATCCATGAGATGGAGAAATATGAAATGTTCGATACTCTGCTTGTTCATACAGGGCAACATTATGATGAGAAAATGTCAGAACTTTTCTTCGAACAATTGAATATTCCCGAACCTGATGTAAACCTTGAGGTAGGTTCCGCTTCTCATGCCGTACAGACGGCAAGGATAATGGAAAGGTTCGAAAAAGTATGTATTGACGAAAAACCCGATGCAGTACTGGTCGTAGGGGATGTCAATTCGACAGCAGCCTGTGTTCTCACGGCGGCAAAACTGAATATGGTAACGATTCATTATGAAGCGGGGCTGAGAAGTAATGACAGGACAATGCCGGAGGAGATCAATCGGGTCGTTACGGACGCGATATGTGATATCTTTTTTACCACTTCATCCGATGCTGATAATAATCTGATCAGAGAAGGGAAAGACCCCTATAAAATATTTATGACAGGCAATCTGATGATAGATTCTCTCATCAATAATTTAAATAAATCTAAAAAGATCAAAGTTGAAATAAAAGGAAACAACGGTGAAAAATATAAATACGGAGAGAATATCAAATCCGGAGAGTATGGGATAATGACTTTTCACAGACCGTCAAATGTTGATCGTAAAGATGATTTGGAAGAACTTATTGAAATCTGGGGTTCAATTTCAGAGAGGCTCCCTTTGATTTTTCCCGTTCACCCGAGAACGCTTAAAAATATTAAAAACTTTCGATTAACGGAGAGGATAAAATCGTTCTCAAACTTGATCATCTGTAAACCGTTGGGTTATCTTGAATTTTTAAAACTGGTATCGGGAGCAAAATTTGTTTTAACGGATTCCGGTGGAATTCAGGAGGAGACAACATATTTAAATATCCCTTGTTTGACATTGCGTAGGAATACAGAGCGACCGATTACGATTACCGAAGGCAGTAATAAATTGGTGAAGAAGAATGAGATCATACAAGAGATTAACTTGATCCTGAACGGGAAAGGGAAAAGAGGGAAAATCCCGAAATATTGGGATGGGAAAAGTGCTGACAGGATAGTTGAAATATTAAAATCGATTTTTATTGATAAATGGAGAAATTAAAATAAATTTTTTTAAAACTTTTACCGATCTTTTTCTGCTGTTATTTTCTTATTTGGCTACATTTTTTCTAAAAAGAGGGAATCTTAATCTGGGAGAAACCTACCTTAGTTTTATACCGCTTCTCATTCTGTGTTGGTTTTTGTCGGGGATATTTACTTCCAAGTTCAGGGACAGTGAGGAAGTGAGTTTAGAGCCTTACTCATTTTCAGCTCTCTATTTCACAGGACTTCTTGCCCTGTTGATTTTCGGACTGGAACTCTACAACCTCTCTAGGTTTATAGTATTCGGGACAATATCAATCTATCTTTTACTGGAAATATTTATAGTTTCGGGATTACTTCTCCCCGTATTTGTGAAGAAGGAAGAGGGGGAGAAGAAATATTCGTTGATATTGATTTTATCGGAAATGATCTTAATTGCAGTAAGTTTTTTTTCTATCCACTATATAAAACTTAATACAACGGTTATTAGATCGGATATATATTTTTACATACTGATTTCAATTTATTTTCTTTGGTTCTTCATCGCTTTGTTTACTCATAAGTTTATCCTTGAATTAAGTACAAATTTCTTAAGCATGATTGCCCCTTTTATGAGGTCATATTTTATAATTCTCTCCCTGTTTTCAGCAGTAATTTTTGGTTTCCGAATTGAAGGATTGTCCAGACTCCTCATTTTCGGAACTGTTATTGCTTATGCATTGCTTGAACTTTTTATTTTCTTTTCAATATTTATGTATAGATTTATACAAAAGAGTGATATTCCCGAAATAAATGTTTTCGAAGCTCCCCTTATTCACGAGGATATTATTGTTAAAGAGATAATAAAGAGAGAATCGGTAAGGAAAGGGAAGTATTCAATAAGTGGAAAAAGGAAAAATTCAAAACAACTTTATGAAAAATTATCAAAAGTATATTTGCCGGATTCTTTGGATATTCTTGAATTTATTGATAAAGCAGTTGATTTGAGAAAAATAGATATTGTTAAATCCGAAGTGATGGATACGGGCAACCCCTATAATGTAAATATTCTTCCTGACGATTCACTTGAACTGTTGATGAATTTTCATGAATTGAATAGTTTTAGAAATTTAAATAAATATCTTATAAGTGTAAATAGAATTATTAATAACGGCGGAGTATTTGTTGGAAAATTTGAACCGATGGAAAGGAGATATTACTATTTTAAAAATAAATATCCGGCGTTTTTTGCAAAGATATTCTATACATTTGATTTTCTTTGGAGGAGAATATTTCCAAAGGTACCAATACTTAATAAACTTTATTTTATGATAACAAAAGGACGGCGTCGTGTATTCTCAATGGCGGAGGGGCTTGGTCGTCTTTATTATTGCGGATTTGAAATCATCTCTTTAAAAGAGATAGAAAATTTTGTGTGGTTTATTGTAAACAAAGTGAATTGTCCACTCAGAATTATCCCTTCCTATGCTCTATTCTTTAAACAAAAAAGAGTAGGGAGAAACGGAAAATCCATATTTATTTACAAGGTAAGGACAATGCATCCGTTTTCGGAGTTCATTCACAAATATATTTATGATAGGAATAAGCTTGATGAGAAGGGTAAAATAAAGGATGATTTTAGAATAACATCATGGGGAAGAGTGTTCAGGAAATTCTGGATAGATGAAATCCCGATGGTAATAAATTGGATAAAAGGGGATTTAAAATTAATTGGTGTAAGGCCGTTAAGTGAAACATTTTTTAATACTTATCCCGATGATCTCAAAGAAGAAAGGGTTTTGAATAAACCCGGTCTAATTCCGCCTTACTATGCGGATATGCCCGGATCAATAGAAGAAGTTTGGGATTCCGAAAGAAAATATTTACGACAATTTAAAAAAAATCCATTCAAAACAGACTGGAGTTATTTTTGGAAAGCAGTCAAGAATATTGTAATAAAAGGAGCGAAAAGTTCCTGAATTTGATATAATGCATATAACTAATATGAAAAAAATAATAATTATCAATTTGTTTGTTCTTTTGTTTAATTCTGTTTTAATTTGTTCGGATTTTTACAAAAATCTTGAAAAAGAGGGTAAAGAGTTTTATATGTTGGGAAAGTATTCTGAAGCTGTAGAAAATTTTAGAATTGCCGAGTTCGGACTTCATGATGAAACAGATATTCTAAAAGAGATTTATCTGTATTCATCCTTAGCTTATTTTAAGTTGAAAGATGGAGACAAAGTTATAGAAATTACGGATAAGTTAAAAAAGTTAACAGGTATTTTGAGTTTTAGGGAATTAAAGAAACCGGATGAAATAAGAGATGATCTTGATAGTATGTTCTCTGTGATAGAGCGTTCTTATGCAAAGAAAGTAAATGCCGGTAAAAGTGGTAAGCATATTCCTGTTGTAAAAGATAATAAAATTGAGAGATTGTATAAAAGATTGCGTGGTTTACTAAAAAGAAACGATCTTAATTCTGCAATAGAAGGGATAAAAAACTTAAGGAAGCTTGGAAAGAATGACTTAAGAGTCAAGTATATTTCCGGAGTTATCCATTTTAGGAAAAATCATTATAAGAAAGCTATGTCAGATTTATTACCTGTCACAATATCAGATTCCGAAGAGTTGGTTAGTGAATCATCTTACTATCTCGCTCTCTTAAATTATTTTAAAAAAGATTACGGTAGATTCCTTTATTATTGTAAAAAAGTGAAAAAAAAAGATGCAAACGGTAAATTAGCGGAAATCAAAAAAAAAGTTGAAAGAATAAGGTATAACGGAGTATTAAAAATCAAAAATAGTTTTTTTAGTAAAAAAGATTTCAAAAGTTTTATAAACGGTTTTGACGGTGATATATTACTTGCTTCGGATATTCTTGATGAGGTTTTGACCCTCTTGCCTGTGCGGATAAGAGATATCTATTTTATGTCTGATTTTATTGTAAGATATCCTAACGTATACAATAAGAGTTTTATATTAAAGGTGGCAGATTTGTTAATTGGAAAAGGTATGTCTGAATATGCAATTAATATAATAAAAAAGTCAAAATTTTTTAAAGATAAGAGCCTGTCCGATGTTGAAGTTTTTTATAAATTGGGTCTTATTTATTTAAAGGTCGGTGATAAAAAGAGAGCAAAAAAGATAATGTTGAAAGTGTACAATATTAATAAAAATTACAAAAAAGTAAATCATTACTTGACAAATTAAGAAAATTAAAGCATTATGTCGGTGTATACTTTTTGGAGGAGTCTATGAAAAATGTGCGGATTGGAGTAGTTTTGGTTTTGTTATTTTTTTCTATTTCAACGATAAATTTAATCTCTCAAGTTGATGAATCAAAATTAGGTACAATGGCAGGATTTGTGTATGGAAGAGATTTGAAATCTCCGGTTAAAGATGCTCAAATTACCCTTACCGAAGTAAAATTAGAAAAAGATGGAAATTCTCCCAGAGTTTATCATTCTCTTGTAACCGATAAAAAGGGTGATTATAAAATTGAAAAAATTATTCCGGGGAATTATAAAGTAACTATTCGGTTACGTAACAATCTTTATAAAATTAAAAAGATTGATTTTTTAGTAACAATAATGGAGGGGAAAACCAGTTATATCTCTTTCTCTTTGAGGAGGAAATCCATACCTCCGTTAGCTTGGATTGTTACCGGAACTGCAATCTGTAAAGTACTTGATCCTCCTGATGAAGAGAAACCTGCAAGTTCTACAACAAGATAATTTGTTAATTATTTAATCTTTCCTTTTTTACGATGTTCGTATCTTGCCATTTTTCTGCTTGTGAAATATAATAACATTAAGATGGAATTAATCTCAAAAGGGTGTTCGGTCAAGAAATTTATCCTTATTTTGTTTGTTATTACTTCTATTCCTATCCTTGCTTTTGCCGAAGATTTCAAAGAAGTGAGGAAAGGTGTGGTGGACGGAGTATGGAAAAAAATCGGATTTCTTTACATTGATCCGTCAATTCTTTTAAATAATGTTGGATTCAATTCCAATATATACCATTTCGATAAAAAGGCAACACCTGATTGGACTGCCGATGCCGGACTCGCAATTAATTTTTCCGCTTTGGTAGGCAAAAGATTTGTTATTGTGGTAAAAGAATCTCCATATTACTCGTTTTTTCTTAAAAACAAGGATCTGCAATTTTTTAACAATAAATTTTCGGCAACAATTTACACTTACCTTGGGAGATTCAATTTGATGTACAACTATAGTGTAAATAATATATTATCGAGACCGACGGTTGAATTTGGCAAAAGGGTGAAAACTAAAAAATATAATAGTAAAATTACCCTTGATTACGGGAATTATAATAGATTTTTTATGAAAATAAGTGTGGGCAAAACAAATATTGATTATGACGATTCAAAATACCTTGGGCAATATAATGTTTCATCTAATCTTAATATGGTTAGAAGTGTTGTAAGTCTAACATTAAATAAAGTAATTTTTACAAGGACTCTTCTGTTTTTTAGGTTGGAATATTTTGATTTAAAGTTTGATTCGGATACGAAAAAAGACGGTACTGGAGGGATTTTTTCCGCAGGGATAAAATTCCCTGAAGTAAGTATTCTAAAGGGACAATTCAGGATCGGATTAAAATATTTTACTTCCGAAAATCCTATGGTGGAGAAATATTTAAAACCAAACGGGTCCGGAAATATTTCCATAAAGTTGGCGAGGAGATTTAAGTTGCATTTATCATATGTTATTGATAATCGCTATTCTTTTTATGTACCGAATCACTATTTTGATATAAAGAGTTATACTGTCGGTCTGGATTATTATCTTGGAAAGGGCATGAAAGCCGGATACGATTTTAGCATCGGTAGTATTATATACAAAGAAATTACCGGGGGTAAAACTGGAAGAGAAGATAAGACGGAGATATCGAACTTCAAGTTTGGGATAAGAATCTCCGGAAATATGGAGCTTGGTATTAAATATACAAATTATTTTGGAAAATCCAGTTCCAAAGAATTCAGTAGAAGATTTCATTTTATCGGAGGGTATATTAACCATGAATTTTAATAAAATCTCGATAGTTTTTTTTCTGATTGTAAGTTTATGTTTTTCCTTTGTTGTATTTTCCAAAAACAGTAAATCCGAAAAGGATATTTCGTATACAATCGGTCCGGGAGATTTGATAGATATCAATGTTTTTAATGTTCCCGAATTGGACATCACCGTTAGGGTCTCGGGGAACGGTGCTATCACGTTACCGCTTATCGGGAGTATGAGAGCTGAAGGGTTGTCTATCTCTCAACTCGAAAAAAAGCTTTCGACAAAACTTGAAAAACGATATTTAAATAATGCTCAGGTAACCGTTTTTATTAAAGAATATCACAGTAAAATGGTTTCAGTGATTGGTGCGGTGAAAAAACCGGGGAATCATGAACTTTACGGTGAGAAGACTATTTTAGAGTTAATATCGTTGGCAGGTGGATTTACTCCCGATGTTTCAAGGAAAATAATAATTCTAAGGAAACTTAAAAACGGTAAAACACTATCCCTCTCTATTGATGTGGATGAACTTATGATTAAAGGAAATCCGAAGTTGAATGTTCCGCTTAAAGCGGGTGATATTATCAATATTCCTGCCGTCAGCTATATGAATGTTTATATCTTCGGGGAAGTTAAAAATGCCGGTCATATAAAAATGATCAGAGAGGGAGACATTACTTTATTGAGGGCAATTGCTCAAGCGGGGGGGTTTACGGAGAGGGCAAGAAGGGGATCGGTTCTTGTTAAACGTAATGAAAACGGGAAAGAGATAAAAATAAAAATTAATGTAAAAAAAATATTAAAAGGGAAAAAACCGGATTTTGTCCTGAAAAATAATGATATAATCCATGTACCGGAGAGTATCCTTTAGGAGAAAGAATGAATATAGATGAGTCTCAGGTTCTTGATGAAGGATTCCAAATAGAGAAATACTGGAGGATAATAAAACCGAAACTTCACTGGCCTATTTTCTTTGCTTTAATATTTATGGCTGTTGTATTTGTAATGAGTTCGCTAAAAACACCGATATATATGTCTTCAGGACTCCTTATGATTGAACCGGAAAAAGATATTATTAACTTGAATAATAGATACAGTTACGGAGATTACAGAAATGAGTATTTTAATACTCAATTAAGAATATTACAGAGCCGCTCCCTTGCAAAAGCCGTTTTTAGAGAGATCGGTGTATATCCGTCAGGCATTAGGATAACCCCGATTGAAAATACGCGACTTGTTAATGTAAGGTGTATATCAACCGATAGAGAGATGTCTCCGAAGATTATTAATACTCTTTTTGAAAAATTAATTGAATTCAATCTTATTGTAAAGACAAGATCTTCTATGGAAGCATCCACATTTATCGGGAAACAGATTACCGAGCTTAGAAATAATCTTGCTCAGAAACAAGAAGAATTGCAAAAATACGGTAAGAGGAAAAATCTTCATTATCTCTCGAGAAGTGATAGTACCATTGTTGAGAAATTCGGAGATCTTAACAAAGCTTATACTCAAGCTCAGATTAATCGGGTAAATAAGGAGTCAAAGTTTATGGAATTGCGTGGAATGAAGTATTCCGATTTCCCAAAGATATTACAGAATAATCTGATAAGTAGTCTTAAAAGTGATTATTCGAAAATAGAGTCTGATTACAGGCGAAAATTACAGATATACAAAGAGTCTTATCCCGAAATGATACAATTGAGGTCACAGCTTGACACTCTTCAGTCCCGTATAGATAAAGAGGTGAAAATAAATGCCGGAAAAACTTTGAGAGATGCAAGAACAGAGTACCTTTCGGCGAAAAAGGAAGAAGAATCATTGCTTGCACTACTAAACAAACAAAAGGGGGTTATGGCAACAAGCAAGAATGATGCAATTTATTACAATAGTCTGAATCAGGAAGTTATGAATATGAATAATCTCCTTAATTATCTTGTAAAGCGGCAAAAGGAGTCGTTACTATCTTCCAAAACGGAAGGATTACAGACTACCAATATAAGGATAATTGACAGGGCTGAAATGCCGTACGGTCCTTTATCGAATCAAAAAACAAGATCGTTGATTATGAGTTTTGTTCTCGGAATAGCTTTAGGGGTCGGTTTGATATTCTTTGTTGATTTTCTTGACAGAACTTTTAAGACTTCCGAAGATGTTAAAACGTTCTTAAATCTCCCGACACTTGGTATTGTACCGTCAAGCGAGGGTAAATCCGGTTTGTCTTATTATTCTTACCATTACGGCAATAAAGCAAAGGCTGCATCAAAAGGAGTGGTAAAGAGTATTGAATTAATTAACTTTAGAGATCCGGAATGTCCGTTTGCCGAACATTACAGAAGTATTAGAACATCCATACAGTTATCTACACCCAAATCACCTCCCAGAATTATTAGTGTTAGTAGTGCAATGCCGGGAGAAGGGAAGACTGCAACAGTTGTGAATCTTGCAATTTCCTTTGCTCAACTTGGGAAAAAAATTGTAGTAATTGACGGGGACCTTAGAAAACCGAGAATTCATAAAATATTTAAGCTAAAGAATACCATAGGCTTGTCATCATTTCTTGCAGGCAGATCAAAGGTTTCAGATATCCTTCAGAAAACTCATATCAACAATGTTTTTGTCGCAACATCGGGACCAATACCTCCGAATCCTGCGGAACTTATTGATTCGGAAGTTATGTCAACTATGCTGGATAAAATTTTGGAGAAAGTTGATTTTATTTTTATTGACACACCGCCTTTAATCGGAATAGTCGACCCTATTCTTATCGGTACTCAGTCAGACGGGATGATTCTTGTGACATGGGGAGGGAAGACAAGGATAGATAATGTACAAAAAGCAAAAGAGGAAATAGATAAATTTGGAATTAGGTTGTTGGGAATAGTTTTGAATAAAGTTGATTTTAAGCGAAGCGAATATTCATATAATTACAACTACGGTTATAGTTATAAGTATAAAGATGATGATTGATATTCATTCTCATATTTTACCGGATGTTGATGACGGCTCACAATCCTTTGAGGAATCTGTGGAAATGCTTCAAGTTGCAAAGAATGATGGAGTAGAGGCAATGGTTGCTACTCCTCATGTGTTTAGTCATCTTGGTAAAGTGAAAGATGTTGAGAAGTTCCGGAATATTTTCTCGGAATTTAAGAAAAAAACAGACGATCTTGATTTGGGAATTAAAATAATCTCAGGGAGTGAAAATTATTTTGTATCCGATCTGCGAGAAAAATTGAGGGAGTTTCCGGATGTACTATCAATAAATAACAGTGATTATTTTCTTCTTGAATTTCCGATGAATTTTATTTTTCCGGGAACAAAAGAGTTTATTTATAATATCTTGAATGATGGGCACATTCCGGTAATATGTCATCCGGAGAGAAATACGAATATCCAAGCAAATCCATCAATACTTTACGAATTTTTGGTGGCTGGAGCATTAGTGCAACTTGATTCAGGGAGTGTAAGGGGTGATTTCGGTTGTGATGCAAAAGATTCTGCCAATACTCTATTAAAAAATAATCTTGTCCATTCAATTGCTTCCGATTGCCATGATGTAGGACTTCGCCCTCCAGGACTTTCCTCTATAAAAAAAATATTGAACTGGATGGAAGAGGATAAAATAAAATTGTTTCTTGAGGATGTTCCGGAGGCAATAATTAATAATGAGGGAATACCCGATATAGGACGGCTTAAAGATCCTTTGGAATCGAAATCATTTTTTAACATTTTTAGGAAAAATAAATCATGAGTAAGAGTAAGTATCTAAATTTTATTAAAATATTTATCTTTTTGTCTCCAATTCCGTTCGGATGTATAGGGAAAGTATTTTCTCCATTATTTTACTTATCTCTTTTACTCTTGTCTTTTATAGGTTTGTCGGTCAATGATTTAAAACATTTTTCAAATAAAAAAGCCGTTCTTTTTGTATTCCAAAATAAAATTAAATATTTGGTTATTATTTTTTTCGGATTCATTGTTTTTCAATTACTCCCCTTACCCGCATCTCTTGTCAAAATGGTTTCTCCGGCTACAACCGAAAAGATATTGACGTTGAACGGTTATCTTCCTAATTTTGTCTCTCTATCGCTTGTACCTGTTGAAACTCTATTGTTTGCGTTAAGGATGTTAACGATTTTTATTTTCTTTTTCAGCTTTGTAAGGATCAATTTTAAAAGGAAAGAGTTAGTGTCTGTAATAAAAATTCTAATATTTTCTGTAAGCTTGCAAGGGCTATTCGGGTTGATAAAATATTTAACGGGGAATAAATTCTTTTTTCTTATTTTTCATCGGGTGGTAAATGATCCGACAAAGGAATTTCTTACCGGTACACTTGGAAATCCGAATCATTTTGCATTCTATGTTGAAATGGTTTTTCCTCTGTTAATAGCATTGTTTTTTATGAGAATCAATTTATTCAATTCTACCGAGGGGTTGAGAGAAAGTTTTGTATCGGCTTTTAATGCCAGCAGGGGAGTTATCTTAATATTTGTTTTAATTCCTTTTTTCGGATTAATTGTCATTTTAACAGGATCGAGATCCGGAATTGTGACAATAGTGATTTCATTCCTGATTTTTGCATTATTAACCGTCTACCTAAGAAGGGCAAAAGCGATTAGAAGAAAGCTTAAGATAATTTTTGTAGTGTTGTCTCTAATTGTTGTGTTTGTAGGGGCAAAGAATACTGTAAATAAATTTATGAAAAAGGATTATTTCAATAATAGCGGGCGTTTTCTCCGATGGCCGAATACAATAAATATGTTTAAAGATCACCCTATATTTGGGGTTGGATTTGGAACTTACAAGTATTCTTTCTATTTGTATGATACTGATAATTCCGGCACATGGTCAACTAACGCACATAATGAATATTTGGAAACTCTGTCGGAAGGCGGATTAATAGGGTCAATAATTTTTTTGTTTTTAATAGGGATGTTGGTGTACTCGGTAGCAAAAATGTGGAGGTCAAGGAGACATCCCGATATTAAGATTCTCGGTATCGGTATTTTGACATCATTATTTGTAGTCTTTTTCCACTCAATCTTTGATTTTTCGTTAAGGATCCCCTCAAACTCATTTGTCCTAATATTGCTATTCGGACTCGGAGTTCAGTTGGCAACATGCAGGAGAGAGTTTACTGAAGATGGGAATCGTTTAAGGAGGAACAAAGTTTCATCAACACAAATTGATAAAGGAAGAATAAAATGAAAGATTTAAGGAAATTGAAGTTTCTGATAATCGTGTTAATAATTATATTCGGACTAAAAACTTTGTCGGAAATCCTTTTGAAAAAAGGGATATCAAATCCTGAGAACTCCGATAAAAAAATGTTGTTTTTGAGTAGTATGATTTTTCCTTTATCTTCCGATGCTCACTACAAACTAGGGGATTCGTTTTTGAAAGATTTTTCAAAAAAGGAAGATTTTGTAGTGTTGGAGAAGGGTATAAATAATTTTAAAAAATCAATAAGATTAAATCAATTGAATTTCTTTTCTTACTATGCCCTTGCAAGGGGGCTTATGTCTTTTGGCCCCGAAACACCGGAACACTTCGAAAAGGCACTAAAAGCTCTTAAAACCACGTTATATATTAGAAGTACTAACCTTAGCCTTAACAAAGAGATATTGAAAGTTTATCTATCTCTCTGGCCGTTTCTAAGTTCCGAAGATAAAAAATGGTCTGGAAGTTTGATGAGTGATATTATACTCAGATTGAATAGAAAGGAATTCAAAAAAATTTTAGAAGTGTGGAGTTTGTATTCCAAGGATTCGGAATTCATTAAGTTTGCATTTAACAGTTCAGCAAGATTTTATAAAGATATTATTGAAGTGATGGAAAAGCAGGAGTTGGACTTACAATTAAAGCAAAGATTTGAAGCTTTCCTGGAGAACAGGAAGATAATTGATTTTGAAAATAAATTTAGAGAAGCGGTAAAAAGGGGTGTTATTCCATTCTCATCGTATGTTTTGGTGGATAAAAAAATACGGTTCTATTATAGGATTATTAATGATGTCGGTTTCAAGGAAAGTAAATATGAGAATTTGAAAAAAGAGATAAACTTATTCATCATTAACAGGTTATGTAAAAAAAGGGGGAATGATAATAGAAAACAACTTTTTGATTATGTATTTAGATATTTGAGGGATTTTAGGAAGATCAGGGATATTGAAGAGATCGCATTGATATTGAATGCTAACAATTTTTTTCATTCAAATAATATTATTCCGTTTATTTTTAAGCAATTAATTAACTATAGATCGGGTCAGTTTTCAAAAATGATAAATGAGGTTGAGTCATTTCGACAATCCGTAACATTTATTAAAGATGGTCAGGAAGGGCATTTGGCAAGATTGCTTACACTCTTGGCGGACAGTTATATGAACTCCAGACTTATGACAAAAGCTATGGAAACTTTAAAAGATGTAGAGAAATTAACTCCGGGAGTATTGCCTACCTATTGGAGACTGATTAGGGTAGAAAGTATAATCGGACCTGATAAATTCTTTAGTGAAAGCAGAGTTAAAAATTTTGAAAAAATAAAAAATTCAAATAATATTTTGATAAATAGTGTGGAAATCAAAAAGCATGTATATCCTTATAAAGTTGATAAATTACTATTTATGCTTGATGAAAAGTTTTCTTTAAAGTTTAAAAAATTTCACATATTAAAAGTATTTATAAACGATAAAATCTTTCATGAGTATTATTTAGAGAGGCTGAAATTCCCGTTGGGACTGATTTTGCCGGATGAGTTAAGGAAAGAGGAATTTGTAGTAAGTTTAGAGATGAACTGATTTATGGCTCAGTTTGGAATACTCGGAATAACTCCAATATCCTCTCCCTTTATTGCCTGTCCTCTTCCATCCTGTCCTTTTTAGTTCCATACCGATAAATTTGTTCATCAATCCGTGCCCTACTAACAGAATATCAGAATTCGTTTCGGCAGCATTTAGTAGTTTTTCAACCGATAATTTGATCCGTTTTTTTGCATCCGCAAAATTTTCGTTCTTATTTGAATATCCGACAAACCATAAAATACGGAATATTACCGACCATATATCGGGAGTAAATTTCGGATATTGTTTTTTGTTGTCCGGTAATTCAAATTCCCGAAATACCTTGTCAGTGATTATTTTATTGCCGGTATCTAATTTGTAAACCGAATCAACCGCTCTTTTCAGGTTACTACTAAAAATCACATCGCATTTTTTTGCGAAAGTCAAAAGTTCCGTCGGAGGATTGCTTTCCTTTTTTATACCGGAGGAATTATATTTTTTTAACCATTCTCCATAAGATTTGTTGTTTTTGGAATTGAATCCGACCATATCCGGTTCTCCATGTCTGGCAAGTATAATCCTCATCTCATCATTATCATAACATACAATTCAAATAGAGCTAAGAATGGGAGAGTTCTGTTTTTCGTTACGTTTTTCATGAACTCGGTTAATAATAAAAAACCGTATAAATATCAATCATAGGATCTTTGACACCTCTATAAGCATACTCAGGTTTTAGGAAGGTTTGTCAAATGTAATTGCGTGAGAAGCACTTAACTCTACCCCATAAAATTGTTTTGACAAACGAGACGACCAAAATATCAATTGCCAAACTATGATAAAAAAAAATAAAAATGTTGAAAATATATAAAATAAATACTATAATGTTTTGGAACAAAGGAGGAACAATGAAGAAACTATTTTTTACAATGCTCTCTGTTGTAGGCATGATCTTAATGTTTACAATGGAAGTATCGGCAAATTCCGTATTGAGTAAAATATCAACAATAGTAATTATATTTACTTCTATTGCAGGAGTTGCTATCTGGTTGTATGCAATGAAAAAAAGAAAAGAACTGGATGAATAAGGAGAAAAGGCTATGAATTATATGAAGAAAATTTTTCAAATTGGTTTTACTATTGCTCTGTTTGAAATGCCTTCCATGGCAAGAAGTATTTCAATTAAAAGTGCTACGGATTCGGTAATGAGCGTAGTCGGAGAAGTGGCTGCAATAATTTTTCCGGTTCTCGGACTTATAGGAATGGGGAGAGCGGCTTTTACCTTTTCTACAGGTGGGCAAGGTGGGACAAAGCAGTTATTGGAGGGGATAGTCGGTATAGCACTTGGAGTTGTGGCAAAAACACTATCAAATTCATGAATAAAAGGATTTACGTCAATATTATGTTTAAACCCAGAATCTGGGGTGTCTATTTTACCAGTTTGTTTACAGTTATAGGTGGATTCATCATAGGACTTATGGTTCTGTCGTTTTCTTTTAACATAATATTGTCTGTTTTGATTAATCTCATCCTTTTCGGAGGAGTGTTCGGTCTCTTTTATTATCGTGATAATGGGGATGCCATAGAGAGAAGATCAAAACGATCAGTATTTATAAAGAGCAGGATATCATCATATTCCGTTTCCGAACAAAGAATAAAACAAATTACCTGAATGAAGCATTTAAAAAAGTCCCTTGAGACTTACAAATCGATTTTTAACACTTATAGGAGAGGGGAGCAGAAACTTGATGATATCCTGCTCTACGTTGATTTTGTAGAAAATAAATATGATATTCCGGTCATCCTTTTAAAGGATGGTGGTGTGTTGTTAATTTTTGAAATAACAGGTATTGATCATGAAAAATTATCGGATGACGAGAAAGAAGCTTGTAGCAATATACTTCGTACCTGTTTTACTCAGTTGGATACCGGATATGTTATATCAAATTATTTGAATCGTGATAACAGCAATTGTAATTCTCTGATAGAAAATGAAAATGCACCCGAGATCATAAAATATATTCAACAAAAGAAACAGGGATTTTGGGATGCTATCTCTGCGAAGAGTTATTCGAATACAATTTTTGGGTCAATTAGATATTGGAATCCGGCAAAAAGGGAAATTCCATGGACATCTTTGATCAATGAGAAAAAGATTCATGAATTTTCAAAAATGGAAATAGAAAAAAATATTGATAAACTGTATGAAGGATTAACTACTATAAAATCCACCCTATCAAGATTTGGATTTTTTATTCCGAATAAAGATGAAACTTTCGAGATTCTTTACAGACTTATAAACAACGATTCGCCACCTTCATTTAGAGATGATTTATCACTTAATGTTCAACTGGCTCATTCATGTTATGAATTTATGAGCGACACTTTAAAAATTTCCCAAAAAATTTTTTCAAAAGTGATATCGGTTAAATATCCTCCGAAATATTCTCACCCGATCTATTTGGAGAGATTGTTTGATATGGATATAAAGTTTATTATCAGACAAACTTTCAGGACAATAAATTTCCAAGCTATTGAGAGAAGGATACGTTCAAATCAAAATATTGCACGATCTTTATCCTCAATTGATAAATCCAGTGAAAACTATGTTGAAGAAGCGGATGAATATATGAAAGATGTAAAAGTGAATGGAGAAATTCCCGTAAGGTGGAGTCTCTCCATGACCCTTTTTTCCAAAAATGAAGAATATCTTAATGAAAAGGTCAGTGAAGTGATTACTATTTTTAAAGAACTGGGAACAACGGCTATCGTAGAGCATTTTAACTTATCCGCTGCAATATTCGGATCTTTTCCCGGAATGGAAAAAATGAATTTAAGATACTCTTCTATTCTTGCAAGGAATGCCGGAGATTTTTTCTCCATTCACCTTTTGTTTAGGGGAGATAAGGAACCTACAGATTATTTTTTGGACAGAGCGAAGGGAATTTTCTCATATACTCCTTTTACAAAAAGGGAAGATGCTTATCATATGGCTATAACCGGACCTACCGGAGGAGGTAAAAGTTTTCTCGTAAATAAGCTTTTATTATCGGGAATGATATACGATCCGCGAATATATGTTATTGATCTTTCAAGGTCATTTACCGAATTATTTGATTTCTTAAAAGAAGAATCTAAAGAAGATACATCTGTTTTAACCGTTTCAAAAGATAATATTAATTTTTCTTTTAATCCTTTCCTTATTCAAGATTTGGATAAGGATATTTCAGACCGTCAATTAAGATTTTGTGAAGGACTTTTAAGAATAATGATAGGTCCTAATCTGATTAACGGAGGGAACAGGATAATAATTTCAGAGACATTAACACAATTTTTCCTTCAGTACAGATCAATTTTGAAAAGCATGGGAGAAAAAGCCGATATATCCCCGCTTGATATATTGATACCCATTCTGGAGCAAAATTCAAAAAATAGAGATATTCCCAACGCACTCAGATATTGGCAGACAGGACAGAGGGGAAAACTTTTTAATTCTGGAAAAGATACAATAAAATCAGCTAAATATGTCTATTTTGATATAAGAGATCTGGAAAGTTCTTCTGAAGAAATTTCGGCAATAATTTATTCTATCTTCAACAAGATATATTCTGATATTAGTGATCCTGCAAGGCTAAATGTTCCGAAATTCCTTTTCTTGGATGAAGCTCACAGATATTTAAAAAATAGCGAATTCAGTTTTTGGATTGATCTCCTTATAAGAATGGGGAGGCATTACAATCTCCTCGTCGGTATTATTACTCAAAGTATTAATGATCTTGTAACAGATGAAAATTGGTCAACCGGAATTGTAAATAATATTAAGCAGGGGTTCTTTTTTTCGGGACAAAGGGATATCGAGTCGGCTTTCAAGAAACTTCAAATGAATGAAAGTCACATAAATTTATACAATAACATGAAAAGCAGTGAGAGAGAGGTGTTATATTGGTCATCAAAGGGGATTAGAAGAGTTCTTAGTCCACTAACCGATCCATTTACATATTGGATAGCTACGACAGATCCGGAAGAAAGATTGATAAGGAGTAGAATGAAAGAGGAAATCTGTGAGGGAGATACGGATAAAACGATTGATAAGCTTGTAAGTCTTGTAAAGAATTTTGAGGGAAATAGAGTTGAGAGAATTAGTTTTATTGAAAGTTTCTTAAATAATAAAACGGAGAACGGAACGTGAGTAAACCGAAAATTATAGTTTCTGTGTTATTAATATCATTCTTTTTCGTTAGACCTGTATATTCAACATTTATTACCGATTTGATTGCCTATTCTAAGATGGCAATAGAATTTAAAAAGCATCTTAAAGCTCTCAACAATATAGTTGAAACTACAAAAAAATTAAAAAAAGATTTTTCGGAATTTAAAGGAAGATTTTCTAAAATTCACAGCGGTATTAAAAAAGAGGCACTGGATGCATTGTTGAGTTTTAAGGATATTGAATTTTACTACAACAGTCCCTATGTCAGAATTTCCAAGAGTGATTCTTGGAAAAATGTATGGGACAACACGAAAAATCTCTTTAAAAAACTTCCTTTTCTGAAAGATCACTCATCTTTTAAAGATACTAACTTATATAAAAAGAACAGGGAATATAAAAAACGTATGGATTACAGGATAGAACGGGAAGAACAGATATACAAAGAGTATGAAAATATTCTGAAAATGATAGCTGATTCAAGAAAAATAATTTCAAAAAGCAGTACAAAATATAAAAATATTGAGGGTATGATCAGAAATTTTACAAAGCAGCGTTCGACCGGAAAGCTTATTGGATTATTGTGTAAATTAAAGCTGGAACAGCTTGTGAAAATGGATATTCTTATTACATCTTTGAGGATGAAGATGGAGATGACCATTAAAGAGCGGATAACAAGAATGGATATTGCAAAAAAACGGGAATTTGAAATTCATCTTGATAGAAAGAGAAACAGAAAAATAATTGAAGGAGATTACGTAAGATGAAAAAATCCCTAATTATTTTTCTTATACTATTGATCGTATCCGGAAATATTCTTCCGATCGGATTTGATCTGATCAAGGTGTTGGGTCTGCTGTCGGATATGTCGAATTCCATATCAACATTTTCATCCAAAATTGATGGATACTATGAAGAATTTATAGAATTTTATAAAGAAAAGTGGGCTAAATACTATTCAAAGTTGTCATTTGACGATATAGAAGTCTTTGACACATGGAAAGTTGATGATATCTATGGAGGATCCAAAATTAATTCCGATGATATGGGAAAAAGATGGAAAACTATTTTCAAAAATCCGAATAAAATGGAAAAAGAGTTCCCGTATCTATTTAACATGTCGCATTATAGAGATAATACTGCCTATACTTCAAATAGCGGATTAAGAAGTGTTATTGAAAAAAACATAAAAGACGGTTTTGAATATCTAAAAAGTATAAAATCTCTGATCACTCTTCTTGAAAATACGAGGCAATCCCAACTTATCAGGGGTGGGAAGGTTAATAAATTAAAAAAATATATTAGGAATTTTTCCATTCCCAAAGGACATGATGAAGTTCGTATGGGGAGGTTAATAGGTATCGAAGTGATAATTGATCATGAAATGGAAAAACAGTTTGTTGAATATATCTCACTAATAAATGCTAGAACCGAAATTGAGATAAAGAGTGCTTGCATGGAAAAAAACATGAGGAATAGAAACTATATATTCCGCTTGCACGAGACCAGAGCATCAAAAAGAATCGGAAATTCAAAATGAATGACGGGAAAATACTCGAGACAATCCTGAATATAGTGATCAATAAGATTTCCGAGTTCAGTTCATATTTTATTGATCTTGCAATGGGAATTTTAATACTTCTTCTCGTGATTGAGATTGTAAAATCCGCTGTTGATCTTGTTTCCGGAAACGGATTCTCCATAGGGACTAAATTTATTATTTATTTTGTATTTTTAGTGGTTTTAATAAAATTTCCCACAATTTATGCCGGTGTAAATTCCGGATTATTAGGTGATTCAAATCTTAAGAAAAATTTTGCAGTATTAAGTAAATATGTAAATAATCGACATGAATCCAATTTGCTTCGGGCAAATCCTACCGGAGTGCAATTTTATATTAAATTCGCAACGGGAATTGATATTTCAAAATTTGATCTCGATTATATGTTGAGAGTGATACTTACTTCATTTTCACATTTTATATGTTTTGTCCTTCTGATACTTATTATCCTTAATGTTACTAAGAAATATGCGGTTTTTCTTATCCTCTTTGCAATGGGTCCGGTTCCCCTTTCATTGATGATTTCACCCGAAACAAGGTCAACCGGAATTTCGTGGATAAAATCTGTTTTTGCGAAGTTTATGACTATTTTTACGTACTCGCTTATATTGAGAATATCACATAAGTTTATTGTAGATCATCAGTTTGATATTTATGATTATTCAGGAGGAGATACAAGTGTTGTTTCAAATTTTACTCCTGCAATCTTACTGATACTTATGATTTTGTATTTATTCAAACTTACTGAAGACCTTACAAACAATTTAATAAATTAAAATGACAAATATGCTTGAAAGTCTAATTCGGATCTTTGGGGAATCAATTCTCCCTTTTCAAGATTTTTTTCTACCTGTTGGAGGATCTTTATTTGTACTGTTGATCGTGATTGAGATTGTAAGAGAGGCAATAGATATTACAAACGGAAAAGGTATAAATCTTGGGAAAAAGTTTATTCTGATTTTTTTTATAGGGACGATATTGCTTGGGTATAATTCATTGTCTAATAATATTTATAAAGGAATAGTAAGTGCCGGGAAAGAAATAATTCCAAGATTTGAAGATGTAAACGATTGGATTGATAAAGGGTACAAACAGGGAATTGAAAATCATAGAGCATCAATTGAGCTTGATAGAAAATCTGGGGGAGACTTGGCTCAGCTTATGTTATCCGTAGTTCTTGCCATTCTAAGCGGATTGGGATTGCTATTTGTTTATATCACTATGGTTCTCATTTTGGTATTTATCGCCGGTGCTTATGCATCGCTTTCACTTACCCTTGTATTGGGTCCCGTTTTTATTGCAATGTTTGTATCACCGGAATTAAGAGGGACAGGGGTAAAGTGGTCGGTTATTTTGTTGTCCGTTTTGCTGACTGTACCGGCATACATTATGATCATGAAAATAGCGGCTACTTTATGCGGCAGTAATTCTTCCGTTGATATTTCATCTTCCGGAAAGGTTGCTTCACGAAGTATGTCCAACTCGATAGAGAGCATCGGAATACTTATGGTGAATCCTCTATTAACTCTGGGGCTTGTGTTTTCCGTTTCAAAGATAATCAATAGTATAACCGGATCGGCTGGAAATATTGCATCAAAAGCAGGGAGTATTGCTACATCGGCTGCTACTACAGCATTTGCTGTTGTTAGCGGAATGAAAGCTTTGAGTGGAAGAAAAAATTCGGATAAAGGTGGCGATGGAAAAAAGGATAACTCAAATAAAAATTCTGATAAAGGTAAGGGAGGATGCAAAACTGAATCGGGGAAGAAAGGTTCTCTCCCTGATGCGAATCCAAGGGGAAATTCAGCGAAAGATTCAAAGAGAGGGAATAGTACGAAAAAAACAAATATAAGTTTACCGCAAGCAAATTCAAGGAGCAATTCGGGAAAGTGAGGAAATAATGAGTGAATATATATATGAGAAGAATGCAAGAATAGTCATAAACTTTGCATATAAATTTATTATTTTAGTTGAATTGGTAATAATAATTTTACTTTCAATATTCAGTTATAGGTTAACCGGAAAAATAAATGAGGTAAAACCTTTACCTATATTTATTGATAAGGAAACAGGCAGTACAAAAATAGTGGATTTTGATTTTATTGATGCTCAAGGAGAATCCAGAACAAATGCGGAAATAGAAGATTTCATAACAAGTTTTATATCGGATTTGTATACTTATAATCGTCTTACCGTTAAAACCAATCTTGTAAATGCCATTTCAAAAACTTCACAGGAAGGGGCGGCGGATATAAAGAATACTTTAATGCTCTCCAAAAGATATGACCATATTAACAAAAGTTTGCAAGGATTGGTAAATACAAGGTCCATTTCAATACTTGAGAAGCTTCCCGACCTGAAAGTTCAAGTATTTTTCCGGAAACGGTTGTTGAGGCAAAATGGGAATCTTGAAAGGTCGAGTGATTACTTTGCAATTATGAGAATAAAACCTGTTGTCAGAAAGAGAGGAAATGCTCACGGGCTTTTAATAGTTGAATACAGAGAGAGTATTTTTAAAAAGATGGAGGAGAACTATGAAGATTAAAATCAGATTAACATTGATGGTTGCCATATTATTTATTCTTGATCCGTTGTTCGGGAGCGGGTTAAATTATAAAGTTGTGGATGTATATTTTAACGGGAATAGAGATCGGGAGATTCGTAAGATATTGTGTGAAACAAGTTGTACGACAATGTTTGTACTTCCGAAAAGTGAAGTAATTGCAGATATTATTGAACCTACGGGTGAATGGATAATTAATTGTGATAATAAAAGGTTTGTTTATGTTGTCCCCGCCAAAAGGGGGATCCACTCTTCGTTAGATATTATAACAAAAAATTCTAAGATTTATAGTTTTATTCTTGAAGAAATTTCGGGACAAATCACCTCGTCCGGTGTTGTAAAAAAGGTGATGATCGGAGAACGTTTCTTTTCTTCAAATAATGTTGAGAATAGGATGGATTTTTCAAAAAGAGATAAAATCAAAAGAACAGTCAGAAATGAAAACAGTAACTATAAAATACGAGATAAATTTTTTAAAGTTACCAAAGTGGTTGATGATGGGATAACTACTAAAATTTATTTTGGATTAAGTCGGGTGAGACCTGCAGTGTTCGTTAGGAAAAAGGGGAAATCGGGATATGAACCTGTTAGATATCATGATAACGGGAAGTTTTATATAGTTCACAGGATTATAAACAGGAAAGAGGTTATTGTTTTAAAAGTGGGAAGGTATGAAGCAAAGATAAGGAGAAGATAGATGGGAAACTATAATCACCGAAATTTTGTCTCTTTTGGAGGCGGAACAATAAAAAAAAAGAAAAATAGAGGAAAAATTAAAGATAGTATTGTTATGATAATCGGGGGAGTAGTTATTTTTGTTATTACGTTTATACTTTACGGGTTTGTAGATAATCCGGAGAATGATCCTAAGGGAAAGATAAAGACAGATAACAAAGATATTCTTGCACAAGTTGAATTGCTTGAGGAGATGAGAGAGATCAAAGAAGAAAAATTCAAAAATCTTAAAGATGATGTTTTTCTCGGAGAGAATATGGCAGTAGATGAATATACGGAAAATTTGATAAAAAATTTGAAAAAAAGTGTCTCCGAAAATAATACCGACAATAATGAAGATTCCGATATGAGGAGTTTGGAAAAGAGTGAAGAAAAATCCGATTCAAATAATAATTTGGAAAAACTTTTTTCCTATCTTGAAGATAACAGCGTGAGAAATGAGAGTATTTTTTCTAAACATGACAAAGTAAAAGTGAGACCGTCAGTTAGGATTAAAAGGGATAAACGGAGAAGAAAGGTAAACTCGCTCTTTGCATTTAGCAACACACAAAAATCTGCACGAATTTATAACAATGGTTTTGGAGATGTTATATTTAATAACAATAAAGTAAGAAAAAGGTTTGCAAATTCAGTTACGGGGACTCATGAGAGTAAAGAAAAAATTAAACTCATTTACAATTCAAATCCTGTATTTACGATATTTCAGGGAGATTTTCTTGATGCGGTCTTAACTAATAGAATTGTTAATGACAAAGAATCAAGTCCTGTAAGTGCGATTGTAACAAAGGATTTATTGAGTAAAAACGGAAAATATGTATTGATACCGTCAAATTCCAAGGTTACCGGAATTGCAAAAAAAGTGTCCGGTCAGCAGGATAGGAGATTGTTTATATTTTTTGAAAGATTAATTCTTCCCAATGGGAGGTCAGTATATTTTAAAGATAAAGAGAGGCAATTATCGGCATTGGATATAACAGGGGCTCTCGGAATTAAAGGGAGAAAGAATTCTCATTTTTTTTCCAAATTCGGCTCGTCACTCCTTTTCGGATCTCTGAACGGTCTTAGCGGATTTGCTCAAAATAGAATTAGACAAGCATCGGGCTTGTCATATTTTGTTGACAGGTCTTCAGAGAATTTTAATAATTTAAACGATAGATTAGCTTCCGATTCATTATCAATCCTTCCGACTATTACTGTCGCTTCCGGTACTAAAATAAAGGTTCACTTCTCTGTCGATCTTGATATATCCGCTTACTCCGATATTTCGGAAAGATCGTATTATTGAGAGATAATTAAATGGTAAAAAAGATAAGATCAAAATATTCTCTACGTAAAGTACATCTTATATTAAAAGAAACCATCTTTTTTTCTCTTGGTATAAAGGGGATAAAAAACGGGGATATCTTTATGGGTGGGTGGTATTGTGCCATTTTCTTTCTTACATTAGGGATTGGCTTATTGAGACGGGGAATAGGTTTCTTATCTATTTATACTTTTGGTTTATCTGTTTTATTGATTGTCCTTTTGGCTTTTTTCGGAGTTATGATTGGACGAAATCAATGTGAAAACGAATTACTTGATGATGAGATTAATAATAAAAAAGGGGAGGTGAGTAATTATGAGAAGGAAATTGTTAGTGATTTTTAATGTTTTTATGTTACTTGGAGGTCTTGTTATCGGCAAGTCGAAATTGCCTGAATTTTTCAATAAATTCAGTACGGAACAAAAAATCCGGCTTTTAAAAGATATTGTAAAAAGGGAGCCTTTTTTAACTTACGGTGCCGATATTAGATTAAAAAAATTTACTATCGGGAAATTTTTTAACATGCGTATCTATAAAAAATTGGAAGGAAATGATATCTTGGGATATAACTTTGACGAGGGGTTTAAATTCGATCGTGAAAGCATTCATATTAAAACCGTAAGAACAAATGACAAAACCGGAAAGTATAGAAAAGCGTTTATTAGATCATTAATCGGAGCAGTCGGTTCGCATAAAATAAAAATATCAAAATCTTCCTCTATTGAAATAGGTATCTCACTTCTTGATGTTGAGAAAAAGAGGACGCCTCATACTCTTCCGGGTGCACTTGTAGAAGTATATTTTAAAAATAAAAAGTCTGGGAAACATTTTTATTATAGGTTCGGGACGGGTAATCAATTGGGGATTAAAAAAGCTTTTGAAGATATTTGGTTACTTATATTCTCGGTTTTGGAATCGTTAAAATGAAGGCGACAGGAAAAGGGTTTGCTCCGATTGATCAAATCGGGGTGGTTCTTGCCCCTATTAATGATTTGATTATTGACCCGAATGTGACGGATATTTTTGTGTATGGTAAAGATAAGATTTTTTCAAAAAGGTTTGGAGAGAGTATTAAACTGGAAAATTTGAGTTGGAAGGAGGATATTGATCTTACGGTAGCTTGCAATACAATAGCTCAATATTTTAAAAAAAAACTGAATTTTGATTATCCGATTCTTGACGGGAGACTTCAAGACGGTTCAAGGATAAATATATTGATACAACCTGTTTATTCGGAAGGTGCATGTATTTCAATAAGAAAATTTCCTTTTCGGAAGCTATCTTTTTCCGATCTGAATAATTTCGGATCAATTGATGAAAATGGTGTTAGTATCCTTGAAGCAATTGTTAAATTGGGCAAAAGGATAATAATATCAGGCGGGACGGGAACCGGAAAAACAACTCTTCTCAATCTTCTTTGTAGTTTGATTAATGAAGATGATATTGTCGTGACGATTGAAGATGCAAGAGAGCTTAGCCTCAAACATACTTTTTGGGCACCTCTCGAATCTAAGAAAGCATATTATGAAGATGATACTGTCATTTCTCTCAGGGATTTGGTGATAACTTCCCTGAGAATGTTTCCTCGGTGGATAGTTCTCGGAGAGGTAAGATCGGGAGAAGTTTTTGATCTTATGAGAGCTTTTAATTCTGGACATTCGGGTATGAGTTCTCTTCATGCAAACAGTTGTGAAGATGCATTGTTTGCTTTGGAAAATATGTTTTTGCAGGGTATGGAGATGAGAATAGAGGCTGTCAGGCAGGTAATATCAAGAGGTGTTGATGTTGTAGTTCAATTAACAAGATTTCCCGACAGCAAAATAAGGGTTACGGATATTTCCGAAATAGAAGGGATTGAATATATAAACGGTATGCCTCAGTACAAAATTAATACACTCTACAAATATAAGTTGGAAAAAATCGGCAAAGACGGGAATACCAATGGCAAATTCGAACTTAAAAATAGACCCAAATTCCTAAATGGAACTCACGAAGCTTACAAGAGTTATCTTCCGTCTTTTTGGTAAAAAAATAATAGGAATTATCTTTCGTGATCCTATATTATAAGACGGATTTAATGGAATTGATGATCTTATCCTGATCTTCTGTGTTTAGATAGGGGTGGAAAGGTATGCTGAATATTTCTTCCGAATATTTTTCACTAATCGGGAAATCACCTTTCTTTAATCCGAGTTGAGAGAATGCTTCCTGAAGGTGTAATGGAATCGGGTAGTAGATTGCAACCGGAATTCCATCATCTTTAAGTTGCTTTATGATTTTGTCTCTTTCGTTATGTAGTAAAGCATATTGTGCCCATGCGGAAATGTTGTGTGATTTAACGGTCGGAACTTTCAAAGAGCTTTTTAAAGCGTTATTGTATTTTTCGGCTATAATTTGCCTTAACTTTATCTCTTCATCAAAGATTTTGAATTTAGCGAGGAGGACCGCCGCCTGCATGGTATCAAGCCTTCCGTTTAACCCTACTCTTATATTCTTATATTTATCAGTACCGCTTCCGTGAACCCTGATTGATATGATTTTCTTATAGAGTTCATCGTCATCAGTAAAAATCATACCTCCGTCACCGTAGGCACCAAGAGGTTTTGCGGGGAAAAAACTGGTGGAAGCTACATCTGCTAAAGAACATGTTTTTCTACCCTTATATGAGGCTCCGAAGCTTTGAGCGGCATCTTCTATTACGAATAAATTGTATTTTTTTGCAATCTCGTTTATTTTGTCATAGTCTGCCGATTGTCCGAAAAGATCGACCGGTAGTATCCCTTTAGGTTTTAAACGACCTTCTTTCGCCGTTTTTTCAATAGCCTCATCAAGCTTTTTTGTATCAATGTTAAACGTTTCCTGATCTATATCCACAAATACCGGAGTTGCTCCTAACAAAAGAATAACTTCCGCCGTTGCAATAAACGTAAAGGTTGTCGTGAATATCGCATCTCCGGGACCTATATCATATGCCATTAAAGGTATTAGTAGTGCATCTGTACCGCTGGCAACTCCGATAGCGTGTTTTACGCCGCAATAATTTCTTAGAGTTAGCTCAAGTTCCTCTATTTCGGGTCCCATTATATACTTTCCGTGATCAAGAACCTTTTTTATATTTTGTTCAATTTCTTCCCTTATCTTTTCCTGCTGAGTTTTTAAATCGATAAATTGCATTCTTTCCTCCTGATAATCCGATAAATTCTATTTTATCCTATATTTTGCAGATATCAAGCAAATAAAGCTGAGAATAGATAAAAAATTATTCTTTTTCCGAGACAGATAGTCCATTTTTAATGTACTTTCTGTTACACCGTTTACATTTGTCAGATTCGGTTGACTTAGGATCTTTTGATAAATTAAGTTTCTCTCCGCATCGGCACATCCATCCGGATATTTTTGCAGGGATACCGGTTACCAATGCGTAATCGGGAATATTTTTTGTAACAACCGCACCTGCTCCCACAAAAACATATTTTCCTATTGTGTTTCCACATACTATCGTTGAATTAGCACCGAGAGAAGCTCCCCTCTTAACAAGTGTTTTAATATAATATTCTTTACCTCTTTGAGGGAACTCACATCTCGGATCCAGAATGTTGGTAAATACCATTGAAGGGCCGCAGAATACGTAGTCTTCAAGTTTCACTCCTTCATATACCGAAACATTATTCTGAATTTTTATATTATTTCCAAGGATCACATTGTTGCCTATATTAACATTTTGACCTACGACACATTTTTCCCCGATCTTGGTTCCCGATTGAATATGTGAGAAGTGCCATATCTTTGTCTTTTCACCAATTTCAACATTGTCATCTATATAACTGCTCTCATGAACAAAATATTTTTTCTCTTCCATTGCTTTCTCCATTATTTTTTATCTAAGGGCAAGACCTGCTTTATTGAGAATTTTCAGAACTCGCACTCCTTCTTTGCCGTCGGTTTTAGGTTCGGTTCTATCTTTTATACATTTTATGAAGTGGTTAAGTTCTTCTTCAAGCGGTTGAGTTGTCTCAAAACTTACGATTTCACGTTCAGCTTTGTGTGCTATCGGGATATTTCCGTTTTCAAGTTTTATTTTATGTGGATAAAGGAAAAGTTTTTCTTTGCTGATGTCATCAAAAACAGCCATTTTTTCACTTCCCACAACTATAAGTTTTTGTTCTTTGAATGGGTGAAGCCAACTTACAAATATATGTCCCTTAATACCCGAATTAAATTCCAGTACGGTAATGGTCGTGTCATATATATCCGTATTAACATAAGCACCACCGAATGCGGAAATTTTTGACGGTTCCTCTCCGTTCATTAGCATCAATATAAGTGAAATATCGTGAGGTGCAAAACTCCATAACACATTTTCTTCCGACCTGAGTGTACCGATATTCAGTCTATTTGAATATATATATCTGAGTTCTCCGAGTTCACCGTCGTCTATAAGTTTCTTGAGACGAATTATAGCGGAGTGGAACTGAAGGATATGCCCAACCATAAGGATTTTACCTTTATCCTTGGCAATTCTGACAAGTTCCTCCCCTTCTTCCACTTTAAGAGCCAGAGGTTTTTCAACAAGGACATCTTTGCCGGCAAGTAGATATTTTTTTGCAAGCTTAAAATGGAGAGGAGCGGGAACGGCAATTACTACCCCTGAAATTTCACTATTTGCTAAAATATCTTCTTCATCGGAAGTAAATTTAACATCGGGATAATCTTTTTTTCGTAAGTCGATTATTTTTTTTGAGAGTTCCAACACGGAGTGAAGGACACCGAGATTATTTAGATTTCTAAGGTGGTTTTTCCCCCAATTTCCCGCACCGATAAGAGCTATATTAACTTTCATATTTTCTCCTATTTTTATAAAAAATTAAATTCAACTATAATTATATCAGAAGTTACACATTATTATTTGTAAGTAATGGAGTCGGTGCCGTACATTTAGTATATTAATTTGATGAAATGTATTAATATTTTCTAAAAGGGGACAGGTACTTTTGATTATTATTTAAGAAGAGTAAGGTATGGGTATAGTCATAAGGTTGCCGTTTGAGCTGACGGTAATATTTATCGTTATCTATTTTTCATTGATTTATAACAGGTTTTTTACTTTGTCGGGAAGTGATATGATTAAAATGGAGGAAACATGAAATCTGTAATTTTTAATAGCTACGGTGATTCCGATGTACTTGAGATAATAGAATTGGAACGACCTATGGTGCCGGATAATAAATTGTTGATCAAGGTAAAAGCATCATCGGTTAATCCGATAGACTATAAAATCAGACGAGGGGATATTAAAATATTGACCGGCAAAAAATTCCCTAAATTTGCAGGGTCCGATTTTTCCGGTGTTATTGAAGTCGTTGGCAAAAATGTTTCCGGATATGAAGCGGGGGATGAAGTGTATGGATTCCTGAATCCGATGAAGGGCGGAGCATATTCGGAATATTTGATTGCAGACCCGATTAATATTTCCTTAAAACCAGAAAAGCTCTCTTTTGAAGAAGCTGCAACAATGCCTGTAGCTGCGTTAACTGCTCTTCAAGCATTGACTTATCTTGCCGATATTAGGGAAGGAGTGAAGATTCTCATTAATGGTGCTACGGGAGGTGTCGGTTCTTTTGCAGTTCAGATTGCGAAGACTCTCGGTGCCGAAGTGATTGGTATTTGTAGCGAAAAAAATGTCGATTTATGCAAAAATATTGGAGCGGATAGGGTGTATGACTATTCGAAAAATGAGATAATGGAGTCTAATGAAAAATATGACATTTTTTTTGATGTTGTGGCAAAGACTACTTTTAAGGAGAGTAAAAAATTATTGAGAAACAGTGGAACTTATATAACCACCATTCCTGATTCCAAGATTATATTTAGAAAAATTTTTAATTTTTTTCCAAATAAAAAGAAGGCAAAATTTGTTATGGTAAAATCTTCGGGGATAGATCTTTCGATCCTAACAGGTTTTGTTATGACCGGAACCGTGAAACCCGTAATTGAAAATTTATTTGAATTATCCGATATTTCCAAAGCTCAGGAACTTGCAGAGAGCGGTAAGTTTAGAGGAAAAATTGCAATCAAATTATAATCCGAATGTAGAATTTTATGTTGATTTCACTCAAATATTGGTTTAATATTCACATTTCATCGGGAGGTGAATATGTTAAAAAAGATCGATCATATCGCAATTGCGGTCAGCAATTTAAAAAAAGAGATCGAATTGTATAAAAAAATTCCGGGATTCGAGTTTAACGGAACCGAAATTGTGGAAAAACAAAAAGTAACCGTAGCTTTTTTTAAGGTGGGAGATGTTTTTATAGAGCTTCTTGAACCTTTATCGGATGATTCACCGATCTCAAAATTTATTGAAAAAAGGGGCGGAGGATTACACCATATTGCGTATGAAGTTGATGATATAAAAAAAGAGATCGGTTCTTTTGAAGGGAAAGGGATTCGGATGCTTGATAAGGAACCTAAAATAGGAGCACATAAAGCAAAGATAGCATTTGTACATCCAAAAGACTTTTCCGGAGTTTTAACGGAATTAAAAGAGAAATAGAATTAATTGGAATAACTTGAAAGGCAGGTTTTACAGATTCCTTTAAGATAAAGGTGCTGCTCGGTCACTTTATGTCCACTCGGCATTTGAGGGGTTATCACATTAAGATTTGTATGAAGATCGTAAATGTATGAACACTTTTCACATTTAAAATGGGTATGAACAGATGTGTCTGCGTCATATCTGGTCTCATTTTCGTCAATGGTGAGCATTATTGCAATTCCTTTCTTTATAAACAGTTCCATTGTATTGTAAACGGTAGTTTTAGAAAAAGTAGGGATATCGTGGCGAAGTTCCTTGTATATCATATCAATAGTCGGATGATTTTTTTTTGTTATCAAATATTCATAAATTTTCATTCTTTGGTACGATGGCTTTATACCGTTGTCCAAAAGATGTTTCCCAATATTTATTCCCATTATTCCCTGCTTCTCCGATAGCACAGAGACAGATTTTTCAAATTTCATAATTATTTCCAAAAAAATATGAAATAATAATATAGTTTAAAAATGATGTTATGTCAATCGATGTTGAAATTATATGGTTATTTCCGTCTTATAATTGTTTAAAATAACTTAACCTAAAGCAAATTATTTTTTTTTATCCATTCGTTATTGAAAACAGTACTGAGATATCTTGAAGCTCCGTCAGGAAAGATTGTCACTATTCTGGCAGATTTTTTTAAAGAACGGGCAAGTTTTAATGCACCCCATAGAGCTGCACCGCTGGATCCTCCTCCGAGAATTCCTTCTTCCTTCATTAACTTTTTCGCATATTTAAAAGAGTCCTTGTCAGACACCTGATACATCTCGTCAATATTAGAAAAATCGGCACACTCAATCAGAAATTCATCGCCGAGACCTTCTATGAGGTATGGAGAAGACTCTGATATTTCTCCGGTATTAAAATAGTTGTAAAAAATAGATCCGATGGGATCAACGGCAATAACTTTAATATTGTTATCTTTACTCTTTAGATATTTTGCCACTCCTCCCAAGGTACCTCCGGTTCCCATTCCGGCTATAAAATAATCTATTTTTCCGTCCATCTGATCCCAAATCTCAGGTCCTGTCGAGTAATAGTGGGAATCGTTATTTTCACGGTTGTTGTGTTGATCGGGGAAGTATGAGTCGGGAGTCTCTTTAACAATTTTTGGAGTAATAAGATTGTAGCTGTTGGGGTCGTCAGGAGGAAGTGTGCTGTCAACTTTGTGAACATCTACGCCAAGTGCCTCAAGCTGATTGATTTTTTCTTTACTTATTTTATCTCTTACAATTACTTTCAGTTTATATCCTTTTTGAATAGAAACAAGAGCAAGTCCGAGAGCGGTATTTCCGGAGGAACTCTCAATAATAAGTTGACCTTTCTTTATCCTTCCGTCTTCTTCCGCTTTTTCTATCATATACTTTGCCGCTCTGTCTTTTACACTTCCCATAGGGTTCATAAATTCAAGTTTTGCATATATTTCGCTATTTACATCGGATGTAACTTTGTTTAGCTTTACCAGAGGTGTGTTACCTATTAAATCAAGAATATTATCATATACGTTTTTTCCCATTAGTTTCACCTTGTTTAAGAAAATTCATTCTATCATCCATATTCGACTATTGCAATTTATCGGAGTAAGATATAAAATATTACAATAGAGGTGGACTGAAAACTTCTTGTTTATCGATCATGATTTATAGAAATTTTTTATACTTTATTATTGCTTTAGCTATCTTTCTAACTGCTCCGGCGGAATCTAACAAAATACTCCCTTTTTTTATAGATATTATAGTGATTTTTATTTTGATGCTACTGTTTTCTTACTATACAAAAAATTCCTATATTAGTTTAAAGCGGAAGTATATTGAGGGTGAAATTCACACCGGATTATTTAAGCCTGGATATTTAAAGATGACGGATATTTTAATGGTTAAAGCTTTAATTGTTTTTTCACTTGAGATTTATCTTTTTGATCTGAAAGTAATTATAAATTCTGTTTTCAGGTTCGGTGAAATAACTTTTATTGCAGACATGATTATTTTTACAGTATTAATACTTCATTTTACGATAATATGGTATTGGGGATATAAGTTGGCCGGAGAGATAATATATTTGTCCGACGGATTAAAAAAACATATTTTTAATAACATAAAGTTTAATACGGCAATAATAATTCCCTGGATGATACTCACTCTCGGAACAGATATTCTGAGACTCTTTAACGTTAGTTGGATAACGGATAAAAGCAATTCTCCTTTTTTTCAAGTAATCCTGCTTGGGATATTTCTTGTTTTCTTTTTAATAATAGGACCTGTTCTGATAATTAAATTATGGGATTGCAAACCTTTGGAAGAGGGTGAAATAAAAGATGAGATAAATAAATTTGTAAAAAAAAACGGGGTGAAATTTAAAGGAATTTTTTCATGGGATTCTTTTGGAAAAAATTTAATGACAGCAGGAGTGTTAGGGTATTTCCCGTTTTCGAGATACCTTCTGATAACTCCAGAACTAATGAAATTGTTATCAATGGAAGAAATCATCGGAGTAGTGAGTCATGAAATCGGTCATGTAAAGAGGCGACATGTGTTGTATTATCTATTGCTTTTTATCGGATTTGCTATATTGAGTGATGTTGTCATGAGTGTTTTCGGAATAGTTGTACTTAGTTCACCATTGGGAATCTCAATGCTAACTGAGAATATCACTTTGCTTGGAATAAATCCTTTTTATCTTATGACAGGGATTGTCTCTATAGTAATGTTTATTGTTTATTTCAGATTTATCTTCGGGTACTTTATGAGAAATTTTGAGCGTGAGGCAGATATATATTGTCTTGAATCCGGAACCGACCCGCTTCCCCTTATCAGTTCATTTGAAAAACTTAGTTCAGGGATTAGGGAAAAAAAAGGGTCAAATTGGCACCATTTTTCAATAAGAGAACGAATTGATTTTTTGGAAAAGTGTGTAAATAATCCGGCAGAGGTAATACGTCACAGAAATAAAGTGAAAAGTAAAATCTGGATATACGTTGTGGTTATATTAGCTGTCCTTGCCACAAGTGTAAATCCGAAGATAAAAGCTTTAGGTTCGGGAATGGAAAAGGGGATGATGATTCGAGTTTTGAAGAAAAGTATTGAGAAATCCCCTCTTGATCATAGACTCTATTCGGCTATTGCTACATTGAATCATGAAATGGGGAAGTGGAGTGAGGCAAAGTACTATTATGATAGATCGCTGTCAATTAAATATGAGCAACCTGAAGTTTTGAATAATTTGGCATGGCTCCTTATCACATGTAAAGATGAATCCCAAAGAGAGAAAAAGAGAGGATTGAAACTTGCAAAAGATGCTGTTATTCTCAAAGCGAAAGCTCATATATTGGATACACTTGCAGAAGCTTATTTGCTAAATGAAAAATATGAGGAAGCTGTTAAAGCCTCTAAAGCTGCATTTGATATGGCAAATGGGGATATCTCATACTTTGAAAAACAGTTGAAAAAAATGGTGAAATATCTAAAAATTTCACAATCAACATTTCAGTTGTAGAGAAAAGAGACTTGTTTTTATAATCAATTTTAAATCGAGGATTTAGTTGTGTTTACTTATCATTGTACAAAAAGTTGATTTTTTTTTAAAAATTATGTAAAATAGCTTTAAAATTGGGAAGGATTGTGTAAAAATGGATGAGAAAAGCAAAAAATCATACACTACTCCTAAGTGCTTTGATCTCGGAGCAAAATCGAGAACTGTGACGGGTCAGGATGCTATTTTAGGATGTTTTACCGGAGGTTCGGCAAGTGGTAGTGAGCAGTGTATTACCGGAGCCAGTGGTTGGGGCGGTCAATTCTGCAGTACCGGAGATGGTCCGGGCCTAGGTGATTGTGTGTCGGGAATAGATGGCCGATGGTATTGTGAAGCAGGTAATTATGGCCGTAATGATCCTAATGGGTGCAGATCAGGGATGCATGTTACTTAATACCCTTTTTATGATAAATCAATGCATGAATCTGTCACTGAGGCCAGTTAGGCGAGACGAGGTTGCTGTTGTAGAGGATTTTGGTGATTATGTAGTCATTTTTAATTCCCTTACAGCTGAAACTATTGGATTTAACCGTTCAGGTCTTGAGATATGGAAGGAAATAGATGGAAAGAAGACGTTAGGGGATATCAGTGATGTAATTGCTAAAAGATTTTTCATTAATAGAGATATAGCGGCGGTTGATGTGTTAAATTTGATCGGTAGACTTCACAGAAGGATGTTTGTATTCATAAAAGGTAATGATAACTTTAGTTTGGATCATTGGAAGTAATTTACTGTGAGAGGTTATATATTTAGAATTGGAGAGAACGAACCTATACTTGTTAAATCGGCAGATCAAAATTCAGAAGAGGTTGTTTCGATATTTGCCGAGTCTTTTGAATTGAATATTGAGGAAATTCAGGATGGGACAGTTAAAACGATAAAGGTCCATTCTCATACGGAGGATAAAAGATTTCCTGATTATTCCGAAATTTGTAAAAAGTCAGGAATCGGTGAGATAAAAGTGAAATTGGATCCCGAGAAATTATTTAGGTTGAAACCGAGAGAATCAAAAGAGATTAAAAATCAAACTGAAGCAGAAGATTATTTGTCAAAGGAAGAGTGGATGTGGAGACAATTGTCCCGCCTGTCTGCCGTTCTCGGAAGCTGTTTTTTTAACCATGGAGGATTCGTCATCCATTCGGGACTTGTAGAATTTTTTGACGGTGCGGTTGGTGATAGGAGAGGTGTTTTGTTAGGGGGTGCTTCAGGATCAGGGAAATCTACTGCAAGTGCAATGTTATTTTCCCCGTGGTCTTCTCTTTCAGATGATCTTACGCTCGTTGTAAAAAATTCCAAAACCGGATATTCCGCACATCCGTTTCCGACATGGAGCAGGATACTATGGAAAGAGGATAAGATTAAATTCAAAACCGTTAAATTCAATAATCCCATTCCTGTTAATTCGGTTATTTTGATTGATAGAAATTCCGCACATAGTATAAAAAAAATTGGAAAAGGTGAAGCGTTATGCCTTCTGACCGAACTCGTAAAACAGGCAAATGAACATTTGGTGTGTGAAATGGAAAGGGAGAGCATTGCACAATTCAATTTAAAATATTTCATGAATGTAAAAAATTTTGTGACGTATATAAATTGTTATTCATATGATCTGAAAATAGATGAAACATTCTGGAAAGATGTTGAGAATATGCCGGAAATATTTTGCTAAGTTTGCAAATATTTGAGAAATATATGACAAAAATGTCCGATAATATTCAATGGAGTGTTTATATTTTACAGTGTGGAGACGGGAGTTATTATACCGGTGTTACGAAAAGTGTCAAAAGAAGAGTCGGAGAACATGAAAACGGGAAGGGAGCAAAGTATCTGAGAGGAAGGGGACCGTTGGAAGTAGTATTTCAAAAGATAGTCGAATCGTACGGTTCGGCATTGAAAAAAGAGAAAAAAATAAAAAAATTGTCACGCATAAATAAAATCAAACTAATTTCCAATCCCTCTCTGTTTGATTTATTATAAATTTTTTGTTAAGAACTTTTGAAACTTTTTTGTTTACTTTGTTGTCTATAGTAACAAAAAACGAATTGGAGGTGTGATTATGGAATTTTTAAAAAAGAATCAAAAAAGGAAAATATATCTCACTTTATTTACTTTTTTTCTGATATTTACATTTTTATCAGTGAAGAGTTATGCGGGAAAAAGCAAAGGAAAGGGTTATCTCGGAGTGAATATAGAAAAACTGTCCGGAGATGACAGAGAAGAGTTCGGTGTTAAGTTCGGAGTCCTTGTGACAAAAGTGATTGAGGGTGAGGCGGCAGCTAAATACGGTATAAAAAAGTATGATGTGATACAGTACATTGGGGATACTAAAACTCGTAGACCAGATGATGTGACGGAAGTTCTCGGTAACACAGAACCTAATACAAGGATAAAAATTCAACTTGTTCGTGACGGTAAGAAGCAAAGTGTATCGGTTGTCCTTGGGAAGAGTGATAGAAAAGGATTCTCTTTTTATTTTGACAACAATAAACTTCGTGGGAAATTAAAAATGCTAAAAGAATTTAAAATGGGAGAAATCGGATATCTTGGGGTTGAAATGAGATCCATGGACGATGATTTTGCAAAATATTTCGGAGTAAAAAAAGATGGTGGTGCATTGGTAACGAGTGTTATAAAAGATAGTGCTGCAAAGAAGGCGGGAATGATTTCAGGAGATGTGATTCTAAAGATTGATGAAAAAACGGTTAAGTGCCCCGAAGATGTTTTTGAGATTATTAGAGAAAAAAATAAAGGCGATAAAATCAGAATTAAATTTTTACGACATAAAAAGATTAAGAATGTTACAGTAAGACTGGGTGCAAGATCTTCTTTTGGCACAATGTTTTTTGGAGATGATACAGGAAGTGTTATAGATTTGAGACGGTCATTAGGGATTAATGAGAGTGTACCGGAAATTGAAATTGAAACGATAATGAAGGGAAATGGAGAGAGAAAAATGATGATTGAGAAAATGAAAAAAGCAAGGGAATTGGAGATGATTGAACAGAGTGTTATGCAAAAAGATGCAAAAATGAAGAAGATGCAAGAATTAAGGATCAAAAAACTTAAGGACAAATTAAAGCGGATAAAAGAGGGAAAAAAAGGAGAAGTATTTCTTTAATCCCGTTTATATAGGAGAGTATGTCTATCTCCTCTATATATTTTAGGTTAGAAGAGTAGACTTTCTTATTTATTTGATCTCAGAGTATACGTTTTGTTATATCTTGCTTGTTTTTTCAATTAAAATGAGTTAATATAATCGGCACAACATTTTTTTTGGAAATACAACATTGAGCGATTTTAATTACACACTAATTATTGTTTATTTCATATTACTTGGCTTCTTATCAATTTACGGGAGTCACCGTTACTACCTTGCATATCTTTTTATTAAGACTCTAAATAGTGACAAATTTCCCAAGCAAAAATTTAAATTGTTACCTCCAATTACAATCCAGCTCCCGATTTTCAATGAAATGTATGTTGTAAAACGGCTTATTGATAGTGTTGTAAAGACCGATTATCCGAAGGAGTTGCTTGAAATACAGGTTCTTGATGATTCAACGGATGAAACTATTGAGATTGCAAAAGCAAGAGTTCAGTACTACAAAGATCAGGGTTATGACATAAAATACATTCACAGAACGGACAGGAGAGGATTTAAAGCCGGTGCATTGGAAGAAGGGATGGCAAAGGCAAAAGGTGAATTTATTGCTGTTTTTGATGCGGATTTTTTGCCGACTCCTTCTTTTATAAATGAAACGATCCACTATTTTACCGATCCGAAAATCGGTATGATTCAGATGAGATGGGGACATGTTAATAGAGAATATTCTCTTTTAACCAAACTACAGGCAATTTTTCTTGACGGACATTTTGTTATTGAACATACTGCAAGAAATAGGACAGGAAGGTTTTTTAATTTTAACGGTACGGCTGGAATTTGGAGAAAAGAGACAATAACCGATGCAGGGGGGTGGCAGCATGATACCCTTACCGAAGATCTTGATCTGAGTTACAGAGCTCAGATGAAGGGATGGCAGTTTGTTTATCTCCCTATGCATGAGGTACCGGCTGAACTTCCTGTAGATATAATAGCATTTAAAAGTCAGCAGCATCGTTGGGCGAAGGGTTCAATTCAAACAGCCAAGAAACTATTGTGGATGATTTTTAAATCGGACTATCCTTTAAAAGTAAAAGTGGAATCGGTTTTTCACCTTGCCGGAAATGTGAATTATCTTGTCATGATACCGTTTTCACTACTTATTCTTCCTCTAATTATTGTTAGAACGAATCTTGATTGGAGTCGATGGCTCGTTATAGATATACCTCTTTTTCTCCTTGCTACCACCTCTATCTCCGCTTTTTACCTACTTTCACAAAAATATATTTGCTCCACATGGAAAAGTACTTTTAAATATCTCCCGTTTTTGATGGGACTCGGAATCGGTTTATCTGTAAATAATTCCGTAGCGGTTCTTGAAGCTCTTTTTAATTATAAAACCGAGTTTATCAGAACTCCGAAGTTCGGAGTAGGAAATAGTGAAGAGGATTGGACTAAGAAGAAATATAGAGCTAAGATGAAATTGTTGATCCCGTCTATTGAATTGATATTGGGGATATACTTTTCAATAGCGGTATATATTGCGTTTATTAATCATATGTGGTTTGTGTTACCGTTTTTAGTCCTTTTTCAGTACGGTTTTTTGTTTATTGCGTTACTCTCTTTTAAATCTTTGATTGAGACATCGCTTAAAAGACGGAGACTTCTTAAAGCCGATAGTTTAAAGGTATGATTTTTTCTTATCGGAACTAATCATCAAGTTCAAGGGCTGCAAGGAAAGCTTCTTGAGGAATATCAACTTTCCCAATCCGTTTCATTCTCTTTTTCCCTTTTTTCTGTTTTTCAAGAAGCTTCATTTTTCTTGAGATATCCCCGCCATAACACTTGGCGAGAACATTCTTCCTTAAAGCTTTTACAACTGTTTTTGCAATTACTCTCTTGTTAATTGCCGCTTGGAGTACAACTTCAAACATCTGTTTGGGGATAACTTTTTTTAGTTTTGATGTGAGCAAATTTCCAAAGTTGAAAGCCTTATCTTTATGAACGATAATAGCCAGAGCATCAATAGGTTCCCCGTTAATCAGGATATCCAACTTGACTAAGGGGGACTTTCTGTAATCAAGGAGTTCATAATCAAATGATGCGTATCCCTGCGATATGGATTTAACTTTATTGAAAAAATCATAGAGTACTTCTGCTAAGGGAAGATCATAAGTAAGATGTACTCTTTTCGAACTAATATAGTCCATTTTTTTATGGATCCCCCTCCTGTTTTGAAGTAGTTTCATTATATTCCCGAGGTATTCGTCCGGAGTGATTATTATTGCTTCAATAAAAGGTTCTTCAATAAATGCAAGTTTTTGAGGATCAGGGAGAGCACCGGGAGATTCGATTTCGTAAGATTCCCCTTTTGTCGTTGTAACCTTGTATCTGACCGAAGGTGATGTTGTTACAATTGACAAATTATATTCTCTTTCAAGCCTTTCCTGAATAATTTCTTTATGAAGCAGTCCCAAAAATCCGCATCTGAAACCGATTCCAAGTGCCGGTGAGGTTTCCGGTTCAAATTTAAGAGATGCATCATTAAGGGTAAGCTTTTCTATTGCTTCTCTCAATTCATCGTGATTCGATCCTTCTCCGGGATAAAAACCTGCAAAAACCATTGGCATAGGTTCTTTGAATCCTGGAAAACTTTGAACATTTTCTTCCTTTGCCAGAGTTACCGTATCTCCGATTTTAACTTCTGAAATTTTCTTGATACTTCCGATAATGTATCCTACTTCTCCGGCGGAAAGATAATCAAGAGGATGTGTTTTCGGAGTGTGGACGCCAAGCTCGTTTATTTCGTATGTGGCGTTATTGGATAAGAATTTTATTTTATCACCCCTATTCAATTTTCCATCAACAAGTCGGATAAGGATGATTACTCCTCTGTAGGGATCAAACCAAGAATCAAATATCATTGCTTTTAGAGGTAATTCGGGATTGCCGATTGGAGGAGGTATCCTTTCGATGACGGCATTTAATGTCTCCTCAACACCCTTTCCTGTCTTTGCACTTACATTAATCGCTTCGTCTCTTGATATTCCTATCACGTTTTCCATCTGATCCAAAGATTTTTCCAATTCATTATTCGGAAGATCAATTTTGTTCATTACCGGTATCAAGACAAGATCATTCTCAAGGGCAAGGTATGTATTTGCAACGGTTTGGGCTTCAACACCTTGAGTGGAATCTATCACCAAAAGAGCACCTTCACATGCAGAAAGGGATCTTGAAACCTCATAATTAAAATCAATATGTCCGGGTGTATCTATCAGGTTTAACGTATATTCGTTACCGTCTTTATATTTATATTTGATGCTTACGAAATGGGATTTTATAGTTATTCCTCTCTCTCTTTCCAAATCCATTGAGTCGAGAATCTGTTCCTGCATTTCTCTTTTGGATACAGCTCCGGTAATCTCTAAAATTCTATCGGAAAGAGTTGTTTTCCCATGATCAATGTGTGCAATAATCGAGAAATTTCTTATCTTATCCATCATTTTACTCCGTATACTGCATAGTCCGGAGAGGTAAATAGCATTTTATTTAGTTTATCAACATTTGAGTTAAAGGTTTTCCCTGTTTTTTCTTCCGGAGATATCTCTTCAAGGAAATGATCATGGAGAGGTTCCGAGTAGAGTATTTCGACTTTGGAAAATCCGGTACTCTCAAACATATACCTCATGAATTCGGGATGCAGAGGTTTCTTGTGAGTTATATCAAGAAAATATATATTTGTTAGAGCAAATAACGAGAGAGGGTTGATTGTCTCCAGAACTACGGGAGAATCAGGGATCAGTACTCGAAAAGATTCTCTGATTATCTCTTTTAAATATTCCGGTTCAAAGTGTTCGATTACCTGCGAAGCAAAGATACCTCCGATAGATTCATCTTTTTTATTCTTGAGATATTCGAGAGCATCGCTTTTTGAGCATTTTAATCCATTTTCCGAAGCTTCTCTGAGCATTGAATCCGAGATATCGATTCCGGAGGCATTAATGCCGTTCTTGTTGAGAATCGATACAAATTCACCTCTGCCACAGCCTATATCAAGAACATTTAAAGAGTTTTTAAAATACGGAACATATTTTTTTAGATTCTCTTCAATCTGTTCCATGCTCCCTCTGAATCTTTTTTCAAAATCAGAATATTGGTAAGGAGAAATTTTATCTTTAATCTTATTTATCTCGTTAATTTTACTTTCGGGAACAACTCCTTTTAAAAAATCGGTTAGTTTGTTTAGAGAAGCTTCAAGGTCGCTGAAATTTTTAAGCAGAGTCCTGATGTTGGAATATTTTGCATCCAGGTTATCTATCTGAGTCTGAAGAGAAGTGAATACAGAGTTGTAATGATTGTTTGATAAGGTATCCCACTCTTTATCTTGGATTGAAATTAAATCTTGTATCTTTTTACCGAAAAGAGAAAATTTTTCATCTATTTTATCTTTTTTCCTCTTGAAAACAGAAAAACTTCCTAAAAGTTTCCCAAGTTCTTTTAATATCTTGTCAACTTCCGATTGCTTTTTTTTTCTATTTTCTACAGCTTCTTCAATTTCCCTTCTCATTATCTGAATTTCTATTTTCCTCTCCGGAGTCTTCGGTGTCATCCTTTTTTAGGGAATTTTTAAAATTTTTAATTCCGTCTCCGAGGCCTTTTCCAAGTTCCGGAAGTTTTTTCCCACCGAATAACAACGCAATAACAACTACGATCAACAGTATTTCCCAAATTCCAAGACTTCCAAACATGTTTTCTCCTTATTAAATCAATTCTAATTGTTTACTCTTGTACTGTCAAGATTT
>CAYRAO010000020.1:0-48964 GCA_964422395.1 uncultured Clostridia bacterium
AGATTTAGGAAAGAGCAAAAGTGATACTGTCAAGATGTCAAGCACCGTCACCCCAATTTACGTGTATTTTTTCAGGAGGATTTTTGATTGTCTTTTACAAAAAGTCAACAACGAATCTCTTTCTCCGAAAAATTTTAATCTGTTTGAATCCGAAGAGAGAATTTCTTTTACAGATCTCATCGGTTTATCGGAATCAAATTTTCCCTTGACCATAAAAAAATATGAACCCGCTCTTTGACTCTCTCCCTCAAGAGGTAAAGGATCGGATCCGTTGACGATAGGGATTCCCGATTTGTCAGCTTTTCTATATATGAACGGTTTAAGCCAGACGGATGGTCTTGCACTATTATCACCGACTAACAATAGGGGATAATCGAATGTTTCCAAAATATTTTTTACAATTTCCCCTCTTTTAAAAAGCCATTTGCCAACTCCCCATGCGAGTATTGCAATATCATTTTGTTCTTTAATCAGTTCAAGAACTTCAAATGCAGGCAAACCGTCTTCGATTTTTGCAGATGATGGTCCTATTGAAAGGATTTCCAGATTTTCTTTAGTTACTATCTGCCGTCCTTTGATTATATAAAAGAGGTCATTCCCGTTCTGTTTAAGTAACAGCGATCCTTTTTCACCTGTTTTTTCGGAGTGAATATCCGAATTTTTTATGGGGAGGGAGTTGTCCTCTATTCTGCCGAAGAAATCGTTATCTTTTGATTCGGTTAAAAAGATCATTTTTGCGGCATCCGAATAAATATGATCTTTGGACTTTGCATATCTATTAAAATTATCTGTTATTGAACTAATGAACAAGTCAGGATCAAAGTTATCGTACAGATGGGCATGACCGTCAATAAAAATAGTTCTGTTTTTGTTGTTATCCATCACAAAAGTCCTTTTTCTTTATACCATTTTGCAGTGATTCTCAACCCTTTTTCAAGTGGCATTTTCGGAGAGTATCCCAGTTCTTTTTTTGCTTTGGAAATATCAAAAGCCCTGTCTTTGGTGAAAAAGTCAAGCCTCCTTCTGAACAGAGGAGGTTCGATCTTTAGCGGTCTGCATACTATTTCGCATATCCACGAAGCAATGTAGATCGGAAGTAACGGGATTTTTAATGCTGATACTTTCTTCCCCAATACTTTCCCGATAAGAGAGATCAATTCATCAAGTGGGAGAAATCCCTCTCCTCCGAGAGTATATATTTCTCCGGATATATTTTCCTTTTTACCGGCAAGGATAATTCCGTCAACAAGATCTTCTACGTAAGTCAGGTGATATAAAGCTTTTCCTTTCCCTATCATTTTAAAATTTCCCCGATAAATATGTTTGAACAGTTTAAGAAATCTTGTATCCCCGGGTCCGTAAATCCCCACCGGTCTTACTACCACTCCTCCTATTTTTCCTTGTTTGAAGAAATCAAGAGCAATTTTTTCTCCTTCCAGTTTTGATTCTTGATAGTGATCTCCGGGAGAATAGGGTGCATCTTCTTTTGCAGGAGGGTTTTTTATCTCACCCTGAACCCCGACTGTGCTACAATGTATGAATCTTTTAACACCGCTTTTTACCGATTCGTTCAATAGTGTACGTGTCCCTTCCGCATTTACTATTGTAAAAAGGTTTTTTGAGACTCCTTCGACTCTGTAAAGTGCTGCAATATGAAAGACCGTATCAAACCCTTTAAGCTTCCCGCTTAATGTTTCGGGTTTGGCAAGGTCACCGATTATTTTTTTTACTCCCGATTTTTCAAGTTCTTTAATTTCCTTCCCTTCTCTGACAAGAGCCGTAACATCATATTTTTTCTCAATGAGAGCTTTGCATAAATAGCTTCCCGTAAATCCGGTTCCGCCGGTAACAAGCACTTTTTTCATCTCTAATTCTCCAACTTCAGTTCTTCTTCCAGTTCTTTTATTTCTTTGTCCCACCAAGCATTTCCTTTTTTAAAAAGCGATCTAAGTTTCTCAACTGATTTAAGGGATCTTTTCGGATTTTCACCGAGGCTTGTTCGCCGAAGAACAAGGTCGGAAAGGTGTAAGACAGATTCATCTTCAACAATTTTTTTTAGTTTTTTTAGATTTTTCTCACTAATATTCTCATCATATTCAAAAGTGACATCGTCATTATCTTTTATTTCTGAAAATATCAAATCATAACTCAAAGGAGTTATGTTAGGGAAAATTTGATTTATTGTCTTTTCAGCCACAAGTCTGGCGGTTGTAAATTTAACCCCCGAAATACTAAAAAGACCTTTTGGTCCTCCTTGGGATGAATGGTCGATTGTTGTCGGTCGTTTTGAAAGTTTACCGGATTCAGTTGCCGGAATAATACCGGAGTAAATTTTTAATATATCCTCACTTTTCAAGTTAATTCCCGGAACGGCAGAATTGATATCTTTGATAAATTTATCGATCTCTATTCTCGGAACGATAACATTATTTTTTATATCACCAACAACTATTTCACCTGTTCCTATAAGCAGTCTCCCTTTCCAAGGATGGAAAAAATATGTATGCCCTTTCCCTCTGTAAGGAGTCAGACCTAATGCCGATTTGGACAGAGCTTTTCTATCGAATAAGATATTCCACAACATCAGATTCTTCTTAAACAATTCGGGATAGTCTTTGTCAATAGCAGAGGATAATTCTCTGCTCCATGGTCCTGCAGCATTTATTATTTTGTTTCCTGTAAAGTTAATTATTTTTCCGGTTTCTCCATCAACACAAGAAATTCCCTTAACTTCATTGTTCTCCGTTACTATTTTTTCCGCTTTAACATAATTCAATGCAGTAGACCCGAGGTCAATGCAGCCATGGAGTATTTTCATTAAGAGTCTTTGGAACTCTTCAATGTTAGCGTCATACCATAATGCACTGCCCTTTAACCTTTCCTTGTCTACTCCGGTGAATAATTCCGAAGTTTTTTTGCTTGAGACTATTTTACCGTTAGGTAGTTTTTTCTCTTCATTGATACCCCTGTTTCTGTAAAAAGAGAATATGTCATTCAGAAGAAGAGCAATCCTCATAATGCTTGTTCTTTTAAGTCCTTTTCCATACAGTGGCATTATACATGGCATTTTGTTCACATATTCCGGAAAATATTTAATAAACCACTTCCTTTCCTTAACGGATTCTTTGAATCTTACCAAATCGAGGGATTGTAAATATCTTAGTCCTCCATGAACTGTTTTTAAATTGTTTAAGGTAGTTGCACCTCCGAAGTCATCTTTTTCAAGTAAGAGTGTTTTAATATTTCTCCTGGATGCTTCAAGTAAAAGCATTATTCCGTAGATCCCACCCCCTGCAATAATCAATTCAAAATTTTCATGTTCGGCTTTTTTAATATCTCTTAAGATTTTACCCAATTTAACTCCTTTTTTGTATCTACCTTTTTTTTACGAGTTGTGCCGGAATTCCAAGCGAAACCGTATAAGGTTTGATCTTTTTGTGAACCAGTGTTGCTGCACCGATGACGGCACCTGTTCCGATCTTTACTCCGTCAAGTATTGTAGATGAAGCTCCTATCCAAACGTCATCTTCGATAGATATTCCCCCTTTGGATACAGACGGTTGTTTCCAGATAGGGATGTCTCTTCTGTCAAAACTGTGATTTCCCCCTGCTATCATGTATAACTTTCCCGAGGTGAAAACGTATTTTCCTATAATTATTGAACTTTCTGAAATTATGATATTATCGGGACCTATATTTGAAAATTCCCCGATTTCAATATCCCCGCCTTTGCATGATAAAACGGAATTTCTTCCGATAAGGACATTGTCCGCAATAAGTATACCTTTGTTTCCGATACCTTTTGCGTCAATTACCGAATTATCATCGAAAACAACGTTATTGCCGATTATTATTTTTTTCGGGTGACGTATTGTCATATTCCTTCCGAAAACAACACCCTTACCGACTTGTTTGAATAATTTCTTAAAAAAAATTTTTCTAAGTATAAATCCGGTTGCACCGGGGAAAGATGTAAATAGGGTGGTTATCAATTCGTATTTTAGAAAATAAAAAAATGATACTTTTCCCAAAAATAATTCTTTATACTTTGTGAAAGAGTTTTTTTTGTTGTCAAGTATATCTTTTTGTCCGCCTATAAACCCTGTTTTGTTCTCTTCCATTGGGACGATTTTATACCAATTCCGTGTCTAATTCAATATTGTTAGATTTCTCTTTTCTATTAATCTTTCATTCCCTTTTGAATTTGACCGAAATCAGAATCTGTAATAGAATAAATAGAGGACAAAAATGGTTGAATTAACAGAAAAAATTAATAAATTGAAGGTGGAGAAAGATGCGGTCATTCTTGCTCATAATTATCAGATTGGTGAAGTGCAGTTGATAGCCGATCACCTCGGAGATTCTCTTGAACTGAGCAGGTTGGCGGCAAATGTAAAAAATAAAATAATTATTTTTGCCGGAGTAAAATTTATGGCGGAGACGGCAAAGATTCTTTCTCCGAAAAAAAAAATTCTTCTTCCGAGGCTTGATGCCGGATGTCCTATGGCCGATATGATAACGGTCGATGAACTGAGATACTTAAAGGAGCAACACCCCAAAGCAAAAGTCGTAACTTATGTGAATTCCGGAGCCGGTATTAAAGCAGAAAGCGATGCTTGTTGCACCTCTTCAAATGCTGTTGCCGTGGTTTCAAATATTGATGCCGATGAGATTATTTTTATTCCTGATAGGAATCTCGGCAGTTATGTCCAGTCGTTGGTTACAGATAAAAAGTTAATCTTATTTGAAGGATATTGCTATGTTCACAATCGGATCAAAAAGGGAGAAATTACCGATATGAAAGAGCTTTATCCCAAAGCAAAATTTATTGCACATCCTGAAGTCAGAAGTGAAATAGCGGAAATGGCTGATGAAATTTTATCAACAAGCGGTATCCTTAAATATGCTTCATCCTCGGATTCGGAAGAATTTATAGTTGCAACGGAAGAGGGATTACTGGAGAGGATGAGGAGGGAAAACCCCGATAAAAAATTCTATCCCGCTTTAAGACCGAAAATTTGTCAAAATATGAAGCGAACTACATTAAACGATGTGTATCTTTCACTTAAACATGAAAAATATGAAATAGAAGTTGATGATGAGATTGCAAAAAAAGCTTTGAGATCGCTCAATGAAATGTTAAAATATGTATAGATTAGGAGATTAAAATGACTTTAAAAGAGAAAGTTGAACAAATTATAGATAAAGTAAGACCCGCTCTTCAGGCTGACGGTGGCGGTATTGAGCTTGTTGATATTCTTGAAGATGAAGGAGTTGTACTTGTTAACTTAACAGGGGCGTGTAACGGGTGTCCTATGAGTACAATGACTATAAAAGGGTATGTCGAGCAGACTATTATTGCTGAAATTCCCGAGATAAAAGAGGTAAGGTTAGCCTAATAAAGAGTTTTTGTATAAATCATTCAAACGGTGGTCATGAGTAGCATGTTTTTTGCTATACTATTGGTGAGTTAATGTTTGAATAATCTTTAAAAAATAATATAATATAGTGTAGTAAATAATTTGTATAGGAAAGGAGAGCAGGAGTCGGTTATGAATCAAGATAAATTTACTTTAAAAGCAAATAAGACGGTGGAAGATAGTGTTAGATATGCAGGTGAGAATGGGAATCAAGAGGTCGGTTCCATCCATCTGGCTTATTCGATAATTGTTGATAATGAGAATATTGTTCCGGAAGTTATTAAAAAATCCGGTATTAATTCAAGTGCAATAATATCCGATTTGAATTCCGAAGTGGAGAAACTTCCGAAAGTTTCCGGAGGAGATCAATATATCGGAAAGGATCTTAGGAAAGTTATTGATAATTCTTTAAAAGTTTCAAAAAGATTTAAAGATGATTATGTATCTACGGAACATCTTTTTATTTCACTTCTTGAGTTAAAAAGTGATGCCGCATCAATTATGAACAGGCACGGGTTAAATGAAGAGTTATTTCTCAAAGCCCTTATGCAGCTGAGGGGAGGGAATAGGGTTACCGATCAAAATCCGGAAGACAAAATCCAACCCCTTGCAAAATATGGGAAAGACCTTGTAGAGCTGGCAATGGAAGGAAAGCTTGATCCGGTGATTGGCAGAGATGAAGAGATAAGAAGGATTATGCAGGTCCTTGTTCGAAGGACTAAGAATAATCCGTTGCTTATAGGTGAAGCGGGAGTGGGGAAAACAGCTATTGTCGAGGGGCTTGCCCTAAGGATTGTTCAGAAGGATGTCCCTGATATTTTAAAAGATAAGAGGATAATTTCTCTTGATATGGGGAGTCTCCTTGCCGGAGCAAAATATCGGGGAGAGTTTGAAGAACGTCTTAAGGCCGTGATTCAAGAGGTTATTGAATCTGACGGTCGTATAATTTTGTTCATGGATGAACTTCACACAATTGTCGGTGCCGGAGCTTCGGAAGGTTCGGTTGATGCATCTAATATGTTGAAACCTCCTCTTGCAAGGGGTGAATTGAGGTCGATAGGAGCAACTACTCTGAATGAGTATAAAAAATATATAGAAAAAGATCTTGCCCTTGAGAGACGTTTTCAACCTGTTTATGTGAAGCAACCAACCGTAGAAGAGACGATATCAATTCTCCGCGGGATAAAGGAAAAATACGAGATTCATCATGGGATTAAAATAACGGATGCGGCATTAATATCAGCTGCGACACTTTCGGAAAGATATATAACGGATAGATTTTTGCCGGATAAGGCTATTGACCTTATTGATGAAGCATCCTCAAAACTGAGAATTGAGATTGATTCGATGCCTGAAGAGTTGGATGAGTTGGAAAGAAAAATATTACAACTTGAGATTGAGAGACAAGCTTTAAAAAAGGAAAACAGCAAAGATTCAAAGGATAAATTAAAAAATATTGCCAGTGATCTTGAAAATCTAAAATTTTCACGAGATAAAATCAAAGAACATTGGAACAGTGAAAAATCGTTAATCAGTCAGTTAAGGGATAAGAAAGAGGAAATTGATAATCTAAGGATGAAACAGCATGAAGCGGAAAGAAAAAACGATTTTGAAACCGCTTCACAGATTCAGTACGGAAGTATTCCTGAAAATGAACGGGATATCGAGCGTATTCAGTCGGAACTTGACGAATTACAATCTGAAAAAAAGATTCTCACGGAATTGGTTACCGAAGAAGATATCGCGGATGTAGTCTATAGATGGACAGGGATACCGGTTTCCAAACTTCTTAGCGGAGAGAAAGAGAAACTTCTCGGAATGGAAAATATAATAAAGAAGAGGGTTGTCGGTCAGGACGAGGCTGTTAATGCGGTTGCAAATGTTATCAGGAGGTCAAAAGCCGGATTGAATGAACGTGGACGTCCGATAGGTTCATTCCTGTTTTTAGGACCTACAGGAGTCGGGAAGACCGAACTTGCCAAGGCTTTAAGTGAATTCATGTTTAACGATGAGAAGGCTGTGGTCAGAATTGATATGTCCGAATATATGGAAAAGCATTCGGTATCAAGACTCATCGGAGCACCTCCTGGATATGTCGGATATGATGAAGGCGGACAATTAACGGAAGCTATTAAAAGACGTCCTTACTCGTTGATACTTTTGGATGAGATTGAGAAAGCCCATCAAGATGTATTCAATATATTATTGCAGCTTTTGGATGACGGGCGATTAACGGACGGGAAAGGGAAGACTGTAAATTTTGCCAACTCGATAATAATAATGACCTCAAATCTCGGATCGGAAATAATTCAGGAAAAGAGAGAATATTCGGAAATAAAAAAAGAGATTGACGAACTCCTTTTCAAGTATTTTAAACCGGAATTCTTGAACAGAATAGATGAAGTAATAACATTCCGACCCCTGGATATGGAAATGATAAGGATGATTGCAGGAATAGAATTATCAAAACTTGAGACAATTCTTTTAAAATCCGGAATAAAAATAGAGGTTACAAAAGAAGCTTTATCCAAACTTGCAGAATCAGGTTATAATAGAGCACTCGGAGCAAGACCTCTTAAGAGAGTTATTCAGAAAGAAATTCAAGATGAATTGTCAAATATGATATTGAAAGGTGAACTCGGTACTAACCCTATAGTAAAAATAGACTATAAAGAGAATAGGTTTTATTTTGAAACAAAATAGTAAATAAAATCCCTTCCAATTCCCCCCCCCTTCATACAATTCTCCTTTACAGATGATTCCTTTCCAAATCTCAGTACTATACTAATGCAATATACATGCCAAACAAAAAGAAAAAGAAAAATAAATGTTTTGTTTACAAACCACCTATATAGCATGATAATTTTTGAGTTCTTTTTTTTTGTTGCCGAAGTATGTTTCTTTGCTGTAAACTCAGTTTATATACATGTGAACTAAGTTTATAGACTGTGCTCTCTTTGTTGATATACAAAATATTAAAATTCCGGTTTGATATGTGTGTACTCTATACAAATTGTTGATAAAAAAATTTATCTTGTATACAATATGCAAATGAAATATCTCCTTTATTATATTGACGGATTCATAAAAAAATTCCCTCTGAATAAAAAAGAGTTGATAATCGGAAGGAAGAGTGATTGTAATCTTGTAATTGACCTTGATTCAATTTCGAGACAACATGTGAAGATTATTATGGGGGATGAAATAGTTGTTAGGGATCTTGATTCTACAAACGGTACATATGTTAGAAATGTCAAGAATAAAGAATCAATAATTGAAATAGGTGAATCGTTTAATATAGGTGGCATGGAATTTTTCCTCCGTGAAGGAAATCTTGATGAGTTTAAAACTTCAGATGAACTCAAACCGATATTTAACAGGTTAAATACCGCTTCTTCAGATCAAATCTTTGAAGAAGATGAGACAAGGTTTATTAATGATATATTTACAGATATCCTTCAATATATTGCCAAAACAGGTTTTCGCAAGAGAAGTTTTAACCATTTCGTTCATGATCTTTCCGATTATTTATCACAATTACAAAATTTCGGTTCGTTGTTATTGATCTCAAATGACGATGGCGATCATACGGTTTTCTTCTCAATTGAGAAAGTGGACAATCTTCTTAACATGGTAACCGATCTTATTGATAAAAATAAAAAAATTTTTGATATTCGGCAGGATACCGGAACATTCCCGAATACAAAGAATAGATTTTATTCATTTCCGATAAAACTGAAGAATAGAGATTCGGTTATTATTTATGTGCCTTTGAATCCTAAAAAAGGTGAGGAAGAGATGGTGTTGAAGTTCATTGACCTTCTTGCCAAAGAGATTTCTTTACTTTCCAATATTCTCCTTGACAGTAATGGTCGCAATTCGGATAGAAATATTGAAACGGAAGATTATAAGGATGAAGTATCAATAGTTGCAATGGATTCGGGAATAAAACGCTTAATAAAACAGACAATTAAGATTGCGAGAAGTGATGTGTTTGTCCTTATTGAGGGCGAGTCCGGAACAGGAAAAGAGTTATTTGCAAGACTTCTTCATAACCATTCCAAAAGAAATCGCAAACCTTTTGTTGCCATTAATTGTGCGGCAATACCTGAGAATCTGCTGGAATCAGAGCTTTTCGGGCATGAAAAAGGTTCTTTTTCCGGAGCTTATGCAAAGAAAAAAGGGAAACTGGAAATAGCTTCCGGAGGGACTTTGGTTTTGGATGAAATCGGTGATATGCCTATCCAGTTGCAAGCAAAGCTTTTAAGAGTTCTGCAAGAGCATGAGTTTTATAGTGTCGGAGGAATGACACCTATAAAAGTTGATCTGAGAATAGTATCATTAACAAATAAGGTATTAAAAACACTTATCGCAGAAGGATTATTCAGAGAGGATCTTTACTACAGGTTGGTTCACCACAAAATTAGTATTCCACCGCTTAGGGAGAGAACGGAAGATATTTCTCCTCTTATTAATTATTTTACAAGTAAATTTTCCGAGGAGTTGGGGAAGAGTATCGGAGGATACACGGTTCAAGTATTTAAAATTATGGAGAGTTATTTCTGGCCTGGGAATATAAGGCAGCTTGAGAATGAGATAAGGCGTTTGGTGAATTTGATCGAAGACGGAGAGAATATTTACTATGAGTTATTGTCAGAAGAAATTAGAAAAGGTAAGACTGATATGAGTGATACTGAAGTGGAAGTAAATGGAATGTATGGAAAATTCGGAAATGAGCATGATTTTGTTTTACATCTTCTTGAAAAGAACGGATGGAATAAATCAAAAGCTGCAAAGGAGTTAGGAATAACTTATCAGGGAATTCACAAGAAAATGAAACGCCTCGGTATAAAAAAAATAAAATAGAACTGAGAATATAACGGGATTAAAAAGGGAAAAATGAGAATATTGCTTATTTACAATCCTGCCGCAGGTAATGGAAAAGCGGATCATTCATTGGAAAAGGTAAAGGATGAATTAAAAAGAAAGAAAATATCTGCTGATATTTATAAGACGGATTATTCCGGTCATGCGGTTGAAATAATTGGAACAAAAGATCTTTCAAAGTATGACGGCGTGATTGCTGCAGGAGGGGACGGTACCATATTTGAAGTGATAAACGGATATTATTCGAACGGTGGAAACGAGAAACCTCCAATAGGAATAATTCCCGTAGGTACAGGGAATGCTTTTGTGAGAGATATCGGGCTTAATACGGGGGATTGGAAAACAGCGATTGAAATAATTTCCAACAATAATATAAAGGATGTCGATGTAGGTAAATTTGACGTGAATGGGAGTAATTATTATTTTTTAAACATTATTGGAGTTGGTTTTGTTGCGGATGTCAATAATATTGCCCAAAAACTTAAAGTTTTAGGGAATTTATCGTATTCAATAGGAGTTATGTATAAGATGATATTTCTTAAAAGTTATAATGTACTCCTTGATCTGGATGGAAAAAAGATAGAACGGGAAAATATTTTTATTGAAGTGTCAAATACCAGATACACATCAAATTTTCTAATGGCTCCGACTGCAGAAATAGATGACGGGTTACTTGATGTAACTCTGCTGAATAAGATATCAAGAAAAAGGATGCTTCAATGTTTTCCGAAAATATTCACCGGTGAACATGTTAATATGGATGAAGTTGAAACATTTAAGGTAAAGAAGCTATCAATTAATACGGGAATTCCTAAGGAGCTTACTCCGGATGGTGAAATGTTCGGCACAACACCTTTAAATGTGGAGTGTCTTGAAAAAGATGTAAAAGTATTTTGGAAATAGATATAAAAAATCAATTGAAAACCGATAGTCGTTATGATATCTTTCTAACTTAACTATCGTTGGTTTTGAAGTTGATTAAAATTAATTATCATGCAAGGAGGATTCTATGGATCATGAAGTGAAAGTAAAGGGTTTACCTGAGAATGCTTACAGAAAATTAAAAGACGGTGAAGTGTTCAAACCCGTTGTTCCTTCGGAAAAACCCCTTCCGGAATTGACAAGGTATTCGCTGTTGTGGGGGATGTTTTATGCAATTCTTTTTTCAGCGGCAGCTGCTTATCTCGGCTTGAAGATCGGACAGGTATTCGAAGCGGCAATACCGATAGCAATTCTTGCTGTCGGGCTGTCAACTGCAATGGGTAGGAAGAATGCACTACAGGAGAATGTTATTATTCAATCAATAGGATCGAGTTCCGGAGTGATTGTCGCGGGAGCAATTTTTACTATTCCTGGTCTGTATATCCTCGGTATTGAAGCAACTTTTATTCAGGTTTTTCTTGCTTCGCTTTTCGGCGGTTTCCTCGGGATACTTTTTCTTATCCCTTTCAGGAAATTTTTTGTAAAGGATATGCATGGTGAGTTCCCTTTTCCTGAAGCTACTGCAACTACGGAAGTCCTTGTAGCAGGTGAATCGGGTGGTAACAAGGCAAAAATTCTTGTAAAAGCACTTGTAATCGGTGGTGTTTACGATTTTCTGATCTCAGGGTTTGGACTTTGGAAAGAGAAAGTTTCCACCCTTGTTATTCCATGGGGAAGGAAACTTGCCGATTCCGTAAAACTTGAATTCAGTTTCTTAACGAGTTCGGCAGTAATGGGACTCGGATATATAATAGGTCTAAGATATTCTTTGATTATCGCTTCCGGATCATTTCTTGCTTGGTGGGTTTTGGTTCCGGCTTTTTTCTATATCGGTCAATTTAATCCTGCTCCTATTCTTGATGCGGCAAAACCGATATCTCAAATGCTTCCGGGTGAAATTTTCAGATTTTATGTTCGTCATATCGGTATTGGCGGAATAGCTATGGCCGGAATAATCGGAATAATAAAATCAAGAAAGATTATCGGAGGAGCGTTCAAACTTGCCGCAAACGAAATCACGGGAAAAGGAAGTTCCGGAAATTTAGGCAATGTTGAAAGGGTACAAAAAGATATCAGTATGAAGTGGAATGTAATCCTTATTATGGCAACTCTCCTCGGAATATTTGCATTTTTTACCATAAGTGTACTTGACGGTAACTTCATACATGCTTTGGTCGGACTCGCAATTGTAACGGTTATATCTTTTCTGTTTACGACTGTCGCTGCACGTGCAATTGCAATTGTCGGAACAAATCCTGTCTCAGGAATGACCCTGATGACTCTTATCATATCTTCGGTTATTCTTGTAGCCATAGGCTTGAAAGGTAATAACGGAATGTTGGCGGCTCTGCTGATAGGTGGGGTGGTTTGTACCGCTCTCTCAATGGCAGGAGGGTTTATAACCGATCTGAAAATAGGATATTGGCTTGGTACAACGCCTGCTGTCCAGCAGAGGTATAAGTTTCTCGGAACTTTACTTTCAGCAGCTTCAGTTGGTCTTGTTATATTGATGCTTTACAAAACTTACGGATTCGGTCCGGGTGGATTGGAAGCACCTCAGGCATCTGCGATGGCAGCTGTTCTTAAACCTTTAATGACGGGTCAGCCGGCTCCATGGCTTCTTTACTTAGGGGGAGGATTTCTTGCTCTGGTACTTGAGTTTGTGGGTGTTCCGCCGTTAGCATTTGCACTCGGTATGTATTTACCGCTCTATTTGAATACTCCGATTCTTGCGGGAGGAATAATTGCTCATCTTGTCTCAAAGAGTTCAAAAGATAAAAAGATTTCAGATGAGAGAAAAGAGAGAGGCACACTTATAGCATCGGGATTCATTGCCGGCGGGGCTATTATGGGTGTCCTTGCGGCAACGATAGTATTTATCGGTCAGTCAATAGTCGGAGAAGGCTGGACAATAATGAAGGCAATCGGAACTGAGCATTGGAGTGAGTCCAACGGAGCGGAATATTTAGGATTTGTTATGTTTGCAGTGCTACTGTATTATCTGTATTGGGACTCAAAAAGGGTGAAGTAAAGTAGAGGTTATTTATTTTTTTTGTTAAGGATATATTTTCTGACTGCCCAGTTGTGTTCTTTTAGGTTTTTTGAAAAATAGTGTGTTTTGCTATTTTTTGCTACAAAATAGAGATACTTTGTATTCTCGGGAAACAAAGCCGCTTCTATTGAGTGTATTCCGGGACTACAGATTGGTCCCGGTGGCAACCCTTTGTTAATTCTTGTATTGTAAGGTGAATCCATCTTTAAATCCTTCCATCTGATATTTCCATCCCATTCTCCGCTTTTTTTAAGTGCATATATTATTGTAGGATCACATCCCAAAGGCATTCCTATTCTCAGTCTGTTGTGAAATACGGATGAAATTAGAAATCTTTCTTCTCTGAAAGAAGTTTCCTTTTCTATCAAAGAGGCGAGAGTTAAAACTTCTCTTACACTCATATCCAATTCATCCGCCCTTATCCGGTAACTCTCGGAAAAACTATGTTTAAAGTTATCTATCATTGCTTTAAAAAGCTCTTTTGGAGTAGTTCCTTTGCTGATCATATAGGTTTCAGGAAAAAGATATCCTTCAAGGTTATCGGCTTTATCGTCAAATTCGGATATTAGTGATGTGTCATAGGATATTTTAAAAAGCTTTTCTCTATCTAATCCATAATTAAAAACGAGATAAGAAATTGTCTCATCAACAGTCATTCCTTCTTTTATTGTGACTTTATAAAGAACGACATCGCCCTTAATTAATTTTTGAATTATCTGTTTGGTTGTTAGTGGTTTGGTGAAATCATACTCACCCGTTTTAAAAAAAGATCCCGAATAGAATAATTTATAATAAATTTTAAAATAAAGATAGTTAGGAATTATTTTTTTCTCTTTTAAAATTCTTGCTATCTTCGTTACCGTTGATCCTCCGGGGATTTCCAACTTAATTGATTTTTCAAATCCTTTAAACGGTGTGACCGATTTCTTATAAAAATCATATCCGAAAAAAATCAAAATACAAATCAGAAATATGAACAAAACAATCATTATTTTTTTCATTTTTGCTCCAAATAATCGGTTAGTAATATGTGTGCTGAAAGTGAATCAATAAATTTTTTCCTTTTCTTATAATCAGTGTGAATATCTTTTAACATCTCTTCCGATTCAAAACTGGTCAATCTCTCGTCAACAAGTTTTGTTTCAAGACCGGTTTCAGCTTTAATTTTATTCATAAATTTTACTACTTTTTTAGATAAAGGACTTTTTGTATCATTCATGTTAATAGGATGCCCTATAAGTATTATTTTTATCTCATATTCAAAAATTATTTTTTTTAAATCCGTTAAAAGGCTTGTTCGGTCTTTATTCATTATGGATTTAATCGGAGTGGAAGTTTTCAGGGTAGAATTTCCTACTGCCAATCCTACTCTTTTTTCTCCATAGTCAAGTGCAAGTATATTCATTTTATTCAGGTATGTTAATTTTTCCTCGTGATTTTTCAAAATGTTTAAATCCAAGTTCTATTAGTTCGGTTATCAGAGACTCAAAAGTAATTCCACATGTTTCCCATAGTTTGGGGAACATGCTTATTTTAGTAAAGCCCGGTATTGTATTTATCTCATTAATAATAATCCTGTCGGTTTCTTCTTCAATAAAAAAATCTACTCTGGAGAATCCGTTCAAATATAGAGCTTTATATGCGATTAGAGCGGATTCTTGCAGTTCTTTCTCCATCTTTATATGCAAGTCGGATGGAATCTGAAATTTTGTTTTACCAAGGATATACTTATCCTCGTAATCATAAAAATCTCCTGATGGAATAAAAGAGCCGGATTTAGAAGCAGTGGGATTTTCATTACCTTTTACTGAAACTTCATATTCCATACCCTTTATCTCTTTTTCTATTATGATCTTTGTGTCATATTTAAATGCCTCTGATATTCCTTTTAAAAGTTCTGTTTTATTTTTAGCTCTTGAAATGCCTACGGATGATCCCAGAGCACAAGGCTTAATGAAGCAAGGATAATTAAAAGAGTCGGCAACAACATTTGAAATATAATCGGGATCGTTTTTAGAAAATACGTGGTAATCTGGAACTTGAAGTCCCGCCTCGGTAAATAATTTTTTTGATATCGCTTTATCCATTGCGATATTAGACGATAACGATCCGGCTCCTACAAAAGGTACCCCCGCCATTTCAAAAATTCCTTGAAGTCTTCCGTCTTCTCCATTCGGGCCATGGAGAACAGGAAAATATATATCTATTTTTTCGGAATAATAAATATTTGATCCCCATGGAATGAAATCTCCTTTCTTGGCAGAATCCTTTTCAGGGGTTTTTATGTTATCTTCATTAACAAAAGACCATTTCCCCTGTCTGTCGATGTATATGAGGGTAGTATTAAAAAGATCTCTGTCAATATTCTTAAAAATTGAAGTTGCAGATCGTATTGATACTTCATGTTCTGCAGATTTTCCTCCGTAAACAATCCCTACATTTTTTTTATCTACTTCCATTTTTTTTCACCGATAAATAATTAAAGTTTCACATTACTTCTATTTTTAGCGGAATAAAACATATAGTAATAATAGTTCCTTAAAATATTTTTAACATAATTCCGCGTTTCTGAAAAGGGGATCATTTCAATAAACTTTTCCTCTTCAAAATTTCCAAAATTTTCTATCCATTTTTTTACTCTATGTGATCCGGCATTATAGGCGGCGAGAGCAAGATAGATCTTTCCGTCATATTTGTTTAAAAGTTCCTTTAGGTGAGCGGTTCCCAATCTGATATTAATTTCGGGATTATAAATTTGATTCTTTTTCAATTTAAATCCGAGTTTCCTTGCTGTCTGTTTTGCTGTTCTATCAATTAATTGCATAAGTCCTTTCGCTTTTGCAGGGGAAACAATGTTGGGTCTGAACATGCTCTCTCTGTTAATTATAGCAAGAATCAGTTCTTTTTTTATTCCTGAACCTGAAATATATTTTGCAATAAGTTTTTCATATCGTAACGGGAGATAAATTTCTCTAAGGAAATAAGGTAAAATTATTTCCTGATAATTATCAAAATTATTCTTAAAGGAGGTGAATGTAAAATAGTGATCTCCTCTTTTAAAATATATTAATGTTTCAATAAATTTGATGGAATTCATATCTTCCGTAGAAAGATTCTCATTATTTTTTATCCAAGATATATATTCCAAAGATTCATCGGATAATCCGTATCTTAAGAATTCTTTTATATGAAAAACCAGTCTATAAAATAATTCGGATCCTTTCTTATTGAATAGATTCTTAAAAGTATTTTTTTTAAAATGATTCTTTACGTCGGAATACTGCGTTAGGCGAGCGTAATAATAAGTGAATGGATGTTTCTTTATCTCCGAATAGTTTTTCTCTGAGATAAATGAGTACCAGAATGAATTTGCCAGCCTATAGGATCGTACGGATGATTTACTCCCTTCATAAAACAATGATTTTACCCCTTTATAATCTTTTACTTTGATTTTAAGCCAAACAGAAGTCCAGAGTGCTTTCCAGTAATCTTCGTTGTAATTGCTTTTATCCGCTTTAGTTAGTGAAATGAATTTTGAAAAATATTCCAAAGATTTTTCGGATTCTCCTTTCATTAGAAATAATGAAGCTATATCGTATATCAACCTTTTGTAAGTAACTTTATCCGATATTATTTTTTCAAGAGCTTGATCAATATTTGCATAGTCTTGCTCTCTGATTCTCATTTTTAGGAGGAGTTTTTCTTTTCCGGTTTGAAATCTTGTTGATTTGATCTTTTTTAATAATAGTTTGGTTCTTGAATACTGTTTTTTAGAATAAGCTATTTCCGCAGATACAAAATATATTAGTTGCTTATCTTTAATATATTTGGAAATGTTACGAAAGTCTGAAAAATTCCCTTTTTGAAGCATATTTTCAAGTTTCTTGTTCCAAAAACTTTGTGAAATTTTTTTTAAAAATCCGGATAATTCCGTTTCCGAAAGGTAATTTGTAAAAAATTTTATTGGATGTGAAAGTAACAAACTGCCGAAAATTTCATTTGATTTTGTCTCGTTTTTTAAAAATATGAATGATTTTAACAACATCATATCATAGGTAAAACCGTATTTTTCCCCGTTGTACTCATCTATGTATTCACTATATTTTTGTTTAATAAACAGGTTTCTTAATTTAAGTTTGTTTTTTTCATAGAGTAGGTATTTATCATCCGAGTTAAATTTATTTATAAAATCATCAATTATACCGTAACTCTTATTTTCCAGTTCGGAACTTAGAGATCTTAAAGTAATAAAATCCTTTATAAAACTCTTATTATTTTCGGTATTATTAATATCTTCGGTAATATTTTTAACATTTATGTTGTTTATTGAGGTAAATATTTTATATTTTTCAAATATTCCCGAATTGTCTTCTGTTTTATAGTAATCATCGGTCTTAGGCATTCCTACCAACATGGTTATAAGCATAGATAAGGCAAATGAGACAATTAGAATAAGTTCAATTTCAAACAGATATTTTATCCAATTATTATTCTTAAATAGTTTCAAAATCATATCCGTTTAATGATTCTTTGTCTCCGTTTGCGAGAGTTTCCACTAATTGAATTTCAAATGGTTTTAAATCTTTATGTTTACTCAGATATAGTTCTTTGGATTGAAGTATGGTGCCTTTTAACTCTTCGTATATCCTCTTATTTAAACGTGCATCTTCAACTTGTTTTTTATTGTATAGAATCATATCGTTTACAATCACTCTTGCGAGACGTTCAGGATCACTATCTTTGATATTAATTGGTTTTGGTTCTTCTTTAATTATTATTTTTTCATGGGAATCGGATTTGGATTGTAAATCTTGATTAAATTCCTGAGTTTTTACTTTGGCAAGAACCCTTTGGCGTATAGGGAGCAGATCAAGACTCATTTCTCCGACAGTCGATATGATCTCTATCTCTTTTATTCCCATATCGGCACCGGATAAAATATCCGAATAGACAATAGCTTGAGGTTTCCCCTTCACAAAAAACGGTAATACAAGTATTTTATCCGGAGTAATATTTCCTAAACGGTTGTAAATAAGATGATTATCTTTATGCTGAAGGGGATCACCGATAAACGGTTTCTTACTTTTCAAAACATGTTTAAAAACAGTATCGGCGGAGAGTGAAAAAAAAATCTTTTTTAAATCGGAGTTTTTCATTTCCGTGTTTCCGTCCATGATCCCTGAACTGCCCCATCCTACAAGTTTATCATCTCTTAAAAGAAATATTGCTGTCCTGCTGCAAAACATGTTTATCCCGTTTAAGAGATCTGTAATAAGACTTACTTGGCTTACCGAAGAAGATATCTTTTTTACAATAGAGTGCAGATTGTTGATGGATTCTTCTTTCCCCATTGATGACGATAGGCGTTTAAGTTCTTCAAATTCCTGCATAATTCCGCTTTTTGCATTTTCTATTTTTGAAATCAGACTATTTTTATCAGACATAATATCTCCTGTTAAACTCCGGATTCAAGGCGACTGGCAAGCAGTTCCGGTAATCCGGCGGCTCTTATCTTTTTTTGTGCCTTTTTAATGTTATACTCATATCTTGAAAAGATAATTTCCCGTTTATCGGAATCATAAATTATAAAACTTGCATTGGGATCTTTATCTCTCGGTTGTCCGATTGATCCGGGATTAATGAGATATCTGGTGTTAGGGTCAAGTTTTATTTTTTTATCGGTCTTTAGCGGGATTGCATTAACTTTGTTATTTCTTTGGAAGTAGATAACCGGAAAATGTGTATGACCGAAGAATCCTATTGAAGTTTTCATGAATTTCATTGACTCTATTGCCTCAAAAACGGAGAAGACATAGTAATCTTCATCAAAGGTTGAACCGTGGCATATTGTTAAAAAACGGTCTATGATAAACGGACCTTTTTTCAAATTTTTAAGAAATTCTCTGTTGTTATCGGAAAGTTGGACCTTACTCCATTCAGCGGAAAAAGCTGCGACCGGATTAAATAAAGAGGATGATTCCAAGCTTGCAATTACTTTATCATGATTTCCTCTGATGGAGAATGCATTCTTCATACTTCTGAAAAGAGAGATTGTTTCGTTGGGATTGGCACCGTATCCTACGAGGTCTCCGAGAAATAGAAATTTATCAATCGTCTTATAGTCTTTTGTCAGCATGAGTTTTTCAAAAGATTCTATATTGCTGTGAATATCACTGAAAATTAGATATCTCATAATCCCGATTTTCCCCTGAAAATATTAAATTTCACTTGACTTAGTATACTTGTTTAAAGAAAAATATTCAAGGGTTTGAATATTTTTGAAAGTTTCATATCAAGTTTTGTCCCCATATCTGATTTTTGAATAGAGATAAGAAGCATTGTATGAGCTTCTTACAAAAGGTCCCGATTCAACAGCTTTAAATCCCATTCTTTTAGCAAGTATTTTCAGTTTGGCAAATTTTTCAGGTGTGATGTATTCTTCAACATCTCTATTTTTTTTCGAAGGTTGCAAATATTGACCGATTGTTAAAATATCGACTCCGTTATCAAGGATATCTTCAAATAATTTTTTAATCTGTCTATCTGTTTCACCCATTCCTACCATCACTCCCGATTTGGTTATAAATCCTTTTGATTTTGAAAATCTAAGAACCGATAAAGAGACATCATAATTATTTTCTACTCTATTGAATCTTGTGTAAAGTTCTTTAACCGTCTCAATGTTATGGTTCAAAACATCCGGATTTCCATTAAGTACCCTCTCAATTGATTTTTCATTACCTTTAAAGTCAGGTATAAGAACCTCTATTTTTAGAGTCGGAAATTGCATTTTTAAAGTCTCGATAACATTTTTGAAATGGAGAGAACCGCCATCGGGAAGATCATCTCTTGTTACCGATGTAATCACTACGTATTCAAGCTTCATGAGTTTTATCATTTCGGAAATTTTTTCAGCCTCTGATATATCGGGAACTTCACAGACGCCACTTTGTACAGAGCAGAATCCACAGTTTCTGGAACATATATTTCCCAAGATAAGGAATGTTGCATGATTTTTATTCCAGCATTCTCCCATATTCGGACATTTTGCATCCTGACAAATTGTGTGGAGTCCACGAGTAGTCAAATCATTCTTTAATTTGAAAAATTTATCACCGGAAGGAATTCTTTTCCGGAGCCAATCCGGTTTTTGTGATTGTCTCATGGAATTATGTTTTGACGAAATCCGTTAATTATTTAATGAGATAGATTTGTTTTTGAGGTTTGGACAACCACCTTGCTCCATCGGATGTTATAACGATCATCTCCTCTATAGTCACTACCCCCTGTTCTTTTAGATATAGTCTCGGTTCAATCGTAAATATTTGACCTTCCTCAAGTTCAAGGTAGGGGAGGTTACCGTATCTCTCCCAAGACGGAGCAAGGAGAGCACTTCCGTCATGAGCAGTACGACCAACTTGATGACCAAGTGCGTGTGGATACTCTGTATAACCTCTGGAAACTATATATTCTCTTGCGATTGTATCAATGTCAATTCCTCTTACTCCGGGTTTTATTGCGTCGAACGATAGTTGAATGGAATTCACAATAGTTTCAAATCCGTCAATTACCACATCGGGAGGTTTTGTCTCCCCCTCTTTTAGGACATACCATGTCCTTTGCAAGTCAGAGCAATATTTTTCGTATATCACCCCCGAATCAATGTTAAAAACATGCCCCCGTTCAACTTTTTTATCGGTCGGACCGGAGTGGGCTCCGGTTTCTTGGGGACCTGTAAAAACAGACGGGTTTACTTCTTCTTCCCACGACGGTTCCAATTGTAATTTTAAACGTTCTTTTGTAATAAAAGCCGCTATATCTTTTTCACTCATACCGGGTTTAACAAATTCTGTAACTTTATCGTATATATTTAGTGTTATCTCAATTGCTTTTTCTGTTCTTTTTATCTCGTCATCAGATTTTCTGCCACGCAATTTGGAAATTAGTTCTTCAGCGGATACAATTCTATTCATATAATCGGTACCTTTAAATAATTCCTGAAGTTTTAAAAATTTACCGTATGTCAATCCGTCTGCTGAAGGAGAATCCAATGAGTAATTAAGAGCTATCTTTGCAGGATCTCTGCTTTTGATAATCTCTATCAGAGAATCTTTCGGAGAATTTGTGTATGGAATTACTTTGTCAAAGAGAGCAAGATTATCCATTTTTTCTTTATCAAGGTTTCCAACAACGGCTAATTTATCACCGGATTTTGTGAAAATGAAAAAAGATAACCATGTAACACCTGTTCCTGTTATAAAATCAATTATAGGATCGGAAAGTAATTCAGACTCCTTTTCGACAATCATCCACATATCTATGTCAAGTTCTTTAAGAATACTTATTGATTGTTCGATTTTTTTATTTTCCATTGATTTCTCCTAATTAAAGCGGGAAAGTACCGATTCTTTTACTTTGTCATAAAGTTTTCTATTTATCCCTATGTCATATTTTGACCTTTTATTGAGGATAAACGATACAAAATAATTGTTTTTCATCTTTGTCAACTTGTCTTTATAAAATTGTTCCCTATCATTCATAAAATCTGTTTCACTTGTTGCTTTAATATCTTTTGCACGAAAGATTACAATATTGTTACCGATTCTTGTAGGATTTGAAAATTTGTTTTCGTCACTGTTAAAGACAATTGAATCAAGTTTCTTATTTTTCCCGACTCCGGCAAGTTCATTTCCCCTTTGGTAGTTTATGTTTTCAAGTTTCATATTTTTATCGTTTAAAAATTTCTCTAATTTTTTCTTATCTGAAATTTTGTTGAGAGATAAAGTTAGTGAACTGTTCTTTTTTATAGCATCTATCATCCGCTTGTCTTTTATTACAAGTGTTCTTACTTTATCCTTTACGTTTTCAAACGATTCGTTTTCGGGATACTTAATGGATAGAAGTTTAATGATTGCCATACCGTCTATAAATTCCGCAGGATAATCGATCTCTTTCTCTTTCATTGTAAACATTTTTCTTGATAGATATCCGAATTGTTCAATATCTTTAACAGCTTCGCCATTAGTAATATATCCTGTTTCGACTATTTTTAAAGATTTGTTATTTTTAACTTTGTCAAAATTTCCCGTCTCCATAATTTTTTTGTAAATTTTATCAAGTTTAGCTCTTACAATCTTTCTTAATCCTTCTCTTTCCAATAAATTTTTAATTTTCGGTTTTGCAGTTTCATATGGCTCCTGCCTCTCAAGAGTTTTTTCTTTTGCATACAGGATTGAAAATCCATTTAAAGTATCAACAGGATCGGAAATTTCACTCTGTTTAAGTGATTTGATAATACTTCTTTCCTGAGAAGTGAAACTTTTCCACTCCGAATAACCCCAGTCTCCTCCGTTATCTTTTTTTCTATCTTTTGAAAAAAGGCGGGCTGACGATTCAAAGTTTGATGTGTTCAGTTCTTTCCTAAGTTTTTCGATCCTTTTAAATACTTCTTCTCTGTCTGTTTTGTTGTAGTCAATAAATATCCTGCTTATTTTTATTTTTTCCGGAATCCGGAATTGGTCTTTTTTTTCTCTAAAATAATCATAATAATCCTGTTCCTTCAACTTAAGATCTTTCTTGAAATCATCAAATCTCAATGCAATGATGTTTGCACTTCTCCTTTCCGGTGTTTTAAAGGAATCCTTATTCTTTTCAAAGTATTCTTTTAATTCTTCTTCGGAAGCGTTAAAATCACTTTGTTTTGAATCAACTTTTATTTTAATATAATCAAGATTTACCGAATCTTTCTCCTTGCGGTATTTTTCTCTTAGCGAATCGTTATCAACAACTAATGAAGCAGTTACCAACTGTTTTAGTTTATTGTTAATGATATCTTTTTTTAAGTCGGATTCAAAATCTTTTGCATTGGTCCTAAACATGGCAAGGTACCTTTTATATTTGGTTATCCCTATAAACTTTCCATCCTTCTGAAAGGCAGGATGGTTTACTATCATCTCTTTTAATTCACTTTTTGTTGCACGTATATTCAGTTTCTTTGCTTCAATTCCGATTATTGAAGAGTTGATAAGGTTCTGAAGGATTTGTTCCGGAATTCTCATCTGAGTTATTAATTCCTTGTTGAAGTTACCTTTCATTTGATTCTTGTAATTATCAAGTGTCTGAAGAAGTTGTTTTTGAAATCGCTCGATCTTTATCTCATTGTCTCCTATTTTTGCTATTACCGTTTTACTTACACTTCCACCTGAGAAAATATCTGTAAATGAAAATCCCAGTAAGAATGCTATAATGACTAACCAAAGTGTCCATGAATATTTTTTAAAATCGTCTCTCATTGATCTTAGCATTTGTTTAAACCTCCGTATCGTTTTATTGATATCATTCTATATTTTTCCTGAAAAACTATATTGAATTTAAGCTAAATGGTATTACAAAAATCCTTAAAATTCAAGTTAATGTATACCTAAACAATCTGTTTTCTATAGCGTATTTCCCATCCGGATATTCTCATTTATAACCAGGGAAGACATATTTATCTTTATATGGTTGGCAATGCTATAATTTTACCGAATTAAAATGTATAACCTTTATCAAAAGCTTTAAGATTCAGATCTATCGATTTGGGAGGAACTTTTCTCTTTACGACATTGACCCATATGTCTTTATCTATATCCATTCTTGACGCCAGAACACCTATAAGGACAACATTTGTTGCCCGCAAATTTCCGAGTTCCAGTGCGATATCCGAAGCCGGTATCATAACGGGATTTTTTGAAAATTTTTTTATTTGTTCTTCAACATCCGGTGGATAATCCGTCAACCCCGATGAAACGGGAAGCGGTTCCCATACAAAATTGTTAACGATCATTACTCCGTCGTCTTTGAGGAAGTTTATATTTCTCAATCCCTCAAGTTTTTCAAATGCAAGGATATAATCCGTGTTATTAATTGCCGGAAGAGGGGAAAAAACATCATCTCCGTATTTTATAGTTGCAATTACATCTCCACCACGTTGGCTCATTCCGTGAACTTCACTTTTTTTTACATTATATCCCGATTCCAAGAGAACGTCCGACAAAAGATCACTTGCGGTCAGGACACCTTGTCCTCCGACACCTGCTATGATTATTGATTCCATTATTTACCTCCGTTTAGAAATTGTTTAAGAGTTACATCATGAATATGCATTTCACTTTCATTCTCAAAATGCATTGCATCGTGAGGGCATACTTGTATGCAAACGGAACAACCCGTGCAAAGTGTGGAGACTATAAATGCTTTTCCGTCTTTTGATGTTATTGCCGGACATCCGAGTTTTAAGCACATATTGCATTTAACACATTTCTCGGGATCAACGACAGTAGGTGACCACTTTGCCTTCTTGAAAAGTAATGCACAAGGTCTTTTTACAACGATTACAGAAAGTTTTTCTTTTTTTAATTCTTCTCGTAGTAAAGTCCTGATACCTTTTACATCGTAACCGTCAATTTCGAAAGAATTCTTTATCCCGAGACCGTCTCGTACAAGTTTTAATATATCTATTACAGGTGCATCATCTCCCATCAATGTTTTCCCCGTCCCGTGATTTTCTTGATGACCTGTCATTGCAGTGATTGAATTATCAAGAATGAGAACGGTTCCGTGACTGTTATTGTAGACAAGGTCAAGTAATCCGGTAATACCCGAATGGAAAAATGTCGAATCTCCGATAACAGCTGCAATTTTGAGTTTTTTTCCACCCCTTTTCATCGCCTTTTCCATTCCTAACATTGCGGTTATCGATGCTCCCATATCAATTGTTGTATCCATGGCATTTAAAGGGGGTAAACCTCCGAGAGTGTAGCAGCCGATATCACCTGTTACCGTAGCTTTTTGCATACTTAGATTGTGAAATGTTGCCGTATGAGGACATCCGGGACACAGTGAAGGTGGTCTTTTCGGAATAGTTCCCGTATCAAATTTTTGTGCCAAGTTTTTTTTCCCAAGTGAACTTAGAATTACATCCTCGGTCATTTCTCCTGTCAGTGGAAACAGGTTTTTACCTATTATTTCCTTTTCCGGTGTTATTGCTCTTGCAAAATTCTCAATAATAGGATCATTCTCTTCAAGGACATATATTTTATCTACTTTTTCTGCAAATTCTCTATATTTTTTTTCAGGAAAAGGGTAAGGCATGGCGATTTTTAGAAACCAGTCATCTTTGAATACTTCTCTCCCGTTCTGAAATGCAATACCGGAAGCAATAACTCCTATTTTTGTCTTTCCTTCTATAATGTAATTATGTTTAAACGTATCGTTGAATTCCTTTATTTTTTTTTGCCTTTCTTCAACGATAATATGTTTTTTCCTTGCAATAACCGGAAGGAGCATCGTTTTTTGGAAATCCTTTTCATAGTTGACTTCAGGAGGGGTTTCTCTTTCTCCGAGTTCAACCGCTGAACGGGAGTGGGAAACTCTTGTGTTTGATCTCAACATTACCGGAGTATTGAACATTTCACTAATTTTTATACCTTCAATTACGAAATCTTTTGCTTCCTGTGAATCGGATGGCTCCAATACGGGTATCTTTGCCGCAATTGCATAATTTCTGTTATCCTGTTCATTCTGTGAAGAGTGCATACCGGGATCGTCGGCGGATACTATTATAAATCCTCCCGTTGCTCCGAGGTAGCTTGAAGAGAACAGAGGGTCAGCCGCAACATTTAGACCTACGTGTTTCATGGCAACAAGTGATCTTGCTCCCGTAAATGTAGCACCCATAGCTTCTTCAAAAGCGGTTTTTTCATTTGCACCCCATTGACATTCTATATCTTTTTTGTACTTAACAACATTTTCCAATATTTCCGTACTCGGTGTGCCGGGGTAAGCCGAGGCAAATGTGATACCGGCTTCATATGCACCTCTGGCGATTGCTTCGTTTCCGGACAATAACTCTCGCTTCATTTCTCCTCCTAAAGTATGATTCTATTTTTTTTATTGTTTTTGTCAAGGAATAAAATTAAATAACAGGTAATATTTTCTTAAAAAAATCTTTTACTTCTTTATCGAATCGTTCCTTGTTAAAGTTAAAACTTTTCAGATAAGCGTTTTCTCCCAGTTTTTCCCTAAGACCTTCATCTTCTAAAAGTTTGACTGTAAAATCTATCAATTTTTTTATGGAAGAGACTCTGAAACCCGATATGTTGTGATCAACAATCTCTTTTTGACCACCTCCGTCAAACACTATCGGAACCATCCTGTTTTGCATTGCTTCTGCAATAGTCATTCCGAAATGTTCGACCTTTGCCGGATCATTTTGACCCAGACCGCACAAATGCCAGAAAAGAGAAGATCTTTTATATAGGTCCTTCAGTTCATTATCGGTCACATTTATTTTTAATTCAATGGAATTATTTCCATCTGTTTTAATAATCTCCTTAAGTTCCGAAAGATATTTATTGTTACCGGTACTTCCTCCCGCAAGGATAAATTTCCAACTCTTTGTAAGTTCGGGGTATTCTCTTTTCATGGAAATAAAAGCAGCTGTCATCTCTTTCTGTTTCTTCGTTCCCCCTTCTTCAAAACGTGCAACGGATAATATAAACTTTTCTTTTACATCACCATTATTGTAAATTTCCATATCAACAGGTGGAAAAATGTGTTTATGAGGGGTATATTTCCACCTCTTAATGATCCAGTCACGCGTATATTTACTGTTGTATATTGTGTATGTATAGATGTCGGAATAGAAATAATTCTGAGGTCTCCTCTCTGGGAAATGGCATATCATTATTGATAAAAGTGAAAGAGGAAATACCATCTCCAACATTCCGTTGTTAATGAAGACATCATAGTTTCCACTCTCTCTGCTTATGATGTGAAACGGATTGGGAGAACCTTTTACAATTCGGTGAGGATCTATGTGAGAAGTACCTCTTTTGTCGAAATATGGGATTGGGATTATTTTGATTGTTGCATTTTTAAAATTTAAGCCGTACCAATTTGAAAACTCTCGGAATGTAACTTCTCTGTTTGATATTATTGTCAGATCGAATCTTTCTTCAAGCGCTTTTGCCAAGGTGAGTCCATATTTCTGGGCACCTCCGATAAAGTGAAAGGCGTGATCGTATATAGCAAGTGTCGGTTTTCTAATGCCAAAATCAATCTCATAATGATGGAGGAAGTTCAAAACTCTCCCTATTCCGTATTCTCTTTTCAATTCCGATATTATTTCGTCAAGAGCAAAGCTAAATATTTTTTCAGATTCAACTTCATGTGAATTTAAAAATCTTAAAAGTGTTGATGAAATATGGAGAAAAGATTTGTCCTCTTGTAAAATAATCGACCTGATTTTATCTTTTAGTAATTTTCTCAATTATTTTCCGGTTTTACTATAATTTGTTGTTAAACTCCGAACTTACGATGGTAGAACTCAATTTATTTTCAAGTTCCGAAAGCCTTGAATCGGTTTTTCTCATTCTTACCATCATTGCATTGCCAAGGAAAATTAAATCTCTGATTATACTGACTGGTTTAATAAATATCATACGTAATAGAAACGGTAGGAGCATTATGATCTTGGTGATCTTACCCCTGCCATTTTTTAAATTGATGTAATTTCTCGGATCAATATTTCCCCGAAGATTTAAGACTCTTCTGCCCATCTCAAAATCTAATTCGGATGGGGTTAGTTCATCAATGTTGAGATGAAATTTCCTGTCAATATTCCCTTTAACCATTCCTGAAATTTTTTTAATACCAGATATTTTTTTTTCAAGTTCAATGATTTTCTTGTGAATCAGAGCTGCTTTTTCCTTATTCATGAACTAAAATTTTAACACTAAAATCGGTTGTGTTCAAATTACAAACTTACGAGTGGTAATTAATGCGATTAGCAAAAAAGTTTTTTTTTAAAAAAGTTATTGATTTTTTTTTCTGTTTTAGGTATTTTTCTATTTCATACCCAAAAAAAGAAGGAATAAGGAGGAATAATGAAGAATTACTTGAGAGCATTTTTGCTTATCATAGCAGGAATGATGATTTTAACCCCTTTCGGTGGAGGAAGTTATCTTAACGGAGATGTTAAGGACTTGGATGAAGCCGGTGAATTAAAACCCAATGTTAACCAAAAACTCATTGGTCCGTTAAAAGATTTTGTGATCATTTATAGAAAAGAGCCAAAGCTAACCGATGATAATTTGTATAATCTTTTTTCTGAAAGGATCAAGAAAATAGCTGCTTTGAAAGGGAAGCGGATTCTTCCCCCACGTCTGACGAAGATTCCGGGTGGAAAAATACAAAGTAAAACGGGAACTACTTTTGATCCCGCTACGGGAAATGTAGTCAATGAAATATTTTCAACTGATGATCCCAAGGGGTTGCTTATTGATTTATTCGTCAAGGATGAAGTTCAGAAAAGGTGGGGGAACCCGTCCTATGATGTTATAGAGTGTAACATTGATATCATCGGAGATGTTTATGTGTTAAATAACTTTAATCTTAAGATAAGAGCCACTTCTGTTTTTAAAGGGAAGACAATAGTTTCGGTTGAAGTTGCTTCTACTGAAATTGAGAAGATTGCTAAATTGGAACAGGTTTTGAGGATCTCTCCGGTTCCAAAGAAAGTTCCAAACAACGATTTGGCTGCTAAAGCGATTAGAGCTTCAAGGATTAGGATTAAATCTGGAAACAACTACACAAAAGGTTATACCGGAAAAGGGGTGATTGTAGGAATAATAGATTCAGGAATTGATTGGACTCATGATGATTTCGTCGATCCCGATTCCGGAGAATCAAGAATCAGATACATATGGGATACAAGTGTTAGAACCCCTGGAAAAACTCCTGCGGATGTTTTCGGTGGTGTTTTGTCCGGACTTAGTTACGGGACTGTGTGGACTAAAGCCGAGATTGACGGTGGAAGTTGTACTGAAACAGATACAAACGGACATGGTACCCATGTTGCCGGAAGTGCGACCGGTAACGGTTTTGCAACAGGGAAATATACCGGTATAGCTCCGAATGCGGATATAATTATTGTTAAGGGGCTTGACAATAGGGGAATACTGTTTATTTATGAGGTGGCAGACAGGCTCGGTATGTCTTGTGTTGTAAATATGTCCTACGGTCCCCGTTATCCGATTCTCTACATGACACTTTTTCCGAATCGTTATCCCGCAGACGGAACCGATAGTGATTCTCAAACTATTGCAGGGTGGAATTCTACATACGGCAGAGGACATATCCCGGTGAAGGCGGCCGGTAATGAAGGTCATTGGAAAACTTATACCGATTTATCTCATGGAAATAATCCTTTTCTAAACGGTGCTTACCATGCAGAGGGACACATAGCAGGAGGGGTGGAGACTCATACTCTTACAATACCCGATTACAGTACCGTGTGGCCTTATAATTATGGAGGAGTACCGTTTGCTTTTATCCGACCGTATTTAAGGTATGGATACTGGTCTGATGTCCCTATAAGATTAACATTTACCGCTCCGTCCGGTGAGGTTTTCGGCCCTTTTACACAGGGTGCGAATAATAATCACATCGGAGTAGCCGGAATAGTTACCTCAATAATGGCAGCTCCGGCAGCAGGAAACGGAGACTACTTTGGAACTCTTACGTTGATGGCTCCTGTGGGTCGACAACCTTTAGTTGGAAATTGGACGGTTACAGCTGAGGCAATGAATGGAGGTCCGATCAATTATGATATTTGGTGTTCAGAATTAGCGAATAATAGATATGTTGTAAAGGTTGGTTCATATTTTACAGAAAATTATTCTCATTCGAATTATATAATTGACGAGGGTGCATCTCAACATGAAATTACAGTCGGGTCATTTGCTACAAGGAGCGGATGGAAGGGGAGAAATGGCGGGTCTTGGACGTATACAAAAAAACCTCTGATCGGTGATATATCTCCTTTTTCATCACCCGGTCCTTCAAGGGATAGGAGAATGAAACCGGATATAGCAGCTCCGGGGCAGATAATCCTTTCGGCTTATTCAAAATTAACTACTCCTAAGCCAAATTTGTCTAACATTGATCCCGACGGAAAACATAGACAGATGTCCGGAACTTCAATGGCGGCACCCATGACTACTGGAGCGGTTGCACTTATTTTGCAAAAGCATCCTGGCACCGGTCTGAATAGAATGAAAAAGATACTTTTTGATTGGGCTCTTCAAGATCATTCGACGAGAAAACTCGGACGGAATGCATTCGGACACGGTAAACTCAATGTTCTCCCTCTGAATGATGATCCTGTGGCGGTTGTAAAACAGAATAAAACCGAAGTGATATTGGATAACGGAAATTATAGTGTTGAGTTTGATGGCTCTGGTTCATTTGATCCGGAAGATTTTCCAATATTTTTTAACTGGAAGATTGAAGATAAACCCGAAGGAGCAAATGCGGAATTATCGGTTAAAGATGAAAAAGCAACACTCAATGTCGATCCGCAAATAGAAGGAAAATATCGTGTCAGTCTTGCAATTTACGACTCTGTTTGGGAAGGACCTAAAACTTATTCTCAGTGGGTAGAAGCGAAATTTTATCCTGTTCTTCCACCTGTTAACGCAAAACTTGAGAGGATTAGAAATAATCTTATTTTTGTAAGTGAATGGATCAACAAGATAACTTGGTCTGCTAATTCGGAAAATAAAGTTAAACTTTCAAATTATAGAATTTATAGAAAAGTGAAAGGGGCTGGTGACGATATGTATAAACTTATATCGGAGCTTAGTTCTTCATCAATTAATTTTGATGATCGGGGACTTGAAAATGGTCAACTTTTCACATATAAAATCACTTCTGTTTCAGAGAAAGGTAAGGAAAGTGATCCCGTAGTTGTTTCAAATTAGTAGAAGGAGTTGATAATGAAAAGACTATTATTAATAGTTATAGCTGTTATGTTTGTTGTCTCTTATTCATTTGCCGCTGTTTTGAATTCCGGTATATCTCTCGGTTTGGGGACGGTTTCGGATTCCGATCTCTCGAAAGTGTATGGTAGCGGGTTTGTCATTAACCCATATCTCGGAGTGGAGATATCGGATGTTTTTTTTATTGGTTTGGGATATGAAAGCGGGTATAAAAAGGAAGGTGATGTCGGTATTTATAAAGAAAATGCAACACTTAAGATATCCGGCTTTCAGTTATTTGCGGAATACAGAATTAAAGTAAAGAAGTTTGCTCCTTTCCTAAAATTAGGATATGGTTCTTACACTGTAAAAAACAGTTTTAAAATGGAGAGTTTAAAAAAATATGCTTTTTCAAAAAGATCCTCAGGAGTAATTTTAGGTGGCGGGTTACGTTTACCTTTATCTGATAGCTTCTCTTTTACCGGAGAATTGGACTATCTGATCCTGAAAGTCAAACCTTTTGATCGTAATGTAAATATCGGAGGAATAAGAGTCTTGGTCGGACTTACAATTAATTTCAATATTTGAAAATAGATGATAGGGGGCGGGAACTAACCGGCCCCCTTTTTTCTCAAATGCGAAACATAATCAGATGCTTAATATTTTTTTTAATTTGCTTGCCACTATTAGGTGATTCTTCCAAGCTTATTTGGAAGAGAGGAATAAGAGCCGAAATATCAGGTTCTCCCGCTTGTTCGGAAGATAAAATAGTTATCGCCGGCAGGGATGGAAGTGTTTATTGTTTTAGAAGTGATTCCAAACTTTTATGGTCAAAGGATTTGGAATCTGCTATTTTTTCTTCACCGGTAATAGGCGATAATGGGAATCTCTATTTAACTACTCTAAATGGAGGTTTGTTTAAATTTAACTTAAATGGAAAATTGATTTTAAAGAATGAATACAATGTTAAAATCAGATCAACTCCTCTTGTGATTAAAGATCAGGTGATTCTTGTCTCGCAGAAAGGGAAAATATTTTCTGTACGAAAATCTGACGGAAAAATAAGATGGGAGTTTTTTAGTGATAACGAGTGTTTCTCTTCTCCTGTCTTTGATCGCGGAGTTATCTTTGTCCCGCTAAAAAATTATATTCTCCTTGCCCTGTCTGTAAAAGGAAAAAAGAGATGGGAATTTAAAGCCAAAGGAGTAATTTTTTCTTCTCCTGCAATTGGTTCGGACGGATCGGTATTCTTCACCTGTATGGATCATCACCTTTATAAGCTGAGTAGTAACGGGAAATTAAAATGGAAATTCAAAACAAAAAGGTGGGTTTTATCCTCTCCGGTAATTGATTCAAAAGGAAATGTATATTTCGGAAGTTATGACAGGATGTTTTATTCGGTTTCAAAGGATGGAATCATCCGTTGGAAATACAAAGGGAAAGGATCTTTTAATTCTACGGCGGTTATAGGATCGGCAGGAAATATCTTTACAGGGAATAGTTCGGGGAGTATTTATAAGTTTTCATCAAAAGGGAAAATAGTTTGGAAGTATAAGTCCGAAGATTTTGTAAGGAAACCTTTTGCAATTATTCCGAAAAAAAGAATCTTGGTTGTCGGGGGATTGGATAAACGGGTTTATGCTTTTAGAATTAGTGAAACACTATCTTCTTCGGCACATTGGTCGAAATATTTAGGAAATTCCAATAACTCAGGAACTAAAATTAATTAGTATCGGAGGATTACGGATTTTTCAAGTTAATATCTTAATATTGATGCAATATCTCCCAATTTTTTTAGTTCATCAATATCTTCTGCAAATTCAATTTCACCACCGGAGAGTTTTAAAAGTTCTATGATTTCATTAACAATATCTACTTGAAAAATTGAAGATGATTTGCATTTTAGACATTTATCAGTATCAAGTTCCGATAATTCCCCGCAATCCCGACAACGGATTCCTTTTATGTTGGCACTTTTATTAACGATTACGCTATCAACTCTTCCTAACTTTGCAAAATTAAGGACATCGTGAATTCCCGTAACCCCGAGATTTCCCTTTAAATAATAGCTTTTTATTTTATCCCATAATCCTTTTTCCGTCTTCCTCTCTTCTCTCCAGAGGATATCGAATATCTCTTTATTTATGAAATCGTCACTTTTATTTAGATCAAGATTTTTCTCTCCGACCACTTTCTCTTTAATATCATTGGGAAATCTTTTGTTAAGTTCCCTTATTGTCTCTTTTGATCCGACAAGAACTATTCTTCGCAGTTCAATTCCTTTTATTATTTCTCTTGTTTTTCCAATTATATTTTTAACATATTCGGAAAACTCTTTATCACGTCTCCGTTCGTATCTCTGTTGTGACCATCCTCCTACTTTTACATGATTCTTTATATTACCGGAGATGCTGTCATCTCTGATTGTCTTTTGAGAAGAGACTAAAAATATTTTTGTTTTCTCATTTGATGCCGCAACTACAAGATAATTTTCATATTCGTCTTCCAATTGAGCTAAGGGAAGAATGTATGGTGAAGAATCTACTATAATCATATCTTCAACGGGAAGTTCAAGTGCAATTCTTTTATAATAATTCAGTGCCCAACAACAAAAAATTACATGGTTACCATCGTTAATTGAATTTTTCTTAATATTATTGATTATTATTCTGTGATTTTCCGTGAAGTGTTCAAAATCATCTGTTCCGCTTTTTAAAATTTTTTTCTTTCTTTTCAAATTCATATCCACGTCTTCATTTTTCATTTTTTCAGATATGTATACTGATAAAAAAGCACGCTCCGAAGATGAAACGGATGATAATTTTCTCAGATCAATGTTTTTCATATTTACCCCCTTTTGTCCCTTCTCATTAAAAATAGAATTATAATACCTAACGACATGATTCCGGTCAATAATCCGAAGTTCTAAAATTCATTTATAAACAGTTATCAAGATTCTGCAGGAAGAAAAATGTTGAAAGTGGTTCCTTTCTTCTCCTTAGATTCGATACTTATTAATCCGTTATGGTCAACAATGATCTTATTTGCTATAGCAAGTCCAAGTCCGATCCCTTTATCCGTAGTATCTCCTTTCGTAGAAAAGTAAGGGTCAAATACTCTGTTTATATTTTTCTCAGGAATACCTTTTCCGGAATCAGTAATTGATATTTTCAAATATGCCCTTTCTCCTAACGGTTGAACTATTTTAATATGATTAAGGATGTTATCTACCGAGATGACTATTTGAGAACCTGATTCCGTTGCATCAACAGCGTTTAAAAGTATGTTTTTTAATGCAATACAAATTCGGTTCCTATCACATTTTAATTTCCACAAATTTTCAGGTAGCTTTTGTTTGAATGAGATTTTAGGAAATTCTTCTTTTAACTGTATAAGGAGCGATCCGATTATTTCAGCAATATTTTCCACTCTTTTGCTTCCAATAACGTTTGATGAGAAAAGAGAGAGTGCGTTAAGGAGTTTAGAGACCCTTTCCGAGGCATTTTCAATCTTTTTTATTGGTGTTTCCAATTTTACATTCCCTCCGATGTTCATTCTCATAAGTTCAAGATTACCCATAATTATTGTTAGCAAATTATTGAAATCATGTGTAACACCATTAGCAACTATTTGGAATGATTCCATGTTGGAGATTTTTGTTTTCTCTTTTTCAATCATCTTTCTTTCCGTTAAGTCTCTGATGAAGATGAGTTGAGAAGTGGCTTTCTTGTATTCTACTGTATTTGTCCCTATTTCAACTTCTATATTTTCTCCGTTTTTTGTCCGAAGTGTAAGTTCGACCCTGCTTCGTGGTAATCCTGTCCAAGTTTCACCGTCAAACAGTTTTTGAAATAGTTTTTGGTTATTTACAATTATTAAATCTTTTAGTTCTTTCTCAAGAATTTCTTCCCTGCTATATCCGGACATATTACACAATTTTGAGTTGACAAAAATAAAATGGAAATTTCTCAAAATACCAATACCTTCACTGCTGTTTTCAACAAGGGATTTATACTGTTCTTCACTTTTTTCCAAATCCCTTTTTGTTCCTGTCAGCTTTTTTACAGTTTTATTTAAAGTGAAGTTTACTTTAAGAAGATCTCGTGTTATTCCCTCCTGAACTTTGCCGTAAATATATGATAGAACTACTACCGTTGCGTAGACTCCTGAGTACCTGACAAGAAATTCCAATGTATAGTTTGTATGAAATACATGTAATAAATTAATGCCTATATTGATTGCAAGATAGGAAAAAGCTAACATCACCCCTTCTTTTAGTTTAAGGAAAAATATTAAAAATAACGGAGTTGTAAGAGTCCAGAGAAATGCACCGCTTCTTATATCATTTGTTTGGAATAAAAAGAAAGCAAATAGGAGACAGAATGATATGATTAGACGGACAGTGATAGCGAAGTTCTTATATTTTATCAAATATATCTTGAATGCAAATAATAATAGTGACCCTGCTATATTAAAAATCCCGTTCATATAATCTTTATTAATAAATTCGATGAGAGAAAAGGAGATAAGGAAAAAAGTGATTATATTAATAAAAAATATCAAGATAATTGAATTTTTTAAGTAGGAATCTTTTTTTGATTTTCCCTTTAAAGAGTGCCTGGAACGGATTAGAGAGTCCGAGAGTTTTCTGAAATAATTTTTAACTGAAAAAAAAATCATCCTTATCGTGTAACACAAGTCGGAGTTTAATTCAAATTTAAAATTATTTTTTAATTTTAACATAATTGAAAGATGGTACCCGTAAATCCGTAAAAATTATCTAACTTACCATTAAAATTGATTAAATTTTTTATGGAACTTTTAAACTGTTATCGGTTTTGTCGTGAACTATAAAACCGTGAATGGTATAATCGTATGGTAATTGATAATTAGGAGATTAAAATGAGTATAGTAACCCGAACCGGTGATAAAGGGGAAACTTCTCTGTTTTCAGGAGAAAGGATAAAAAAAGATGATGTTCGAGTAGAAGCGTACGGAGTGATGGATGAGCTGAATTCCTTTCTCGGAGATGCAAAGCATTATTGTAACAGTGCAGGATTTAAAGAAATAATAGAAACTATCCAGTCTGATCTGTTCCGGTTATGTGCAGAATTAGCATCAAGTAAAGATGAAACCGATAATCCTATCAAGGAAAGGGATGTGGTGAGGCTATCGGAAATTATTTCCGATATTGAAGCGGAGATCATGCTTACAGGTTTTGTTATCCCCGGAAATAGTCAAGGATCTGCGAAACTTGATATATGCAGATCGGTTGCGAGGAGAGGAGAGAGGCGAATAGTTTCTCTCTCTGAAAAAGTAAAGATTAATTCGACAATTATTCAATATATCAACAGATTATCCGATCTCTTTTTTGTTATGGCTCGAAAGGAAGAGAAAAATCATTTATTTCTTTGAAAATGACCATACTACAGCTTGTTTCAATATCCCTTTCTTTGTTATTTCTTTTTCTCCGGATTTCAATGTGAAATTATATTTGCCGGGTCTTTTGTCAAGAGAGATCCAATTTAATTTATGAATACCTCTCTCTCTCTCTAATTCCACAGTTTGAATTTTTTCTCCTTTTAAATTTGTAATAGTTAGCTTGGGATGTTGGAGAATTTTTCTTTTTATGTAATAGTAAATATTCAGTCCCGATTTTTCATTTAAAGTTCTCAGATGGGCATCTCCGGTCATCTCGTAGTTTCCCCACCATGCTCTTTCAGAAGAAATCATTACGGGTCTTGGACTTATGTTAAAAAGGTAAATAGGTTCTCTTAACATTCTTTCCGATAATTCTCTTAAAGGAGCTATATTTGTTATCCATGTTCCTCTTCCGTAAGTTCCTACTATCATATCACCTGTAGCCTTATGAATTACAATATCTTTGACGGGAACAGGAGGCATGTTATTCTTTAGTCGTATCCAATTCTTTCCTCCGTTGAAAGTAAAAAACACACCTGAATCCGTACCTACAAAAAGTAACGATTTATTAATATTATCTTCCACAATAACAGAGACCGGAGTGTCGGGTAAATTTTCGGAAATATTTTTCCATGTTCTTCCCATATTATCGGTCTTAAATACATATGCTTGAAAATCGTCTTCTCTGAATCCGGATTGCACAATGTAGGCTCCGTATGGATTATGAGAAGAAGCTACTATTCGACTTACCCATTTCCCTTCGGGACCACCCGATCTGATAAGATTTGAAGTTCTGTTTCTCCAGTGAAGTCCGTTGTCGTTTGTTACATGAACTTTTCCGTCGTCGGTTCCGACCCAAACCAAACCTACTCGGAGAGGTGATTCCGAGATTGTAGTTATGGTGCAATACATAATATGCCCTTTTCCTGCTATTTTTTCAGGATTGTTAAGGGTAAGGTCAGGGCTTATCTCTTTCCATGATGTTCCTCGATCCAGTGATCTTAAAAGCATTTGACCTCCGGTGTATACAACTTTGCTGTCATGAGGTGAAAGAGCAATAGGTGTTGTCCAAGTATATCTGTATGGCGGTTTCCCTGATTTTCTCTTAGGAGTTATTTCAACCCTTTTTCCGAGATATTGATCCACTCTGTGATGTTTTCCGAATTGCGTAGTGAAATAGAGCCACCTGTTGTTTTTAGGATCTACCGTTGTGTACATCCCGTCCCACATTCCGGTTATAATCCAATCTTCCAATCCTACCGATCCCGACCATCCGTTGCTTGGACCTTTCCATGTCTCGTGATCTTGAAGTCCGATATAAACATTGTATGGTTCATCATTGTCTGTTTCAACATCGTAAACTTCTCCGAGAGGAATATTGTAGTGGTGGAACATGGTTTTTCCTCCATCCCATGATGAATAAACGCCACCGTCGCTTCCCAGCAACATATGATTCGGGTTTTTCGGATCAATCCAAAATGTCCTTATATCTCCGAAATTATTTTTAAAAAGTGTCCTCTCTTTCCATTTTTTCCACCCTGGCCAGTTTCTTCCACCATTTTCGGAATATAACATTTGGTCGGAAATAATATAAAGATTTTCCGGATTAATCGGATCGACGTATATCTCGTTAAATGAGTAAGCTGCTTTGCCGGAAACATCCACTTCAGATGGATTTACTTTTCCCCATGTATCTCCATTGTTATCCGAACGGTACACTTCTCCACCAACGAGTTTGTCGTACGAATGATCCGTAAGCGGATCAAATATCGTTTCTTTCTTCTTGTTCGGATTACTTTTGGGGTTGAGATTCTGAATAACAGCATAAATTGTGTTGGGAACGGAACGGCATATGTCAATTCCTATTCTTCCGAGTTTTCCATTCGGGAGTCCGTTGGTTAGCATTTTCCAACTTTTTCCGCCGTCTGTTGTTCTGTATATCCTGCTATTCTCTCCACCGGCTTCGAAATGCCATGGTAATCTCTGTTTTTCATAGGAAGCTGCGAAAATGATATCGGGATTTTGAAAATTCATGCATATATCGGAAATTCCCGTCCCGTCGTTTATAAATAAGATCTTTTCCCAGTTTTCTCCACCGTCAATTGTTTTAAATACTCCCCTCTCACTATTTTTTGAGAAGAGGTGTCCCATGACCGCTACATAAACTATATTCGGATCGGTGGGGTGAATAATAATTTTACCTATATGATGAGAGTCTGTAAGACCCATATTTGTAAAGGTTTTTCCACTATCGGTCGATTTATAAATGCCGTTCCCATGATATGATGATCTTGCATTTGAATCGTCTCCTGTTCCTACCCATACTATTTTACTATCCAATGGAGCAATCTCGATTGATCCGATGGAATTTACTCCGTAATTATCGAAAATGGGATAGAATGTTGTCCCGTTATTTACGGTTTTCCATACTCCTCCGTTTCTCGAAGCAATATAAAAGGTGAATATATCTTTTTTTGAGGGATTTTCAGGAACTGCTATGTCACTTATCCATGCTCCGGTTCTGAAAGGACCGATATTTCTATATGAAAAATTTTTAAATAATCCGGACTTATTATCTTTATATGAATCCGAAGATCCATATGAAGGAATCATCAAATAAATTAAAATGAATAATGATAAATTAATTACTCGACTCATATTGCTTCTCCTAAACTAAAACCTATTCTCGCCACGCCGATATTGATTAGTTTATTTTAATTATATTAAAAAACTATTAACTGTAAACAGTCTTTAAAAAAAAAAATAGTTTGGTATAATACGATTTAATAATTAATTTGATTGACAAATATAGCCGGATTGTTGATGAAAATTGGTGAGGAAAGATGAAAGATCCCATTCAAAAGATTTTAACTCCGTATGAAGTGCTTGACCTTGATCCTACAATTCCAATCGATAAAGAAAGAATTGACTCGGCATTTAGAGATAAATCTGACAAAGAAGGAGCAAAAGAAGCACAGGCTATCCTTAATGATCCGGTTAAAAGAGCGTTGGTTGATATATTTATGTATAATGACGGTACATTGAGTTTAATGGCACCGAATGTTTATTCCGACATTGAGCACCTTATAAAGAATAGACATAAAATTGGCAAAAGTTGGAAAAAAAGTCAAAGAAAGTATTTCCCTTTTTATCCGCTTACACATTTGTCAGCGGTATTTTGGTATCAGTGGCTTATTTATGAAGAGGAAAAATTGTGGTCTGAACAAATAGGGGGGAGTGGGTATATTATTCGTGGTATGTCCGAATCTCCTTCTGTTGATGAACTGTGGAAAGATACCATATACAACTGGGTAACTCTTGTAAACTGTGAAGAATTCTGGTTTGATTGGGTTGGTGAAATATCCATTCCCGGTCTTACCCAAAAAGATAGTTTATTAATAAACGAATTAAAAAAAGGTGTTGAAGAGAAAATTAAAAATCATATATCGGATTTCGGTGAACGGTACAGATCAAGAGGTAATATTGTCGAAGCGGAAAGGTTTAAGAATTATATAAAGTTGTATTCTGCTGAAAAGCGAAGTTCAAAGATAATATCGAAATCCGGTTTATCAAGATTTATTAAGGAACGGAAGTATTTTTATACTTCCGGAAAGATGCTACTTGAAAGATTGGACATTCAGGATGATTTAATAAGTTTACTTGAGATTGAAATCAGTAAAGAACCGGAAAATGTGGCACTAAAAAAAGTGATGTCTGTTTTTACCTCCTTTGAGGAACTTGATTTCACAAAGGAAGTAGTGAAAGATAACGGGTCTTTACAAAAAAGATTATTGCCGGATGATTCAATAAAACCGGTGGAAGATGCAAAATCAACGAAATCGGAATTGATTTTAAAAAATAGTAAACAACTTTTAAAGGAAGGTAACTGGGAAGAGGCTGCAAGGATATGGGAGTCTGAACTAAAAGTGGGACAGCTTAAATCTCGCCATATGGCTGAAATGGTTGATGTTGTAAAAAACGAGAGTTATTTGGTTGGAAAAGATGAACCTGATAGAGCAATCGGAATCTTGGAAAGCTTTACAAAAGTATTTCCCGATAAGATCCTTTTCGAGAGTCTCTCTTCAATTTATTTTGCTCGCGGAATAAGCAAAATGAATAATGCTTTAAAAAAAATTCCTCGCAAAACATCCCAAGATATTATAGAACCTGAAAAAGCCATCCTTAAAATGGCAGCTTTAAAAAGTGAGATAAAAAGTGAAACGGAAAGTGGTTTGAATGATATGCAAAAAGCGGCGGAATTAAACCCGAAGAATGAAAATATTTTAGTTCAAATAGAAAAAGGTTTTGCAAACTTAAACGATATAGAATTACTTGATGTATACAAGGCTATTGAACTCAAAGATTTTAGATATAAGGATAGAAAACTAAAAGATATTTTAAAACTTAATCCCGATAATGAAAGAGCAAAGGAACTTTTAGATGTATCAGGAAGTGATGTATGTTGGTTCTGTAAAAACAAGAGTGTTCCAAATTTTCCCGATCCTAAATCGGCTGCTGAAGTTAAAATGTATAAAATAACTTCAATGGATAAATCTTTTATCAAGTGGCGGATTGTTGATGTCGGTGTACCGAGATGTATTGAATGTATGAAAGTACACGGTAGACGGACTCCTTGGATTGGTGCGGGAATTGTAAGTGTTTTAGGACTTTTGGTCAGTATTGTTATGTCTGTTTTGGCAAATAATTTTAGTCTTTTATATGTAATAATGGTAAATGCGATTGCTACCGGAGGAGGTGCATGGATTTATTCAATAAATCTGGAGGATAAAAAGGGTAGTTTTGCTCATGAGTTTTCTCACGGTAATAATTTCCCGTTTGTTAGAAGAAAATTGGAGGAGGGCTGGGCTTTCGGTGATAAACCGCCTGAAATTACCGGAACTCCGCATATTGAACAGGTGAAAAGATAAATTGGAAATCTTAAATAATAAATCACTAAAAATTGCATTAGTCTTACTGTTAACAACCATTCTTATTGTAATTTCGACATGGATTTTTTTGAAAAGTTCAATTAAGGGAGAATTTGATGAAGCTTCATATAACTTAAACTGTGAGATAATTAAAATGGTTAATCCGGTTTCCGGTAAAACTTTAATGGATAAATATATTATTAAATCGGAAAGGATCATTAATAAACATATAAAGGTGCCATTATTGCCACTTTTGAATAAGAGTGAAAAAAACGGGATAATAAAAGAAGTTTTAAATGAGATTAAGGCTTTCAGAGTTAAGCTGGGTAAATTGAAAGGGGTGGATGTGAAACAATCCAATCAACTTTTTTTGAGTACAATACGAAATTTCCAGTCTGCATTCCCATATTTTCAAATATCCGGAAAAGAGATGAAAAAGCTAACTTCTCCTATCGTAACTGCGAAACAGAGATTTAAAAAAGTGCCTTCTAATACTGTTCCCAAATTATCAATTGCAAAGAAAAGTGATGTAAAATCGGTTCCCGACAAGAAAAGTTCAGGGAAACCTGAGAAAAATAGTAAAAGAAAAAATAATATTAAAGTAGCAAAGAAAAAAAAGGGTAACTTATTTGTCAGCTATGAAAATGTTCCTGTCGGTAAAATCGGTAAACACCTGAATGAAAACGTCCGGATATATCTTAAGATCGGGAGGTCTCTAAAAGGGATTATAAAATCGGTAAACGGAAAGTATCTTAGTCTCTTGGTGAGTATTAAAGGAGGAACATATACCGCAAGAATAATAATTGAAGAAATTGATAAAGTAGTAAAGATAATACATCACAACCCGTTTTTCTTAATTGAGGAGTAATAAAGATGGTGAATACCGGTATTAAATATTTTTCATTTTTTTTCTCAGGGGAAGCTTACAAGATAAAGGATATTGAATCGGTAAAATCCGATCTTATACGTTTATTTCCCAATGATAAAAATACAATAAAGAAATTTGTGCTTGGAGAGGAATTACTAATAAAAGATAATCTGGATTTTGAAGGAGTAGTAAATTATATAAAGGTGTTTAAAGAATCCGCTATAGGTTACAAGATCACAATAAGTGACGGAGGAAAGGAAGATGAGGCTTTTATTTCGAAAGACAGGAGTGATAAAAGAGCGGTGGAACTTGTGATGGAACTTAAAAAGGCAGAGGAAATTATGAAAGAGGTCAAAAGGGAGATTAATAATAATGACAGTGTTACGGAGGGGACAAAAGATAGTCTCTTAAATCAGATGAAACTTTTAAAATATAAAACGGAAGATATGGAATTACATCCGTATGGCAGTACGATTGAAGCGGAAATAATCAAGGAATCTTACGGTATTATGAATGAAGGTGATCAATTGCTGAACAGTATAAAAATGGTATTTGGAAATGGGTAAAGATTTATATGAAATAGTATTTAGAGGAGAAATATCCAAAGATTTTTCCGCTTATGAAGTGAAAAAAGAATTGGGGAAAATGTTTAAACTCAGTGAAAAAAAAGTTGAAAGAATGTTCTCCGGTAAAGATATAATATTAAAAAGCGGTCTTAACGAAGAAGATGCAGAAAAGTATATGGGTATTTTAAAAAATACAGGATTAATATGCTTTATGGAGAAAATTCAAAAAAATGATATAAAAAATTCTGAGAAAAATGATAAATATGATGTAGGATCCGAGAAATATGTTGAGAAAAGAAAAGAGAGTTATAATTCATACAAAAAAAACAATATATATGATATGTCTGTCATGAGTATCAGAGATTTAATCGAAATAGAAAATATTTCAATAGGTGATATTAATTCTTCCTTAACCTTTTACGAAGCTTACATAGCTTCTACGGATGAATTATTGTCGTCTCTTGAGAGTAGATTTCGTCATTCTCAGAGTTATGATAACCGGTCAGAGGAGATTAAGAGAAACGATTTTTCTCATGAGGGGCACAATCTGAAGAAAACGGGATTTGTTAGAAAAGAGGATAATCATTCTCCGGATAATGAAAAGTACAGTATCGTATTCTCAGGAATTATTAAGGATGGAATAAGTGTAGATGAAGTTAAAGAAGCATTAAGAAATATATACGGTGTGGAACAGGATGATTTAAATATACTTTTTAGTAAAGAATCAGTTGTATTAAAGCGTGGTATTAATAAAAATAGGTCTTTACAGTATATTAAATTATTAAATGATGCAGGTGCAGAAGCCGAGATGATAAAAATTTAAGTTAGATTATTTAAAATCAATAAAATTTTATGATATGTTTTTTAGTTAATTATTTTCCAATAAATAAATAAACATATGCTTATGTGACATGGTGTTTCAATTGACTTTTCTCTCATCAGAGATTATAATTTTTTCACAAAAAATACTTTCTGAGGATTCAATGAAAAAACTTTTTTTAGCGGTTCTTATAATTTTTCTCACTATGAATGGGCTTTTTCCTTCGGAGATTTCGGTTCCCAGAGTGAAGGAGAGAATTGAAAAGATCGGTGGAATCAAGTTTAAAACTTCATTTGAAATTGATTTTATGTCAAGAAATAAATTCAGTGCATATATCGGAAAGTATTTTGATAAAACTTATCCTGCTGATGTATCAAAAAAAGAGGGTAAGTTCCTTAATATAATGGGTTTTTTGAAGAGAGGGCAATCTTTGAATGAGATCAGAAAGAGGGTAATAAAAAATAATGCGGGCGGGCTTTATGATGAAAACAGCGGTAAATTAATTATAATTAATGAGTTTATGAATTCAGATCCTGTATTCAAGCTTGTGCTTGTTCATGAATTGCGTCATGCTCTTCAGGATCAGCATTATAACATTTCAAGAATGTTTGGAAGTTTGTCGGATTTTGATGATCGAAAACTTGCAAAATTAGCTGTTTTGGAAGGAGATGCGATGTTTGTAATGTCACGATATGCGAAAGAGTACACCCCTTTTCCTGTTTCTCCGGAACTGTCCACATCGGGTTACAGTTCGGATTCCTTGTTATCTTTCTCTCCGGTTAAGTTTTCTCATAATCTTGACAACGTACCATCTATTATTAAAAATAATCTCACTATGCCATATGTTCAAGGGCTAAAGTTTATGTTGGCGGTTTATAGGAGAGGTAAATGGAAGGGGATAAACAAAGTGTTGTCAAATCCTCCGGTTTCAACCGAACAGATTCTCCATCCGAAAAAGTATTTTAAAGGAGAAATTCCCGTTTCGGTATCTATTGTCTACAAACCGGACGGGTATAGTATTTTCCATTCGGGAACAATAGGTGAATTTATGTTGAATATACTTTTGGCGGGAAATAAAGAGTTGGTTGATAAAGCTTCGGGGTGGGGTGGAGATACTTTTAATATTTACATAAATGGTAACTCCTATGTGCTTTTATGGAAATCCGTTTGGGACAAGAAAGAATATTGTTCAAGATTTTTTACAGATTTTCGTAATTTTACCGAAGAACTGTTCAGTGTCAGTTACAGGAAAGGAAATGTTAAAGGTAACCCTTTTCTTGCCGGAAAAAGCAAAAGCGGTTATCTTTTTATTCGAAAAGTCGGTAAAACCGTTTTTTATATGAAAACAAATAATAGAAAAGAGATAAATACTTTTATTAATGGAGGATACTATGATTAGTGCTACCCAAATCAGAAAAGGTATGGTTATTCGATTGGATGATAAATTATTTAGAGTTGAAGAGATGAAGCATATTACCCCTGGAAAAGGAAATGCAATAGTTCAGACAAAAATAAGGAATCTTGATGATATGTCGATTAGGGATTTCAGGTTCAGATCCGTTGAAAAGATTGATCGGGTTGTACTTGAGCAGAAACAGCTTTCTTATTCCTATCAAGACGGTGACCTGTTTTATTTTATGGATAATGAGACTTACGAGCAAATAGGGCTCGACACCGATTTTATAGGGGATGTCTCTGTCTATCTAGTTGAAGGAGAGAACTATTTTTTGGAATCATTTGAAGATAAACCTATGAATATTGAACCACCGATGACAATGGAGTTTAAAGTTGAAGAGTGTGAACAGTCAATTAAAGGTGCAACAGTACAATCCTCTTACAAACCTGCAAAACTCAATAACGGAATGGAAATAATGGTTCCGTCATTTATTGATACGGGAAATGTAATTAAGGTGGATACAAGAGACGGTTCTTACATAGAAAGGGTAAGCAAGTAATAAATGATTTATCTTGACCATGCAGCATCAACATCATTGTCGGATGAGGCTCTGGATGTTTTAATCAATTCAAGCAGAGAGGACTTCGCCAATCCGAGTTCATCACATAAATTTGGCAAAAGTATCTTAAAAAAGATCGAAATTTCAAGAAAATTAATGCTTGAGTTTCTTAAAGCCGGAGAATTGTACGATTTATATTTCACCTCTTCTGCAACGGAGTCTAATAATACCGTAATAAAAGGGTTGGAAATCGGGGGAAGAGATGTGGTTTTTGTTTCAAGGTCAGATCATCCGAGTCTTCAGAAACCTGTTGAGTCATTATTGAACTCTCATGTGAATATTAGCTATATTCCTATGAAAGGTGATGGTTCTATTGATGATATTACGTTAAAAGAGTTACTTTCCGAAGATGTGAAACTTGTAATATTTTCGCATGTTAATAATCAGTCGGGACATATTTGTAATGTTTCAAAAATTGCTTCGGAGATAAAAAAAAGTTTTGAAGAAATTCATATTCATGTGGATGGGGTTCAAAGTTTTTGTAAAATCCCGTTCTCTTTGAAGTCAGGTGTGATCGATTCGTATTCCGTGGCTTCACATAAAATAGGGGGTGCTAAAGGTGTGGCAGCTTTATATTTGAGGAAAAATTCTGTTCTAAAACCTTTGCTGTCCGGCGGAGGTCAAGAAGGAGGATTAAGATCATCTACTCATGCGGCTCCTTTGATCCTATCTTTTGGTGAAGCTGTCAAATATTTGTCGGACATGGTGGATAAGAATTTTCAATATGTTAAAGAACTTAATTTGAAAGCAAGGAAATTTCTTGAGGAATTAATTCCTAATATTATTTTTCCGTTCTCTGGGGAAGATATAAGCCCGTATATCCTAAATTTAATTATTCCCGGGATATCCAGCGATATAATTATAAGGCATCTTGAAGAAAAAAGTATTTTTATTTCTTCAACATCGGCATGTTCATCCGGTGGAAAAGAAGAAAATCCTGTATTCAAATCGTTGGGTATTCCTGTGAAATACCATAACTTTGTTTATAGAGTTTCATTTTCATATAAAAGTAAAGAGAGTGAAGTGAAAATGTTTTGTGAAACAATCGCTTCGATTTACGGAGACCTGTCGGATCTTTTATAATCTGGAAAATGTACAATACCATTATTGTCAATATTGATGAACTTTGGTTAAAAGGGAAAAACAGACCTTTTTATTTTAAATCGTTAAAGAATCATATCAAAGCTGTTTTAAAAGCTTTCGGAAAGATTGGGACTACGGTTGCGGTTGAAAATCATAGATTTATTTTAAATTCCGATTCTGCTTTCAATGAGGAAGAGATTAAGGCTGTAGGTATGATTCCCGGAATAAATGCTATTTTACCGTCAATAAGAATAGAAAAAAAATTTGAGAATATTTTTCCGGCTGTAGTTGAAGAGATCGGAAATATTGATATGTCGAAGATTGAAACTTTCAGAATATTTACAAAGCGGGCTGATAAATTGTTCCTGATGAACAGTATGTATGTTTCAAAAGAAATAGGGGCTTGTGTAATAGAGAAATTCCCAAAACTGAAGGCGAAGATGGTAGGGGCGGATCTCCGAATTGAGATAAGGATATTAAAAGAATTTATATATATATCTTCCCGAAAAATTCCGGCTCCGGGAGGATTGCCCGTAGGGACAAACGGACATATTGTCACAATGCTTTCAGGAGGAATTGATTCTCCGGTAGCAAGTTATTTAATGTCAAAAAGGGGATGTACACAAACCTTTATGTTTTTTTATGCATATCCGATGGTAGGGGATGAAGTGCGAAATAAGATAGAGCGGTTGGTATCAATCCTCGGACGGTATCAAAACGGAAGCCGATTGGTTATTATAAAGTTCGGTGAATTTCAGAAAAAATTATCAAAGATATGTAGAGAAGAGTATAGAACCGTTTTTTTTAGGAAATATATGATGGACTGTGGAGCGATACTTGCTAAAAAAATTGGTGCACAAGCACTAATGACAGGTGATAGTCTGGGGCAAGTGTCAAGTCAGACTCTCGGAAATATTGCAGAGATTGATCATTTTACTGACCTTACTATTTTGAGACCTTTGGTCGGATATAATAAAATTGAGATTATTCAGATTGCAAAAAATATAGGGACATTTGATATTTCAATTATTCCTTATGATGATGCCTGCTCAATGCTTGCACCACGCCATCCCGTTTTAAAACCCGAAAGGTCATATTTTGAGGAATTTGTTGAAAACAACGATTTTTCAGTTGAACTTACTTCCCTGATAGAAGAAGCTGAAGTGATTGATATTGATCTCCGTGGAAATTTTAGTAAAATCGAATGATTGTATACCTATTTTGAGAAAACTTTTATTATCTCTTTCCCGAAAAAAACTCCTCCAAGTCCCAAAATTACATGAGCAAAAACATTTATTGCACCAAGCAAAAACCTATCTTCTCCAAAAAGGACCATTGTATCGAGACTGAATGTTGAAAAAGTTGTGAAAGAACCCAAAAGACCTAACATGAGAAATAGTCTTATCTCATGATTCAAAATTTGCTGAGTTTCAAAAAATCCCGCCAATACTCCTATTAGGATACAACCGATAATGTTTACGGATAAAGTGCTGAAGTAGAATGGGAGATGCTTTGTAATTGAATGGACGTAAGTTCCGAGTGAATATCTTAAGACGGCACCCAAAAATCCGCCGATTCCAACGTAGATCATTTTAATCATTTAGAGACTCCTTATCATTTAGGAGTCATCAGCTCTACGGCGGTTAAAGGTGAACTCCATCACCCTGAAACTTTGTAAACATGCATTTTACACTATAAACAGCTAAACTCAATAGCTTGAAGTTGATTTTGGATATTTCTTTGTTTATTATAAATATCTAACGGTAAAATTTAGGGAGTAACTGAGGGGTATTTTTTTACTTGGTTGCTCCTCCTATTATTGCCTTAAATTGAATGAGGAGGTTGGAATGATAAAGATTGAAAAGGTAGTTTTCTTGTTGATTTGTTTTGTTCTGATAGTGACCGGATGTGGGAAAAATAGTGGTGTCGGGAATAAGATGATTGAGAAAGAAAAATTCATGGATTTTAAAGTTTATATTGATAATGATACATTGGAAAAGCTTGGATTTGAGAGCTATAATTCGCATGCTTTTAGTCTGTTGCATACGGATGAATCCGTTTATATCCTTAACAGTAAGGATAAGATGGTTGTTAAGTATAGTAAAGATAAGAAGCACAAAG
>CAYRAO010000021.1:0-42107 GCA_964422395.1 uncultured Clostridia bacterium
TCACCCCTATTGTTCTTTGTTTTTAATTCCAAGGACAATGAAATTTATTATTCTGTACGGGATAACAATAGCCACTTCTACGGCACCAAGATATAAGAGGAGATCAATTCTGTTTAAAAGTGCGAACACTAAGATCACAAGCCCGATCAAACCTCTTGCATCACCTGATATTCCCGACTCCCTTTTCAAATAAAGATTCTTTACGTAAAACAATATTATCTGAAGCATATACATCGACAGTATAAAAAGACCGAAGATGAGCCAATCCTTATTGTCGGTCATCCTGAACTTGTTTATTATTACTCCGAGAAGGATAAGGAAATCCGAGACCCTGTCAAGAAAAAGATCAAGATACTTACCATATTCGGTTCCGCACCCTTTTGATCTTGCAAGCATTCCGTCTGCTGCGTCTATCACAAAAGAGAGATATACAAGAATCCCGCCGACAACAATATTGGCATACCCTCCGATAGCAATCAACAATATTCCTGGTAAACTTATTAGAAACGCACTGTAAGTCAGCTGATTGGGAGTAATGTTGGTTTTATATACGCTTCGAACTATGAGAGAAGCAAGAGGTCTATTTATATATTTTTCCGCATTTAAATATTTAAATATATACTTCTTTTTCTGATTTTTAAGAGAATTTTCATAAACAAATTTGTTATTCTCCAATTTTTACCTCCCTGTTAGTAAATTTCTCCAAGTATACTTCTTACATCTCGGCTGTTTAACTCAATAATGTTATTTGCCATCCTCTCTTTGGTAAAAGATTCTCCGACAAGACCATCAAGTTCGTCTTCGTTAACACCGAATTCAGATAATGAAAAAAGTACTTTCCCTGCAACCGCCTCTTTTATCCTCTGTTCAAACTCTTCAATGTTTCGTGACCTGCAATTCATAAATAGCTTAACAAGTTTATCTTCAATCCCTTTTCGGTTTATCTTTAAAAGCGGGAAGAGAGGCATTGAACAAGCAATTCCGTGAGGTATTCCATATCTCAATGTCAAAGGATAGCTTATCGAATGTGCAGCAGCGGTTTTTGTGTTGGAGAAAGATAATCCTGCATACATTGATGCCAATATAAGCTCTTTTCTTGCCTTAACAGGAATAGTATCGGTCAGCATATCCATATTCTTTTCAATCAGTTTTATGCTTTCAAATGCGAAGTGATCCGAAACCGGATTACCGTTTTTATTCCAAAGAGCTTCAAACGAGTGTGAAAGCGCATCAAGCGTGGAAGAAACAGAAACTGCGAGAGGAAGAGTTTCAAATAATCTGTGGTCATAGATTGCATATTCAGGATAGTTATCGGAATCAGAAATTGAGTATTTTTTATTCTTTACTTTATCCCAGACGGTAGCCCACATTGTCACTTCGGATCCTGTTCCATGAGTAGTAGGAACAGCGATAAGAAGGGGCTTGTTAATTGATATACCGGCTACTTCTCCTTGAATTATTTTATTCACCGATGATTGATTCAAGTAAAGTCCATATCTAACCACTTTAGCAGTATCAATAACGGAACCTCCACCGATAGCTAACACAATTTCAGGCTTGAAATCCATTGCAAGCCGGAGAACTTTGTCAATACTTTGCACTGAAGGATTCTCTTCCGATTCACTATAGACAAGATCATCGCCATTTTTATCTGACAAAGAATCAAACAACTCACTCTTTTCAAAACCGTTATAACAAAATATCATTCTCTTTTTTTTTAAGTCGGATATTTTTTCAATCTCTTCTGCATAGGGTTTATCAAATAATATTTTTACAGGATTATAATAATTCATTTCACTTTTTCAGAATGAAACTCATAAACTTATCCTTCATCTCCTCAGGAGAATCAGCCGGACGAGGGAGATTGTCTATTGTACCGGATTTAATATTTATTAACACAAATGCAGGTTTGGGAATATCATTCGCACTTTCCATAACATCTTTAAACCCTTCAACGCTGCTTATATTCACAGTATATTTGTATCCGCTTGCTTCGGCAATTTTAGATAGATCAATACCTGACGAAACAGTCGGCTGATTTCCGGTTGATTCATATACATTATTATCAAAACAGATATGAACCAGATTATCCGGTGCATAATGTCCTATTGTAGCAAGACTTCCCATCTTCATCAAAACCGAACCGTCCCCGTCAAGGAGAAAAACTCTTTTATTGCTATTCTCAATTGCTATTCCCAACCCTAAAGAAGAGAGGCATCCCATTGATCCGGTCATATAAAATTTCCCCTTGTGATCAAGTCTATAACATAATTCTCTTCCGGTAAAACCCGTGGTCCCCAGTATAACATCGGAATTTTTTAAATATCCTCTTAGTTCATCAATATAATCCATCCTTATATTCAGGTCATTACGATCCTGTTCCCGATATCCATCCTCTTTTGAAAAATATCCTTTCTTTATAACAAAAGCATAGGGAGTCTCTTCATTAATACAATGATCTTTAGCCTCTTTTACAGCTAAGTCCAAACTCCCTTCTTCATCAAGAATTTTATAGGGAATTTTAAATGATCTTAACAAATCTTCAATCGTTTCACCCATAAGCATATGCTGAGGTGCATCCTTCTTGCCCGGGAAACCTCTCCATGAAATTAGTAAAAGAGCCGGTAATTTATACAATAATTGTAACGAAGATAACGGGTTTACCGCATTTCCATATCCATCATTCTGCATATATACAACGGGTAATCTTCCCGATAGTGCAAATCCACCCGCCAGCCCCATTGCTTCTCCCTCGGAAGAACAAATATAACTCTCTTTCCCCGAATTCTTCAGGTAATTTAAAAGAGAGGTAAATACCGAACACGGGACACCCATATACGGAGAAAATGAAGCTGATTCAATCTTATTGAGAAACTTCTTCGGCTCCATTATTTACTCCCGGGAATAAGAGTTAAAACATCCTTTATCGAAATACACAAATCATCACTTTCTTTAGCCCTGCTGTTACTAAGTATGGTTTCTGCCACTTTCACCATACTGGGATAACTACTTCGAAGTAACTGATTGGCATATATAACTATTCTTACCCCCGCTTTCTCAAGTTCCTCTTCCGTTATATGAGAGTATGTGCTCGGAACAACTACAAGTGGAACTATATTTTTTATCTGTTTGTACTTTGAACAAAATTCAAGAATCTCATCGGCGGTCTTTTCTTTGCTGTGAATCATAATTGCATCTGCTCCCGCTCCGATATAAGCTTTCGCTCTCTTGAGAGCATCGTCCATTCCCGCTTTAAGGATAAGACTCTCTATCCTTGCTATGATCATAAAATCATCCGTAACAAGTGCCCCTTTTCCTTCTTTAATCTTGTTGCAAAAATTCTCAATCGAATCCTGAGTCTGCTTAACATCCGTACCAAACAACGAATTTTTTTTGGCACCGACCTTATCCTCAATAATAACAGCCGAGACACCCTCTCGCTCAAGAGTTCTAACCATGAATTTAAAATGTTCCGGTAGCCCGCCCGAATCGCCATCGTAAATAATTAGTTTGGTTGTAACTTCAAGAATATTGTTTACGGTATTCATTCGTGAAGTGAGATCAACAAATCCGATATCCGGCTTCCCTTTTGAAACAGAATCCGTGAGGCTACTAAGCCACATGCCGTCAAACTCTTTCTTGTAATTATCTACATCAACTTGAGTTTTTTCAACAATCAATCCCGTCAACCCGTTATGAGCCTCCATTATCCTTATTAATCCCTTTGATGCAAGCAATCTTCTTAATAATTTAATTCTGATTCCGGGAGTAGTACCCCTCTCCCTAATCTCATAATTTAGTTTCGTAGATGAAATACCGGGAGTATACTTCGGTTCTATAAGCTTTCCACCCCATTCCGATAAAGTTTTGATAACCCTCTCCCTTGTTTCTCTCTGAGGACCTGTCCTCCAATCATCACCATGAACCACAAAATCGGGTTTAAACTTTATAAGGTTAGGTACATAATCCAAAGTTTCCTGGAGTACAACTTTCGATACACCTTTAATACTTTCGACAATCTTCTTTCTCTCTTCAACAGACAGGAAAGGAAGTCTTTTATATGAAGCTATGGCTTTATCGGTAAGAACACCTACGGTAACATTCCCATATTTTTTAGCTTCATTAATAATATTAAGATGACCCGTATGAATAAGATCAGCACTCATCCCTACATAAACTTTCTTCATATTAATATTTCTCCTATTAAAATAAGCATAAGACTGATAATCATACAACACGCATCATCATATATAGTAAATTATATCACCAATTAATTTCAAGGATTTTTTAAAAGTTTATCCATTTGTTCTCCAATCAGGCTTAGTCCCGAAAAGAATTTTTCATATTTTTCAAGCAGTTCGGATTCTTTTTTTATCTCCCGTATATATTTTCTCAATTTTCTCAAACTCTTCTTATAAACCGTATCATTCTCATCAAGCTGAGTTCTTATCGCTTTATCCAGAAGGTTTGACATTATATCAAATCTTTCTCCAATTTCATTTTTGATCTTTTCGTCTTTCTCTTTAACATAAAGCTTGTCCAATTGATAACACAACTCCGCAATCTCTTTTACAATTTTTGACATATCCTATTCTCCCGACACAAAGATGTCATAACTGCTCTTAAGTCTATAACTATAATTAAGAAGTTCATCAACCCCTAACAATACACTACCATTCCTTTTGAATGAATTCATCAATTTTTTGTGTGCCAACGGAAAAACATCCATTGTTTTCAAAAGTTCCTTTATCAACTCTCCGAATCGTTCTCTACGCTTTATAATTCTTAATCCTGCGAGAGCATACTTTAACCTTTTGTCCTCTTTTTGAGACCATTTATCTTCAACTTTAATCCTAAAAAGTCTTGTGTATAAATTTGAATAAAGTAATTCCAACGACTCAATCTCACTTTTTAATGTAGAGGAAATATCCTCAATAACTTCTTGCATCTTAATCATTAGTCTCAATGCAAACTTTTTCTTTTTCATAAAAATCACGCCTTCCGGAACCATGGTAATTAGAGTGGATATTAAACCCACGGTTTCTTTAGAAATGGAATTCACCTTGTAAGTGTAAATATTATTAAGACTCTTCCTTAACCCGTCGCCATACTCTCTTACCAAATATGCATGATCCTTTTCAAACAAAGCATTAAGTAATCCCGAGTATTCAACAATTAGATTTATCATCTCCTTCCTTAATTTGAGATTTTCAAATGAAATTATTGCAGGTTCCAGATCGGAAATGGAAATTGAGGACTTTTTTATTGATTTTTCCGCTCTAAGTTCCATATCCTCGTCAATAATTTCCGAAAAAACACCTCCCAGCGATTTGGAAATAAGCTTTGATGACTTGTGGAAATCAGATAAACCCCTCACCATATACTTAGTAGAACATCCTGAAGTCATAATGATTATAAATGCGAATAACAATGCGTAATTGTATTTCTTCATAATTTCCCCTGCAAAAAATTATAAATTATTTTATTCATAATTTAAACAATAATTCAAATGAAAAATTATATTTAGAGAGGTAGCCGGAGAATAACTTAGTTTAGTTCGTATTTTTTTATTTTCGCTATCAGATTTACGCGAGAAATACCAAGAATTTCTGAAGCTCTAGTCCTGTTTCCTTCGCTATGCTCAAGAACTTTTTTAATATGCTCTTTTTCAACCTCTTGAATCGATTTTAGTTCAAATCCGTCACTTCCATTATACGAGTATCTTGCACTCTTAAGAAAATAAGCAGGTAGAGAATTCTTCCCCAATTCCTCACCTGACTCAATTATTGCAGAACTGTTAATAATATTCATTAATTCTCTTATATTACCCGGATAATAATAGTTTTTAAGTAAATTCATTACTTTTGCCGATATTTTGGAAATATTTTTGTTATATTTTTCACTAAATATTTTAAGGAAGTGATTTGCAAGTATAGGGATATCACCGGGCCTTTCATTCAATACAGGAAGATATATGGAGTTAATATTCAATCTGAAGAACAGATCTTTTCTGAAACTCCCTTTCTTTATTTCATCAAAAAGATTTTTATTGGTCGCTGCAATAATCCTGACATCAGATCTTATATTTTTGGTAGACCCGATCCTGTAAAACTCTTCTTCCTGTAGAACTCTCAAAAGTTTTACTTGTATGGGAAGAGACAACTCACCTATCTCATCAAGGAACAATGTTCCTCCGGCAGCTTCCTCAAGGAATCCTTTCTTATCAGATATGGCTCCCGTAAAAGAACCTTTTGCATGACCGAAAAATTCAGAAGAAAAAAGTTCATTCGCAAATGCTCCGGCATTTACCGCAATAAATTTTTTATCCTTTCTCTTACTGATACTGTGAATAGCTTTTGCTACCAGCTCTTTTCCCGTACCGCTCTCTCCCCATATCAATATACTATTATCAGTAACAGACAATTTTTCGACAAACTGAAAAATCTTCAACATCTCAGGATCAGATGTAATAATATTTTTAAATGCATCACTATATTTCAGAGATTTTCTGGAAACAATTTCATCAGGATCAGATTTTACTCTTTTGATATCCACATTCATGAGGGCAGAATCAAGAACCTGAAGAAGTTTTTCCTCTTCTATAGGTTTCAAAAGATAATCAAATGTTCCGGATTTCATTGCAGAAATTGCCAAATCTACATCTTCTACTCCGGTCAAAACAACAGGAACAATATCAACCTCTTCTTTTTTTATATAGTTCAGAATGTCAATGCCCGTAACATTGGGCATATCCATATCGAGCAGAATAATATCAAAACTTTCATTTTTAAGTGTTTTTAAAACCTTAGTTGAATCCTGAATAGTTTTAATCTTGAATCTTCCGGTTTGAAGCAGAAACAGATTTAAATAATTTAAAATGGCAGCATCGTCATCTACTACAAGTATATTTTTCATTTGTTAGATCTCTCCTTACCGGCAATGTGATCGTGAACTCTGTTCCCTCTCCCGACTTGCTTAAAACATTTATCTCTCCGCCATGTTCCTTTATAATCCCATAGGATATTGAAAGTCCGAGACCGGTTCCACCTTTTGTCCTCTTTGTTGTAAAGAAAGGATCAAAAATCAAATTCACTATATCTTCATCAATACCCTTCCCGTTATCGGCAATTACAATCTCAACAAATTTGCCATCTTGTGAACAGGAAGAATTTATTACTACCTTACCCTTTTGTCCATTCATTGACTGTGCTGCATTCAGGATCATATTTACTATGACTTGCTCCAGCTTCTGGAAATTCCCTTTAAAAACAGGTAATTTATCATGTAGATGCAATTTTACCTGAGCCATCCTTCGAATCTGGCTTTCGACTAATCTGAATGCGTTTCTGATAACCATGTTTATATCCACATCATCAGTCAGTGAACCCTCATCCTTCCTTGCATAATTCCTGAGATCATCAACAATCTTTTTGATCCTGTTAGATCCTTCAAACATATCATTAATAAGAAAAGGGATGTTCTCTTTGAATATGCTATAGTTAAGACGAGCTATCATCAGATCACTCTTCTCTTCATAATATTTATCAATGATAGGAAAAATATCATCAAATGATTCTTTTATGATCTTTAGATTTCCCCTAATGAAAGTGTTGGGGTTGTTTATCTCATGTGCAATACCTGCAACCAGTTTCCCCAGAGATGCTAATTTATTCGACTGCAACATTTGATTCTCAAGTTCCTTCTTTTCAGTTACATTTCGGCACATAACAAGAATTTTTTCCACCTGACCTTTTTTAGAAAAGATCGGATAGACCCTGATGGAAAAATAAAGATTATTAATTTTTTTCTCAAAATTTATACTTTTACCAACATCAAAAACATTCATAATAGGACTTTTTTTATTCTTAAGTTCCGATTTGCATAAACTCTCAAATTTTTGCTCTTCATCACCGATATCCTTGTTATTGCTCATAGACATCTTTCCATTCTTCTCCACAACATAGATTCTGTCCGTTATTGCCCCTATAAGAGTTTCAAGTTCTTCTCTGTTCCTTGCACATTCCTCGGTCAGGTCCAAAAGTTTAAGATTCTTTCTTTCCAAAATAAGCTTTTTCTTTTCAAGATCTACTCTGCTCTCTACCCTCTCAATTGTTTTAGAAAAGCTATCACCTATCTCTTTAATCAGATCATACTCTTCTTCAAGAAATTTTCCATATCCGTTAAGAGATATTTTTATCAAACCCCTCTCTTCTCCTTCGACAATAATTTTCTCTTCTATGGATATTTTTGAATCATCGCTCTCTATATCACCATAACTTTTCCTATCAAACTTGATCGTAACAGAAGTCAAATCAGGGAACTGGAATCCATTGCGCATATGATCCGATGTATTCTCGAAAACCTCCTCTAGAGTTTTGGCTACGTTTATTTCATGACTTATACTGTAGAGACATTGAATCTCTTTTACCCGTTCTTTAAGTTTCGAGGAAATGATATTTGCATCGGCAATCTCATCTTCAAAGAAAATAACCACATTATTCTCTTTTTCATGGTTAGCGGGAAAAATCACGATTCTCTTTCCAATAGATGTATGAAAAAAAGATTTTGTCACTTTCTCTCCCCTAACCGAGTTCAGATTCTTTTCCAGAATGTCCCTCTCCTTATTTCCCGGGAAATCTAAAAATATCTCCGCACCTGTCTTGTCATCTCCTTTATAGATAACATCCCTGACAGTATCACCAATAAAAAAGATGACATTGTTTTCATCAACTACAATGATGTTGTTAATGACGCCGAGAGCAAAACTTTCCTTGTTATGCATTACCATTTAAAATCTTTTTAAGCCATACCTTATCTTCGAATTATAATATTCCTCAGAGTATAACATTGAATGCTTTTTATGTTCAATCGTATCAATAAAAGTTTCATACAATGCAATTCTCTGATCAGAAATTTCCCAGCTACTATTCCAGCAAAAATTATCCTCGGCATCCCTGTATAACCTGTTTACTTTTTTTATTTCATTGAAAATATCATAAGAAGAATCGAAGTCAAATCCTAAAATTCCAAACCTATCCGCAAGTCCGCAGATTAGTCTCCAGTTCTCCATTCCATTCTCCGGTTCGAATATTTTTTTACTCATTTGGATACGGGTATCAGAATTTGTATATGATCCGTCTTGTTCAATACACGATGAGGCAGGAAGAATCACATCTGCTTCCCTTGATGTCTGATCAATGAACATCTGATTAACCACAAGGAATTCAATTCCACTCAGCAATTTAAAGTTCTCTGTTTCGTTAAAAGGATTTTCACCAAAAATAAATGCCGCTTTGATCTCACCCATAGCAAGTTTTTTTGACAGGTCAAGAGGTTTGAAAATTCCCAGCAAATCTATACCCCATTCCTTTCCAAGAGAGATTATTTCCGCTTCCTCACCATGTTTAATCTGACCAGGCAGATATAGAGGGGAAACGCCCATATCAAAAACTCCCATCGAGTTGGAATAATCCCTTAAAATAATTATTCCATTTCCGGAAGATGACACACGTCCGGTAATCGCCTGAATATTTCCGATTGCTTTAAGGTCATTAGATGATTTTTCTATTCTTGAATCAATATTATAAACAAATATAATTCTTTTCTTCCGATCTAAGATCATATCAATTAATTTCTCATATTTATTTAGACTCACACCTGTCATGCCGGTCACTTTTTCCCGATTATACTCTGCAACAAGTTCTTTTAGTGATTCAATATCTTTAATTTCGACCCGATCACTATCTTCAGGTAATTGCTTAATATTCAATAATTCTCTAATCAATCCGTTAAGCAATACAGTGTTAGTACCTCTCCGAGAATCTATCCAAAGATCGGCAAATTTTGTCAGTTTTATTTCAGAAGAGTTTATCAGTATAAGTTCAGTTCCTTTTTTCTTTGCGGCTTTGATCTTTTGCTCAACAATCAAGTTTTCTGAAGAAAGTGCAGAATTAACAAGGACAATAACATCGCTCTTCCCTATATCATTCAATATCGCTGTTGACGCTGTTATTCCAAAAGAATCATCAAGGCTGTCCTGTTCGATTCCATAAACAAGATTTGAGAATGAAGCTATATTATTTGTCTTTAGTCCCATTCTGGCGAATTTTGATAAAAGGTACAACTCCTCATTGGACATTTTCGGAGAACCGAAAACTGCAACGGATTCGGGTCCATACTTCTCAATTACTCTATTCACTTCTTTAACGGAATGATCCAAAGCTTCATCCCAACTTACATTTGTCATTACGTTATCTATTCTAACAGAGGGTTCCTTGATACGCTCACCTGATAAAAGATACCTGTGCCCGAATTTCCCTTTACTGCAAAGATAACCCTCATTATGTGAATTCATTATAGATCCGGTAGAATTTGACACATAGAAAAGATCTTTATCAATTACTTTATAATTGATTCGGCACCCAACCGAGCAAAAACTGCATATAGACTCATGATCCTCTTTCGGAAGAGTCCCGAGGACCTTGAATGGATATTTTTCAGATATTGCACCTGTAGGACATACATCCACACAATTCCCGCAGGAAATACAATTAGTCTCCATCAAAAGTTTTTCCATTGCCGGTTTTACAACCGCCTGGAATCCCCTTTTTACAAAACCAAGTGCCGAAACCTCAAGGATCTCCGCACAAGTTCTAACACACTTTCCGCAATTTATACACTTGTTGGGATCAAGAGTAATAAACGGGTGATCATAGTCAACTTTATATTTCCTTACCTCTCCCACATAATCATCTATATTGATTCCATACTCATCGCTATATTTTCTAAGTTCACAATTATAATATTCCGAGCAACCGCATTCAAGACATCTACGAACCTCATTCGCAGCCTGCCCGTCATTAAATCCCAACTCAACCTCATCAAAACACTTAGTTCTGTAAACGGAATCAAGTTCCTTCATCCTCTCTTTTTTGACCTTTGTCGCATGATATAGTTCATGCTTCGGTACATCATTAAATCTATGTTTAAAACTATAAAATTTATCCGGTACTCCTTTTGCAACTCCACATCCAAGGTACTTATCTATTGCAATTGATGCTTTCTTCCCATGAGCTATTGAAGTTATTGCAGTAAAAGGTCCGGTAACTGCATCGCCTCCGGCAAAAATTTTCTTTCTCGAAGTCTCCATAGTCTTATCATTAACAATAATTGTTCCCCACTTTTCAAGGTCTACTTCATTTTCGGATTTATTAAATGAGATATCTACGCTCTGCCCGATAGCACCAATCAGATAATCCAGTTTAATCTCAAATTCCGATCCCTCTACCGGAATAGGTTTGGGTCTTTTGCCTTCTTCCGCTTCTTTTAGTTCCATTTCTATACATTCAACACCATTCAGTTTATTCCCTTCTCTGAGCAATTTCGTTGGCAAAGTAAGTATCTTTATTTCTATACCCTCTTCTCTTGCAGCTTCAATTTCCGCTTCATGAGCGGGCATCTCTTTTTCCGACCTTCTATACAGAATCATCACTTTATCAGCTCCACATCTGACAGCAGTTCTCGCAGCGTCAATTGCAGTATTACCACCACCGACAATACCTACAATTCCTTTAAGTTCCGCCATATCTTTTAGCTGCAGGTCCCTCAGAAAATCAATCCCTTTAATTACACCTTCCGTCTCATTTTCATATTCAAGTCTCATACTGCTTGCACCCTGAGCTCCAACAGCAAGATAGACAACATCGAATCCTTCATCAATAAGAGAATCCGCAGTAAAGTCCTTACCCATTTCCGATCCGGTATTCACATCAATTCCGAGTCCTGTAATCCAGTTTATCTCAGTATCCAGTATTTTTTTGGGGAGCCTGTATTCGGGTATCCCATACCGGAGCATTCCGCCAAGCTCAGGCAATTTATCAAATATTGTTATTTGGTAACCTTTGAGCCTGAGATAATATGCACAGGACAAACCACTGGGTCCGCCACCAACAATCGCTATCCTACCTTTTTTTTTCTCTTTTATCTTCGGTGTCCACATGTGTCCCATATCAATATCGGCAACATATCTCTTGAGATAATTTATACCTACCGTCTCATCTATTATACCCCTTCTGCAATCAACCTCACAATCTCTGACACAAACCCTTCCTATGGATAGTGGAAGTGGATTATTCTCTTTTATAAGTTTCAGAGCTTCTTCATTTTTACCCTTCGCTATAAGTGCAATATATCCCTGTGCATCTACATTTGCCGGACAATTATTAATACACGGTCCGATACAATCCGCATAATGATTTGAAAGTAGCAGTTCAAGTGCTGTTTTTCTTGATGCCATAACCTTTTCAGATCGGGTATTTACAACCATTCCGTTATTAACTTTCGTGGCACAAGACGGGAGAAGTCTGTTGACTCCTTCAACCTCCACGACACAGACAAAACACGAACCATAAGGTTCTATCCTATCATCGTTACAAAGTGTGGGTATTTTATCTAAATTATTCTCCTCTACTACCTGAAGAATGGTTTTATCATTTGTAGTTCTTATTGATTTTCCGTTTATTGTTATTAATACTTCTTTCATATGGATCTCCAATTATTCCTATATTTTTTCAATTGCATCAAATTTGCATGCCTGAAAGCAGAGTGAGCATTTAATACATTTTTCAGTATCTATCTTGTGAATCTCTTTGACTGATCCTTCGATCGCATCCACCGGACAATTCCTGGCACAAAGAGTACATCCTGTACATTTTTCCGGTATTACTTTATATTCTATCAACGCCGCACAACTATGTGCCGGACATTTTTTGTCCCGTATATGTGCTTCATATTCCTCTCTGTAATAATTCAAAGTGGTCAAAACCGGATTCGGAGCAGTCTGCCCTAATCCGCAAAGACTACTCTCCTTTATCTGATATGACAATTCTTCCAATAGGTCGAGATCCTTCTCCTCTCCCTTACCAAGCGTGATCTTTTCAAGTATTTCCAACATCCTTTTTGTTCCTATTCTGCAGAAAGTGCATTTCCCGCATGACTCATTTTGGGTAAATGTCAAAAAAAATTTTGCAAGGTCCACCATACACGTGGTCTCATCAAGAACTACCATACCGCCGGAACCCATAATAGCTCCGGTTTTTGTTATCTCATCATAATCGATTTTAAGGTCTCCCATTGATGCAGGTATACAACCTCCGGATGGTCCTCCCATCTGAACCGCTTTAAATTCACCGCAATCCTTAATACCCCCACCTATTCCAAATACTACTTCATTAATGGTCATTCCCATCGGCACTTCTGCCAGTCCGCTTTTTTTTATCTTTCCTGCAAGTGCAAATACTTTGGTCCCCTTACTTTTTTCCGTTCCCATTGCAGCAAAAGCTTCTGCCCCGTTCAAAATAATCCACGGAATATTTGCAAATGTTTCAACATTGTTAATATTCGTTGGTTTTCCCCACAATCCCTTCACTGCCGGAAATGGAGGTCTTACCCTTGGAATCCCTCTTTTACCTTCAATCGAAGCTATTAATGCCGTTTCCTCACCACATACAAATGCTCCGGCACCCTCTTTTATCTTTATGTTAAAATTAATTTCCGATCCAAAAATCCCTTTTCCGATATAGCCCTTTTCAGTTGCTTGTCGTAGAGCGGTTCTTAGCCTTTCTATTGCTTTGGGATATTCTGCTCTTACATAGATATACCCGTCTTCCGCTCCTATTGCAAAAGCAGCTATCATCATCCCTTCGATCACTGAATGGGGATCACCTTCAAGAACACTCCTGTCCATGAATGCTCCGGGATCACCTTCATCTGCATTGCAAATTATATATTTGCTATCTCCCGAAGCCTCACTCGTGAACTTCCATTTAAGTCCGGTCGGGAATCCGCCACCGCCTCTTCCCCTCAATCCGGAATCGGTGATAACCCTGATTACTTCTTCGGGGGAATCATCATTAATTACTTTTCGAATAGCACTATAACCTTCTCTGTCTGAATATTCATCAATCGAATTGGGATCTATCTCCCCGCAGTTTCTCAAAACTATTCTTTTCTGCTTTTCAAGGAAAGGATCCTCACTTTCACTCTTCCCCATCTTAACGAGCCATTCTTTTACCGGCTTCCCTAAGATAATGTGATCTCCAACAATTCTTTTTACTTTAGCTTTATCAACTTCACCATATATCCACTTCCCGTTATCATCATTAATCTCGACAAGAACTTCCCTGTAGCACATACCCATACATCCTGTTTCTTTCAGTTCAAAATCAATGTTATTCTTATCTTTCTCAATCTTCAATTCATTAAAAACCGCATATCCACCTGCAGATATTCCACAGGTTCCGAGTCCGACTTTAATTTCAACCATTTCAGATCCCCTTTTACTTTTGTCTGTATTTTTTTAGGACTTTTCTGACCTTATCGGAAGTGAGACTCCCGAAAGTCTCTTCATTAATCATCATGACCGGTGCAAGCGAACAGCAGCCGAGACATGCTACCGATAGCAAGCTGAACATACCGTCATCACTTGTTTCCCCGACTCCTATTCCAAGTTCATTAAGGAGCATATCAACAATAGTTTTTGCCCCATTAACATGACAAGCAGTCCCTTCACACACTTTTACAATATACTTCCCTAAAGGTTTCAACCGGAATTGAGAATAGAAAGTAACAACTCCATAGATCTCCGCAGCAGGTAGCCCTGCAAATTCACTTATATAATTTATTACTTTTTCAGGAACATACCCGTATGAATCTTGAGCAGACTGCAAAAGAGGTATCAAAGCACCGGGGTCATCTCCATTTTTTAAAAGATCAATTTTAAACTCCTTTATACTCATCTTCATTTCGTTACTTATATTTTCACCCATACAAAATAGACCTCCGAATTAAATTAAATGCTTATAATCAATAACAAGCTGGAATTCAACTACATTTCAAACAGATTAACAACAGGAAATTTCTTTATTTTTAAGATCCCTTCAATGGGAAGAACTTTTTCTTCAATAAAGCTATCAATATCCGTATAAAATGAACCTTGAACAAAAAGAACTATATTGTGGTTACCGGTAGTGTAATCACAATATATGACATTATCATCAAGTTTCAATACGGGATATATCTTATCAAGTTTTTCCTTCTCTACATCAAGGAGAATATATGAGCAAACTTTATTAGTCATATTTCTTCCTTTGTTAAACCCGGCAGGATCAGTTGAAAGTGCATCTTCAGCTGCATCTAATACTTCGTTTGTCGCATCATCAAGAAAAGGATTTGCAATCTCAAGAAATTCAACACTGCCTACACCTTCAATTTTTGATACTCTATCATTTGCGATAGATCTTATCTCTTCCATGCTCTCACCTTGAACCAACATAAAAATATCGTAATCTCCCCGTGTTACGTCACAATATACAACATTTTCCATGTAGTATAATTTTCTATATGTATCGGCGAAATCCGTTCCCTTATCCAGTTTAACAAGAAGATATCCTGATCTTGAAATATCTGTATTTTCATCTGTTTCAGGCAGTGCAACTTCAGGAGAATTCTCAACAAAATACTCAACAAGTTCTTCTGCGTTAAAAGGTTTCTGAACGAGAGCTTTGATATTCATATCAACTATCTCTTCAGGATTCAGTTTATCAACAAATCCTGTGATAAGAATAATCGGAACATCCGGGTACCTAAATTTTATTATGGTCGCAAGTTTTGTCCCGAGAATATCGGGCAGCTGAATATCAAGAACCACAGCCGCAGGAGTAACATCATGCTTCATTAACATGTCAAGTTTTTTTAATCCGCTCACTCCATCCTCAGCAGGTTCTGTCTCATACCCTAACTGACTCAGGCTCAACGCAAGATTCCTTCTCAAAGATGATTCGTCATCAATCAATAAAATACTTTTTCTTTTTTTGTTCACAATTACCTCCATGATAATCAGAATGCACTCATTTGCATTTTTCATGCCAACAAACAAAAATCATCTGCTGGAGAATAATTTGCGTACATCATGGGATTTTCCACATTGGGAGTGTTAAAAAACTGAACAGCAAAGTAGAAACGCCACTATAGAAACGAACTTCAGTGGTGTAATGAATTTTAACACTTTACACCGAATCAAATTTATCTCCTACAGTGACCTTTTCAGTATAAACAATTTTGGTGTCAACTATTTTAACACTTAAAATACGTTATTAATTCAACAAAAATCAAGAATTCGCTTTTGATTCTTTATTCTTTATCTACACCCATAACAAGAGATTTTTTATTTTTCGGTGGATCATAACATTTTAATTTACTGAGAAACCAAGATTCAAATTTTTTATAGACACCTTTATTCTTAATAACGCCTCCGAGTCCGTGACCTCCTTCAGGATCAAGGAAAAGATCCACCAACGTCTCTTTTCCGGATAAAAGAAGTGCCCTATAGACATTCACAGTGTCCTGATAAAGGACATTCTTATCCATCATCCCGTGAACAAGAAGTAATGGTTTTTTAAGGTTTTTTGCCATCGGAATAAGAGAATATTTTCTTATGTTCATTTTTCCCCTTTTTGAATCTCCTATCGTTGCCCCCGTATACCATGAGTTATAATTTTCCCATTGAGTAGGAGGAGCCGCCGAAATTCCACAAGCAAACGTATCGGGAGAATTGAACATAGTATAAAGCGTTTGATAACCCCCGAAACTCCATCCGTAAAGTCCTACACGCCGGACATCAACTCCGAATCTACCTTTTTCCATCTCTTTAACCAGATCTTCAAGATCTTCCGTCTGTGATTTCCCAGGATTCTTGAAGTTCGCTTCATTAAACTTTCGCCCATATCCGGATTGTCCTCTCGGATCAATATTTATTGTCACAAATCCGTGTTTGGCTGCCATTATCATTTGAAACATATAACTTAATGTGCTTATCCTGCTCGTCATAACCGTATGACCTCTTCCCAAAGGACCTCCGTAAACATAGACTATCGAAGGTCTCTTGTCTTCGGATTTCCAATCGGCAGGCTTAAAAATCATCCCGTGAATTTCCTCTCCGTGCCTATTCTTGTATGTAAAAAGTTCCGGTTTAAGAAAATTAAGATTATCCCAGTCGGGACTGTGACTTGATGTAATTATAATATTTTTTCCAGTCTTAAGATTTTTCAGATATAACTCTTTTGATTTCTCCCAGTTCATATAATCGGAAGCAAACCATTCTCCATCCTTGGAAACGGCATTCTCAGAATGTACCCCGTCAGGTTCTCCGATCATTTCCATCTTTCCACTCTTTATCTCTACTCGATAAAGGCTCAGGAATGCAGGATCCTGCTTGCTCGACACCGTGTATAGATATTTCGAATCCTTTGAAAAACCGACAACAGGGAAACTCTCAAATTCACCTTTTGTAATAATCTTTTTTTTCCCTTTAGGAAGGTCAAAATAACATAATTGGCGAAAACCTTTTTTATTGTTCAAATAAACCACAAGTTTTTTACTGTCAGGTGTAAATCTGAGATTATTGTAATATGAAGATTTATATCCGATTGTCTCTTTCATTTTAAACAACAATTCAGCTTTTTTGGAACCCGATATATTCCCAAGCCATACTTTAAGATCCCCCTTTTCCCTCTCCCACGTCATAAAAGAAAAATAATTACTATCTTCACTCCAGATAACATCACTGAACTCATACCAAATATCTCCACCCTGTATTTCGAAAACAGAGGGGGGTTGTTTCCCGTAATTGATATCTTCAACTTTTCTCAGATAAAATTTATATTCCGGTTGAGACCTTTTTGTGTCAGTCATTTGACGATCTATCTTCTCTGCTTCTGCGAACCTTTTCTTATAATTAACAACAACCACTTTTTTAGTGCCATCCTTTTTCTCTTTTTTCGATGCCGTTATCAACATCCATTTCCCATCCGGTGATACTACGGTTCCTTCAATATTAAAACTTTTTTCCTCTTTTGATTTGGCTTTTTTCAGTCTGTGATTCAACTGGTGAATATAAGAAGAATTAAACTTTACAAGATAAAGATTATTTTTAGCAAGATAATAGTAGCCGTCTCCTGAAACGGTGAATGAGACCAGCCTCTCTTTTGCATCCGTCATAGTGAGTCTTTTAATCTCGCCTTTTCCCACCGAATACAAAAAGAGATCGCCTCTGTATTCAAATATAATATTATCTGAAGTCTTTGACCAAGAGTACCTTGTAACTCCCGGATAAATATCTTTTCCTTCAACCTTGTTCTCTTCTTTCCACTTTTTAAGTTTGTCTCTTAGTTCCCACAATTGAAGTCCATCTATATCCTTTTTCTTCTCTTTTTTTTCTTTGACTTTCTTTTTTTTATGACCTTCATTTTTTTCTTTTTCCTTCGCCTCTTTTTTAAGCTCAATCTTAAGCTTTTTTATATCGGCATTCTCAAAAGCAGAAAGATCGACATCCTTTCCCAACAAATAATCCCTTTGAGCATAATATTCCATGAGAAGCCTTCTATCTTCTTCTCTTTTTTCCTTACCTTTTTTTAAAAACTTTTCATGATCTTCGGGTGTATCATATTTTTTCATAATATCAAGAGAAGTAATACGGGTCATTTTCGATTTATTCAGATCATAAATATACAAATCATATCCGAAATCATCATACGGATTCCAAAGAAAAGCCAGATATTTCCCATTGTCTGAAAATTCAATATCCGTCGCACTTTTCCCGAAATAAGATTTTACTTTATAAAATTCTTCAAGAGTTATACTCTTTGCATCGGTTGCCCCTTGAATACCGGTCAACAAAAGAACAACTATAATAAAACTAAAAATAGTGAATAAACGTAATCGCATATTTACCTCCGAATAAAGTAATTATAACCTGAATTTCATAAGGAATTAAACATATTGTTAATCTAATTGTAAAAAAAGTATTCACTCTTATTCCTGCTTCGTTCAGTATTAATTTTTTATCCTGTTTTTAGATTCTAAATACGAACAAATCGTTTTTACTATATATAGGAATTAAGCTTTCAATGAAACGATTAAATTTTTCGATTTCGGAATCTCCCAAACGCTTATAGTCTTTCTGCAATCGATCAAATTCTTTTTTATTGAAAATCATGAAAGAATATCCATCGGATTTTAAGTTTTCTCTAAACTCCTCACCATTATCACTTATAACTATGAATTTATGAAGGATTGAATAGTCGTAAGGAGACGCAACCATATATGGTCTTTTCAAATAATAACTTCTTGATTCTCCGACTAATAGAATTCTCTGTCCATCTGGGATATTCTTGTTAGCAAAAGATATTGCCGGATAAGTAGGGAAAACCGACTCTTTATATTGTTCAATATCCATTTTCCCCGAGAAAAGATAGTTTGACACATAATATCTTTCGAGAAGTGCAAATGATGTGAAAAAATTCAATCCGATAATAAAGAACAACACTATTCTTAAAATTTTTGGAATCCCCTCCTCATAAATTAAAACAATATAAATTGATAAAAGTAAGAATGAAATATACCAGCATCTCACACTCATTTTAAAATAAGGTCCTGCAAACAACAAAAGCAATGCAAACAACAAAAGAAAAATCCTTCTCCTTTTTTGAACGATTAAAAAAGGAAGAAAAATTAAAAATATCGGACCTGCGATCCCGCCGATATCCTTAAAAGACAGATCATAAGGATATTCTAAAACATCTTTTATGGAATGAAATATCCCACCGGAATCGGCTTTCATTATTTCATGTCTTGAAACATCCCAAGCCTCCGATTTAAAAATACTATTTAAAAAAGGATAAACGGGATTTTCAGTCAACGTATAATTCTTTATTAAGATCGGCATTATTAACAATAACAAAACAATTCCTATTAAAAAAATAACTTTAGGTTTCAACCCTTTTCGTCTGATTAACAGCATCACAAAAAACAAGATCATGGGGATAATATTTGTATATTTGACCCCGATTGAAAAACCCCAGAATATTGCCGATAAAACATTCCTGCCCTTGAGTATAAATCTGATCCCCAATAGTATAAAAAAAGCACTAATCAGGTCGTTTTTTACGGAAGTTATCAAAAGGGCAGTAACCGGTAAAGATAAAACTACCAACAAAAGAAGTTTTCTGTTTTTCAAGTTAAAGAATTCAACACTAAAATCAATAATCATATAAATTATTGTTATCCCGATTAAAAAATGAAATAACCGCGGAACCATATCACCGGCAAATACAGAAGGGATCAGAGATATTTCATAGTATATGGAGGTATTGGAATAGAGAAATTGAGAGGCTTTAATAAAACCTGAATTCTGAATGTAAAAATTTGGTATCCCAAGATGAAACACCAATGTATCATAAAATGATGACGGTAAAGAGGCATATAGCATCGGAAACAGAAAGAACAGATATTCATTTACCGGTCTTTTAAAAAATCCGATGAATTTGGAAAAGAATAAATCTTTACAAAACTTAACGAGAAAGAATAATAACAATACCGGTAGCAGATAAAAGATCCATATCGTTACAGGAGAAAGAATTCTCATCATGCTGACGATATAAAAATAACCTGTAGTAAAAATCATTCCTATGGCAAAAAACACAGGAAAACTTACATTATCCTTTTTTAGTATTTTCATAATTGAAAAACCATATATATAGACGTTCAGAAAGAGAAGAATAGCTTTTACCAATGGTATTATTATTTCGAAAGTATACCTGAATACAAGTGCATTGATTGCCAAAATCACAGCAAAAAAAATTAATATATAAGTAATTAAATTGGAATTATTATCAGACAAACACTATCCCCCCTTCATCAAAAGAACTTTTATACCCGCCTTTAATTTCCGGTATAATTCTCCGAATGATCTTATCTTTAATAAACTTTTCAGAATAAATAACGGTCTGGCATAAAAACTTTTATATCCTTGAACGATCAGATCTTCCAATTCTTTTTTTGAAATGCCGGCATCCCAATGTGGAGGTTTAAACCCTTTGTTAATATTTTCCGCAAACTCCTTCCAATAGTCTTTTTTGATGATTCCGTCACTTAACCCCCTCATATAGATTTCTGTTGATGGAAACGGAGTAAGTATTGTCAGATGAATAAAATCTGGATTGATCCTTTTTGCAAACTTAAAAGTTTCATGAATATCGGATATGGTTTCGGTAGGAGATCCGATCATAAAATATGCCAAAGTTTGTATTTTATGTTTTTTAGTAAGCTTTATTATTTCCACTGCTTTTTCTAAGTCTATTTGTTTATTCAGAATTTTTAATATCTTGCTCGTACCCCCTTCTATCCCGTAATGAATCCCCCTACATCCCGCTTTTTTTAAAAGAAATAACAATTCTTCATCTATAACATCAACCCTTGTTCTTATATCAAAACCAACATCCAGTTCTTTCTCGATGATCAGATTACATATATCCTTAACCCGCTCTTTCCTTACCGTAAAGGTGTCATCATATATTAAGAACTCGTGTATTCCAAGTTTTAAACAATCCTCAATCTCCGAAACTACTCTCTCCGGACTTAAAGCTCTGAATTTTTTACCAAGTAACGGACGATTACAGAATGTACATCTGTACGGGCATCCTCTGCTGGTGAATAGTGTGGTAATAGGAGTCCTTTTTGCTAAAAGAGAGCTATACTTTTTATAGGGAGTTAAATGTCTTGCAGGAAAAGGTAATTCATTTAGTTCCTCTTCCGATATCATATCCGGAACACCCGTACTATGTATATTCCCGTCATCATCTTTAAAAGTGATCCCTTTAACTTTATGTAAATCTTTATGATTTTCCAATATCTGCCTGAAAACTATCTCTCCTTCTCCGAGGACAACTATATCAACTCCTTCAATTGATATGGTCTCTGACGGATAAATACTAACATGTGGTCCGCCGATCACAACCTTACATTTTGGATTAATTCTCTTTACAATTTTAATAGTCTCTACAACGTCAATAATGGTAAATGTCATAGCTGTAATTCCGACAAAATCAAATTCCTCCTCTTTTATCCTTAGTTCCAATCTATCATATGATAATTCTTCAACTTGAGAATCAATCACTTTTACATTAATCTTCTTATTCTCCAACAAAGAACCGGCAATCATCAAAAGACCCAGGGGGGGATTAAAACCTCTTTCAGAATCAATAATCTCAGGGTTGTTTCCTTTCAATTCGTTAAATGATGGTGGATTTATCAATAGTATGTTCATTGATACATTCTTATTAATCTTGAAGAGAAACTTTTATTTTCCACTTCTTTTTTCAATAATATCGGCAAGCATACCTATCGCCAGTATCTGAACAGAGGTCAGGAATAACAACAATACCGTTGAGTCGAGAATTTTCGGAAGCATTATGAAACTATAAATGAAAACGAAAACAGATGATAAAAACACTAAAGCACTTAAAGGAAGAAACACTTTCAGAGGATTAAAATATAAAACCGTTCTGATTATCAATAGAATGAAACTTAATGTATCCCTTATCGGTTTTATCTTGCTCTTTCCGGTTCTTTTTTTATAATCTATCGGCACATATTTCACCGACATATTATTTGTCAGCATAGACAAAGTAATGGTGGTAGAAAAAGAAAAATTGTTCGGTAATATTTTTACAAACTTCAAACAATCCTCTTTCCTGAATACTCTGAGACCGGAGTTTATATCCGGAATTTTAACTTCCGTGAGATAATTAGCCAATTTATTTAAAAACCATTTTGCAGGTCTTCTCATTAACGGTATTTTAACATTTTTTCCTGTCCTTGAACCGACAACCATGTTGTGGTTGTTCATCTCCTGCAAAAGTTCCGGGATTTTATCTACCGGATAAGTCCCGTCGGCATCACAAGTTCCGACCCATTCAAATCGGCTATGCCTTATTCCGGTTTTTAATGATGCCCCGTAACCCCTGTTAGAATCATTTTTAACCAATACAAGTTTTTTAAAGTTAAGCTCTTTCAATTTATCATAACTACCATCGGTAGAAGCATCATCAACCACAATTATTTCAAAATCAATTTCGGATGAATTAATGGAAACATAAAGATCTTCAATAGTTTTCTCAATACTTTCCACTTCGTTAAAACACGGAACAATCATAGATAGACCTTTAAACTCTTTCATGGAATTATTATAGTACATTCCACGTATAAAAAAAACCCAACGAATCTCCCGCCTGCCTAATATTATTTCTTAAGTTTATCCCTTGGCAACAACAAAACATAAATGTAATAGATATAGCATTATACCTGTATTTTTTGTTTTTACACCTCATTTTTATCTTTAATAACGATTATAGACAACATAGCCGTAAGAGCATGAAAAAATACAATTGTATATCCGGTTGGCAGATCAAAATTATAGGATACACCGATAGCAACCAGATTTACTACAATCCCTATTATCCAAGCTCTTATCACAACTCTCTTATTTCCTCCCCTTAAAGCAATAAAAGCCGGAGCGATAAGAAGAGCAAAAATAACAAAAACTCCTGCAAGTCTCACCGAACTCGTAACCGTAACGGCAAATATAGTGAAGAAAATAATATCTTTTAATACCCCTCCGACTCTTTTATTAAGGAAATTAAGAGAAACTCCGAGGACACTATACAATACGGCTGTCTTTACTATTTCACTCATAGGTGTGAAAAGGATATCAGCTGCAAGCAATTTTTGAAATTCTTCGGTTCCATGTGCGGATTTCGACAATAAAATAAACACTCCCGAAACACCAAACGCATACATTAATCCTATAAACGCTTCCTGATGTTTCACTTTATTCGAAACCAGTGAATTAAGTAATCCGGCAATTAATGCAAAACCGAGAGAGATAAGATACAAATACTTACCCTCAAGAAACATGAGAGAGACAGCTGCTCCGAGAGCAGCCATCTGTCCTATTGCAAGATCGGTAAATATTATCCCCCGCTTTATTATTTCTATTCCGAAATAGGAGTGTATACCGAGAAGGACAATCGATAGGAAAAAAGCACCTCCGAGTACATCTATCATTTCAACAATCTCCTTACAATTTCGTCAAATAGCGATACGATATCTTTAACTTTTTCGAACGAACCGACATCATGCGGCAGTACGACAAGCTTTACTCCTGTCTTTTTACTTACAAACTCGGAAGGTTTTTTCATGTGATAGACATCATGAATAATAAATTCCGCACCTTTGTGCTTTATAATCTCTATCATATCGAGAATGTGTTTTGTAGTCGGCGGTATCCCCGGAACAGGTTCCAAGGTGCCCAATTGTTTAAAACCGAATGCTTGCAGAAAATAATTAAAATTTTTATGGTATTGAACGACATTTTTTCCTTTAAAAATGTCCAGTTGATTATGCCACTCACCGATCTTTTTCTCCCACATTGTAGCAAAGCTTTTATGATTTTTTGTAAAATATTCCCTTTGAGAAATATCAAGTTCAACCATCTTATTTTTTATCGCTTTTGAAATAACAAGTATATTTTCAGGATTTAAGTGAAAATGGGGGTTCCCGTCCGGATGAACGTCACCATGTGCTCTTGAAACCTCTCTCGGAACATCAATAGCATCAATGAATGAGAAAAGGTCGAGAAAACCTTTGTTCCCCGGATTTATATCCGGATTATTCGCTTTCTTAATTATGGGAGGTATCCATCCTATTTCCAACTGACCTCCGTTTATTATTAACAGATCGGCTTTCCTTATTTTAGCAATAAACGAAGGTCTCGGTGTAATAAAATGGGGATCTTTATACCCCTTACCCAATGCCGTCACATTTACACGGTCTCCACCGATCTTTTTTACTATATCCGCAATGTACCCATACGATGTGACAACTCTTAACTTTGCATTAATTACCGATGACAAAATTAAAATAACCGCTAACAATACCAATATTTGTTTTATCCTTTGCATATTTTTCTCCTTTTTAGAATTGATGAGCTCCATGTGCTCCAATTGCAATATTTAATTGCAAATTCAACTCTCCGAAATTTTTCAAATTGTTTTTTGAATATAGATACTTATTGTAATTGTATTGAAGACGAATCCTTGAGAATTCCGTCGGGGAATAATCGATCATAAAAGAATACCTCTTCATATCTTCGGGAAATCTCAAATCTTTTCCAGCAGAAAAAACACAGTTTTTGCTTAACATATCAAACCTGAGTGCCGTTCTCCAAAATCTTGCGAATCTGTAAACAAACTCGGAATAAAACCCCGATTGAGATTTTGAAAAAGGGTGGTCATGGTTGTTATACTTTTCCATATTCTCATGATGAATCAATCCGTTGAATTTTCTATTCATAAATTCGGTCTGCAAGGAGATATACTTGTAAGAATCCAATAAATACTTTAGAGTTATATCAACTCCGAAAATCTTAGACTTCCCCGACAATGTATGATCCGAATCTTTACTTTTGTGGTTTAATCTTGTTTCACCTTCCGCATAAGATATACCTCCGAGAATCACAAGTTCACCTATATCGGTTGATGTTTTACCAAAAACAGTAAACAATCCCGGAACTTTCGTACTACCAACCGACTCCTCCCCGCTATTTGTCCCGTTATGATGATGTTCTTCCTGAATTCCGAAACTGACATTATTTTCTCCTTGAAGGATTTCACATCCGAAGGATAAATAAAAGTCCGTTGGAACAACCCAATTTATCTGAATCCCTTTCTCGTTCAATCCCTCTTCACCAAAAAATACATGATAAACCAGAGGAATTTCACGAAAATTCCATACGTGTGCATGTTGAGAATTTATTCTTCCGAATGAACTGAGAAACTTTCCAACCTTAAGTCCTAACCCATGAGGAAGATTTCTTGTTGTAACATACACTTCCTCAATTCCGAAATGACCTTCCGCTATATGAAAAACAGTGAAAAGATCAAAATAGGGATCTACTGTTGCAAATATTCCAAGTTCAGCATAGTTTAAACTGAAACCATCACCTCCTATTGAGTGTGAATGACCATGCGAATGATCTGAATGAGTAAATCCCGGGATATGGAATATTTCTCTATCCGTTCCACTAATACTCCCGTTCAAATAAGAAAAATCCATGATAAATGAAATCGCCGGAACAAATTTTTTCTGAGAAAACGGATCACTATCCTCTATACCGCTTGCAAACGTAATGAAAGATGAAAAAAAATAAACTGCTATTATAAAAAAATCTAAAACTACTCTCATGTAGTCCTCCTTTGTTTTTATTTGTCTGATTTAAATTGATTCAGCAGGGAGGACTTTTATTGGAGGGAAATGAATGTAATATTGAAGAAAATATATAACTCTTTAAATATATCTTTCTTAACAATTCAACAAGGATAAGCAAAAGCGTAAATATGATCGTAACCGACATGAGAGACTGAGATGATATAAGATAAAAAGGGCAATCGTATCCCCCTTCTTCAAGAATATCATGATTATGAAATACCAGTGAAAAAAGAGTAAGAAGGATAAACAAAGAGATTAAAATAACAACAAATATATTAAAACTTCGTTTACTTTTAAAGTCAGATCCCATTACTCTATTATAGTTTACCCTATATTTTTATTATAGACCTCAATTAGTTGCTTGTCAAAAAATAGAAGAATCTTTTTTAATTTTGATAATCGTATCTTTAAGCTGAATAGCCGATGGCCTTTTATCCGGATTTTTTGATAACATCTTTTTAATAATATCAAAAAGTTCATTCAATATCCCTTCGTTCGGATCATTTTTAATATCCGGTTCCTCCGTAAGGATGGATTGCATGATCTCCACTGTAGTATTACCGTTAAAAGGTTTTTCTCCTTTCAAAAGTTCATAGAATATTATTCCGGTTGAAAACATATCACTTTTATCGGAAACTTTTCCTCCGGTTAATTGTTCAGGTGACAAATAATGTATTGAACCCATTATAGATCCCGTCTGAGTAAGTTTCGTAAACGTATCAATTCGGGCAAGCCCGAAATCAAGAAGTTTAACAACTGTCTTCCCAGTGCTATCTCTTTCTACCATTATATTATCAGGTTTCATATCCCTGTGTGTTATATTTTTGCTGTGAATATATGAGAGAGCATCGGATATCTGAAACATGATTTCAATAGCTTCGGAAATAATTAGTTTTTTCTCCGTTTTAATGTAATTGCTTAAAGATTGCCCACCTAACAATTCCATTACGATATAGATTCCACCCGAATATTCTCCCCTCTCAAATATTTTTACTATATTTTGGTGTCGGAGTCTATCAATTATAATACCTTCATTCTTTAGTCTTAAAATCTGTTCTTTGTTACCGAAAAAATCTTCTCTTAACACTTTAATTGCATAGAGTTTATTTTTCAGGAAAATGTCCGTAGCCTTAAATACAGACCCCATTCCTCCCGACCCTATCTTATCCGTCAATTTATAGTGACCGATATAATGCTTTTCTTTCCAGAATGCCAAAACAGTTATATATTTCTTCAATAGTGAAATAATAAAATATGACAACAATGAGAAAAACAAAAGCATAATGATACGGAACCATAATGTCTCCCAAAAAAAAGGTACGATATCTATGTCAAGATAAGCTCCCGATTCGTTCCATTTTCCATCCCCGTTAGCACCTTTAACTATAAATTTGTATTTACCTGAAGACAAATTCGTATAGTGTGCCATCCACTCCCTTGAATTATCAAGTTGTTCCCATTTTATATCGTAACCTTCCAAAAAATATTTGACTTTATTTTTGGGAATCGAATGAAAACTTAAAACGGAAAAACCAATTTTAAGTTTCTTTACATCCGATCTCATTTTGAGTAATCCGTTTTTCGGTACAACTTTTTTTCCGTCGATAATGATCTCATCAATAATTACCGGAGATTCTTTTTTCTTATCCATCATCTTTTCCGGTTCTACAATAACCATCCCTTTCGGTGATGCTATTAGGATTTCTCCTTTCTTTGTTAGCCAGCCGGAGGGAGAAAACCCACCGGAACATTCGCTGTCAGCCATTCCGTCATCCCTTGTCAGTACTCCACACTCTACTTTATCTATCTTTTTATCAATAAAATTTAACAATTCATCCCTTTTTATATAATAAATTCCTTTATTTGAACTCATCCAAAAAGTACCATAAGGATCTTCCACAATTGTAAAAGCAACCCCGTTGAAAAGTCCATTCTTAACATTCACAACAAATATTTTATTATTACGAATAACATTTAATCCGTTGGCTGTCCCTATCCAAATAATACCATCGGAATCCTCATATACCGAAACTGCAAATTTATCGGAAAGTCCCTCCTCTGTGGAATAGTTTCTAAACTTTCCGTCTTTGAACCTGTCCACACCTCCCCCTCCGGTACATATCCAGAGAAATCCATTTGAATCCACCATTAAATTGTAGATAATCAGATTGGAGAGTCCATCTTCTTTTTTGTAAGATTTAAACCTGCCATTCTTAAAGGATGAAAGCCCACCCATCGTCCCTAACCAGATATTACCGTCCCTATCTCCCGTAATTGAAAAAACAGTATCGTTTGAAAGTCCGTCCTTTACCGTGAAATGTTCAACTTTCCCGTCCTTTTCCCTAAAAAGACCATTTCCGTATGTACCTATCCATAAAGAGCCTCTTTTATCATAGTAAAAAGAGAAAATTTTACAATCTTTGAACAAACTTTCATTATAAGATTTAACCTTATTATTTTTCATAACGCTGATTCCACGGTCGGTTCCTATATATATCCGATCTTTAATCTCAATGACAGGATTAACATAATTACTCAAAAGACCCTCTTTCTTTGTTACCATTTTAACTTTTCCATTGGTAATCTTTGTAAGACCTTGTGAAGTTGCAACCCAAAGGTTGCCTTCACTATCCTCAAAAATATCGTAAATAGAATTATTAATAAGTCCCTCTTTTTCACTTAAATATTCCACCATGCTTCCGGAAATCCTATTCATACCTCCGACTCCATCGCATCCTGTCCAATAATTCCCATCCCTATCTTTGATTATTTTAAATACATTCTTACTTAAGAGTCCGAATTCTGCTGAAATATTGGACATGACACCATCTCTCACTCTGATAATACCCGATCCCATCGTTGCAACCATTATCTCATCTTCAGAGACAACCAAAACATCCCTTATAATATTTGCTGTAAACTTTTCCCCGAGATTTACACTGCTCAACTGCATATTTTTTATAAAAAATAATCCGTTATCGGTTCCAAAAAATATTTTACCGTTATAGTGATCATTCTCAATTACATTTATCCTCTCATTTTCCAATTTTTCAAATTTAACAAACTTACTTTTTCCTTTATAAAATAATCCGCTCTCTGTCCCTACCCAAACAATTCCCTTATTGTCTTGACCAATCGATCTTACCAAATCATCAAGGAGACCATCCTTTTTCGAATACCTTCTAAACTTCCCGTTTTTATATTCTAACAGACCTTCGCGAGACCCTATCCACAGAGTTCCATTTTTATCTTCAAAAAGAGTAACTATATAATCATTAACAAAAACCGGATTATTCCCTTTTGTGAATTCAACAAATTTTTTCCCGTTGAACCTTGCTAATCCTTCCTGAGTTCCCACCCATATATATCCGTTACGAGTCTGAATTACAGACATGATGGTGTTTTGAGGTATCCCGTCCAACTGATTCCATGATTGAATCATATATTGAGTAACACTCCTTGACGGATCCAATGCAACAAGTGAGATAGGATAAAAAACAACCATGCAAAAAATAACAGATAAAAATGCAACAATAAGATACTTTCGTAAAAAAATCATTCTCACTCTCTCTATATTTAACAATATAACAGATTTTCAAAAATATCTCACTACAAAAATATTGAAATCTCTTGAGAGATATACCATACTGCTATTATATGGAAATGATAATCGACTCATCAATTCTTATTATTGATCTTTAAATTCTATCCCTTATATAGTAATTTTCATTACTCTCTACTTTCAATTTTCAAACCTAATACTGTCATGCTCCGTCACCTCCGGTGCGAAAATATTTAATGATTAAATCAGTGAGGACAAAAAACGTGATGCGGATATTATCCTTATCCCATTTTTTAAAATATCAACTTCTTCATCTGCAACAACTTGATAGACATAAGGGATATTCAACTTTTTTTTGTAGTAATAAAGAGAAGAAGAAACCTCTTTTTTATTTAATTTAACTTCAACTGCAATCCAGGGTTTCATGTTCATAGTAACAACGAAATCGACTTCTCTTTTTTCAGAATCTCTTAAATAGAACAATCCGATATTGTAACCTTCCGAATCATATATAAAATGGGACCACTTTAATAAATGGGAAGCAATAAGATTCTCAAATTTTTTCCCGTCTTCAGACACTTCCGACCAATCCCACAAATACACTTTAGGTCTCTTCTTAATCGACCTGATCACATTTCCCGTAAAAGGGAATATTCTAAAACAGTAATAATGTGATTCAAGAATATCCAGCCATGAAGATACAGCCCGATGACTTACCTCAAGATCTTCCCTCATGGAATTAACTGATAACGGAGAACCCACCCGATCAGGCAACATGTCGCTCATAACCTTCATACTATTTAAATCTCTAACCTGTCCCGTATCCCTGATATCCTCGCGGAACAACCGCTCGATCTTTTCATTTTGCCATCTCCGTAACACTTTTTCGCTCTGTTTGAATAACGGTTCAGGAAATCCCCCGAATTTCATCAGGTTTTTAAACTCACTCTCATAAAATTTATCATTAAATTCCGGTTCATCAAGCAGCTTTACCGAAAGGTTCTTGTTTATTAGTTCGGGAAGGGTGAAAGGATGCATCCGGTAATAGTGGTATCGACCCTGCAATGAATCTCCACCCCTCCTGAACACATCCATCCTTCCACTTCCAGTCACCAGAAATTTGTACTTCTCTTTTAGATTGTCATATTCTCCCTTTAAAATTGACTTCCATTTTCCATATTTATGTATCTCATCAAAAAGCAATATTTCCGCATCTCCGGGCCATTCCGATGACATTATCCTTCTCCTGTCCGGTCTGTTATCCCAGTTAAAGTATGCGGATTTCTTAAAATGAGGTGATAAAATTTTCCTTGCAAATGTGGTTTTACCTACCTGACGCGGACCTCCGATAAAAACCATCTTTTCCCGAAGATCCTCCAATACGCTATTAGTGAGATATCTACCCTTTAACATATTTATATTATAGATAAAAACAGAATAAAATCAAATATTTTTGCCTATAAGCAAAATACTTACACAACAATTTTGCTTATATCCAAAATTTCTACTTTCAATTTTCAAACCGAATACTGTCATGCTCCGTCAAATCGGAACTACCTTAGGGCAACTTTCTACCCATCGCTCCTCTTATAATCATTGTTTTCTTCCCGCTTTCTAAATTCTCAAGCTCTTTTGCCTTGTAATCAAGAGATACAACATTATCCATAATTCCTCATTCCGAATATTTCAGTTATTTATTCTTATTAAATTATTTATGAGCATTATAAACTTTGGCAACTATCTTCCAGTCGTCTTCAAATTTTAACAAAGATAGATAATCGGTATAAATCAATCTGCCATTTTTTGATGCTTCAACTTTTGCAGGGAGAATCTCTGAAACCGAAGCTAATATTGTCAACATGATCTGTGACGGACTTACCAATAAAGAAATATCCGACAAATTATTTTTATCACTTCAAACCATAAAAGACCACAACTACAGGATATACAAAAAATTAAAAGTCTCCAACCGAGTTCAACTCACTAAAAGATTCTTGAAGAGATAATAAAAAAACAATAAGATACGGAAGCTTTTTTCACTTTTTGCTATTCTTAAATTTGAAAACCGATAACAGCCCTTTATGATCCGTTGGCCAAACTCCGGACGGTTTACTAAATATATCTTTTTTTTCAATATAGAGATGCGACTTTAAAATAGTTGAATCGGGTCCCACTATTATTACATCTTCGAGTGATAATTTACCATCATCATAGAAAAAAATAAAATCAATTCTTTCTCGTTCATCTGCTTTTGGAGCCCATGTCAATTTGGATATCTTTATGTCGGGATTGTAGGAAGGAAATGTAAATCCGGGATTTTTAACCGGATCAGGATATTTAACTCTGTAACAATCTGAAAAACCCGCTTCTTCAAGGAGTTTAGTACATTCCCACTCAATCACCACACCATTATGATCATAAGAATTTTTTGTTTCTTTAGTCCAATCTCTATGAGACGGCTCGTTAAAATCACCACCGATAATAACACTATTCCCATTCTTTAACTCTTTTTTAGCATCTTCTATAAATACTCTTATTGCATCGTCTCTTTTTGAAACCCTGCTATCTTTTAATAATTCCGCTTTATCCGTAATAGGAGCAGGAAGCTCTTCCCATGTTGTTCCGGAGTATCCTCTTACCAAATAATAACTACAATTAAGATAATCCAAGTGAGCCGAGTAAAACGCAATTTTTTTATTATAAATATTTACTACCGCCTTTGTAATAGAACCATGATCCCCTTTACACGGATACAATTCCGAATAACTCTCTATCGGATATCTTGAAATAATACCGGTATCATAACTTTTTCCGCTATAAAATTTCTTCCCATGAATAGCAAGAGCCTTTACGAGTCTTTTCCCAAAATCCGTATTCTTATAGTTTCTTACTTCACTTAGGGCAACTAAATCTGCATCTGTCCTGATAATCTCTTCAACAATAGCATTAAATCCACCTGTAATTACCGTCCCTTCCTGCCAAATATTAAATTGAAAAACTTTAAACTCCATATTTTTAGAATATCCGATCAGAGGAAGAAGCAAAATAAAAAGATGAAATTTATAATTATATTTTTTTTTCATAAGTTTATATCCTTTTAGTTATATTAATCTAAAAATTTGCTTGCCTCAATTTTATCCTTGATATAAGGAGAGAACAGATAAGTATTATTACACCACCTAATAATTGAACTAAACTTAATTTTTCTCCAAGGATAAAAAAGCCAAAGATAAGTGTAAAAATCGGTACAAGAAGCGAAAACATACTGCTATTCGATGCTCCTTCATTTTGCAAAGCGGCATAAAAGAAAATAATGCTTCCGCTAAAAGTAATCCCGTTTGAGAGTACAAGCAATAATATTTTCCAGTTTTTTATTGTCGAAAATCCTTCGGGAGAAAGAATAAGTACCAATAAAAAAAGAAATATTGTTCCGAATAAAGATCTCCCAAATGCAGTTTCTATAACGGAAAGGGTATTTAACACCTTCTTTCCGTAAACCCTCATTGATCCGATAAAAAAAGCAAGGAATAAAATTATCATATCTCCCTTCCTCGGAACAATATTTTTTCCTCCTGTAGTTACAAGATACACTCCAAAAATCATGATTGCCATAACAGTATAAAACCTCTTCGATGGTATTTCTCCAAGAAAAAAAAAAGCAAAAAGAACTGCTGCCGTTGAAGATAGAGACATAATAAAAGAAGCATTAACAGCTGTAGTATTCTGGATACCCCATAGTTTTAGGAGTATCCCTATTCCTGAGAATCCTATTCCGAGAATAAGAAAGTGTATATAATTTCTCTTAACAATTTTTATCGGATCATATTTTTTGTAAAATAATATGACTGATATGATAGTAAATCCCGCTATTATACGGAGAAACGCAAATACTAATTTGTCAACGCCATGATTCAACACCAATTTTTGAAGTATATGCCCTATTGCAACAAAAATTGCAAAACAAACCAAGTATACAACACTTTTTATTCTCATTTAATTAAAAATATTGTACTTCAAGTTTCCCTATTTAACAAACAACGATTTGACACAAAAGATTTATCATTTTATATTAGTAACAATACGGGGGGAACAAATGAAAATAAAAAGAGTGATCATCTCTCTACTTTCACTGTCTGTTTTCACTATGCTGAATTTTAATTTATTAATTGCCAAAGATAACGATAAGCCTGGAAAATTAGCTTACAAAGTAATGAAAACAGCAGAATCACATAAAAGGAACGGAGAGATTTATAAAGCCGGAAAGATATTTCTTGAGGCTGCAATGATGTATAAACAAGCCATAAGATCGGATCCGAACAATGGAGGTTATAAGACAAATTTTAAATATTGTCTCGGAACAAGAGGATTCATTCATATTAAAGAGGCTCAGACTCTCTTTAAAAAGAAAAAATACGGTGAAGCTGCAAAGTTTTTTAAATGGGCTGCAGATGCATATAAATACGCTTTAAAAGAACTGCCTGAAGAAAATAATTTTAAAACTAACCTTGAATATGCTCAACATCACGGAGGAACAGCAAACTTTGAGAATCAATTATCCAAAAGAGGTCCTGCTCCTAATTTGAAAATAGAAAGTTTCAACGGCAAGACAATTGACATAACCGATATGAAAGGGAAAGTTATCCTTCTTGAATTTTGGGCGGGATGGTGCCCTTCATGTAAAAAAAGTATGCCGATTCTCAGGGATATACACAAAAAGTTATCCTCAAAGGGACTTGAGGTAATTGCAATAGCCATGGATAAAGATAAAACTTGGAAAAAATACGGGTCTGAAAAAAAGGCTTTGGAAATAGCAAAAGAATTCAATTTTAAATTCGGATGGGGCGATAAATCGGTATCTAATGCATATGGAAATTTTAATTCGGTTCCCACTATTGTACTCATTGATAAAAAAGGGAATCTTTTTAAGAAGGTTCCATTAAAAGATAGATCAAAAGATAATTTGTTAAAACTTGTCAAATCGTTATTATAGTTTTTATTTGATATAATAATATCGAATTTAATAAAGGAGTAAAATTATGAATAAAAAACGTATTATTTTAACATCCGTTATATTAACCGCTTTTATCATGTCCGGAACTCTGCTATCAGCAGAATCGGAGGAGAAGAGTTCAACGAAATCTGAAATTTTAAAAATTCTTTCCAAGGAATTACCATCCTTAAAAAAACTTTACATAGATCTTCACAAATCACCGGAACTCTCGTTTATGGAGATTAATACTTCGAAAAAAATGGAAAGAGAACTAAAAAAAGCGGGATTCAAGGTTACATACGGTATAGGAAAATACGGAGTTGTAGGAATAATAAAAAACGGTATTGGGAAAACAATTATGGTGAGAGCAGATATGGACGGACTTCCAATAAAGGAAAAAACAGGATTACCATATGCAAGCAAGATCATAACGAAAGATAGTTCGGGCACAGACGTAGGAGTAATGCATGCTTGCGGTCATGACATTCATATGACGGTTTTTACCGGAACAGCAAGGGTCCTTTCTCAATTAAGAAACAGATGGACAGGTACTCTCATAATGGTAGCTCAACCTGCAGAAGAGATCGGAACAGGTGCCAAAGCAATGATCTCGGACGGGCTTTTTAATAAATTTCCAAGACCTGATTATGCTATTGCTCTTCATGACAGCCCCCATCCCGCCGGAACAGTTGCATCAAGATCGGGATTTCTCCTTGCAAATGTTGATTCCGTAAATATTGAAGTAAAGGGTGTCGGCGGTCACGGAGCAGCTCCTGACAAAACAAAAGATCCCATTGTATTAGCTTCACAGATCGTTATCGCACTTCAGACAATCGTAAGCAGAGAAGTTCCTCCGAATAAAAAGGCTGTAGTCACTGTCGGATCGATACATGGAGGAACAAAACACAATATCATTCCCGACCGTGTTTATTTAAAAATTACCGTAAGATCCTATGAACGGGATATTCGGAGAAAAATATTGAACTCAATAAAAAGAATTGCCAAGGGAACCGGAATAGCCGCCGGTCTTAAAGAAAAAGATCTTCCGGTTGTAACCGTAATAAAAGGTTCAACAAATGCAACTTACAATGACCCTATTCTAACAAAAAGGATGATGAATACATTTAAAAGAGTACTCGGAGAGAAAAAAGTTCTTACCGCCGAACCAATCACAGGTGGGGAAGATTTTTCAGAATACGGAAGGGTTGAACCGAAAATACCGATATTCATTTATTGGCTGGGGGCAACAAAATATGAGGATATAGTTAAGGCAAAAAAAGCCGGTGAAATACTTCCCATTCCCCATTCCCCGTTTTGGGCTCCCGACTACGAGCCTACAATAAAAACAGGAGTGCTGACTATGAGCTCTGCCGTAATTGAACTAATGAAAAAATAAATACAATTTATTTTTTCAGTTGCTTAAGGATTATTTCTATTGCTTTATCCAATTGAGGATCTTTACCTTCCAATCTATCTTTGAATGTGTTTTTTATGTAAATATCAGGTTTTACTCCGGTGATCTCCAGATCCTTCTTGTCAAGGGTATAACATCCCCAAGAAGGAAGACGATAGAAAGACCCGTCTACCAAAGCTTTCCCCGATGTGAAAATAATCCACCGGTACGTTTCTGTTCCGACTATCTTACCTATTTTTAATTCCTTGAATCCGGCTCCGGTCATCTCCGCATCGCTAAGCGATTGTTGGTTTAGTAGTAAAACAATAGGCTTTGAGGATGGAGCAAAGTTAGGTTGAGGTCCATATTTACCTCCTCTATATTTCCATAATAAATAAGATTTTTGACTTAGAAAATTTATAACGGCATCATGAACATTCCCTCCGGTATTGTATCTGAGATCCAAAATCAAAGCATCTTTTTTGTACCATTCGGTCGCCATCTCTATTAAAAATTTATTTAATTCCGATCCGCCCATATTTTTCATATAGACATAAGCAATTTTATCATTACTTTTTTTATCTACCCTTTTCTGATTTGTATCAATCCACTCATCATAGAAATATCTTCTTAACTTCCAGTTAGGAACGGGATGAATATTAATTGCAAACTTTTTATCTCCTCTTCTAAATGTCAATTCAAGTTCATTTTCAATTGAAGGCTGTGAAAAGTAAAATTCTCTGTTCATTGATGAATCAATTGTAATGTTATTTACTTTCTCCAATATATCTCCTCTCATCAACTCAATTTCCTTTTTATCTGCAGGAGAATATTCAAGAACTTTATCAATCTTGTAAGGATTTTTATTATCAAAAACTATACCCGTTTCCGATGAAAACATCTTATAATGAGTTTTTTCTTCGACTCCGCTTGAGTAAAATCCGAGGTGCGATGAGTTGAGTTCCCCCAACATATCATTTATGAGAATCCTGAGATCTGATCTTGATAGCAGAAACGGGAGATATTGTGAATATTTCTTTTTCATATCACTCCAGTTAATTCCGTGAAATTTATCATCATAAAAATTTATCTCAAGATTTGCCCAAGTTTCAAAGAACATTTGCTTAAACTCATTTTGCAAATTCCTCCTGAATTTATATTTTATCTTTAAAGGAGTATATTTATTCGCCTTAACATCAACCGTGCCGATCTTCCCCTTTCCAAGTACATAGTATTTTTTCCCCGATTTTTGTATTGAGTAGCTGTAGCCGGAAAAATTTTTTATTATTTTTGTCTTGGCTTTCTTAAAAGGCTCGATAACGGTTTTATAAAGATGATAACCGTTACCTTCATGATCGGACAGATAAAAGACCAAAGTCTTCTCTCCTTCCACAAAAACCGAAGGTGAATTTTGATTACCGGACATTGGAGAGATCAGTTTCCACCTTTTTACCATTTTATTAAAATCAATACTGATCTTTACAGGAATTGAGACTTTTTTTTCTTTCTCCTTTTTACTCTTTTTATCTTTTTTTACCACATCGAAAAGTTTTTTCCATTTTTTTGACTTAAATTTACTTGAATATTTTTGAAAAGAGATGGCATAAATTTTCGTTGCAGATCCGCCGCGAGGATATTGAGGTTTAAGCCTGTCGGCTTCGAAAAAAAGCTGCCTCCCGTCAGGTGACCAGAAAGGTTGAGTCTCCGTCACACCGGAATCGGTTATATTAAAAGTTTTATTTGTCTCAAGGGAATGAATAAAAATATCCTGCTCAAAATTTCTGTATGCTGTAAAAACAATAAATTTATCATCGGGAGAAAATCTTGGTGTTGCATTGTAAAATCCCCAAAGTTCATCACTAACGATTGTTTTTACTGTCAATCCTTTTAGTTCAAGTACCTTTACCAATTTTTTACCACTTAAAAAAACAGCCTTATCCCTTTTCGAATTTAAAGAAATATTTCGATTGTTAACCTTTTCATCGGTAATTTGAATCTCCTTTCCGTTATCAAATTTGAAAAGATTTAGATAACCGTCAACAGTTTGGTTGAAAAGCAAAGTTTTACTATCTGAAAGCCACTTTACTTCAATTACCCTCCCTAACGGATCGGTATCCATTTTGTTTATGAACTCTCCTTTTATATCCGACACAAACAATTCACCCCTTGACACAAAAGCTATTTTTTTCTTGTCCGGTGAAACATCAAAATAACCGATCTTTCCCGAAACATTGAAATCTTTTGCAAGATTCAACTTTTTATTCACATTAAGTGTTACATTCAGATTTTGAGTGGAATTTCCCGCAACATCATAAATGAACAATCGGTACCCTTTTTCGAAAACAACTTTCGATCCGTCAGCACTTACTTGAGGATATTTGATCGAATCTTTAAATGAAGTAAGTCTCACTTTTTCCCCGTTCCTTAAAACAAATAGGTTAAATTCATCTGTCCCTTCGTCGGATGCAAAATAAACATTTCCTGACCGATCAATTGAATGCCAAAGGTCCTTACCAATATAATTCGTATGGTATTTTAATTCTTTTTTTTCGGGATTATAAGATTTAATATCCGGATTATATTCTCCTTTATATCTTTTCCTTGATGCAAATCTAAAACTCTCCCAAGTGTCGGTAAAAAAAAGTGCGGAAGAATTGGGATCCTCAACGACATTATGGATAGTATTGAAAAAATTATTGAATATCCGAATCGGTGTTCCACCCTCTTTTTTTATTTTATAAGATGAAAAATTATTGTATCTCGGAGAATTAAAATATATATACTTTGAATCCCATGACCATGAATCTACCAAATCTGATGAATCATGAAAAGTAAGTTGTTTTATCTTGCCCCCTTCCACAGGTATTAGATAGACATCATAGTTACCTCTCTGTGATGAAGAAAAAGCTATATATTTCCCGTCGGGAGAAAACTTAGGGAAAAGTTCCTCTCCATCCATTGCAGTCAATCTATATGCGGTTCCACCTTTGGAACCAACTATCCACAAATCACTATCATAACTAAAAACCACTTTCGATCCGTCAGGACTCAATCCCGGCGTCCTCAAAAAGAAAACTTCCTGAGAAGAGTGTAAAAACGAAGCAATCCATATTAAAAGGACTATCATAATATACTTTTTACTCTTAAACATAATGTCTCCTGAAACAGATTATATTCGATAACAAAAAATAGTCAAAAATATCGATTAAATAATTGCACTTGACAAGTAATATTTAAATAACCTAACATATATTGTAGTGATTACAATTTTGTTGTAATTATCACATAAAGGAAGATAAAGAACTTAATTTAAGTTAAACAAATAAAACTAAGGAGGATATTAAATGGACGCAGTGTTTTTAGCACGAATTCAATTTGCTCTTACAGTAATGTTCCACTTTATTTTCCCACCGCTATCCATAGGTCTTGCATGGCTACTTGTAGTGGTCGAAGGAATGGGATGGAGGAAAAAGAGTGAGATTTACCTTAAGATCGGGAAATTCTTTGCAAAATTACTTGCAATCACTTTTGCAGTCGGTGTTGCGACAGGTATTGTGATGGAGTTCCAATTCGGAACCAACTGGTCGGAATATTCCAAATTTGTCGGAGATATTTTCGGAGCTCCTCTTGCAGCCGAAGGAGTATTTGCATTTTTCCTTGAATCCGGATTTCTCGGGCTATATCTTTTCGGAAGAAACAAAGTTTCAAAAGGGGTGCATTGGTTCTCAATTCTTATGGTAGCCGTCGGAGCAACAATCTCGGCATTCTGGATCCTTGTAGCAAATTCATGGCAACAAACTCCTGCGGGATTCGTTATTCAAAACGGGAGAGCCGAACTGACAAATTTTTGGGAAGCGGTATTTAATCCGTCAACCATGATCAGATTTCTCCACACGGTTTCATCCGCATTAATAACAGGAGCATTCTTTATGGCAGGTGTTTCCGCATATCTACTCATTAAGAAGAAGGAGGTGAAAATCGCAGAAAAGGGATTGAAAGTCGGTGTCATAGCAGGTCTGATATTCTCAATTCTTATCATCTTTCCTTTCGGGCATGATCATTCAAAGCAAGTTGCCGAAACACAACCTGAAAAATTTGCGGCAATGGAGGGAGTATACAAAACACAATCGGAGGCTCCTCTTGTACTATTCGGTTTTCCGGTCGGTGATCCACCGGAATTAAAAGGAGCCGTCAAGATTCCGGGATTATTAAGTTTGATAACATATGGTGATACTTCAAAAGAAGTAAAAGGGATAGACTCATTTGAAAAAGAAGATCTACCTCCGCTATTCATTACTTTTACCTCCTATCACAGTATGATATTGCTCGGAACATTTTTCGTATTCTTGATGATATGGTCAACATTTCTACTATACGGGAAAAAACTTTTCAAAAGCATGAAAACTCTGAGAATTCTTCTATGGTCAATTCCGTTACCCTTTATAGCTATTCAACTCGGATGGATTGTAGCAGAAGTCGGTAGACAACCATGGATAGTTTACAAGATTTTAAAAACAAGTGATGCAGCTTCCGTAACTGTTTCTTCAGGAGAGATATTGTTCTCAATAATAATGTTCTCACTTATCTACATTGCTCTCGGAGCTTTATGGCTTTTCCTTCTTGCAAAAGAGATAAAACATGGTCCTGAAAAACTATCGGGAGAGGAGGTAACGGTATAATGGATCTCAATATTATATGGTTTTTACTTTATGGAGTGCTTATAACAGGTTACGCCATTCTTGACGGTTTTGATCTCGGTGTCGGCGTATTGCACCTTTTTACAAAAGATGATAAAGAAAAAAGGATTAATCTAAATGCAATAGGTCCTGTTTGGGATGGAAATGAAGTGTGGCTTCTCACAGCAGGAGGTGCTCTATTTGCCGCTTTTCCAATTGTGTATGCTACCGTCTTCAGTGCATTCTATCTTGCACTGATGCTTCTATTGTTATTTTTAATCCTTCGTGCGGTTTCTATGGAATTTCGCGGAAAGATTGAATCTTCAAAATGGAAAAATATCTGGGACTGGTCATTCGGATTGGGCAGTCTTGTACCCGCTCTCCTTTTCGGAGTAGCTGTCGGAAATATAATGAGGGGAATACCTCTAAATTCCGATGGGGTATTTACCGGAAATTTTTTCGGTCTTCTCAATCCATACTCACTCCTTGTAGGAGTTCTAAGCCTTACCATGTTCACAATGCATGGAGCGGTCTATCTTACATTAAAAACGGATGGAGATCATAAAAAGAGGATGAAATCTTTAATTCCGAAACTATGGATGGGGTTTGTTATTTTATACTCCCTTGTAACACTATATACCATGTTCGAAGCAAATTTCCTTTTTCACGGCATGCTTACCAACCCCCTTTTCTGGGTATTCTTCCTGATCCTTCTGGTATCAATATTTTATCTCCCGATTGCGGTTAAGAGTGAAAAATTCGGTAAAGCATTCATCGCTTCCAGTACAATAATTTCCGGTTTGATAGGGCTTGCCGCCGTAAGTCTTTTTCCCAGACTCACCCCTTCAATAACCAACCTTGATTTCAGTTTGACTATTTATAACGCTTCTTCAACTCCGAGAACTCTGATGACCATGCTGATAATAGCACTCATAGGAATGCCAATTGTAATTGCTTACACGATATTCATTTACAGAACATTCAAAGGCAAAGTCGATTTAACGGAAGAAAGTTATTAAACTCGCAAAACTCCCTTAATAAATGACCCTCAATATAGTTAAAGCTATATTGAGGGTTTAAAATCCATGGGATGGAGTTTTGATTCTTACTTTTTCCTACCCGATTCAATTGCATTTTTGTACTATAGTGGTCTTGACAAACCGGATCGCTATACAATTAAGTTCGGAAAACTTCCACGCTAATGGAAGAAAACCTTGATTTTCTGCCAGAGGAGTGGTAAAAAGCCAGTATGGAAAGATATTTACGGAAGAAAGTTATTAAGGATTTAAAAACGATTTGTTGCTTTTTTATATTTTGTTCTTTCAT
>CAYRAO010000022.1:0-41730 GCA_964422395.1 uncultured Clostridia bacterium
GTTCTTTATTCTTTCAAACTGGGATATAATCGTAACGATGAGTGAAAATAAAAAGAATAAAAGAATGGAACCTTCCGTGGGTGAATTTGCTGAAGGAATAAAAAACGGGAACAAGACTATACTTGCAAAAGCTATAACACTTGTTGAAAGTAACTCTCCTAAACGTTATGCAAAGGGGAGAGAGATTTTAAAAGAGGTGATTCCCGATTGCGGAATGTCTTTGAGAATAGGTATTACCGGTCCTCCGGGAGCGGGGAAAAGCACGATTATTGAAGAGATAGGTTTGGAGTTTCTTTCAAGAGGTCACAAAACAGCTGTCTTAACTGTCGATCCGAGCAGTACTTTAACCGGAGGAAGTATTCTCGGTGATAAGACGAGGATGGAGAGGCTGGCACGAGAGGAAGGATGTTTTATCCGTCCTTCACCTTCGGGAGGAACACTCGGAGGAGTAACAAAAAAGAGCAGAGAGACAATCTTACTTTGTGAAGCCGCCGGTTACGATATTATTCTTATTGAAACTGTGGGTGTCGGACAAAGCGAAATAACTGTCCGGTCTATGGTGGATTTTTTTGCTCTTATACTGAATCCAGGGAGCGGTGACGAACTGCAGGGGATTAAAAGAGGTGTTATGGAACTTGCCGACCTGATTGTGGTCAACAAAGCTGACGGTAACAATGTAAAGAAAGCGGAGATGACAAAAAGTGAATATTCGAGAGCGGTTCATTACCTTCTTCCGTCAACGGAAGGTTGGGATAGAGAAGTGATAACCGCATCGGCAATAGAAAAGATGGGGATAAAAAAAATCATTAAAATTGCGGAAAAATTTAGAGTTGATACGAAATCCACCGGAATATTTCAAAAAAGACGTAAAGATCAATCTTTTAATTGGACTGTTTCCATAGTGGAAGATTTTTTGACGAACAGTTTTTATTCGAATAAAACCGTGCAAAAAAAACTTGAAGAGATTAAAAAAGAAATAACCGGAGGAAATATGCTTCCGACAGACGGGGCTGAAGAGTTGATTAAATCTTATTTAAAAACCGACTAAAACCTTATTTTATTGACATATGCGGAGTACTATTATAATATTTTACCAAGGGAAAAAATGAATTCTGTAACAATAGTTATAACATTTATTGTAGCATTAATATTTTCGGTTGGATTTTTAATGATCGTGATAAGTCTCGTTCCGACCCTCAATCAGTTAAAATCTCTTCTTGTTGATCTTGAGAAAACTTCATATGAGGCGAGAGAACTGACAAAAAAGCTACAGAATGTGAGTGAAAAAGTAGATGAAGACCTTTCAAAGATTAATTCTATCATTGATGTCACAAAGGATTCGGTAGGGAAGGTTTCGGAATCGTTAAAATTCTTTAACAAAAGTGTGGTGAAGCAGTCGGCAGGGTTACTTGCTTTTTTTCCGGCATTGAAATTGGGCTGGAAATTTATAAGAAAGAGGAAAGGAGGGAATAATGAGTTATGATAATGGTGGCGGTGGGTTTGCAAGTACGGTATTAGGATTTTTAATGGGGGCGGCATTAGGTGCGGGTTTTGCACTGCTTTATGCACCTCAATCTGGAGAGGAGACAAGAAAGCAGATAAAGGAAGCCGCTGACAAAGCTACGGATGAAATTAAGGAAAACTATAAGAAAATCGAAAAAACCGCTTTAAAAAACTATGATAATGCAAAAGATACCATAGACAAAGGTCTTGAACAGATGAAATCAATGGTGGAAGATCTTAAGAAAAACATGAAGACCGAAGTTAAATCGGAAGTTAAAAAAGCTACAACTAAAAAAGCTACCAAATAGTTATTAAATTTTCAGGAGATTGAAATGTACATTTTAGAAATAAAAGGGAGAGAAATACTTGATTCGCGTGGAAATCCCACAGTTGAGGTCAATCTCCTGTTGGAATCGGGGATAGAAGTAAGAGCAGCAGTTCCGTCGGGAGCATCAACAGGGACCCATGAGGCGGTGGAACTTCGTGATGGAGATAAAAATAGATATGATGGGAAAGGTGTACTTCAAGCGGTAAAAAATATAGATGAAATTATATATCCGGCTCTTGAGGGTGTTAATGTCTTGGAGCAGAAAAAAATTGACGATATAATGATTGAGCTTGACGGTACCGAAAATAAATCAAAGTTAGGTGCAAATGCAATACTTGGAGTCTCAATGGCCGTAGCTAAGGCAGGAGCGATATTTTCGGGGCTTCCTCTTTATCGTTATCTCGGAGGGGCAGGTTCATATGAGTTGCCGGTTCCCATGCTGAATATACTAAACGGAGGATCTCATGCGGATAACAGTGTGGATCTTCAAGAGTTTATGGTTATGCCGACCGGAGCTTCTTCTTTTAAAGAAGGTCTCCGTATGAGTGCTGAAATTTTTCACACTTTGAAGAGTGTTCTGAAAAGCAAGAATTATAATACTTCCGTTGGGGATGAAGGTGGTTTCGCTCCCAATCTGGGTTCTAACGAAGAAGCTCTTACCGTTATTGTGGAGGCAATAGAGAAAACCGGTTATAAACCGTATGAGGATGTTCATATTGCACTTGATCCGGCTGCATCGGAATTCTTTGATAATGGAAAATATGTATTTAAAAAATCTTCCGGAGAAGTTTTAAGTTCATCGGATATGGTTAATTTTTATGCAAGTATGGTTGAAAAGTATCCTATAATTTCTATTGAGGATGGTTTGGCGGAAGATGATTGGGACGGATGGAAAATAATGACGGAGAAACTCGGTAAAAAAATTCAGTTGGTAGGAGATGATTTGTTTGTTACTAATCCGAAACGGTTAAAAGTAGGTATAGATAAGGGGATTACCAATTCAATCCTTATTAAACTGAATCAGATCGGGACAGTCAGTGAGACAATCGAAACCATAAAAATGGCTCAGAAGAACGGTTTTACCGCGGTTGTATCTCACAGGTCGGGAGAAACGGAAGATACATTTATTGCCGATTTGACCGTGGGGTTATCAACAGGTCAGATCAAAACAGGTTCAACCTCAAGAAGCGAAAGGGTGGCAAAGTATAATCGTTTGCTAAGAATTGAGGAAGAACTGGGCTCTTCATCACTGTACAGGGGAATTAATACTTTTTATAACCTAAAATAGATTCTGTTTGGTTATGTTGTTTAAGCATTTGATTTTTTTTTATGAACTCAAGAAATTCCAAATTTTACTAAGCTGAATAGGATTGGATTTCGGAAAGTTATCGATTATTCGAACAAATAATCAAAAAAAGCTTGACAAACAGGAAATATCGCTTTAAATAATATAATGTTTTTTAAAATTATGTAAGGAGTTTTATATGGAACAACTCGAAATTATTTCCTGGAAGGTTCTTGATGCAATTAGAAATTCAGTTTCAAAAACTTTTGAAGTTATTGGTGATGTTGATCTGGATGAGCATATGTCTGTTTTTTGCCAAATTGAAGAAGATTTTATAGAACTATATTACAGTGAAGTGGAATCAAGTTACATAAGGCATTTTGATGACGAGGATGAGTTTTTTTCTGCAATAGAGGAGAGAAAAGACGAGTTTGGAGATGATGAGTTCGGAGCACTTGAATATTTTAATGAAGATAGTGAGTCAAGTGATGACGGATCATCCGAAAACTTTGATGGATATAATATTAAAGAAAGTGATGATGAGGAGTTTTAGTTTGTATATTCGATCCGGATTTTAGATGAAGTTTTTCAAGAGGAAAAGCTCTTTACCCGGAAGTGATATCTCGGATAGCGAACAAAGAAAAAGGATAGCGGCATATTCAACCCTTGGTCTTATGTTCCCCGTTTCGATTGCAATAGGTCTTTTAATCGGTATTTTACTTGATAATCTTTTTGACACTTCACCTGTTTTAACATTGATCGGTATACTCTATGGGATAGGTGCGGGATTTTATAATTTTTTTAAAATAGTAAACAAATATGAGAAAAAGAAATAGTGATAAACTCTTGAACAGAGTACTGAAAATAGCAGTAATTTTTACGTTGGTGATTATTTTAACAATATTTATTTTTACAAAGAGTACTCTTTATTGTATAATATTCTTCATCGGAAGTTGTATCGGTTTTTTAGGATACCGTTTAATGATACGGGTTGTTGACAGAGTTATTGCCAAAAGAAAAGGTAAAGGGTTACTTCTTCTTGCCGGTCTCGGGAAGATGATTCTTATATCGGTGGTTTTTATAATTGTGTCAAAATATTCCGAACCGGCGGTTTTATTTTATATGCTGGGTCTTTCGGTAATAATATTATCGGTTGCGGTTGAAGGCGGCGGTTATATATTCAGGAGTTATAAAGATGGAACATAAGTTGGTGATTGTTGAGTTCATAAATGGAGTTCTGAGGAAGATTCTTGGATTTCTCGGGATGCACATTGATCACGGGAAAGAGATTGTTCCGACTCACATGGTGTTAGCTATTCTTGCTACATTATTGATTATCTTATTTTTTAAACTGACAGCAAGAAATCTTTCAATTTTTCCGGGGAAGATGCAGAATTTTTTGGAAATGTTATATGGAGCTTTTCGGGATATGATTGATGATGCCATGGGACATGAGGGGAGAAAATTTCTCCCTGTCATAGCAACTCTCGGGATATTTATTGCCGTATCTAATCTAATGGGACTTCTTCCGGAACTTGGTTCCCCGACTGCCAACCTTAATGTTACGGTCGGATGTGCGTTTTTTGTTTTTGTTTATTACCATTATCAGGGGATTCGGAAACACGGAATTATCGGTTATTTAAAAACTTTTACCGGTCCTATCTGGTGGTTGGCAATTCTTTTTATTCCGATTGAGATAATATCCCATATTTCAAGACCTCTTTCACTTTCTATCAGGCTCTACGGTAATATCTTTGGTGAGGATATGGTCATAATTATAATCGCATCTCTTGTCCCGTTTATAGCCCCGCTTCCCATAATGGGACTTGCAGTAATAACTTCGATCCTCCAAGCTTACATTTTTGTTATGTTGACAACAATCTATCTTGCAGGAGCTATGGAGTCAGAACATTAATCATAAGGAGAAAAATAAAATGGCAAAAAAATTAATGTTAACAATTCTTATTTTGATAGCATTTTCAGTGATAGTCTCAGCTGAAGAATTAGTAAAAACCAAAGTTCAGGATGCGACCCCTTTATTTTTATGGTCGATCATTGTCGGTGTAATTGGACTTGCTCTTGCATCGATTGGCGGAGCTTTTGCACAATCCAAAGCTTTGAGTGCTTCGGTTGAAAATATCGGAAGAAATCCTGCCGCAACCGACTCGATCAGGGGGGTGCTTATTCTGGGATTGGTTCTTATTGAATCATTAGTTATCTATGTTCTTCTGATCGATCTAATTCTATTCTTCGTGAAGTGGGGAGAATACACTTTTTAGAAGATAGTTTTAAACTTAAAACGGGAGGGTGTTATCCTCCCGTTTTTTTTAATAATGAAAAAAATTCCTATTAAAAGATTGGGAATTCCAAGAAGCATAAAGGCGGCTTTGATAGAATTATTCAAAGAAAATGTTTTTGACAAAGCAAGTGTTCTTGCCTATTACTCAATAATCTCGACTCTGTTTCTTTTAACCTTTTTCTCTTTTATTATTACTAAGATTTTGGGTAGTAAAACCATATCCATTAAAGGTGTTTATCCTTTTTATCCGGAATTTTTTAATTCCATATCAACAGATTTTTTAAGTAAAGCCAATGAAATTTCTTCGAATCTAAAAAGTATTGGAATTGTCGGTATTCTTCTCTCGTTTATCCTTTCTGTCCTGATTTTTAAGAAAGTGGTTCAATATGTAAATGATATGTTCCATATTGATCTCTACATTGAGGATAGGAACAGGGCTTTTTGGGTAAGGAGAGTTAGTGAGATCGCATTGCTTTTTATTGTCGGTTTTCTTGCGGTTGCATCGTTTATTATGACAGGTTTTATTGCAACGGTAACGTCACTGTTTAACAAAAGTGCATTGATGAAGTATATTAATCCTAAGTCCGTTGAAGCTTTGAATCGGTTTGGTGTTAAATTTATTGCTCCGTTTATAATAACTTTTCTGATTTTTTTCTTTCTTTATAAATGGATACCCGAAAAAAAGGTTTGTGTCAGAGGAGCATTTATATCCGCATTGATAACATCGTTGTTTTGGGAAGTGGTAAAAAGGGTTTATACTTACTACCTTGTTAAGGTTTCCATCGTGGGAAAACTCGGAGGACCTATAATTGCGGTAATTCTATTCGGATTTTGGATGGAACTATCTATGGGGATAATGTTGTTTGGAGCAAAGCTAACTTATATTTTTGACAGAGAAAGAGATGAGAACGTTAAAAGAGTTAAGTGAACTTGTTAACGGAAGACTTAACGGTGACCCTAATCTAAAAATACGCTCGGTCAATTCTTTGGAGAATGCGGTTTCCGATGAAATTGCCATAGCTGTAAAATCTGTAAATATTACTAAGGATGTTAATGCCGCCGCTCTTATTGTTTCCGGAAATAGTGATATAAAATATAAAAATCTTATACATGTGAAGGATCCGTTTATTGCCCTTGCGGTTCTTATAAGGATTTTTTTCCCCGTAAGTCGTTTTAATTATGGTATCGGAAAAAATGTAACTATTGCTAAAACCGTCAAGTTGGGAGATGGTATTTCGATCGGAGATTATTCTTATATTGGAGAAAGGGTTAAAATTGGAAAAAACGGTGAGATACATTCGGGGGTAAAAATATACGATAATGTGAAAATAGGTGATAATGCTCTCATCTATTCAAATGTGGTTATTCGTGAGGATGTTGTTATCGGTGATAATGTTGTTATTCAACCCGGAGCTGTTATAGGATCGGATGGATTCGGATTTGTTAGAGACAAAGATGGAAAACCTTTAAAAATCCCACAACGGGGGAATGTAATAATCGGTAATGATTGTGAGATCGGTGCCAATGTTTGTATTGACAGGTCAACTCTCAATACAACTTATATTGACGATTCCGTAAAAATTGACAATTTAGTTCAGGTAGGACATAATGTAAAAATAGGAGAAGGTACTTCGATCTCGGCTCAGTGTGGTATTTCGGGTTCTACTGTGGTCGGGAAGGGTGTGATAATGGCAGGGCAGGTTGGTTTGGCTGATCATATTAAAATAGGTGATGGTGTGATGATAGCGGCTAAGGCGGGGATATCAGGCAATGTAAGGGATAAAAATGTTGTAGCGGGGATTCCGCAACAGAGTTTGATGTCTTGGAAGAGGAGTCAGGTAATTTTACGAAACATGGAAAAATACATTGAAAGGATAAAAATCCTTGAAAGAAAAATCAAAAAAACGGAGGAAAAATGAGAAAAATATTTATTTCGGCAATAATCTTGGCAATGAGTATGATAATCTATTCGGATTCTGAGATCACATTTGAAAAAAGAAAAATTAGTTTTGGTGAAATTAAGAGTGGTGAAGTGGTTGATCTTGTTTTTAAGTTTAAGAATACCGGAGATAAGATACTTGTAATTAAAAGTATTAATACTTCTTGCGGGTGTACATATACACGAAATGAAAAAAAAGAATATCAGCCTGGTGAGAAAGGAACTATCCCCGTAAAATTTTTTTCCAAGGGATACAGAGGAAAAGTTGTAAAAACTATCAACGTTTCCACTAACGATAAAAAGAATCCTTATATAAGATTATTGCTGGACGGGATTGTTACCTTAAAGGATTTTTCAGTTGTTCAAGCCGATAAAGATTTTATAGATTTCGGTAGAATAAGCATTAAGGAGAAGTCTTCAAAAGATATTGTAATAAAGAATCCCGGTACTATTGATTTGAGGATTCTTGAAATCACGCACAGTCCCGAGGTATCAACTGTTTTCACAAAAAAAATTATTAAACCTGGAGAGAGCGGTTTACTGACAGTTACATTCAGCCCTTTTCAGATAGGGCAGTTTTCAACTTTCCTGAGAATAAGAACAAATGCTTTTAAAAGTCCTCTTCTGATAATTAGGCTTAAAACGGATATAACCGAAGCGAAAAAGGAATAAAAAGTAGTAAATTGTCCGCATTAAGGAGCAAATGAATGTCAAGTAACGGAGAGAGCAAGGATAGGCGTTATGAGAGAAAATCGGATCGCCTGTTTGCTTGGAGTGATTTTTTAAGATCTGTTTCCAAACTGCTCTGGATTGTGGTTATTCTGATATTAATAGCAGGTCTTGGGAAAATTTTTCTTTTTAAATCGTCCAAAGGGCGTAATGTTTCTCAACCTATTGAAAAACCCGTGATTGCAGATGTGGATTGGGCAGGAGTAAGCAGTGATATTCGAGAAGTTCTGAAAGTTAGCAGGGAGAGAGCCGAAAAACTTGCAAACAATAAATTGAGTCGTTGGAACAACAAATTAATGGAAAGGGTGGACTCTGATTTTCTTAAATGGTATTTCAGTTACTGGACTCAACAGAGTATCGGGATAAAGGGATTACTTGCTCAAATATGGCATTGGGTGGACGGAGACAGTCCTTCGGCGGTTGAAAAAATAACGGAAGAAGTTCAGAGGGAGTTTTCCAACAGGGTTCTTCGTCCCAAAATTGCTCAACTTGAACTTGAACGGATGATAAACGAAATAATGAATGATTATTCAACTTTTTTGTCGGCAAGATTGGAAAAAATTCCCGAAAAATATAAAATTAAAAGTGTTGATTGGGATAGATTTTTAAGGGATATTGCTGTTATAACGAATAATGTTGCGGGAGACAGGGAGGTTTCACTTACCTTAAAAACTCTTGTCGGTGCGGGAGCTGCCGGAACGTTGGTTTTGTTTAAATCTCTCAAACCTGTTTTTACTAAAATCGGATCAAAAATATCTGCAAAACTCTCTTCCAAAGCTGCAGCAAAAATGGCAACAAAAACCGGTGGCAAGGTTGCAATGAAAGCCGGTGGTAAATTTGTCGGTACTTTAATAGCAGTAGGGATAATAATTTGGGATGTTTGGGATCATTATAATACAAAGAAGAAAGCAATGCCCATCTTAAGGAAGAATATTGAGGATTACTTTGAGGAACTTAAGATGTCTATCATGTCTGACCCGGAATACGGAATCATGACAATAATACACGGAATGGAAAAAAATATTGCCGATTCGATCAGGAAAGAATAATTTAAGATTCAAACAAGAATATATTTTCGAATGAGTGGAGTGCATACAAATATAATCGAGAATACATTTTCTCATGTTTTTCGAGTCCGGTCGGGAAATATAGGTGAATATTCTTTTAGGGATAGAAGTGGTTTTATCACTTGCAATATCGGCAAGAATCTTGAATTTGAATCGGGTGAGATTACCGGCAGAAAAGAGCTTGTTAAACTTCTTCCTGACGATCAGAAAAGGAGATTTCTACCAACCGAAAATGAAATAAATGAGTTTGATGCGACATTAGTTGCTCGTCAAGGAAATATGATCTCTTCCCAGCTAAACAAATATTGCAATTTTGAATGGGAAATAATATTCAAAACCATAAGAAATAAGAGAGTGGTAAAGAGGGGAAGTGATGTATCCGGAATTACAGATTTTTCTCACAATTCCGTATTGATAAGGTTTAAAAGAGAAAATTGGCATAATTATATTGAGATAGGGGAAGGAGATACCGAAGGATTACCACATAATATTTCAGGATTAACATCTCGATTGGAAAGTATTATTAGATGTAATTTGGAAGCAGAGAAGTCGGAATTACCTTCCGACATTCCGGTTATATTAACTCCCGGAGAGGGTGGAATCTTTTTTCACGAGATATTGGGACACTCACTTGAAGCCGATCATATTCTAAAAGGTTTATCTCCTTTTACTGTTTCTGATATTGGGAAGAGGGTGGTTTCAGATAATATAACTATCTCCACTTTTTTAAAAGAGGATCAATTTTTTAAAAATATTAATTGTGATGACGAAGGGAATATTAAATTCAGGAAGAATCTTATAGAGAAAGGAGAACTCAAACATATTATTTCAGATACTTTCCATTCACATCTTTTGGGTATATCCGAAACGGGAAGTCTTAGAACGGAAAATTTTATGAAGAGACCTTTGCCGCGTATGTATGCAATATATCTTAGGAACGGAAAGTATTCACAAAAGGAAATAATGGAATCTACAAAAAAGGGAATTATTGCCAAAGAGTTCGGAGACGGGAAGGTGTTGTTTAACAAAAATCTTTTTTATTTTAATATTCCTTCTGCTTATATGATCCGAAACGGCAGGATAAGAGAACCTCTCGGAAGTATTATTGTTAGTGGGAAGATAAACGAGATGTTCAATTCTGTTGAAATGGTGGCGGATGATTTCAGTTTGGACAGAGGGATCAGTTATTGTTACAAGGATGGTCAAACACTTAATGTAAGAGTGGGGCAACCTACGGTTAAAATAAACAATCTAAAAATATCAAGAGGATTAAGTGATATCTGATATTGTACAAGAAGGAATTTCAAAGGGCTTCTCTTCCGTTGAAGCATCGAAGGAAAAAGTTACCATTACCGAATATGTCAAGAGAAACAATATTTTAACAAATCATCTCTCGAATTTGCAGAAAATTTATTGTCGAGCAATGTATGATTATGGAGACCCCGTTACCTTCGTATTGTCGATATCGGATAAAAAATCTATTCAGAATACTTTTAAACTTATTTCAAAATCATATCCTTCTTCGGGAAAAGAAAATTTTGGAAATAAACTCCCCTCCAAGGTAGGGAAAGTTAAAATTGAAATTTATGATATTTTATTTGAAAGTATTGGAATTGATGATTTTATGGAACTTTCCGATGAGATAGATGAGAATGTTTTAAATTTCCCAAAATTAAAAATAAATGCCGTCACCTTTTCCAAGCGGTGTAAAAAATTTTACTTGACAAATTCAAAGGGTTTAAATTCTAAGTATCGAAAAACTTTATTTTCAGTTTCACTAAAAATGTCATTAAACGGATCATCAATTGATTTGAGTGATAACAGGGTATTGTTCAACGATCTTGAGCCATTCAAGTTAGTATCAAGAGGATATACCTTACTGGAGTCTCTTACGGATAAATCGCCTGAATTAAGAAAATTTAACGATCTTGTATTCTCTCCCGAATCTTCCGCTTTGATTTTAAAAGTATTTTCAAAATATTTTTTGCCCAAGAATAACAAAGTAATGGGGACTGTAAATTATCCGACAGTATTGAATATTTCGGATGATCCTATGCTTAATTTCGGGACAGGTTCGGTACCTTTTGATGATGAGGGAATTCAACGAGGTAAAACAAATTTAATAAAGAAGGGGACATTTCTATCTTCAATTACCGATCTTAGAACTTCGTTCGAAAATAATATGCAACCGACCGGAAACGGTTTCAGAAGAGGTGGTGACTATCCTGTTCCGCATTTTACGAATCTCTATATTCATCCTTCTGTTGTGAGTGTAAACAGTATCTTACGAGATATTACCGATACCATACTAATATCACTTATCAAGCCGATCTCTTCAAAGAATGGAGAACACTTATTCTCTGCATACGGATATAAATATAGTGATGGAAACAGAGGAGAACCGGTCCATTTTTTTATATCCACTACTTTTCAGGATTTTCTTCTTAATATTGAAAGGATATCAAAAGAGATAAGATTCTTTCATTCCGTACACAGTACCGGCTCTCCATATCTTCTTCTGAAAAGTAAAAAAACCGGTGACAGAATTGTAAAGATTTAAATTAAAAATAAAATTTTCCTATTTTTGCAAACTCAACTTCAGCTTCATTAACAACATCCGCGATAATATCATGAACACTCTTTATTTCATTGACCAAACCGACACTCTGACCTGCCATAAGTGATCCGGAAACGATGTCGCCATCAACAACAGCTTTTCTTAAAGCACCCATCCAATATCCTTCAACTTCATACTGAGCATCAATTCTTGATATCTTATTATTTTTTAGCTTATCCAGTAGTTCCAGTTGAAGTTTACCGAAATTATCCATACCTTGATTTTTTAATGCCCTTACCGCTACGACCGGAAGGGAAGAGTCATATTGAGGAGTAGAAGTAGCTTCTCGTGATCTGGCTCTAAGAAACCTATCCTTAAAGTCGGAGTGAGCCGGACTCTCTTCGGACATTGCAAATATTGTTCCCATCTGTACACCTGATGCCCCCATTAAAAAAAGATGGTTTATCATCTTGCCGGATGCAATTCCTCCGGCAACAAAGATAGGAATGTCGGGAAAATTGAACAACACCTGCTGAATTAAAACGATTGTAGAAACATGACCTATATGTCCCCCTGCTTCCGATCCTTCGAGAATAAGGGCATCTGTTCCGTAATCAATCATTCTTTGGGCAATTGATTCGGTGGATGCAAAACAGGTGACTTTAGCACCGGAATCTTTTGCCATTTTTATCTCATTCTTTCTTGGGAAACTTCCGGCAAAAACAATATGATTAACACCGAGATTAATGGAGGATTTCAGATGGTTCATATAGTTAGGAGCAATGGTTATTAGATTTACGGCAAAATTTACTTTATCCTTTTTTAGCTTTTTTACCTCTTCTTCGAAAATATCTGCAGGCATATTCCCCGCAGCAAGGACACCGAATCCTCCTGCATCACTAACTGCTTTTACAAGTTCCGAATTGCTTATCCATGTCATTGCACCCGAAATAATAGGATATTTAACACCGAGAAACTCTTGCCCTTGTTTCCAATATTTTGTTGAAGATAGTTTTTTCATAATTTAATTTTAACAAATTCGGTCATATTTGGCAAAAGTAAGGGTGACGGTGCTTTATTTCTTTGATTTTTTTTTCAAAATAGGTGATATGGAATTCGTCCTTAAGAAGAAATAGGGCAAATTGCCATTTACCCTTACTGCAAACAAAAGGGGACAGACACTTTGATAAATTTTGATGTAAGTAAATGTTGAGATAATATATCTGGCAGTGTATCATCAGAATTATTGTATGGATCAGATATAAAATGGAGTTTCCTCAGGGGGATTGGAAATGAGAAGAAATATTGTGTTTTTAGCTTTAATACTTTTTCAAACATATCTCATATTTTCTATAGAAATAAAAAAAGTAGAAAAAATAATTCTTAGGCAAAAAAATAATGATCTGATTGCAATACCTTTTTCATTCTTCGTAACTGAGAAAGATTATATCTATGTTTTGGATAAAAAGTTAGCAAATATACAAATATTTGACAAAAACGGTAAAAGAGTAAAAGTATTTGGAAGAAAAGGAGCCGGACCGAATGAGTTTTTAAACCCGATTGCTTGCTCAAATTATAAAAATTTGATTATGATTTATGACTTTAAAAGATCTGCGATTTTCTTTTATAAAACAGATAAATATCATAATTTCATTTTTGTTAAAAAAAATAGATTCAGCGGTTTATCAATGGACTTCAAGTTTCTTAATGAGAATCTTTTGCTTGTAGCCGGAATGGATTTTGATGTTGCAAATGTGAAAACAAAGAAATCCTATAATTTGTATACACACAATATAAAAGAACAAAAGAATAATTATTTGCTGAGTTCTGCAGAGTGTTTCGGAGTAGATGATCAGGATGAGGCTGGTGAAGTATTCGTAAAAAAGATTGTTTATTTCGCAACAAACGGTTATTCGGATTATACAAAAAAGTATTTTTATTTTACCCATTCTGTAAATTTAAGATTAGTAAGGATGGATAGAGTAACAGGTAAAACAATAGTATTTGGGGAAAAAACAAGTAATTATGTTCAGCCGGAGGTGACGGTTGAACTAAAGAAAGCTGTAAAAAAAAGGAAGCAATATCTTTCTAACGAGATAGAAAAAAAAATGTCAATAGTTAAGAAGATTATATGTTTCGGGAAAAGAACCATAGGTGTTATTTATACAAAATACAATGAGAAAACCGATACACAAGATTTGGTTGTTCAAGTATATGATGATAACGGAACATTTTTAAAAGAGATGGTATTAATGAAAACAAAGACCGAATTTATAACGGGAATATTGATGTATTATCGAAAAATCGATAATATTCTTTATGTTCTTGAGACCGTAAGCATCGGAGATTCCGATATGGGATTTGAAATCCATAAATTCAAGGTAATAGAGTGATAATATGAAAATTAAGGAGTATACAATAGGGATTTGGATTTGTCGAAAGTAGTTGAGACGGTGTATCAAAAAAGCATTCCTTCCCTTTGGCCAGTCTCCCGAAAGTTGAATGTTAACATTAAATATGATAAAAAAGCCTATGGAAAAGAAGTCATTTGTCTTTATTGCTATTCTGTTTCTTACCGTACTTTTTACGATTCCTTCATATCCTTTTGATATTGAGTTTCCATTGGTGCAGTCATTTTCGTATTTCCCCTATGTTAAAAATTCCATACTGAAGAACGGTAATTATGATTTATTTATTGATATCGGATATTCAAATATTTATATGTTTAATTATAAAAAAGACGTTGTAAATGATTTTGAATTTGTAAATACTGCAATCGGTTATAGGAAATCAATTTCCCCAGGTATAAATATTGAATTTTATTCCAGAATAGCTATCCTTTACGGAGGGATAATGGATAAATTGATCGTCAACTTTCATAAGCTAATCGGGAATGGTGAAGACGGACGGGGTGAGTTCCCTTTGAATACGGTGAATTACAAATATAAGGATGTTTTTTCTTACAATAGTACAATGGTCTTTGCAGGTCCTTTGATTGCAGGGATACTTACGAAGATATATGACGGCGATAAATTTGATATAAATTTTCGGGTTTCCCTTGGAATCCCTCTTCAGAACAAAGCCGGAATATCAACGGGAAAACCTTTTGTCTCAACAGGTCTTATTTTTTTACACCGAAGCAAGAATTTTTTAACGGATATTTCTCTCTATGCTTCTTTTTTTAAAAGACCGGATTGGCTAACATCTCAAGATGTTAGGAGCAGGATGTATTACATTAATTTACATATGGGATGGAAAAAAATATTCGGAGGGTTTATTTTTAGGTCAACTCCATTTATTGGCGGGGATCTTTCCAATCCTGCTTATCAGATATATTTAGGATATAAAATTTCCAATCATTTAAGTATTTCTATGCATGAAGAGATTCCTCCGATGGATACCATCTCGGATGTTACTTTTAAAATTTTGTTTGAATTTTGATTCCAAACTATTTTATAAAGTATTAAACCATAAAATTGTCGCTTTTATCCATGGGAAAATTGCGGTTGCATGATTTTTTCTCTTTAAAGGGATGTAATTAATGTTTCCCGCTCCCGATTGTTGAAAGAGAGTAAAAGCAGCTTTTGAGTTAAATTCGGGAACAACCGTATCCCAAGTTCCGTGATAAAGTCTAGTAGGAACTTTAGGACTCCAGTCTTTATGAAGATCATTTTCGACAAATGCAGCTTTTAATTGTTCCTCACCTGTTCCTCGAAAACCGGCAATGAACTGATTTGTGAATAATTTGGAAATCTTTCGAGTAAGCATATTATTTATTTGTGATTGTGTGAAATTTCCTTTAAATATGCCTCCTGATATCCGTTTGTTATAAGGTTCTCTAAAGATTTGTGATAGATCTCTTCTCCATTCATAATGTTCATTATATGAAGTTATAAGGAATGCGGCATAGGCGGGAGATACCAGAAGGTTATTCCCAAATATTTTTTTTACCGTTTTTGATAGGAAATATGCACCTCCGCCAAGAGAAGATGCAACAATCGGAAATTCTTTGGAATGGTTTTTCTGAATTTCTCTTTGAACTGACATTGCTGCATATGCTCCTTCCGAATATCCGGTGATAAAGTATTTACCGTTTGTATTTTTCCCAAGTTTCGAACAGAGTTCTTTAACTGCACGAAGCATGTCTAATGATGCCGTCATGGTTGGATGGAAAAGATGATAAGGGTGAAGCTTGTCAGTAGAGTCACCATATCCTATCAGATCGGGTGCTGCTAAGATAAATCCGGTTGAGGCGAATATTATATTGAGAGCTGTTTCCGGCTCCATAATTATTCCCCCGGTGTACTTTGACGGGACTCTGTTATCTTTAAAAATTGTCCCGTGATGATAACCAAGTATCGGAGATAGCTCGGAAGTCTCCGGTATTGTAACCGCTCCGGATGCCAAAATTTCTTTTCCCTTGTAGTTGGTCCTGTATGTTATTTTGTAAACTTTGACAGGGTGAATTATTAATTGTTGCACCTGATTATTATCAAATCCCGGAATATTAAGGTTGTTAATTATCCGGTTTATCAAATTGGTCGTTACGGTTGTTGTTGTAAGAGTTATATATGATTTAAGGACGGTCTGTTTTTTCGTTTCCTCAATTTTACAGCTTGTAGTTATAAAAAATAGTATTATAAAACTTGATTGAAAGATTTTCTTTAACATCTAATTCCATACTCCCGAAATTTTTTCAGCACAATTCGGACATTTTCCGTCAGTAAAATTTATGATCTCTATTTGATATCCCGTTCTGTTAATCAGAGTTTCTCCACATTTTTTACATCGTGTATTTCCCCACTTTCCCGAGTTAAAATTTCCTCCGTAAACATATTTTATCCCCATTTTTTCACCTCTTTCAAGTATGTTTTCCATTAATTTTATGTCCGTCGGGTCTTTGTCCGTTATTTTGTATTGAGGAAAAAATCTTGATACGTGCCATGGTATTTCTTCCCCTGTCTCAAGTATAAATGAGATAATCGCCGTTAGCTCTTTTTCCGAAGTATTCAATTCGGGAATGAAGAGAGTTGTCAGTTCCAACCAACATGGTGAGTTGACTATTGTTTGTATTGTCTCAATGACCGGAGCAAGTTTTCCTGAACACTGCTCCGAGTAAAAACTTTCCGAAAATGATTTCAGATCAATATTTGCACCATCCATAAACGGAAGAATTGTTTCAATAGCAGATCCTGAAATAAATCCGTTGCTTACCATGACATTTTTCAGACCTGCCTGTTTAGCCGCTTTTGCCGTTTCAAACATGAGCTCAAAATAGACAGTGGGTTCGGTATAGGTGTAAGAGATAGATGATGCTCCTGATTTTATTGCAGTATCGACAATTTTTTCCGGAGATATATTTTCGCCTGTTATCTCGGAAGTATCCGAAACCATCGAAATTGAACTGTTCTGGCAGAAATTGCATTTAAAATTACATCCCATTGCTGCAAGCGAGAGCGATTTTGTCCCCGGTATAAAGTGATATAACGGTTTTTTTTCGATCGGATCGGAGTGTATTGTTGTGATTCTATCTGAATTAAAGGAATATAGTGAACCGTTTAAGTTCTTTCTTACGTTACATTTTCCGACTTGTCCTTTTTTTAGTATACAAAAATGGGGGCAAAGTGTACATTTCACATTATCCTTTTCAATGGATTCACTAAAAAATGCTGGAATCATAGCTAATCAGATAACCTCTTTAAGTCTTTCCTCAATAAGTGCAGAAGGTACCGATCCGGTTATTTGGGATCTCACACTCCCGTTTTTAATAAATAACAATGTTGGTAATCCCCGTACAAAATATTTTGATGAAACCATAGGGCTTTCATCAACATTCACTTTTAAAATTTTTACCGACGAACTGTATTCGGTAGCAATTTTTTCAAGACTCGGTTCAATTTGTTTACACGGTACACATGTCGGTGACCAAAAATCTACGATGTAGGTGCCCTGTTCATCAATAAACTCGCGAAAATTCAGGTCGTTTACCGGAACTAATCTACTCATTCATTCCTCCTGTAAGTTGCTTGTAGAGTTTTAAATATCTCTTCTCTGATACGTTTCGTGAAATATTGCCCTTATTTTTTAAGCACGGTGTTATCTCAGATGAAACGAACAGAACTTTCATTAATTCTCCCTCTAACTTAACTTACAAGTATTTTATTCTTTTCGGTAAATAAATGTCAAGATTTTTTTGTGAAAATTTTAAAAAAAACACAATATGTAGTGGGTCTGATATTGTTACCTCCTATACATAGTGATAATAAACGATAAAATATTTATTAGAATTTTTATGAAACAGGGCTGGGATTTTAGATTTTGATATAAAAAAATGATAAAAACAAACTATTTTTGCAAATTCATTTAAAATTTTTTCATTAGATACTATTATATATATGAGGCAAAGAATGGATACTAGAAAAGAAAAGAGAATATATGGAGTTAAAAATCTTTCAATAAAAGATGATAGCGGGGAGTATGATGCAATACTTACAAGTATTTCCAACAAAGGGGTGTCGGTTATTTGCGATAATACTTTTCCAACTTATAAGGAGATTGAAATTAATTTTGATATTAATGATAAACAAGTTACTTTGCACGGATCTGTCAGATGGATCAATGATTATAAAGGAGAATCCGGTTCAAATCTGAAGGAGATAGGGATACTTTTTATTGATATCCCTTCGGAATATGAAGAGTACATAGAAAGTATCATGAATAAGTAAACCGGTATCTGGTTATTCTAAAATAAAATTGAGAGAGTTTTATTCGTAGTGTTGGTGTTCCTAATGTATAATAGAAGAAATAAAAGGTGGAATTATGTTAATGCGAGATGAATGTGCCGTATGTATATTGAATCAAATAATCAGAGCCGGAAAATATATGGATCTAAACGAGAGAAAATCAAATATGATATTTAAAAAGGTTCTTAAGGAGGTGTATGAGACAGACTATTCAGGGTTGACTCCCCCTGTATTCTCAGGAAAGGTATATGCATCTTTTTCTTCTCTTGCAGGCGATATTGACCCTTACAAAAAATTGAAGAAAGAACAGAATGATCTTGTTTTGAACAATATCGATTTGTTCAGAAGATTGATAGATAATTCGGAAGACTCCTTACTGATGTCTTTTCTTTATTCACTTCATGGAAATATCATTGATTACGGAGGAACTGAAATATTTGATACTAACAAAATATTTGAAAGACCCGATGATACTCAGCTTGCAATAAATGATTATCAAGTCATTAAAGGTAGGCTTAGCAAGGCAAAGTCTTTGTTGATAATAGCGGATAATGCAGGTGAAGCGGTTTTTGATATGCTTCTTATTGAGCGGATAGTATCGAAATATCCAAAAATTGATATCAAATACGGTGTGAAATCAGGTCCTGCTATCAACGATGTTACAAAAAAAGATGCCGAATATATAGGCATCGGGAGGGTTGCGGAGATAGTGGAAACCGGTTCGGATTATGCGGGGACAATGATTTCTCTTGCTAGTCCCGATTTTGTAGATATTTACAACAATTCGGACATTGTTATTTCCAAAGGGCAGGGCAATTTTGAAACATTGGAAATAGAGAGGAGTAAGGGGATATTTTTTATTTTTAAAGTTAAGTGCAGTATTGTCTCGGAACATTCCGGTCTCCCTGTAAATTCTCTTGTTCTAGGATATTTAAGTTCCATGAACATGAGTCCCGTACCTTGACCTTGTATTTTATTACTTTGGAAATTCAATGGAAGTTGGTATAATTTAAAATTAAGGAGGTAAACATGAAAAGTCTAAAGGGGACAAGGACAGAACAGAATCTTTTGAAATCTTTTGCCGGAGAATCTCAAGCACGGATGCGTTATGATTATTTTGCCAAGCAGGCTAAAAAAGAGGGTTTGGAGCAGATGTCGGCAATTTTTTTCGAGACGGCACTTAATGAAAAAGAACATGCAAAAAGGTTTTTTAAGTTTCTTGAAGGAGGTGTTGTGGAAATAACAGCTGCATATCCTGCCGGAGTTATCGGAACAACTCTTGAGAATCTTAAAGCGGCAGCGGAAGGCGAAAATGAAGAGTGGTCGGATATTTATCCGTCATTTGCTAAAATTGCGGATGACGAAGGATTTCCTGAAGTAGCGACGGCTTTTAGGATGATCGCAAAAGTTGAAAAAGCACATGAAGAGAGATATATGAAGTTGTACAATAATCTTGATTCCGGAAAAGTTTTTGAAAAAGATGGAATTGTTATTTGGAAATGTTTGAATTGCGGATATTTACATGAAGGTAAAAATGCTCCCGATCTTTGTCCTGCATGTCTCCATCCTCAATCATATTTTGAGATTAAGAGTGAAAATTATTAAGAAAAGTTGATGGAGTAAATACAAAATTACATGGTCTTATGATTTGCCATATCAAATTGAAAATTATCCGTTGATGGGTTATAATTTGAGAAAGGAGGCGTGATTCAATGATGAAAAAAATTATAATATCGGTTTCTTTGCTTGTTCTTGTTCTGGTAGTATATGCTCAGGATAAAGTCGGGAATGGTAATGAGATAAAAAGTAATGTTCCGGAGAAGGTCAGACTTAGTTTGGAAGGTTTGCAAAAGACAAAAACTTCAAATGGTGTTTATGCTCTGAAACATCTGGATACATATTTTTATGTTTTGCAGAAATCCGTATTCGTAAATATCCTTTTTACAGCTGATTTGGATGCAAAGATCGGAGAACTTGAAAAGGGATTGAAAAAAGAGTTTGATGAAGTCAAATTGAAATATGATACATACGTTGCTGAAATGGAAAAAAAGACGGAGAAGCAGAATAAGAAAATTGAAGCGAAAAACAGGAAAATAAAAAAAGCCGATAAAAAAATCCCAATTAAAGTTTTTGAAAGACCCGAAGCTCCGGTTTATAAGAAAAGGTCATCATTTTATAACCTTTACTTGAGAGTTATTAAGGGCGGGAAGATTTATCAGGAATTTAAATCCGAAGTTCCGTATGATGGATCGGGAGATTTGAATTATTTTTCATTCGGTCTTATTTTGGAGCCTGGGAAATACGATCTCCTTATTGTTGTGAATGCATTTGATGGTTCGGAAGACGGAACGCTTTTGGCAGAAATTGAAGTACCGAAAATGACTCTTGGTGATATAATAGCTCCTTCAAAAATTATTGAAACGTCACGTCCTGTTTTTTACAAGAAGGTTAATACACTTATTGAAGCGGAGAAACATTTTACCGTAGTGAAAAATAGTTATCAAATCGGAATTAGCAAGCAAAAGTTTTTTCCGTATGTTAAAAATGAATATAAATTCAAATCCGGTGATTCTCCGATACTTGCTTTCTTCTTAAAAGGGGCAAAAATGGTAAGGCGTAAGTCGCCATGGGATATTACAGGTAATATATTTATTTTGAAAGGGAAGAAGAAAATTGTTTCTTTTAAACCGATAAAACTTGTAAATCCGTTTTTTTTCCAACCCATAAAAATTACGGGTAAAAAGGGTGAAGCATTAAAAGACGGTAGCTATACACTTGACATCAAATTCATTGATAATAATCTTAAAGGATTGAAAGGAGAGATATCCATTCCGTTTGAAGTGATTAAATAATCTCCGGATATTTTTTTATGGAAAGAAAAGAGATAGCGATAACGAAGGAGACTAGACAGGGGAAGTTTGTAAAAAAGATCCTTGATGCCATTGCTCCCAAGTTATCTATAAGATCGTCGGATAAGGTAGCCATTAAAATAAATCTTTCGGGATCACGGGAAATTTATGCAAACACTCATTACGAAACCGTTGAAAGTTTGATAATTTATTTGAGAGATAATTATGGAATATCCGACATAACTATCATCGAAGGTTCCGACGGTGCTTTTTTCACAAAAAAGAGTACATGGGATATTTTTTATAAGTTCAGATATAAAGAAGTGGAGCTTATGGGAGTTAAACTTAAGGATCTCGATTCGCTTCCGCATGATAAAAAATTCGAGGTTGAAACTCTTCACGGGATAAGGGAGGTTAGTTATGCCGAATTTGAAGCTGATTATACTATAGCTGTAGTACCTCCTAAAACGCACCATTTATTTCCCTGTATTATCTCAATTCCGGGTCAAACGGGTTATGTTAAAGCTGAAGAGAGAGGTTTCTTGTTCGGAGGATTATTAAGTGAAATAAAAAAGTTAAAAATGCCGGACGAAGAGAGATATGTCAAACAGCTTGATATGGCTGGAAAGAATTTTGCCAAATTGTTGAAAAGAGTCTCCCCTTCACTCGTTCTTGCCGACGGACTCTACGGCATGGAGGGGAAGGGTCCGATAAAAGGCAGTCCGGTTTTCCATGGTTTTGCTATTGCTTCCGAAGATCCGGTTCTTGCCGATTCATTGGCTGCATATGTCATGGGATTTGAAGCTGATGATATTCCTTATATATATTATTCCTACAAAGAAGGGCTCGGCAATAACAGGTGGAGGAATATAATCGGAGTTGATCCTATTAAGGTAAAATTTCCTTACCGTCCCCATCCGAATTTTCAAAAACAAAAATTATGGAGAACAAATATCCTTGGAAAAAACGGAAATAATAAAAATATAGAAGAGAAAAGGTCTCGGAAGAATGGACAATATTCTGAAAGAAAAGATAAGACTTCTTAAAGACGGTATTCTTTCAGAGGACGATTTTTATAAAATAATTGAAAATTTCCCTTACAAAGATATCGGAGAGATAAAACTTGATTTTCACAGAAAAATACGGAGAGGTCTACCCGAAGTGATATATGGCAGTGGAAAAAGTTTGGATCAACTTAGGCAGATAATAGGTAAATTTTACGAACTCGGAGATGACGTTCTTGTTACCAGAATTGATAAAAAAAAGGCTGAAATCCTTACAAAAGAATTTAAATCTCTGAAATATTATCCTGTCGGAATGATCCTTACGTTTGATAGAGAAAAAGAGTCGAAGTTGAAGGGAAAGATACTAATCTTGTCCGCCGGTGCATCCGATGAAAATGTTGCACAAGAAGCTTTCTTATCTGCAAAATATTTGGGAAATATTGTTGAGAAAGAATACGATGTCGGTGTAGCATGCATAAATAGAATTCTTGATCTTAGAAAAAGATTAAATGATTATTCGGTTCTGATTGTTGTTGCAGGTATGGAGGGTGCTCTCCCTTCCGTTGTGACAGGTCTTACTTCAACACCTGTTATTGCCGTTCCCACTTCTGTAGGATATGGAGCGAATTTAAATGGAATTGCCGCACTTCTTTCGATGTTGAACTCGTGTGCGGGAGGATTAAGTGTTGTCAATATTGATAATGGATTCGGTGCAGCATATCAAGCGACACTTATAAATAAAAAGATTGAAGGATGTATCGGATAAGTTCGGATATTGTTCCCTATGAATTTGAGTATTTCTCTTTTAATTTGTTATCAACAGTGTTAGGAACCATTGATTTGATCTCGCCTCCGAATTTATATATTTCCTTGACAAGCTTTGAACTTAGGAATGAGTACGCAATAGACGGGACAAGAAATATAGTTTCAATTTTATCGTTGATACTTCTATTCATAAGTGCCATCTGAAATTCTATTTCAAAATCGGATATTGCCCTTAAACCTCTTAAGACTGTGAAAACATTTTTTTCAATAAGATAATCTGCAAGAAGTCCTTCAAAATAATCAATCTCTATGTTGTCTCTTCCACTAAAAATATCTTTCATTATGGAGATCCTCTCTTCTAATGAAAAAAGGTAGGTTTTTGAAGGGTTTTTCAAAGCGGTAACGATTATTTTGTCAAACATTTTAACCCCTCTTTCGATAATATCAATATGACCGTTAGTCAAAGGATCGAATGATCCGGGATATATAACTGTTCTTTCACCCATTTTTATACTCCGTCTGTTTAATAATCTTAATAACTTTATTTTTTAGTTCCCCAATATTCCCGTTATTATCCAAAAGGTAATCTGAAATTTTAAAACACTTTCCAACCTGCTGACCGTCTTCAGGTTCGCCTTCACCCCACTCTCTGTCAAGTCTTTTATTAAGTTGATCATGATCCGCCAAATCAGTATCTCTCATTCTGTCAATCAATCTTTTAACTATAAGTTCCCTCTTTGCAGAGACGGCAATGAGTGAGAACGGTTCTAATTTTCTGAGTTCGGTTACTTCGTGAGGATTTCTAATACCGTCTATAACCCACTTTTCAGGATGAAGAGCTGAGATCTTTTCAAATATCATCTTGCCAAGAATACCCGGTCCCCCTTTTTCTCTAAGCTTATTCCCGATATCCTGCATTTCACTTCTGGAGATTTGTTTTCCGGTTGCTACAACTTCTTCTCTGACAATGTCCGATAGAGAGATATACTTATAACCCAGATTTTTCAAGATTTTTACAACTTCTCCCTTACCCGAAGCCATCATTCCCGTTAAGCCGATATGGTTTTTTTCCATTGTATGTTTTTATCCTTTATATTTGTACTTATCTTCTATGATATCAGCATTTTGCCAATCTTTTATCCAATCATCAACATGAAAAATCTTAAACCTTTCTTTTTTATCTTTCAGAGAACAAATTATCCTGTTTATTCCACTGTTAATTATCATTTTCTTACATATGAAGCATGGAAAAGCATCTATATCATCTCCGGTCAATCTTGATTTGCCATAAATGTAAATATCTCCTCCAATCGTACTGACCCCTGCTCTCGCAGCATTAATAATGGCATTTTGTTCCGCATGTACCGATCTGCACATCTCATACTGTGTGCCTGATGGGATTTGAAGTTTCTGTCTGAGACAGAAGTTGTGTTCCAAAGAGCTTTTTGTTTTTCGAGGTGCTCCGACATATCCTGTTGCAATTATCTGATCTCCATTCACAATTATTGCCCCGATGAATACTTTTAAACAGGTTGAACGGGTTGATACGACTCTTGCAATGTCAAGATAATATTCCGTTTTTTCCGGTCTTTTTAACATAAGGTGATCTCCTGCATTCCTTTTCCTGTTGTATAAACTTAAACTTGAGTGATTATACCATATGAGATAAAAACAGAAAATCCAAATTAACCGATCTTTTTAAATTCAACTATAAAGGTTGTGTTTAGATAGGTTTCTCGTTATAATTATCCGATTATAGAGGATTAGCATTGATGGAAATAATACAAAAGATCATTAATGAGACTATTTTTTTATTTTTTGAGATAAGCCCTTATCTTATTTTGGGTTTTTTCTTTGCGGGAATAATCCATATTTTACTCGGTGAATCTTATATTAAGAAACATTTTGCAAAAAGCGGTATTGTATCAACTATAAAAGCAGCAATACTTGGGATACCTCTCCCAATATGCTCTTGTGGTGTAATCCCTCTTGCCGAATCTCTAAGGAAAGAGGGGGCTTCAAAAAGTTCCGTGATGTCATTTCTTGTTTCAACTCCTTCAAGCGGGGTCGATTCCATATTTGCAACTTATGCTCTGATGGGACCTGTTTTTGCGATATTTCGTCCGATTGCTTCTCTTTTTTCAGGAATTATTATTGGTGTTGCTACTCATTTTCAAGAGAAAGAGAATTATTCCGAGGAACTTACAAGCAATACCGTTAAACAAAAAAAGAGTATAAAAGATATATTTGTATATGGATTTTCGATTCTCCCTTCCGAAATAGCACAATGGCTTTTAATCGGAGTGGTTGTCGGTGGTGTTATTTCCGCTATTATCCCCGATAATTTTTCAACCGATTATCTTTCCGTGCCGTTTCTACACTACTTTGTGGTTCTAATTATCTCAATACCACTTTATGTTTGTGCTACAGGTTCAATTCCCATAGCGGCATCTCTTTTGATGAAGGGAATCTTACCGGGAGCTGTTTTGGTTTTCTTGATTGCAGGTCCGGCAACAAATACCGTGACACTATCCTTTGTTTATAAAAGGCTTGGAAAAAGAGTTGCTGCTGTGTATTTAGTTACAATAATAATTACTTCGGTAATATTGGGTATATTATTTGATTTGCTTGTTGGAGAATTTAATTTTGACGGATCGCTTTTATATTCACTTGCTACAAAAAATTTGGGAATGATGCAAATTATTTCAGGGTTATTGTTATCCTTGATATTTATAAACAGCAAGTTTAATATAGTGGATAAGTTAATTGCAAAAGACGGTAAAAGAATGGAGAAGATCAGAGTAAAAGACATAAATTGTAATAGTTGCAAAATGACTCTTGTCAAAACATTGAAAAACATAGATGGGATCGGGAATCTATCGGTTTTAGTAGATAAAAAAGAGGTTAGGTTTGATGGAGGTGCGGATGTGGAAGTTGTAAAAATGGTGATAAAAGAGTCCGGATTTAATCCGGAATAGTCTACTCTTCTTCTACGAGATTTTTTGGAATTCTGAGGAACGGATTTGTGTCATCCATTTTTTCCCCTTTTGTCTTTTCTTCTTTTTGTTTGTTCTTCAGATCTTCTTCTATTAATACTTTGATATCCTCTTGAAACATTAACGATTCACGTTTTAATTTTTGAAGTTTTTCCGAATCATTACTCTCTATTTCTTCTAATATTCTTTTCTTCTCAGAAATACATGCAGAACGGATTTCATTGTCAAGTTCTTTATTTTTTGAACAGACTTCAAGGTAATAAGCTATAAGTGTTATATCTTCTTTAAGCACTTTGACATCCGCCATCTCTTCCTTAAATGATTCAATGTCGGAATATTTCTCTTTTAATTCTTCGATCTCCGTGTTTTCCAGAAGACCTGAATTTAACACTTTGATCTCCTTTTTTTTGTTGGTGGAGAGATCTATTGCGGATACAAGGAGAATTCCATTAATATCCATGTTGAAAGAAACCTCAATTCTCGGTTCTCCCGCCGGTGCTGATTTTATACCGCTGAGAATAAACTTACCGAGAATTTTGTTGTTCTCAACCTTATTTGATTCTCCTTGAAAAACATCTATCTCAACTTCAGACTGACCATCTTCCGCTGTAGAAAACACCATGCTTTTTGAGACCGGAATTGTTGTGTTTGCTTTGATTATCTTTGTGAAAATATCTCCTTTGGTTTTTACTCCAAGAGATATTGCAATCACATCAACAAGAAGGATATCTCTGCTTTCTCCGGTTGTTATAGCTCCTTGGATAGCTGCTCCCATTGCAACTATCTCATCGGGATTGGCTTTTTTATTTGGTGGTTTATCAAAAAATTCAGTCAGTTTTTTTTGGACAAACGGTATTCTCGTTGTTCCTCCGACGAGGAGAATATCATCAAGATCGTTAGCCTCTATTCCGGCAGCGAGAAGAGTTTCTTTGCATATCTCAATGGTTTTTTCGACTTTACTTCTTATGATATCTTCAAATTCACCCCTTTCGATCACCCTTTGAAAATTGATCGGGTTACCGTCTTTTTCAGCAAGAAAAGGTAGATTGACCTCGTAGGACATTTCGTTAGAGAGCATTTTCTTCCCTTTCTCCGCCTCATTTCTGAGACGTTGAATTGCAATTTTATCATTTGAAAGGTCAATATTCTCTTTATTTTTAATCTCTTTTATGAAAAGATCGGTTAACATAATATCGAAATCATCACCACCGGTGTTTATATCTCCTGCCGTAGCGAGGACTTTGATTACTTCATCCTGAATATCAAGAATTGATACATCAATGGTTCCTCCGCCAAAATCGTAAACCAAGATTTTTTTCTCCCCTTTCAATTTTGTTGAGAATGATAGAGAAGCTGCCGTAGGTTCATTAATTATTCTTTTAACCGTTAACCCTGCAATCTCACCGGCATCTTTTGTGGCCTGACGCTGAGAGTCATTAAAATAAGCCGGTACGGTTATTATTGCCTCTTCAATTTTTTCTTGCAGATGAAACTCAGCTGCTCTCTTTAACTCCATGATAATCATGGCTGAAATCTCTTCAGCTGAATAGAGGACGCTTCCTATTTTAATTTTCAACTGGTCGTTTTTATCTTCAACTATTTCATAATTGAATTGATAAAGATAAGGTTCCACTTCCGAAAATCTTTTCCCCATAAGTCGTTTTACCGAGTGGATAGTATCTGTATTCAGAACCATCTGACTCTTTGCGGAATTTCCGACGAGAATTTTATCATCTTTGGTAAATGCAACGAGAGACGGCATGATTCTTTCACCTTGAGTACTTAAAACAAGTTCAGGACCATTCTCTCCCATATACGATACGACAGAATTAGTAGTACCGAGGTCAATACCGATAATCTTACCCATTTAGCTCCCTCTTATTTTGAATTTTATCACACGACAAAAAAAATATCAATGAAAATCCGATCTAAATCCACTATATGATTGAATTTTATGATTTCTTTAAGAGATTGTTTTATGGTATAATCAATAAAGAAAAATCAGGAAGAGATGAAAGATATGAAAAATTTGAAAAATATAAATCAGAAAAGACCAAAAGGATTTATGTTTTGGATCTTTTCGGGAATAATTGTAGTGCTTTTGTACGGTATGCTGGCAGATGTGTCAAAAGGGAGAGTCAAAGGGATAGATTTCTCGGATTTTATGAATAGGGTGGAAAAGAAAGAGGTTATTTCCGCATTTATCAAATCAAATGAGATAAGTGGTAAACTTGATTCTTCCGATGGAGGAGGAGTAGTTGATTATGAGACCGTAATGCCTGTTCAATATCCTGAATTTGTTAGTACTCTTAGGAAAAACGGAGTTAAAATAAAGGTTGAAAAGCTGAATAAAGGTGAATGGATATCTTACATTATCAGTTTTGCCCCCTTTTTGATACTAATTGCATTTTGGATGATGATGATGAAACAACAGGGAGGCGGTAAAGCATTCTCTTTTGGAAAAAGCAAAGCAAAAATGTTTTCGGGAGAAAAAAATAAGATTACATTCAAAGATGTTGCCGGAGTAGTTGAAGCGAAGGATGAACTTCAGGAGATAATAGAGTTCCTTAAAGAACCTAAGAAGTTTCAAAGATTGGGTGGAAAGATACCGAAGGGAGTTCTTCTTGTAGGTGCTCCGGGAACAGGTAAAACACTTCTTGCCAAAGCGGTTGCCGGAGAGGCTAATGTTCCTTTTTTTTCCATATCGGGATCGGATTTTGTAGAGCTCTTTGTCGGTGTAGGTGCCTCCAGAGTCAGAGATCTTTTTGAAGAAGGGAAAAAACATTCTCCATGTCTGATCTTTATTGATGAGATTGATGCGGTCGGCAGGCAGAGAGGTGCGGGACTCGGCGGAGGTCATGATGAGAGGGAACAAACCCTGAATCAGCTTCTTGTTGAGATGGATGGTTTTGATGCCAATGTTAGTGTTATTATAATTGCCGCTACAAATCGCCCTGATATACTTGATAGTGCACTTTTAAGACCGGGAAGATTTGACAGAAGGATTATGGTATCTCCACCTGATATTAACGGTAGAGAGGCTATTTTCAAAGTACATACGAAAAAGACACCTATCGCAAAGGATGTTGATATTAAAGTTCTTGCCAGATCAACTCCGGGATTTACAGGTGCCGATATTGCGAATATGGTTAACGAAGCTGCACTCTATGCATCAAGGACCGGAAAAAAGAAAATTGATATGTCCGATTTTGAATATGCTAAAGATAAAGTGCTGATGGGAAGCGAAAGAAGGAGTATGATTATCTCTGATGAAGAGAAAAAAATTACCGCCTATCATGAAGCGGGACATGCACTAATGGCTTCTCTTGAAAAAGAAGCCGATCCGTTGCACAAAGTTTCGATAATTCCGAGGGGGATGGCTCTCGGAGTTACTCAGCAACTTCCGATTGATGATAAATATACTTACTCGAAAGAATACTTAATGGCTCAAATGTCGGTGTTAATGGCAGGGAGGGTAAGTGAAGAATTATTTCTCGGTATTATTACTTCCGGTGCTGGAAATGATTTTGAAAGAGCTTCTTCGATAGCAAGAAAAATGGTTTGTGAATGGGGAATGTCTTCTTTGGGACCCGTCAGTTTTACAAATAAAAATGATATGATTTTCCTCGGTAGGGATATGATGTCTCATGCTGAATATTCAGAAGAAACATCCCGAAAAATAGATTCGGAAATAAATAAAATACTGGATTCGGCTTATAATAATGCAAAGAAAACTCTGCTTTCAAACAAGAGTAAACTCAAAAAAATTGCAATTCTTCTGCTTGAAAAGGAAGCTCTTTCGGCAGATGAAATAAGCGATATTATCAATAACGTAAAAGCAAAAAAGGTTGTAACCAAGAAGAAAAAAAAAAGTACTGATCAATGATGTTTGAAATGATACTGAATGCGTTTTCAAAGTTCGGGATCAACGATATGATTGATATAATATTTCTCTTTATAATCTTTTACTACATTCTCCTTCTTATTAAGGGGACGAAATCGTACCAAATGGCTATTGGTCTTGCATTAATTGGTGTATTTGCCATAATTGCAAGCCTTTTGAAATTAACGGCTTTCTCTTTTATAATAGATCATTTTCTTACATATCTGATAATTGCTATAATTGTCCTTTTTCAGGATGAGTTGCGAAAAGTACTTGCTGAAATAGGTAGTCGAATGAAGACCGAATATAATTTTAATCAAAATTCAGAGATTACCGATGAGATTGTCAATACGGTTGTTGCTTTGTCACTTTCAAAAATTGGTGCATTGATAGCGATTGAAAGAGAGAATAAGATCAGCAACTATGTAAATAAACCCGTACCTATAAATACAAAGGTTAACAAAGATATACTCCTTACTATTTTCACCCCGGGCTCACCTCTTCATGACGGGGCAGTGGTTATCAGTGATGATAAGATTACGATGGCTAAATGTTTTTTTCAACTTCCTCCGCTACTTGAACTTTCACCGAGCGGAACAAGACATCTTGCCGCTATCGGAATCACTCAACAGACTGATTGCGTAACGATAGTTGTCTCGGAGGAGACAGGTAAGATTTCCATGGCTGTTAATGGCGATCTGATCAGGGGGCTTGATAGGGAGAGTTTAAGGAAAAGGCTTAAAAGTTTTAATCTTTAGGGATAAAATGAAATATAAAGAACTGTTTACTAATAATAAAGGGTTGAAATTAACGGCATTCTTTCTTGCATTGATAGTGTGGGGATTAATCTCGGGAAGGGAGAGAACATATCTTGAAAAAACTTTTATTATTGACATTTCTCATTCAAATGTCTCGAAAATGATTGATGTTCAGAATCGTCCGGTCAATGTAAGGATTGTAGCGAGAGGAACTGCCAAAAAGATCGGTATGATCAGCGAAAAAGATTTTAGTATTGGAATTGATCTAAATGAAGTCAAGGAAAATACAAAATTTACAATGTTCTCCGAGGATCACCTGACTGTTCCTGATGGTGTTGAAATTGTCTCAATCAATCCGAAAATTTTTGAGGTTACAGTTAGAGAATTCTCTATTAAAGAGGTTCCGGTTCGTGTTCTTTATTCCGGAAGGTTATCTAAAGGGGTTGTTCTTCTTGACAGGAAGTTAAATCCTGAAAAAATCAAAATATTCGGTTATAAATCCGAAATAGAGCATATAAAAGCCGTGTATGGTGAGGAAAAGATTAATCTTTCCGGTATTACTAAAGATTCGGTTTTTAAAATTTCTCTGGAGAAGCGAGAGAAAATTCTAAGGTTTGAGGAATATGATAGCGTGGAAGTTTCTTTGAAAGTTAAAAAAATAAATGAAAAAAGGAAGTAAAAAAGCTCTTTTCGGAACAGACGGTATCAGAACCAAATTCGGCAATTTTCCGCTTGATCCATCTTCAATAATCAGAATCGGTCGGTGTCTTTCCGAATCTGTGAATCCTCAAAGAGTACTGATCGGTAGGGATACAAGAATTTCAGGATTAGAGATTGAAAGTCTGTTAAAAGAGGGGTTGGGAGACAAACCTGAAATATTGTGTACAGGTATCATTTCTACTCCGGCATTGTCTTATCAAATGGTAAATAATTCTTTTGAGTTAGGGATAATGATTACTGCTTCACATAATATTTGGTATGATAACGGCATAAAGCTTTTCGGTTCGGAAGGGGAGAAATTTTCCGGTGAACTCCAAAACAGAATAGAGGAAATGTTTTATTCGGATAAAGAATTTTCCATATCAACGGTTAAAAGAAAAAGCGTAGTGTTTGATGCATCTGAAAAATATATAGATTTTGTAGTATCCAATTTCTCAGGTTTTAACCGAAAGATACCTGATATAATTCTTGATTGTGCAAACGGATCGGTTTCGGATATTGCACCGGAAATATTTTCACGTCTCGGAATAAAACATGTTGCGTATAATATATATCCGGATGGAAAAAACATTAACAAAGAGTGCGGATCGACGGAATTGGATTTTCTCCGGCAACGTATTAGTGCAGGAGAAGGGAGTCTTGGGATAGCGTTTGACGGCGATGGAGATAGAGTCCTTATGGTTGATGATTCGGGAAATAACATTGACGGAGATTGTATTTTATTTATCATATCAAAATATCTTAAAGAGTATGAACCGGATTTTAACCCCGTGGTTGTAGGAACTATGATGTCAAATTTATTCTTGGAAAAAGCTTTGGAAAAAAATGGGGTTAAGTTTATACGGAGTGATGTTGGGGATCGGTTTGTTTACAAAAACATGAAGAAAAATTTTGCAATACTTGGCGGAGAACAGTCCGGTCATATAATATATAGTAAATTACAAAAGACCGGTGATGGGATAGTTTCGTCCCTTCTCTTTCTTAAAGCTATTTTATTTCTAAATATTTCTGCTTCGGATATTTTGAATATATATAAACCGATACCTCAGGTGACTTTAAACATTGAGATTAAGAAAAAGAGACCTTTGGAAGATTGGGATGAACTTAATTTGATGATAGAAAATTTTTATAGAAAAAATGGAAATAATTCACGAATTTTAATTAGGTATTCGGGAACCGAAAATAAGATACGATTAATGATCGAATCGGAAGATAAGAAAGTAACAAATAAGTACATTAAAATTTTTAGAGATTTTCTGCTTTCCGAGATAGGAGGGGAAAAATGAGGTTAGGAGTGAATATTGATCACATTGCAACTTTGAGACAAGCGAGAATGACTGATGAGCCGGATCCGGTGTATGCAGCCGTCATTGCAGAGTTGGCAGGAGCTGACGGAATAACAGTTCACATGAGACAGGATAGACGTCATATTCAGGAAAAAGATCTTGAAATGCTAAGAAAAATAATAAAAACAAAACTGAATCTGGAAATGGCGGTATCAATGGATATGGTAAAAATAGCTTTAAAATATAAACCGGAGACATGTACATTGGTTCCGGAGAGTCCGGAAGAGGTGACAACGGCGGGGGGGCTTGATATGCTTATGTTTGGTGATAAGGTTGAAGAGGTAGCGGGAAATTTGAAAGCTGCCGGACTTGAGGTCTCCGTATTTATTGATCCCGATATAAATCAAATTAAAGTGTGTCACAGGATAGGGATAAAAATGATAGAACTTAATACCGGTGAATATGCAAAGAACTGGAAGACGAGTTTCGGAACAATTGAAATTGAAAAGATAAAGAAGTCTGTTCAGTATGCCAAAAAACTTAACTTTAAAGTATATGGAGGGCATGGATTGACATATCGAAATATTGAACCGATTGCTGCAATAAAAGAGATTGAGGAATTAAATATCGGTCACTCAATTATTGCCAATGCAGCTTTTTTAGGATTGGAGAATGCGGTTAAGAATATGAAAAGTCTTATTTCATAAAGGTGACGAATATGTATGATATTTTATTTCTTGGTGGAGGACCTGCCGGTTATGAAGGGGCTATTGCTGCGGGAAAGAGAGGTCTGAAAGTCGGAGTAATTGAGAAGGAATTACCTGGCGGGACGTGCCTTCAAAGAGGGTGTATACCCACTAAAAGTCTTTTGAATTCGGTTAAAATTATTAAGATGATAAAAAGTTCAAAGAAACTCGGAGTAAAAATAGACGGGTATGAGATAGATATTTCGAGTATATTAAAGCAGAAAGAACGGGTGGTTTCAAAACTTACAAAAGGTATTATCCATCTTTTTGGGGTGAATAATGTAGACCTGATCAATGGATTTGGCAAGGTTATTTCTGTCGGAAAGATAGAAGTAGACAATGGTAAAACTTATGAAGCTAAGAATATTGTTATATCAACAGGGTCTTCTCCGGCTCAATTACCGAATCTTAAATTTGACAATGAGTTTATAATTAGTTCCGATGATGCTTTGCTTATCAAAGACATACCGAAAAAACTCCTTGTTATAGGTGCCGGTGCTATAGGGGTGGAGATGGGAGTTATTTATAGTTACTTAGGTTCGGAGGTTACTATTGTTGATATTATGGATCAGATTATTCCCGGAAGCGATCGGGAGCTTTCGGATATGCTGGCTGTAGAATTAAAAAAAAGCAAGATTAAAATTTTGGTTTCTACTTCGGTTTCGGATCCGATTATAGATAGAGAAAGAGGAAATGTAACTATAAAAATAAAGAATGAAAAAGGGGATCGTCAAGAAGAATTCTCAAAGGTACTTCTATCGGTTGGACGGGTTCCTAATACGATTAATATTTTTGAGGATGAATTGGGGGTTGAACTGGATAAAAAAGGATTTATTATGACAGGCAAAAATTTTGAGACGGGAGTTCCCGGAATCTTTGCTTGCGGAGATGTTTCCGGTCATCCTCTTCTTGCTCATAAAGCGTCTCATGAAGCGGTAGCAATAGTTGATTATATAACCGAAGGGAGGGATATTGACAAAATGACGATTCCGGGAGCGGTGTTTACTTTCCCTGAGTTAGCATCTGTAGGAATTACGGAGGAGGAGGCTGTAAAGATTGGAAATGAGTTTAAAGTCGGACGTTTTCCCTATTCTGCAGGTTCAAGATCCAATGCGGTTGAGGAGAAAACGGGATTGGTGAAAGTCATTACCGATAATAAAAATGTTCTTATCGGTGCACATATATTAGGAGCATCGGCAGGGGAGTTATTGCCTCTTTTGACCTATGCGGTATCCAATGGAATAAATATAAATAAGTTCAAAGAATTGATATTTATACATCCTACATTGAGTGAAAATGTATGGGAAGCATTGGGTGAAGCAGGAGGATTTTCAATCCATATTTAGCAGGATCATTGTTTTAATGTAAATAATTTTTCTCCTGTTTTTACATGTTTCCCTATATTGTTTTTGATCGGAGTTCCAAGACTTTCAGGAGTTACCATAATTATAGTCGATCCTAACTCAAATCTTCCCATTTCATCCGTTTGTGAAACATTCAAAGAAATATTTTTCCATTTATTATCCCTTTTATATTTCTTGATAAAGTCCATTTTGATACTTCCCACGAAAGTTGCACCTACTGCACAAATATAATAAATATTGCCGTTACTGCCAACCTCAAGGACAATTCTTTCATTTTTTATGAAGAGATTTTTTATATTTTTTAGACCCATATTATTAACCGGATAAAGGTGTCCTCTGACATGACAGTACTTTCTTATCGCCCCGTCCAAAGGATAATGGAATCTGTGGTAATCTTTTGGTGAAAGATAGATTGTTGTTACGTACCACTTGTTCTCGAAATCTATTTTTTCATTTAGGAATTCATTAATATCATACGTGATCCCTTTGGCTTGGATTGTTTTCTCGGAATCCGCTTGTTCTATTGAGGAGACAATCCCGTCACAAGGAGAAAGGAGAAAATTCTTACTCTTTTTTAATCCCCTTTTTTCCGGATCAAGCTTTCTAATAAAAAAAGATACCAAAGAGTTGTAATCACCAACTTCACCATCATATTCATCCATGGAAATATTGTATATATTGACGAATAGGTTGATCATGAAACGGACAAGAAATTTTGGATTTTTTAATCTCGTTATTCTTCCGTAGATTCTGCTGAATACGGGGAAGGATATTACATAAAGGAGATTTTTTAGTAAATAATTCATAATTATTTATTATATGCTCTTTTTAGGAAAAATAAAATCTTTATCGGAAATTTTAGACGGCATGAACGGTTATTTATTTAATGTGACTATTCTTGACACATTTAAAGATCAAATATATACTTTGGCAATGAAAATTTTTAAGTGGATATACGGAAAATCAAAATGGATTCATAAATTTGTAGGATTATTTATGATACTTTTTCTCTCATGGTCGGCAACTTCCGGAATTATACTCAATCACCCTGAATTGGTTTCCGGATTGTCAGTCCCGGGATGGCTTGTTCCGTCACAATATAAAACCGAGAACTGGAATAGAAGTTCTCTGATCAAATTTCTTTTTCTAAAGAATAATAAGGGAGTCGGATTCTTAGGAGGGAAGAAAGGTATTTGGAAAACTGTTGACGGAGGAAAAACATTTGAAAAGGTTGGAGAGGGATATACAAAATCCATCTACTACGGAAAGGTAAATGATTTGTATCTCCTTGAAGAAAAAAATGTATCTGCAAAACTATTTGCCGCTTCTTTCGGAGGGTTATGGGTTTGTGATCCTATAGTCGGAAAGTGGCGTAAAATATTTCCGAAAATCGGAAAAATAGAGATAAAAAAGATACTCAAAATTGATGATAAGCTTATTATTTTTACTCAATCGGAAGCATATAAAACGGATCTGACTTCCGGTTCTTTCGAATTTATTAAATTGGATCTTAAAAAGGAGGGTGTGGATAGGGCAGAGCGGGTTTCTCTTGTAAGATTATTTTTCGATCTTCATGGCGGGCATATCTGGGGCACTATAGGGAGGATATTTTTTGATATTATTGGATTGGTAATAATTTTTCTTAGTATATTTGCTTTCTATATATGGTATTTCCCCAAAAGGTGGAAAAAAAGAAAAATAAAAAAAGAGAAAAGAAGATATCTTGTTGATTTTTTCTATAAATATCACTTAAAGCTTGGTATTTGGACGGCATTAGTTATGATTGTTATAGGTGTCACGGCTCTTTTTATGAGACCTCCTTTCTTGGTCCTTATTACTCGCGGTGATGTGGATGTATCAATGTATCCGGGATCATTTCCCGATAATCCTTGGGATAAAAAAATTCACAATGCTCTTTACCTTAAAAAAACTCGCAAAATACTAATAGAAACTACTGACGGGATGTGGGAAGGCGATTCGGATCTAAAAGGAAAATTTAAAAAGATAAGAACTCCTGTTCTTGTGTTTGTTATGGGTGCAACTGTTTTTGAAGAGTATCCCGAAGGGGGTTATATAGTCGGTTCTTTTAACGGGTTATTTCATGTTCAGGAGGATGGAAATGCTTACAATATGATCTCCGGAAAAAGAGTGAGATTCGTTTCACCTGTCAAACCGGCGGAACAAATGATAACCGGATATTTCAGAACTCAAGACGGAGAAGAGTATGCAACTGCTTTTAAACAAGGTTTAATACCTCTTAAAGAGACAAAGCCTAACAGAATTATCGGATTCCCTGAGGAAATTAAAAATGATAACAGGTTACCTTTGTGGAATTATATGTTTGAACTTCATAACGGTAGGATATTTAAGGATCTGATAGGTGACTGGTATATTCTTATTATTCCTATCGGATCAATTTTGTTTCTAATTGTTATCTTAACCGGTATCTTCGATTGGTTTTATATAAGAAGTAAAAAAAAATGATTTTATTTGATTTGAAGAATTATTTTGATTATAAATATGCAGAGTAGAAAAGAATAAGTATTTCGTTTTAAAATAGGGGTCATTTTTTATTAGTTAAAAATATCATGTTGACATTAGTTTCTCCAAATATAATAATTTATAGATGCTTGGAAGAGTTTCACTAAAGAAACCGTATGTTCAATTAGTCCTGATCGTTAATATATTGTTGTTTGCTCTGATTATGATGTTTTTTAAGAGTAATATATCCAAGAAAGAGAGGAATATACACAAAGAACTTACGCAAGATATTGTTTTGGAAATTAATAATTACTACAAGCATAAGATGGAAGTAATCAGATCAATATCAAGTGTTAGGACAATAATACAGGCTAGTGTGAAATATTGGAATTCTGATCGCAAACTGGTGACTTCTTACTTTGATAGCATTAAAACCGTTATCGGATCATCAGTCCTTTACCTTATGAATCCTTCGGGGCTTGTTATCGGGAGTTCTACATATAAAGGATCTAAAACTCTGCTTGGGAATAATTATAAATTTCGTCCATATTTTAAAGAGGCTATAAAAGGGAGGAATTCATTCTATACCGCTGTCGGAGTAACAACGGGAGAGCGTGGGATATATTTTGGGTTCCCAGTCATGAGAAAAGGGAAAATTACCGGTGTAGTTGCAATCAAATTCAATCTAAGCATTATAGACGGAATAATCAAGAAATCTGGTATTTCCGGTGGTATGATATCTCCTGACGGAATAATATTCTCAACCTCTGAGAAGAGATGGCTTTTAAATTCAACAAGATCAATTTCTTCTTTAAGGCGGAAAGCGATTAGGAAATTTAAGCAGTTGGGGGGATTGAGCATTAAAAAGTTCCCTTACAATGTTGAAAAAGATATCACTATGTACAAAGGTGAAAACTATTTTATTCACAAAGCAGACTTGGAAATAGAAGGGTGGAAACTGTTTACTTTCTATCTTCCCAATTTGAAACTCAATTATATCTATCCTGCATTAATTTTTTTCATCTTAATGATAATAGAACTACTTGTAATAAACTCAATAAAGGAGTTTTATCTGCGTAGAGAGTCCGAATCCGTTATTAGAGAAAGTAGGGAACGATTCCAGTATCTCTTTGAATCCGCAATGGATTCAATTCTAATACTTAATAACAAGAAATCTATAATAGATACGAATCCGGCCACATCAAAAATTTTCGGATATTCGATGGGAGAATTAGTGGGAAGAGAATTCAATAAACTCTTTCACGGGGATTCTCAAAAGGTATATGAAAAACAGATGGGAATTGTGGAATCGGATCTTAAAGGACGATTTGAGTTTAGAGGGCGGAAAAAAGATGGAGAGGATATTTTTATCGATTGTTCCATAGTTAATTTTAAGGGAGATGATACGGTAGAAGCAACATATTTTATAATCTGCAATGATATTACAAGGAGAAAAGAGGCGGAAGTAATACTGAAGAATGCAAAAGAGGAAGCGGAGAAAGCAAATCTTGCCAAAAGTGAATTTTTAGCAAATATGTCCCACGAAATAAGAACACCGATGACTGCAATTCTCGGATTTTCGGATCTCCTTGAATCTTCAACTTTGGGTGAAAAACAGAAAGAGTATGTGGAAATAATAAAAAATTCAGGTGAATCACTACTTTATCTTATAGATGAAATTCTTGATTTTTCGAAGATAGAGGCCGGTAAGGTGTTAATTGAAAGGAAAAATTTTAACCTTAGAGAACTTTTGAAAAGGATAGAAAAAATCACGACGGTTTGGATCAAAGATAAAAATATTGAGTTAAAATTTATTATTGATAAAAATATACCGGAATTTCTTGTAGGGGATCCGGAGAGGTTGAGGCAGATACTTTGGAATTTACTGAACAATGCCGTGAAATTTACAGATAAGGGAAAAGTAGAACTTGAAATAAAAATGGACAAAATAGTATGTCCTTGGGTTGTAATCACATTTATAATAAGAGATACCGGAATAGGAATTTCAAAGGATGATACGGATAAATTGTTTAAATCGTTTTCCCAAATAGATTCCGCTTTATCTCGAAAATATGAAGGGACAGGATTGGGACTGGCAATAACGTCAAAGCTTGTTGAGATGATGGGCGGGAATCTAAAGATGGATAGTGAGCCTAATAAAGGTTCGAAGTTCTATTTTTCAATTAACCTTGGAAAAGGCGACTATGCCAATGAAGAAAATAGGGAAATGGTCGAAACGGATTTGTGGACAAAAATACACAATGATCTTTGCAATTATTCGATTCTTGTAGTTGAAGATAATAAAGTTAACAGGATGTTACTGGATTATACACTTAAGCGGGAGGGTTTTGAAGTTGTTACTGCAAGTAATGGAGATAATGCATTGGAGTTAATTGAGGAAAGGACTTTTGATGTTATTCTAATGGATATTCAAATGCCTGGAAAAGACGGGGTGGAAGTTACAAGGGAGATAAGAAAGATTTCAGGAAAGAATATTCCTGTTGTTGCACTTACAGCAAATGCAATGAAGGGTGATCGTGAAAAGTATATAGGGCTTGGTATGGATGATTATCTTAGCAAACCGATTAAAAAGCGGGAACTGATAAATACAGTTATCAAATGGATTGTTAAGTCAAAAGAATAGGATTGGGGAGAATTCTTTTTTTATATTATGATATCCACAATTGACTGATTTATTGTTGTATTATTATTGTAATAGGGGTAAGATAATCGGATGAAAACCTTGTATAGTAATGATGTAAAACCGGTTGACAAGGTTGCAAGGAACAGATCGATATTCTTGTTCCTCCTCATTGTGGCCGCTTTTATTTTAAGGATTAACGGTATCAAATCTCATCCGACGTATTTTCATTCCGCCCGACAATACAAGGTTGCTCTTCTTGCACGCTCTTACTTTTTGAATTCGAATAAACACAAAGATGATATCGGGAGGATCCCTTCTATTATGTTTCAAAATTTTAATGAGAGGGTTGATCCTCAAATAAATGAAAAATTGATCTATCAGCTATACAGGATAGCGGGAAAAGAAGATTTGTATCTTCCCAGAACAATGTCGGTTTTATTCTGGCTTTTGGGAGCTATCATCCTCTACAAGATAAGTCTCCTTTTGTTCGGAGGGACGGGGTCATTAATTTCGGTAATTTTTTATTTATTTTTTCCATTCGGGATAAATATAAGTCAAAGCGTCCAGTCCGAATCACTCCTTAACATGTTCTTTCTATGGGGAGTACTTCAAATAATTAAACATTTCAGGTCGGAGAAGGGAGAATATTTTTATTCGGCTGCTCTATTATCCGGTTTTGCGGTTTTTATTAAGTTAACGATAATTTTTCCTTTACTCGGATTAATAGCGTTTCTTGGAATCAATAAATACGGGCTTAAAAGATATTTTCTTAATTGGAGGACTGTTTGGTTTTTTACTATTTTTCTTTCTGTCGGAGTATCGTTTTATGTACGTAATATTTTATGGAACAATGCAATGCAGGAATTGACCGTATCAATTATCTCTCCCGAACTATTGTTGACTCCATTCTTTTGGATGGGATGGTTTACGCAAATAGCCAAAGTAACCGGAATAGCTCCTTTCATTATCGGTTTGATTCTGTTTTCCATAATTAGGGGAAAAGAGGTCAAACTTGCTATTGCAGGTCTCTTCTTCGGTTATGTTTTTTTCGCATTGATATTCAGTTATACTTCTGCAACAAATGATTATTATCAGTTGGCACTGTTCCCTATAATTGCCTTAATGCTCGGTCAGACCGGATATCTTATTGATATCAGTAAGAAAAAAAAGTTATTAAAAAATGTAATTGTATTTTCGATCTTAATTGGAGGAGTGATTTTTTCTTTTTATCACCAAAATAAATTTATGAAAAGCGACCATGAACTAAGGATGTATTCACCTGCATTCTTTTTTGTCGGGGAGCAGGGATCATATTTTAAGGACAATATTCCTGAAAAAAATATTTGGGGTAATTCTTTTGAAGCTGCTGAAACCATTAATCACGGAATCAACAATATTTTGCTTTCAAGGTCAAATGGAAATGCAGCAATGTATTATGGAAAGATGTTTGGCAGAACATGGAGGACTTGGGAAGATATTGAAAAAATGAAATTTAGAGGGAAAAAGATTCTTAATGCCGAAGATTTGTACAACTCAAAATATGCTTGGCAGAATCCGAAGTTTTTTGTTATTACAGATTTCGAATCTTGGAATAAGCAACCGGATCTTCAAAAATTTCTACTGTCAAATTTTAAGTTATACCGAGAAGAAAAAGGATATATCATTTTTAATCTGAGAAATAAAAAATATAAATTCAAAAAATCATAACTAAAAACCATATTATCTATAATAATCCTCTGTACTCATACCTGTGTGGCAGAGTCACCATTACTATATAGAGTGTG